>JBEKXN010000091.1:0-1025 GCA_049511835.1 Verrucomicrobiota bacterium | reverse complement strand
CGGAAAGGCTGCAGGGCCATGCAGGAATGTTCAAAGTGGGCTCGGAACTTTTCACCGCCGAAGGCCCCGTGCCGGTCCGTTACCTCGTAACCACGGGCCATAGGGTTTTCCTCGACCTTAAATTCCACGACATCCCAAACACTGTGCGGGCGGCGGCCCGCGAAGCTGCGGAACTTGGGGTCAGCATGGTGAACGTCCACGCATCGGGTGGGCGGAAAATGATGGAAGCGGCGCTCGAAGGAGCGCGCTCCGCCGTGCAATCCGTCAGCCGACGGATGCCGGGCTCCGCCGGGATTGCGGTCGGGGATGAAGCGCGCCCAAGGGTGCTGGCGGTAACCATCCTGACCAGCCTCGCAAGCCAGGACCTCGAGGAGTTGGGCATTTCAGGAATGCCGGTCGAAGCTGTGCTCCGGCTGGCTCGCTTGGCGCAAAGTGCAGGACTGGATGGCGTGGTGGCCTCGCCGCGGGAAATCTCCGCCATTCGACAGGCGTGCGGCCCCGGGTTCTTGATAGTTACACCAGGGATTCGGCCCGCCTCCGCCGCCACTGACGACCAGGCTCGCATTGCGACCCCGGCGAGCGCCATCGTAGCGGGAGCGGATTATCTGGTTGTGGGACGGCCGATTACCGGCGCGCCTGATCCGGTCGCTGCCGCGGATGCGATTGTTGCCGAGATGGATGGGGCAATGGATTGACGATTGCTGGAGCGGAAATTCGAAAACCGAAAATCGAAAATCGAAAAGCGAAAATCGAAATTCGAAATTCGAAACTCGGCTCCAATGGACGGTGGCGGCGGGCAATGCATTGACGACTCCTCATTGCCGATTGTCGATTGGTGGAGCCGAAAAGCGAAAATCGAAATTCGAAAACCGAAAATCGCAAATCGAAACTCGGCTCTAGTGTTGCGTTACCGAAGAAAGTGAAACAGCCGATGGTGTGTCACCCTGAGCGCAGCGAAGGGTCTCTGCAGTTGTTTTCTCCGTGAAACTGCGGGGATGCTTCGCTTCGCTCAGCATGACAGCTTA
>JBEKXN010000090.1:0-1061 GCA_049511835.1 Verrucomicrobiota bacterium | reverse complement strand
GCAACTGGAAGCCGCCGTGCGCGCGAACAAAGCCGAAGATGTCCGCCGCGTGGCGCACAGTTGCGCGGGCGCGAGCGCCACGCTGGGCATGACGCGGTTCGTGCCGCTGCTCCGTAAATTGGAAAGACAAGGCGCTTCCGGCATGCTGACCAGCGCCACGCAGGTTTACGAAGACACCGCGCGCGAATTCAAACTCATTCAGGATTTTCTGGCGGCACAGATAAATTCCGCCGCGCCGACGCCAGCCACTGTTCATTTATGAAAAAAGACCCCAGCATTAAAGACGAAATGACCCCGGCGGCACCAACTGCGCCCCCACCCAAAGCCGACGCGCCCGCGCCCGCCGTTGAAGTACTGCCGGTGGAGATGGACCGCTTGAATGACTTGACCGACGGCAATGCGGACAGCATACGCGAATTGGTTGACTTGTTTTTCAAACAGACCAGCCAGCAATTGGCGCAACTGGAAGCCGCCGTGCGCGCGAACAAAGCCGACGACGTCCGCCGCGTGGCGCACAGTTGCGCGGGCGCGAGTGCCACGCTGGGCATGACGCGGTTCGTGCCAATGCTCCGGGAATTGGAAAAACAGGGCGCTTCCGGCACGCTGACCACCGCCGCGCAGGTTTACGAAGATGCCGCGCGCGAATTCAAACTCATTCAAAATTTTCTGGCGACGCAGTTGAATCCCGCCGCGCCGCCGCCGGACGCTGCTCATTCATGAAAAAAATCCTCATTATCGAAGATGATAAGATTGTTTCGAATGTTTATCGAAACAAACTTGTCGTGGAAGGTTATCAGGCCGAGATCGCGCTTGACGGCGAGACGGGCCTGAAGACGATGCGCACGTTCCAGCCCGATGCCATCGTGCTTGACCTTGTGCTGCCCAAAATGTCAGGTGTCGAAGTCATCAAGCAAATTCGCAGCGAAGCGGACTTTTCCAAACTGCCGATCATTGTTTTTTCGAACACCTATTTGACCAACCTGATTCAGGATGCGTGGAAGGCCGGCGCGACGAAATGTGTCTCCAAAATCAACTGTCCGCCCAAGGAACTGTTGGAACTG
>JBEKXN010000089.1:0-1069 GCA_049511835.1 Verrucomicrobiota bacterium | reverse complement strand
CGCACCAACCGTTTGAGATTCTGGACCGTGGCGGCCAAGTAGAACTGTTCCCGGACGAATCTCATTCGACGCAGGCGCAAACGACGCAGTCCGATCTGGTTCTTGAGTTCGGCAAACAGCGCCTCCACTTTTCGACGAGCCCGTTGCGCCGCGACGAAGGCCGGCGTGGCTGTTGAAAAAGTCGCTCGCGGAAATTGCGCCGAAAAAACGTCGCTCTAGGAAGCCCTATAAACGATTTTCTCCGACTTCGGATACATTTCTGGTCACCCATTTTGAGCCGGATTTCGGCAAAACGGACTTTTTCAACAGCTACGCCCCTTATCACCAGTTACCCCGCACGGCCTGCCGATGTCGCCGTTACCGCATCTGAAGCGAACGCAGCATTTCTTCGAACGTAGGCCGCAGTTTGGTGAAATCCTGCTGGGGCGCAATGTAGACCACGAACAGCGCCGAACCGTCGGAGCGCGGCAGCGCCACCAGCCAGTCATGCTCTTCGACCGGCTGGCCTGGCTGAAACTGTATCGGTGAAACCCCGATCAAATCCACAGATCTTCCTGCAAGGCCGTTCACCCGGATACGTTTTGGAGTGCCGATCGTCCGCATGTCCGGGTTGTTGCGTTGCAATGTGCTGAGGATTTCCTGCGTGATCTGGTCGAAAGACTGTCCGTTGTTGCCTTGCGCGGTGCCGATAGAAACGCCATAGGCAATCTGGTCGCGCGTAATTCCGGATGGCGGGGCGATGACAATCGAGTTGCCCTGGCTATCTCCCGTCACCTGCCAATTGGCCGGGTAGGAGATGCTGAACCCGGGCTGGTTCAACTGGCGCATTCCGCCCGACAGACTAATGTCGGCGGCCCTGGCCTCATTACTCAACGTTCCGCCGCCGCTTCGCTGCCGTTGCGCAATTTCCCGCGCGCTATAGGCATGAACCTTGAGCGCATCCTGGCGAACCTGCTGGTACTGCGGACTGTCGAGGACATACTTTTTGGGCGGGAATCTGGCGATGACTTTTTGTATGCTTTGGGCGCGGTCGCCCGGGTCGGGGTGATCGGAGAGGAATTGCGGCACG
>JBEKXN010000088.1:0-1249 GCA_049511835.1 Verrucomicrobiota bacterium | reverse complement strand
ACCTGATCGAAGCCGGCAACCTGCTGCTCGCGATGAATGATTTCGATCTCGCGTCCAGGTATTTCCAGCGTGCCAAGACGGCCGGTGCAGCCGACGAGGTGGTCGCGCTCGGCATGGCCAACACTTTTGTCGCTCAGGGACAGACGGAGCAGGCGCAGAACGCATTGGCCGCCATCGGAAACCCTGAAACTTTCAAGGATAATTACGACTATTCGCTGACGATGGGCAACATCTACCGCCAGCGGCATGATAACAGCCGGGCCATGCTTGCTTTTGCTCATGCCAGCGAACTGGGCGGCGGCGATGAAATTGCGCAGCGCTCCATGCAGGAGACGGCGGGGCAAGAGGGCATACGGGTAACCAAAAAAATCACTGTCGATAGTGATTTCGACATGCACGGCCTGGTGGATGACTCCACGGTTTATCAACTGAACGCGCTCGCCAACGGGGCCGGCCCAACCAACCTGCCGGGTCCCTTCAACTCGCTGGAGACCGTCTGGACCAATGGTTTTCGCGTTCACCAGGAAGGCATGCCGTTAATCAGCGGCTTTTTCCAGGTGCGCAATGCGCGCGGTCAGTTTGCCTTTCCCAATGAGGGGCTGATTTTCAACCGCGATACCTACGACTACAACTTCAATGGTGCTTTGAATCCGGTTCTGCACATCGGACGAAACACGATTGCATTCAACTCTGGAATTCAGTTCACGTTGCGGCGCGACCAGGAGTCGCCGGTGCAGATGAACCAGAACTTGTTCCGGGAGTTCGCCTACTTCTCCTCCAACTCGTTCGGAAACTGGCTGGCGGTGCAAGGCAGCGCTTTTCACGAGTCCGGACCTTTTTTGGACCAGAATCTCAGCTCCAGCGAAGTCGGCGCGCGCATCCAATTCACGGTCGGGCGGCCCTGGGGACACACGCAGTTGATCACGGCATACTCGGTCCGCGACCTGACGTTCAGCCCCCTGATCCGCGAGTTCTACTCGACGCTTATGTCGGGGGGTCTGCAACACCAGTTCGGAAAGAACCTAAAGGTGGCGGTTTTGGCCGACTACATCCGGTCCTGGCGTGTGCAAGAGCCGAGTATTTTGGCAAACGGCCAGGTTTCCTGGTTTGCGCAGACACTCAGGCCGGCTGGCGAAGTGCAATACAAAATCAACAACCGGTGGAGCGCCGATGCCAACTTTTCGCTCTCGCGTGGTCAAGGATTTCATTCGTATGACAACGTGCAGAACAGTTTTTTCATCTCTTATAC
>JBEKXN010000087.1:0-1302 GCA_049511835.1 Verrucomicrobiota bacterium | reverse complement strand
GGCGCTGGGCGAAGCCGGAATCGATTTCCAGCGCCGCCAGGAAATCGCCGCGGTCAAGGCCTTCGCGGAGGTCTGCGCGCCGAGCGGCATATTCGTTCAGGTGAAAATAACGGCTGGCGGAAAAGTGCGCCACCAACTCGCGGCTCTCCTGCGTATTGTCCAAATCGAGCACGGACAGCGCCACGTTTTTTACATCCAACGTGGCCGCGTAACCGAAAACGAACATTTGAATGACCGGCGGGCCAAAGAGCAGAAAGCGCATGCGCGGGTCCCGCAGCGTCTGGATGAATTCCTTCTTGACCATGTTGCCGATGCGTCGGAGTGAGGAGACGAATTTCATTCCAGCCTCTTTTGAAACGCGCGTGTGGCCATTATGATCAGCAGCGCGGCAATAATCCCTAAGGCCACGATGTCTCCCACTAAAAGCCGCACCGCCGTGCCCTTGAGAAAAATACTGCGCAGGATGGAAACGTAATAACGCGCCGGCAAGATGCGCGTGATCCACTGCACGAAGACGGGCATCTGATCGATGGGAAAGATAAAACCGGAAAGAAGAAATGTGGGCAACAGCGTCACCAGCAGGGCCAACTGGCTGGCCCCGAGCTGGGATTTGGCCGTGACCGAGAAAAAATACCCCAGTGACAACACCCCAATCAGGAACAGCGCCGAGCAAGCAAACAGCACCGTCCAGCTTCCCCGGAAGGGAACGTCAAACCACCAGACCGCCGCACCGGCGCACAGCGCTGTATCCATCATTCCGATGACAAAATAGGGAATCAGCTTTCCGGTCTGAATTTCCAGCTTGCCCACGGGTGTGGCGATGAGCTGTTCCATGGTGCCGCGCTCCCACTCCCGCGCGATGGTCAGCGAGGTCAGGAATGCGCCCACTACGGCCATCACCATGGCCACAACGCCGGGCACAATATTGGCCATGCTTTCCAAGTCCTCATTGAACCATGTCCGTGGCTGGAAGGTGACGTTGGGGGTTACAGGCGGCAGGCCGTTGCGCTGCTGCCATTCGATCTGTATGTCTTGGGAGTAGGCTTGGATGATGCTCAGCGCGTAGCCCATACCAATGCTGGCGGTGTTGCTGTCGCTGGCATCGAGCAGCGCTTGCACAGGGGCCTGCCCGCGTGAGTGGAGTTCTTCCGAAAATTGGGGCGGCACCACCACGGCCACCGTGCAGGCGCTCCGGTCAATCTGCCGGATGACGTCGTGATAGTTTTCCGCGACATGTACAATCGTGAAATAGTCAGTGGCCTGGAAATGTTTCAGCAGGTCTTGACTGGTTTGTGTCGCGTC
>JBEKXN010000086.1:0-1381 GCA_049511835.1 Verrucomicrobiota bacterium | reverse complement strand
GGGAGGCGCGAATGCAAATGCGCGCCGGCAACCAAGGTTCACAATCCGGAACGCAATCTTCCTCCGACCAGAATTCAACCGCCGGCCAGAATCAATAATTACAACCGCGGAACCAAGGGCGGTTGGCTAAATCTTCACCGCCGACACCAGCGACTTCACAAACGCGCCCACGCGTTTCACCAGTTCCGGTGCCCCGGCCGACCTCCCAATCGGGACGAAATCTTCGTTCCCAAGGCAGTGTCGAGACGAACTCAACCGCCGGCAACATCATAATTCTTTGTTGACAAAAACAGCCGTTTCCACCAACCTTTAACAAATTCAGCGGGTAGGCTGAAGCAGGAACGACTCAAAAGTTTAAACAATCAAACAAAAGAGAAGTTAAACAAAAAAGAGAGAACCGATATGAAACTGACCAAATTAGCAATTCTAGCCACTGCGGCCACGTTTGTCTTGGGCGTTTCCAGCGCCAAGGCGACTATTAGCTCAGTGACCAATTACAGCAAGCTGAACGTTTCAGCAACCATCATCACCAACGAACTCACCGTCTCCGGCAGCAAGTATACATATACAACCAAGAAGGCCAAGATCGGCAATAAACAATTGCTGGACTTGTTCGCGGGGTGGGACGGCGCGGATCGGACCGTGAATCCATGGAAAAGCGCGAAATTAGTGGTGGGATGGAGTCAAGGATGGGATGGTGACGTTTTGGTTTTGGATAAAACCGGAACCAATGTCCTTTTTGATGCCGACTACATTCCCGATGCGTATTTTACAGTGGACTTCCATGGCGCACCCGGTGCCTACAATGGATATTACATTGAAGCCGACCCGGGTTCCGAAAATTGGACCGAATGGTACAGTGCCGATTATACACTCTACGACAACGACTACTATCTCAATTACACGGATCTTTCGGGCCCTGGCGGAGACACGCAGAAGTTCAAAGAATCATGGAATGCCAGTGGTGATGGCACCGGTTGGAGCGACCAGGAATCAGCCACATTCCCCTATCAGGGCGATCAGTATTTTCTTGACGTCGGCGACAATACGACAGTCAGTGGCACCATCAGCGCCAGTGGCAAAGGAAAAGGTGTGAATTCATATCTGGATTAATCAATCGTCAAGTTAACGCTGGTTCGATACGGATTTTCTGTATCGAACCAGTTTTTTTATTGGCTGGCAGCCGCCGGCGTTTTTTTGTGTGATGTGAAGTCTTAACTCGAAAACCGAAGTTGAACGGAACGGCGAGCACCGCCCCGGCACAACTTCGGTTCCCGGGTTTTACGGAGGTTGCGTATGTTGGCTTCGTTGTTTATTCTGGCGGCATCCTGAAATTATGAGACCTAAAATTGTTCTGGCGATTTTGCTGGCAGGGATATTG
>JBEKXN010000085.1:0-1395 GCA_049511835.1 Verrucomicrobiota bacterium | reverse complement strand
CCGAACTGCGCAATGGGGCCGAGGCGGTCGGTTTGGCCGAACGCGCGTGTGAGCTGACTCATCATGGCGAACCCTTGTTCCTCGGGACGCTGGCCGCCGCCTATGCCGAAGCCGGCCGTTTTCCGGAAGCGGTGACCACGGCGGAAAAGGCGGAGCAGCTTGCCACCACCGCCGGTTTGACGGCGGTGGCGGCGAAAAACCGGCAATTGCTCGAACTCTACCGTGCCGGCAAGCCCTATCACGAACCCCTGCCGCCAAAACCTTAGGCCGACCGTGCCCGGCGTTGCTTATTGGAACATCGAACAGCCAACGCCCAACATCCAATTGTGGAAAAGCACGAATGGGAACTTCGATGTTGGATATTGGATGTTTTCCCACTGCGCTTTGTGCCGGGTCGGAGACCGGCGCTCCTTTGTTTGCATTGTCTCCTTCACGGCATTGACCTGCCCCGGCGATTTTGTTATTTTTTCCCATCAGCGCCATGAACACCGCGCTAAACCAGCATGTGCTTGTGTTGAACCGGTTGTGGCAGGCGGTCAACGTCTGCACCGCCCGCCGCGCGCTCACACTGTTGTTTCAAGGCCAGGCGCAGGTGGTCGTCAACGCCAAGGACGGCTCGTTTAACACCTTCAATTTTCAGGAATGGCGCAACATTTCCGAAAACGCGCCGCAGGAGGAATCCGTCCGCACGGTATCCTTCCGCATCCGCGTGCCGCGAATCATTCTGCTGTTTGTTTACGACCGGCTGCCCAAGAAGGAAGTAAAGTTCACGCGCCACAACATTTTTGAGCGGGACAGGAACACCTGCCAATATTGCGGGCGCGTGTTTGACCGGAAGGATTTGAACCTGGACCACGTCATTCCGCGCGACCGCGGCGGGCCGACGACCTGGGAAAACATTGTTTGTTCCTGCGTCGAATGCAACACGCAGAAAGCCAACCGCCGGCCGCAGGAAGCCGGCATGCACCTCGTCCGCAAGCCCAAGCGCCCGAAATGGCGTCCGTTTGTGCAGATCAATTTCAGCCTGCACCGGCACGACAGTTGGAAGCATTTCATTGACTTGGCCTATTGGAACGTCGAACTGGGCGAGGACGTGGAATAGCTGAAGGTTGGTTGAAGGTTGAGGGTTGTTGGTTGGGCCGTCTCCGCTCCGCTTCCGTATTCGCACTGCTTCGCCGAGACAAGTCGCCGCGCCAGGGAGTTGAGGGTTTAAGAATTTTCCAACATTCAACACTCAACGCTCAACACTCAACCCCGTAAAGGAGCGTGAAGGCTAGGGCGTTTCCAGTTATTACGTAGCGCAGGCTTTCCAGCCTGCGGGTTCAGGCGACTTTCCAGTCGCCTCTTTCGTGCTGATCAATCACGGGACAAGAATGTCCCGCAAACCCGCAGACA
>JBEKXN010000084.1:0-1420 GCA_049511835.1 Verrucomicrobiota bacterium | reverse complement strand
CCGAGCGAGAATGATCTTGACGCCTCCCGGTTTTCGACTCATTCCGTCTTTCGAAGGAATGCGGGCCGTTATGCGGACGGCATCCGAAACAGCTTCCACCAGCCACGGGCCGGGGGTCATAGTTGCGCCCTTTCCCAACTCGGTCGGAGCAGCTCGCCCGCCGGTTTCATGCGCGAAGCATCGCCGGGCTTGCACGCCGGGCCAAAGTGTTCCTCTCCGCAATGCGCGCATTTTTCCATCCGGTAAGCGGTAGAATCGAACACGATTGAATCTGGTTCAAGTTGCGCGGCGCGCCGGCGGATTTCCTGTTCAGCGTCTTCCTGAGAATCGGCCATCAAATACGAGCTGAAGGTTCCGATTACTTTGAGTTCTACGGCGTAGAGGGTCATACATTCTTCTTTTTTTGGCGACCCGGCGGCGGCGTCTGCGGGTCGGTCGTGTCGGGTCGTCCCCCGGTGGCTTTCTCAATCGCGGCGTCAATCGTCTTTATTACGACATATTCCTTGATGGCTGCCAGCCGTTCGGATGCCGTATCGTAAAAATCGCCCGTCGCATGATAAATAGCGGATTCTAATCCTCTGCGTGCAAATTGCAACGCTTCGAGCAATTCGGGAGCGGCTGCCATCATGCGCACGCGGAGCATTTCGATTTCGGTCCACTCGTCGGTGATCGGAACACATTCGCAGATTTCCCAATCGTTGTCGGTCAGGATCAAAACGGTAGCTTCTGCGTCAAACGGGCCGGAGAGTTTCCAGGGTGCGCCTAGCGGGTCCATGCTCGCCTCCCGAAACGGCTTGCGTCCCTTCGGGCGTTCGCAACCTGTTCGGAAACCAGCGCGCGACGGAGGCGCGTGCGATCAACAATCTGAGAGTACGGCTGATGCACCTCAACCGCATCCCGCATTCTGCTGATGATGGAATTTACTACTTGTGAAGGGTGCTTTAACATGCCCTGATTTTCAGAAATCAGTTTGAATCGGTCAATGGGCAGAAGGTACTAAGGCTGAATTGTGCCGCACGGCTTGCGCCGCGCTGGTAAACCCGGTCAGGGCTTGAACACGCGGGCGATGTGCTGGGCCAGCGGGAACGGAATCTCCGCGCGCTCGGCTTTCCGCGTCGATGACAAGCTCTGTTTTTGGCGGCCGTAATTGGGGCCATCGACAATTGGTAACAATGCGGGCACGTCGCCCCATAGATACTGTTTGCCAAAGTGAGCTTTTGCTGTGCCCATGAATTTCTGTGCGCCGCGAACATTCTCGATTATCAGCGGCCTGCCGGCCTCTGAGGCGATGCGCTCGGCTGCACGCCACAACGAAAGATCCGGCTGCTTTCTATTCTTGACGACGTTCGGCCAAGGTTGATCCCAGCGGGAAAAGTCATCGCACGGCGGCGATGCTACGATCATATTTGCGCGGCTGAGC
>JBEKXN010000083.1:0-1506 GCA_049511835.1 Verrucomicrobiota bacterium | reverse complement strand
CCGGATCCCCGGAAACCTTCTGGAAATCCGGCTGGCTCTTAATGAGGGCGATCATTGGCTCTATCGCCAATTTGCTTATCGCCGGCGGCAGCTTCAGCGCCGCCGTAATGGTAGGGACAAAGGGTTCGATCTGCGTTATGATCGCCTTCAACCAGGACGGGATAGCCGGGCCTGGCGCCGGGATCGATCGCGGCCCCGGCTGCATCTTATAAACCGCCGTTCCGTCCGGGGCGTCGGCAATCCTTTCGTCGGTACCGCCCATAAGGTCATTCACCTCCTGCGCCATTCCCAATACCTCGCGAAATTGTTTTATCGGCGACGTCTGCACGGCCGCATTGTTGCCGATCGTTTGCCGCCAGAGGTCAACCGTCATATCGTGTATCTGTTTTGTCAAGTTCATGGCGACGGTAAGCGTATCGATCGCCGGCGCGGATCCGCTCGGCTCGGATTCGATGGCCTCCTTTTCGCGCATGTGCTCCCAATACGTGCCATCGACTTCGAACGTATACACTTTTTTCTTGTGTTTGTCCCCGGTCACGCTGTCTCGCTTCTTCGCCTCGACCGTCAGCTGGTATGTCCCGGTTCCCCAGATCTCGGCAATATCGTCGAGGAGGGGAAATTCCGATGTATAGCTCTTCAGGAACTTCGGCTTCGTGTCCTTGTCGATAACGCGGTGCAGGTAGGCATGCCACGGGTTTTTGGGAGTGACAAAGCCCAAACCGTCAACAAACTCCTGCAGTTCGGGAAAATCGACAAGGGTATCGTCGCCCTCCCGGACGTTGAAAGCAAGCGTCGGGTCATCCATCAGGGGAGTCTCATGCATTGGGATAGTTCCTTTTTTTGAACTCCGAGTAGGTCATCACGTTTGCCTTCATGCGGCCGGGCTGTTCGTGATATTCGTCGTTTATTTTGTCGGCGAAAAGGTTAAGCTGGACCGCCGGAACCTTCAGCTTTTCGGTAATAACCCAATATTTTTTATGCGCATCCCGCCGGCTTTTGCAGCGCATGGAACAGCGCGTGCAGTCTTTCGAGCAATCCGGATCCGTGTACATACTCCTCCCGCAGGGTTAATGGTTATTTCGCGCGCCGATTAAAACCGCAATAACGCCGGCCGCAATAGTCGCCGCCGCGATGGCCTGCCCTACGGTTATGCCCGGCATATTGCGCGCGACGTCCGACGAGTAATCCGCAAGCGTTTGATACCCGCCCTGTGCGACCGACGCCGGCCAGGGCGTCGATGGCACCGATCCCCGATAGGACGGGAGCACGGTCGCAAGGCAGAAGTCAAAAAACGATTGGAACGGCGCCTCGTTTGGCGGCGTGGAGTAATAGGCCAAAACCGGGCCTTGCAGCTGCGCCTCGATCGTGCCGTTTTGTGATACGAGGTCCGCCGCGGAGTTGTAGCCGATCGCCTGCGCGGCATCGTCGCCGAATTGGATAAGCCCGCAATGTCCGGCATTGGTTGCCGCCGGATCCCATGAGCTTTCTTTTTCGATCACAGCATAG
>JBEKXN010000082.1:0-1614 GCA_049511835.1 Verrucomicrobiota bacterium | reverse complement strand
GATTTTGTCCCCACGGCAAGGACAGAGATGCCGGTTAATATTTTGGCAGGTCCCCTGGCCGGGGGTTGGTGGACAAAAAAGACTCCCGCCAGGGCTGATGGTTCTGGTAAAGCCGCAATCGCTGCTGCATGGTCACGACATCCTGCTTCCGGCCTGCAGCGGTCGCAATCTTTATGGCTCTTTCAATGGCCTCCTGCGCGTCGTCGAAGCGGCCGGTCTCGGCACAGGCCATGCCCAGCGCGTCGAGCACGAACGGCAGTGTGCCGTCGCTCAAAACGTTCGCCCGGGCGGCATACACCAGTGCGGTTTGGCCGTCGCGAACCCCCGGTTTTTCATTGGCGGCCAGCACGCGGGCAACGTAGGCGAGGATTTGATAATTGTCCGGGTTGATGCGCAGGGCTTCACGGAGCTTGTCGATGGCTTCGGCATCGCGGCCTTGTCCGAGCAGCGCCTTGCCCATTTGGAAATACGGCCACGGGTAATCCGGCTCAAGGCGCGCAGCTTCGGCAAATTCATTCATGGCCTCGTCGAAACGTCCGAGTTCGACCAGCACGATGCCCAGACCGTCGTGCAGCTTTGGAAAATTTGATCTGAGCCGCAAAGCCAGGTGATATTCGGCCAAGGCCTCCTCCGGCCTGCCCAGGTCGTCCAGCACACTGCCGAGGTTGCTGTGCACGCGGAAATAACCGGGGGACAACCGTGCCGCTTCACGATATTCGGCCAGGGCCTCGTTCAATCGGCCTTCATTTTGAAATACGGTGCCCAGGTTGAGATGCGCGAGGTAATTGTCTTTCGTCATCGCCAGCGCGTGGATGAAGAGCGATTCGCTGTCGCGCCAGTAACGCAGCTGATTTTCGGTGAGGACCAAACAGCCGGCAAGAACCAGAACGGCGGCGACGATGACGGCAGGTTTCGGAAAGTGAAACCGGTTTGCCAGGTCACGGATGCCGAACGCGACGGCGAGGAACACCCCGATGAGCGGGAAATACGTATAGCGGTCCGCCATGGCCGCGCCGCCAACCTGCACCAGACCGATGACCGGCACCAGCGCGCCCAAAAACCACAGCCAGCCGACCAGCCCATACGGACTGCGTTTGCGCGTCCGCCAGGCGGCGGCCGAAAGGAAAATCAAAACCGCCGCGGCGGCCAGGGCGGCAAACCAGGGGATCACCCGGGGCAGCGGGTAAAGGACCGCCAGATTCACCGGCCATATGGTTTTCAGGAGATACAGCGTGCAAGCCGTCAGCGCGTTTTCCAGGCGGAGGGCTGGCGGAACGATTTCCAGCGAGGCGACCGCCTCCCCGCCGCGCTGCGCCAGAAAAGTGATGAGGCAGGAAACGCTGGTCAGCAAAAAGAACGGCCATTTCTCGAAGAACAGATGGTTGAGGGTTGTCGCCGTCGCGCCGAAGCGGCGCTGTGGCGCGCCGCGGAGATGGAAGGATTGAGGGGCCGGAGCGGGGGCGTTCTTTGAATCCGAAAATCTGCCGAGCGGCCAGTAATCCAGGAGCAACATCACAAACGGCAACGTGACCAGCATCGGTTTGGCCATGAGGCCGAGCGCGAAGAAGAACAAGGCCAGACCGTAGAAAAGTGACACGTGACACGTGACACGTG
>JBEKXN010000081.1:0-1633 GCA_049511835.1 Verrucomicrobiota bacterium | reverse complement strand
CTATATCGCCTCCGGAAATGTCAAGGTGTGGCCCGAAGCGCCGGTCGATGCTTTGTTGAGTAACCTTCGGCAAACGGCGGGCGGTATCCAGCGTATTTTCCAACCGCAACCGGCGGACATGCAGAATCTCGGCGTCGGCTGGCAAGGGTCCGCGCCCGGAGATAATTATCCGGTCAATTACAAGTATGCTGCAAACGCGCAGATCCTGGTGGAGCTCACCGGCCAGGCGGTGGTGCCGGCGCTTATCGGCGCGACCGGGGCGGCCGACACCGGAATGCGGCCCGATTACGTGGAGATTACCCTCGAGGGCTACAACATCGACGAAGGGGCGGCCGCATGAGCATCATGCGTAAACTACCGCGCGGCGCGATCGTGCTCCCGGCGACCGTGGAAATAACCGCGGCGTATGTCGCCGGTGTATTCGATTTTTCTAAACCGGTGAACCCGCAAACCCTCGCGCCCCTTACCGGGCCGATCCTCCTGTGCAAAATTTTATCGGGCAACCTGTATATCTTCGATTCGGTCACGTTCGCGTGCAACGTAAACGAGCTTGACTATGAGGACGCGATCCTGACGGTCCCTACGGTGCAGGTGAGCACGAAACAGAACAACGTCGCGCTCTTCCAGGGCGCGCTCTCGTTGCCGAGCTACGCCGACGGCGCAAGCTACGGCTTTGAGTTCCAGGCGAAAAGCGGATCCGGCGCGAATCCTGACTACCTTGCCGTGTCCATGACCGGGCAACTCGAAACCACGCCAGATTTGATCGGCATCCCGGCGATTACGGCCTCGTTCTCGTTTATCGGCTATGAGATAACGGACCAGGCGGCGATAAAGAAGTTCCTGGAGGATGCATGAGCCTCGGAACCCGATTGATTAGGGAGTATTTAGTTGCGAACACCGGCCAGTCGCCGTATTTTATCCTGCCATCTTCTCCGGGAAGTTTTGTTAATATTCTCGAACCGCACCTGGGGGGATCCGCCGGCACGAATAAGCCGAACATAGGGCTTTTCCCCGCTATTCAAGGGAAGTATTTCCAGGCAAATGATTGTGTCCACATCATCGGCTACGGGCTTTACTTACCGTATAATTTCCAGCTTGCGGATTTGGTGCAAACGGGGCAGCAGGAATCCAGTGGCTATCTTTACGGGCAAAGCGTCCCGGCTCTGTACCTTGCGCCGATGAATTTTAATACCGGGGGATTCGTTCAGATCATGGATCTCTACGGCTTCCCGATCATGCGCGAAAACGTCTACTATCAATGCGATCTTTTCATAAATCGCCAAGTCTTAGGGAATATCGGCGGTCCGTTTTTTATCCAGGCCACGATGAATATCGCTAACCATCCAGGGAACAATGCTATCGTCGGGGCGATTGACACTTTTAATTGTCCGGCGGCGCTTGCCAATGCTACCTACCAGGCAAGGCCATTTATAGAGGTTGAACATTCGTTTAGCACGGGAGCAATATCATAAATGTCCGGTCCGCTTGATTACCCGCGTAAAATAGGACCAACTGACGGATTCCCCCCTGCAGGCGGCGGTGGCGGCGGGGTAACGTCCGTAAACGGGGAGACCGGCGCGGTAGTTTTGCAGATTACGCCCCCTTGGAACCAGATTGACTTAACACCGTTGGC
>JBEKXN010000080.1:0-2123 GCA_049511835.1 Verrucomicrobiota bacterium | reverse complement strand
GGTCGTGCTGCCGCCCACGCTCGGGAACGGATTCGTCAGCGTGGCGCTCGATCCGTGGTAGTGGAAGCCAAACGTCAAATTATTGCGCGGAGCGTTGCGGCCTCCTCCTCCGCGGCGTCCGCCCGCCGGCGCTGCGCCGAAGCTGTGGTTCAAACGTATGTTCAGATCGTCGCTGTCGCTCGTGGCCGAAGTTACGTAGTGGAAGTTTTGATAATTGCCCGGCAAATTCGGGCACGGAATATATTGCGTCAATCCCGCCGCTGTGTTGCTGTACGGCCCGGTCCAGGGACACGTTTGTGAACTGAATCCCGGAATGATGTTATTTGAGTAGGGGGCGCGAATACCGGCGATCAGGTTTACCGAGTAAATCTGATCGATTACGTTGTTGTTGCTGTCCCTATCGTTGCATATGCCGGCTGTGAACCCTGTCTTGCACAAAAGAGAAAAGTTTCCCTGCCGCTCCAACACCGTCGGCACCGTCGAAAACTGGTCGAAAGGATTTTCGGCGCGCCTGCCGTTGTAGTTGATGAAATAAAAAGTCTTGCTCCCGCCGTGGTAGATGTGGGGAATGTTCAGCGGTCCGCCCACGGAACCGCCGAAACTATTCTGAAAATATGCCGGTTTTTCCGTAGGCTGGCCGGTGAGCGCAAACGGCGATGCATTCAGCGCGGAATCACCCGCGCCGTAATATAACGACCCATGCGGGCGATTGATGTCAAAACCCCGCCGGCCAAAAACCATCGGCCCCCCGCCACCGAACCCTCCGCCTCCGCGACCACCCCCCGGGCCGCCAAATCCGCCTCCGCCTCCGAATCCTCCACCCTGTTGGCGGGCATCGTCGAAGCGCTGCTGCAGTTGGTCAGCGCTCATCGCATTGAACGAATTGGAAGTGTTGCCCGAAACCGCCACGGATTCCGTCGCCCCGTTCGCTGCAATGCCCGGCGCAATCCCCGGAACCGGCATGCCGGAAGGCGCTACGTCGCGCATGGAATCGCCCGCCGCATCCTGCCCCGCTTCACTCTGAAACACGGAAAGATTCTGAAAGCCGCGTCCGCCGGCATTCGCGCGCCGCTGCTGGTCTTTAGCATTGTCGTTGCCGGCCTCGCGTGCCCGGGACAGCAGCACCAGTTCGAAATTTGCCTGCATTTCCGGATGTGCTGGGTCCAGCACTACTTCCTGCGCGCCAGCGGCAAACGCCGCCATCTGCACCCGGACGCTATAGTGCCCATCGGCGGGAATCCGCAGCCAGTAACTGCCGTCCACATCCGTCGAGGTATTGACTTGTTCCTTCGTGGCCGCATTCACCGCGGAAACTCCAGCGCCAGGAATCGGCATGTTTCCCGACTTCACTATCCCGTGAATGGTTCGCCCTCCCGCCGCTGGCGCAACCGCTTGCCCCCGCAACTCAAGCGGCCAAAATACGACAAACTGAAATAGCAAGAGAAACGGAAAGACGAACTCCGGGCGCAGCCTGCCCTTAATCGCCAGAAATTTAGAACCGGAATTCCTCATAGCATCGCGCAGCAGTGTCGTGCAACTATTCGGTGCTGCCTTACCCGGATGATAACGCTCTCCCCCACCCTGAACTGTAGAGTTTTGTGACGTTTTCTCTAGGGTTTGTCAACACGCATTCCGCGCCACTCCGAAGGGACACTGCCGTTGGCCTCCAGGGGTACCGCACACTCACCGGTACCGCAGATACCCAATCCCCACGCGCATGTGGTGCAGCAGGCTGTCGGGCGTAAGGATGGCAATGGTCAGTCCCAGCATCGCGTGGACGATCGCAAGGGGATAGATGTTGCGGTAGCGGCGGAACATTTCGCAGAAGAAAAGAGCGCCGATGAGCGTAGCGGTGGTGAGGACGGGACTGGGCAGGTGGGCGGCGGCGAAGATCGTGGACGCTATCCAAACCGCAGCCGAGCTTCCATAGAGCTCTTCGCAGCGATTAAAGAAAAACGATTGCAGCATGAATTCCTGAATCAAGGCCCAGATCGCATACCCCCATGCCGAATGCAAATTCTGCCAAGTCGTATTGGCGGGAATTTGGCCGCCCAGCCAGCTCACCAGAATCACCATGAAAACAACAGTTGCAAAACCGACCCCCAGCACCACGCTGGCGCCGA
>JBEKXN010000079.1:0-2143 GCA_049511835.1 Verrucomicrobiota bacterium | reverse complement strand
CCGGCAGACAGGGGAAAATTTGAACGTCCTCGCGCCAGCCAGACTGCTGCGACTGGTGCGCCGCACACAGTCGCGCTCCGAAAATTTGCGCCAATGAACAAAACTTTCATGGATAGTAGTACGGATGGACACGGATATCGGAGGGACGAGTTACACGAGTCCCAAACTTTAACCATCGCTTTCGGAGGGGCGAGCGCTGCGAGACCCAAACCTTAACCACGAAACACACCAACGACACGAAATTGACCGCGGATGGACGCGGATAACGTAGGACAGGCGTCCCGCCTGTCTCCATTCAAAGCCCGCTCGCGACACCGACTTTGTCGCGGACTCGCGGAAACGGAGTTCATCGGACTTGAATGCCCGCTCGCGATTTATCGGAGTTGGATGCCTGCCCTGCGTAGCTTTTGCGGAGAAGGGTTCAATGTTTCTTTTTCAAATCCGATCCAGCGGACTTTTCACGCCAATTCCCGGTTTCTGCATGACATGCGTGTAAATCTGCGTCGTCGTCACATCCTTGTGTCCGAGCAACTCTTGCACCGTGCGGATGTCATAACCATTTTCCAAAAGGTGCGTGGCAAACGAGTGCCGCAACGTGTGCGGTGTCACCTCCTTGGTAAATTTTGCCCGCCGTGCCGCCAGCTTGATTGCCCCCTGCACCGCCGCATCAGTCACATGATGCCGCCGCCTTACCTTCGTCTCCGGATCAATGCTCAATTCCGCCGATGGAAACACCCATTGCCAGCCCCATTCCTGTTCCGCCTGCGGATACTTCCGCCTCAAAGCTTCCGGCAACCACACCCTGCCATGACCCGCTGCCACATCCTCCCGCCACGTCTGCCGCACCACTTCCCAATGCCGTTGGAGTTCAAGCTTCAGCTTGTCCGGCAACATGGTCACCCGGTCCTTGTCCCCCTTGCCACCATGAACCACGATTTGATTGCGCTCAAAATCCACATCCTTGATGCGCAACCGCAGACACTCCATCAACCGCAGCCCCGTTCCATACAATATCTGCCCAATCAATTGCTGGGTGCCGCTCAATTGCTGTAACAATCCCCTCACTTCGCACTGGCTCAACACCACCGGCACCCGCCGCGATCGTTTTGCCTGCTCGAATCCGTCCACCCATTTCATTTCTACACCCACCACCTCGCGATAAAGAAATAACAACGCATTCAACGCCTGATTCTGGGTGGCCGCGCTTACCAGCCGCTTCGCCGCCAGGTCCGTCAGAAATGCCCGCACTTCCACTTCGCCCATTTCCTTCGGATGCCGCCAAATCCATCTCCCCGCCCCGCCCGCGCGGCGATGGAACAAAATAAACCGCCGAATCCACTGCAAATACGTTTCCTCCGTCC
Source organism: Verrucomicrobiota bacterium (assembly GCA_049511835.1). Classification (GTDB taxonomy): domain Bacteria; phylum Verrucomicrobiota; class Verrucomicrobiia; order Limisphaerales; family UBA11358; genus UBA11358. The sequence continues at coordinate 782 of JBEKXN010000079.1, read as the reverse complement.
GCCGCGACAGTTGCTTGAACCGCATCACTTCCCGGCACTGGTCCAGAAACTTTAACTTGGGGTTCGGAACCAGTCGCCCCAAAGGTCTCTTGGGCTGAACCGCAGCCTCCGCCGCATAGGTGGGTCGCCCCGGAAAACTCCCGCGATTTGCATTCATGAATTAGGCCAAACAAATAACTTGCCTCTTTTTCATAAACCAGCTTATTTTAACCACATGGCAACGAAAGCAAGGGTCTTGCTTCCCGACTTAGGCCAAACCGCGGTTTGGCCGAATACCTGTTAGACGGCTCGACCACGATTATGTCAACCATCATCAGACAGCCACTGTTTGACGACTCCGACAAGAAGCAGATCGGAGAGACGCTCGCGACTTTAGAGCGATTGGCTGCCGAAGAGATTGCAAGACATCCCGAAAAGCGTGATGAGATACTTCAGCGGTTGAATCGCGCATCTACGAAGTTTGTGGCAGCGAGAGTTTATCATCAGCGCAAGATGTATTTTATTACGAGCTTGATTACGTCCATCATTGGCGGTGGACTTGTCTGGCTTGGCGGTGCTGTTGACGTTCAGCTTTTGATGACGATTGGCGGTGTTATTTGCATCAGCGGTTTCGTCACAGCATTGATTAGCATTCCAAGACGACATGAAACAGCCGTCTAACAAATCGCGAGGCTGTGTGAAAACTCCGGCGCGGGGCGAGTGATGGGCGGAGAAAAAGTTTGACCGGCGGTCCAAAGTTTGGGTCGCCGATTTTTTTGTTTTCCAGAGGTTCAGTCCGTGCA
>JBEKXN010000078.1:0-2192 GCA_049511835.1 Verrucomicrobiota bacterium | reverse complement strand
GAATAACTGCTTATCAAAACACTTTCCAATTGGCTTCTCAAGAGTTTGGCACAGAAATGGACAATTTTACGCCGCAGACAAACGTTGTTTTGGGATATCTCAGCCCGTTTCCACCTGATTTAATTGGCCGTCTTGATAACGTAATGATTTTCAACAAGGCACTTTCCGTAGATGAAATATCAATGCTTTATAACAACGGCAGCGGAATAGAAGATTCAACTGGATTCTTTGGCAATGGCTATGGAATCACAAATATCCCCGCCAGCAGTATTGTGGGGCTGGGCAGCGCGGCCACGAATCCGGCCTCGGCCTTTCAACCGGCCTCGATCACGCTGACGAATCTTGCCAGCGGCAATGGCGGCGGTTTGACGAATCTGAATTATACCAACATCGCTAATTTACCGGCGATTCTCACCAACAACGGCAGCGGCTACACGCTCGGCACGGTGACGGTGACGAACCTCACCAATTCGAGCATCCCGTCTGGCTCGGTTCTCTATGCCAACTCTGGCAGTCAGATTAAGGGCAGCACGAATTTGACGTATGATGGGACAAATTTGAGCTTGGGGTCAGGCACGGTCTTGGTCACGAACATCGAATCTTTGGCAACCAACGGCCTGACGTTGAACACGACGAACCAAGCCACTGTGGGCTACACCGTCTATCCGGGCGGTTCCATCAACTTCACCACTGGCAACGGTGCGAATGGGACGAACAATGGCGTGACCGCTTATCCGGGCGGCAATGGCGGCGATGTCGTCTTTGGGACAGGGAATGGCGGCGCAAGCAGTATAGGAAGTATGGGCGGTTATGCTAACCCCGGCAGAGGCGGAAACTTTATTTTGAATCTTGGTGCGGGCGGCAATTCCGCCGCTAAGCCTGTATGTAATAATGGTGGCAGTTTTTATTTCTACGGCGGGACAGGGTCGGTTAGTGCCACTGTCGGCGGCGTAGGCGGCGGCTTCAATGTGACAGGAGGACTAGGCGGACTTTCCTCCGAGGTTTGTGGTCAAGGCGGAACAATCACAATGACATCAGGTGCTGGCATATCGGCGGCTGGTGCATACTCTGGTTCATCGGGGGGGAATTTCACAATGACGTCCGGCTCGGGCGGCGATGGAACAGGAAGTGGCGGCAGCGGCGGCAACTTCACATTAACATCTGGAACAGGAGGGAATGACACGAATGGTTATGGCGCAGCCGGCAATGGCGGAAGTTTCATATTAGCAGCGGGAAACGGTGGAATAGGCTTTTTAACTTATGGCTCTGGCGGCAACGGCGGGAATGCCTTCTTCAATCCGGGTGCTGGCGGAATTGTCACCAATGGCGGCGCGACTCCCGGAAGTCCGGGAGCGAACGGTTTCATCGGCATGGCTGTCAGCCCCAGTGGAGTTTGGTTTGGCGATGTCCGAGTCGGCACAATAACCGCTCCGGCGGCGGGCGTGAGCTTTTCAGTCGGTCAGAGTGCAAGTGTAAAAAGCAATTTCACGGCGGGTTACTTCGTCGGCAACGGCGGCGGGCTGACAAATCTGGTTTCCGCCGTGCAATGTGGCTGGACAAACGTTTCTGCCGCCACCAGCGTTACTATAGCTTTTCGAACGGCGTGGCCGGACACGAATTACACCGTCACCGCTTCGGCGGAAGGCGCAACGGGATTTTCTTTCGGTGTTGGAACCAAGACAACAACCAATTGTGTGCTCAACTTTTCGTCGCTTACCGGAGGCATAGAATGGATGGCGGCGCATTGGACACAATGAAAAACTTTTACTCATCCATTGTCACAGCCCAATTTCCGGCTAATCCGGATACGCTGACGGCCATGATGGCAACGGCGCGGAAAATATATTGACGACATAATGAAAGTTTCAAGTTTCAAGTTTCAGGTCTGGCACTCTGGATTTCGGATTTTCCCCGTCGCGGTGTTCTGCTTCCTGCTTCTTGCTTCTAGCGCGTCTGCATAGCAATTCTCGACTCGCCTCGGCGAAGCCTGGGTTGGCTGGGCGAAAATCGCCGCCGTCAGCGGCATGAGCTACGGCGGCGTTTACTCCCTCAGCGGCACCATCGTCCCGGCTGTTGCTGGCGCCGTGAGCGGCGGCAATTACACGCTGGGAAACAGCTATTGGGACATCATCGCCGGAGTCCAGGCGCCCGGCGTGCAGCTGGCCATCACCGCTGCGGGCCTTCTGGTGAAT
>JBEKXN010000077.1:0-2371 GCA_049511835.1 Verrucomicrobiota bacterium | reverse complement strand
TCAGTTCGTGAGCCAGAGCCCCTGGGAGGTGGCCGAAGTGCAGCGGCGCCTAGCAGCCTGTCGGACTTTGGGCGAAGATTTTTTGAAATGATTTGAACAGGGCGAGGGGCCAAGCGGTCAGTCAATGCAAATATATGGCTGCACGCTTCGTCAACATCGATTACGACACCCCGCTGTTCCTGCCGCCCAATCTGCGCGACTGGGTGCCCGCCGGGCATCTGGCGCATTTCATTCTTGAGGCCGTCGCGGAGATGGATTTGCGCCAGGTCCGTGTCAACGACCGCGGCTCGGGCTGCCCGCAATATCCGCCGCGAATGCTGTTGGCCTTGCTGCTCTATTGCTATGCCACGGGCGTTTTCAGCTCCCGGCGCATCGAACGGGCGGCGCTGGACAGCGTGCCGGTGCGGATGATTTGCGGCGGCACCCATCCCGATCACGACACCCTTTGCACCTTCCGCCGGGAAAACAGAGCGCTCCTGCAAGAGACCTTCGTGCGGGTGTTGGAGTTGGCCCAGGAGTTGAAGTTCCTGCAAGTGGGGCAACTGACCCTGGCCGTGGACGGCACTAAAATATTAGCCAACGCCAGCAAGCACGCGGCCGTCAGTTACGAGCACGCGGGCAAAACGATCCAGCAATTGGATTGGGAAGTCAACGAACTGCTGGCCAAAGCGGAGCAGGCTGACAGCACGCCGCTGGAGGATGGTTTGACCATCCCGGAGGAAATCCAGCGGCGGCAAGAGCGCAAAGCCAAATTGGCGGCGGCGCGGGCGGAGATCGAAGCGCGTGCCCAGGCGCGGGCGGCGGCGGAGATGGCTGAATACCAGGCCAAGCTGGAGGAGCGAGCGGCGCAAAAGGATCAAGGAAAAAAGCCGCGCGGCCCGGACCCCAAAGAGCCGAGCCCGCAACCCAAGCCTGGTGACCAATATAACTTCACCGACCCGGAGAGCCGCATTATGAAAGCCGGCAGCGGCCAGCATTTCGAGCAGAGCTACAACGCGCAGGCGGCGGTGGAGGTGGACAGCCGGCTCATTGTGGGAGAACGAGTCAGCCAAGCGCCCAACGACAAAGAACAACTGGTGCCCACGGTGGCGGCGGTGGGCCAGCCGGTGGAATCCGTGGCCGCCGTCCTGACCGACAGCGGATTTTACAGCGAAGGGGCGGTCAAGGCGGTGGAACAAAACGCCGCCGGGCAGCCCACCGGGACAACCGTCTATGCGGCGGTGGAGAAAAAAGAACATCACCGCACCGTCAGCGATTTGGAAAGGAAAGACGACCCGGGCGCGCCTGCCCCCGGACCCAGGGTGGGTGAAATGATGAAATACCGGCTGCAGACGGCCGCCGGCAAAGCCAAGTATAAATTGCGGCAGCAAACCGTCGAACCGGTCTTTGGCATCATCAAAAGCGTTTTGGGATTCAGGCAGTTTCTTTTGCGCGGGAAAGAAAAAGTGGGATTGGAATGGAAGTTGGTCTGCCTGGCCTACAACTTCAAGCGCTTGCATCGGATGGCGCAAAACTTCCCGGCGGCGGGATAAAAGTCGAACGCAGACCTTCCCTGGCTCGGCCATGCGCTCCGTCGAAAAGTTCCCTGAGAATTTTGGCGGCGAAAAAGCCGGTGAAATCGAGTCAAAAGAAATTTTTGTTTTTCTTGAACGCAAACCCGCTGCCGCCCGTCTCACTTCGATACCTCAACAGGCAAAGTCAAATTCCATTCCGACAGGCTGCTAGAACGCGGGAGCGCTCCACGCGCGTGCAGGTGTACCGCGGGATTAGACTCCGGTTGGAGTTTGAACAGGAGTTTAAAGAAAATTACGGTTACTCAATTCTCCCTGAAGGATAATGACGTGGGACCAGGGTGGCCAGAACGCTGACGGGTGGTATGACCACCTAAGTTCTTGAATATCAACACCCGGTCAGGGTGGTCAGGGTGGTCAGGGTGAAAAGGTTATGTTCTGCTACGCAACGTGTTACATCCGTTTTTTTTTGGCTTTTGCCAAGCGCTTTCTCTCCCTAGAAGTAACATAAGAGACTACCCCTGACCACCCCGTCCACCGTGACCATCAATCACAAACCCTCCGGCTTACCAGCCAAAATGCCGGAGCCCAGGCGCGTGCGGTATCATGGCGGCCGGTGAAGTTGATGTGGAGGGCAGCCAGGAAGGGTTTTGACCGGTTGCCGGTCGGAGAGCAGGCCGCGGCATCATAATAGGGCTTACATAGGTTCTCTGTAAAAGCGTGTAAGTGAGTGTAACGGACCTAAAAAAAGTGTAACCGTTACCGACATTTTTTAGGCTCGATCAAACTTTTGCTGGATGTGTCCACTGTTCTGTCCAACAGATGTCTCAAAAATGGACAATTGGACAGTTTCGTGGACA
>JBEKXN010000076.1:0-2612 GCA_049511835.1 Verrucomicrobiota bacterium | reverse complement strand
CCGTCCGCTGCAAATACAGCTTACATGGCACTAGAGAAACGAATCACCGAAGCCTTAGGCATCAGTCCGGGTGCACTGAGGAAACGAATCGCCGAATATTTAGACATCAGTCCGGCTGCACTAGAAAAAATAATCGCCGGAGATTTAGGCAGCAGTCCGGCTGAGGCAAACCCGTGGGTCAAGCACCTCAAGGGAATCAAAGCATCCGACTCTGAACGCCGGGTCTTGCTCGCGCTCTTGAGTGAGGCCGAGCTCAGCACATTCCTCCGCGCCGAGGAGCGCGAGGAGCGCAAGCGCAACCCTGATAAATGGTCCCCATACGGGAGACTGGATGAGCCCACAAAGCAGTCGCCGTCCTAGCATCAGTGAATGATTTCAAATTGACTGGCAAAATGCAGTCACCAGACTGCCGTGGTGCAACGGAATGTTTCCAAACAGATTTGCAGTCCGCAATTCAAACATCCCCCCACCAATGCCGCTCAAAAAAATCCCGGTCAATCCGCACCGGCTCGATGCAGCGCGGATCATCCGTTTTCGGGCTGTTCACCAGGTCGCTGACCGAATAAATCTTCAACGGTCCCTCCAGCGGATGCCCCAGCGCCATCTTGTGCGATTCACTCCGCTCGTCTCCCTCTTTCAGCCACCAGTCAAAATGATTCGGCGCCATGATGACCGGCATCCGGTCATGCAGCGGCGCAACGGCCGCGTTCGCCGCCCGCGTGATGATGGTAAACGATTCAATCAGGTGAGAGCCAGTTTGCGCGCCTCGCGGATGCGATTGGACAGATTAAGAAGACACTTTCCATTTGGGCAACGTGTCACCCGCTCTTGAAATCCCGTGTGTGTGGCACGCACTCCCGGTCACTGTTTCGCATAAAGTTTCCATTGTATGAATGGTAAACGGAAAGTTTTTTTGAGTGTCATGCCGCCTGCCAGTGCTGGCGTGCGGGACGCTGGCACGGTGGCGAGTGTATCGCAATTGCAACCACGCTTCGTGCGGCTTCCGAAGCCCGGCACACTTTGCCCATTCACCGGCCTGTCGCGCACGCAAATTTATTTGCTCTGCAAATCCGGCAAGGTCAAATCGCACAGTCTAAGCCGGAACGATGCCGTCGGAATTGATTTTTGATATGGTTTCATCCGCTGAAGGCGGGGCGATTTTCTACTGCATTGCAGTTGGGTAATGGGCTCAAAATCTTTTCCCACAATCGTCGCCACCAGCCACGCTCACGTTCTGGCACGGCCAGTTTGATGGTGGTCTTGCCGGCGGGTCGGCTGACCACGCCCGCCGTCACAAACAGCCAGAACCGGAGTGAGTGGATGGTCACCTTTTGCTGCCAGCCCAAGTGCCGTTGGAACAACACCGTCAGGTTGTAGGTCAGGGTCGCCAGGCTCAAGGCCGCTTCCGTGGCCCAGAACTTTTCCAGGCACAAGGTCGGCAGGGCAAAACCCTCCTGCAATTCCTTGATCACGTTTTCGCAGTCGGCCCGCCCGTTGTAGTAGCGCCACACGGCCAGCGGCGGATGCGTGGTGGGAGGCAGGCTCGTGACCAAGGCTTGGAAGCGATAACCCGGCACGTCGAGCAGGCGTTTGCCGCCGCGGCTTTCATCCTCGCGCACCCGATGCCGGATCAGCACCAGCCGCCGCGGGTGCGGCCAGCTCATCATCTGGTATTCCAATTGGGCCACTTCCGTGCCGGGGACTTCCGTCGCCGTCCAGATCAGATCGCCTTTGATGATTTTCTGAAGGGGCTGGCTCAAGGCCGCCACGACCACATAGGGCAAACGCAGTTGCTCCCACAAGGCCAGCAGTTCGGGCAGACAGAAGCCCGCATCGGCCCGCACCCCGCGCAGCCGCAGGTGGGCGGGCAGGTTATCCCACAAATCCAGAAAGAAGGCCGTGACGTTGCCGCCGCAGGCCGTGTTGCCGGGGCGCAACCATAACTGGGCCACCAGCCGCACCTCGGCTAGAACCGCCAGCAGCGGATGCAAACAGGGCTTGATCCCCTGCTTGGTGTAACCGCCCGCCACGCCTTCCTGATGTCCATCCTTGTGCAGCAGCCGGGTGGAATCCAAGTCCAGCGTGTAACCTTCCTTGCGGCTGGGCAGCCGGTCCAGGCCCCAGTGCCAGAGCGGACGAAAGCAACGGAGATTGCCGCCGGCCGAGTCGAACGCCGCAAAGAAACGCGACAGGGCCGACTGACTGGCCACCCGTTCAATGCCCAACAGTTCGGGGACAAGGGGATCCCGCCGCAGATAGGCGACGTGGGTGAGCTTGCGGGCGTCGCAGAGCAGGCCGTGCATGAAGGCCAGCGCCTTTTCGATCGGGAGCAGACGGTGGTTGGAGGTGGGCAGCCGATGCGGCAAGGCGGCGCTGAGGTGCGCCACCCAGCGGGACGGGCGCAACCAACCCCAGAAAACCGCGCTCCCGGCATGAGGGGAAAGCCGCTGACCCGTGAAGCCGATGGCGATTGCTTTGCCGTTGGATTTGAATTGAAATGTCCCAGCCACCGTTTGGTGATCCGGGCGTGTGCCCGACGATTGTGTTGTTTTCATTATCCACCAATCAATCCCCAATCGGTGGCTCTCTTGCAACTACATCGTTCCGGCTAA
>JBEKXN010000075.1:0-2694 GCA_049511835.1 Verrucomicrobiota bacterium | reverse complement strand
GATAATTTGCGACGGTCACAGACCGCCGCTACAACATTGAACACATCCAGCGTCCAGCCGCGTTGCGCGGTTTTGATTTCGCGGATGGGTTTGAGCCGGGTGTAACGGGCGCGGACTTCCTCCGGCGGAACGATGACTGTCTGAAAATTATTTCCCTCGCCCCGCCCAGCGGGGAGAGGGTCAGGGCGAGGGGATTTTAATCGCGCCACCTCACCTCTTATCCAATGACTCGCTTGCTCCCGCTCACTCGGTCCTCGCGGACCTTCGCCTTCGGCCGAATTCCTTTCGCCGTTTCCCAAACGGCTCAAGTCCCCCGACGGCGGAGAGGACGAAGCAATCGTCCGCACCACGGCAATCCGGGCTTCGGGCGCGATGCGGTGCAGGTCCAGGTTGCAGCCCACCCAGCCGGCGCGGCGCGTGCGCTCCCCAGTTTGAGTTGAAACCAAAACCCGCCTGGCTGCGTTCCTGTTTCTTTGCAGCTTGCGATTTCATTTACCCCCACCTTCGATTTTATTTCGGAGCTCGTCCGTGAGCGGGGGGATCAATTGACAGCTGGCCATTTCACTCGCGCCCGTTTCCGGCGGGACCGATGCCAAATGCGCCCTGCCGCCTGTTCCTTTTCCGTGCGCGCCTTTGATGTAATAAGCCTGGCCGGCCTGGACTTGGAGCGTCATGGAAAACACCGATTTGGGCGCCATGAACCCGGGCAGTTCGCAGGTTCCCAGTTCGATTGCGCCCGGATCGGCGAGACACGCGAAATAGCCGCCTTGCCGCAGCGCGTTAATCAACTGGCCGTTGACTTTTACCGGAACCGCCACTTTGACGTCCGTGCCGAAAACGAAGTCGGCGACCGGACGATAGAAATAAATGACCGCCTTGTTCGTCGGGATGGTTTCGCCCGCCTGAAAACCCGGAATCGGCGCTGCTGCCGCCGGAGCCACCGGGGCGCCGGACGACGTTGCAGACGCGGTTGAAGCGGCGACCGGAGCGGTTGCCGGGGCTCCCCGCAAATTCTCGGGTCTGTGGCTGAATACTCCTCCCCAGTCAGCAACCAGTTTGCCTTCCGGGTTCATTTTTTGGTACATGACCAAAAACTGGCCGGGCTGGATATTATCCAGCTTCACGGTTTTTCTCCAGGTGCTGTCCCCGTTATAAATCGTGGTACTGACTGTCAGCGACACGGTCTGGGGTTGTCCCGCGTCGGTTTTAATTTCAATGGTCTGGGCGGAGGCGTTCACGGCGGTGATGGTACCCCGGGTTTGGAATTGATTGCTGGCGCAGCCCGACAGGCCAAGAGCCAGCAGCCCCACGCCGAATAATCCAATCATTTTCATTTTCAGGATTTTGCTCCTCTTTTTTCATACTGCAATTCATTTCGGTTTTGGGCGATGAAGCCATCACCACCGCCGCCCGCGGCGTTTAATAAAATCGGTGCAGCATGAATAATCACTGGCCGGATGCCCCGGCTCCAGCCAGGCTTGTCACGGCGACTTGTCTTGGCGAAGTCCCGCAATACGGGACGAAGACGGATCAGTTTTGGGGACGAGAAACCCGCTTCAATGTCGGTTTGTGTCAATGCTCAGGATCGTTTTTATTGAGATTTAAGCCGGTAAAAATTGTTGTCGGCTGGAGACGAAACGAGAACTTGATTATCTTCTCCTACTTTTTTGACGGGATCCGTTACGTCCACCCAGTTCATGGAGGACAAATCTTTGTTCTCCTGCAAAACAAAGCCCGTAAATGCCGCCGGCCATGAAACGACCACCCCACCGCCCGAATGTGTGATGCTCAATACCGGCGCAGGTTGTGAAGGATCTTCGGTTATAACCAGTTTACTTCCATCCGGGGCAGAGCCGACCGCATACCAATTTGTTGCCGGAGAATTGGTGGCTGTTTGAGTTTGATTTTCTGGCGAAGGGTAAAGCGTCGCCGCCGCAATGAACCCGCCTCCGTTCAGATCGACAGTCAGGGGAAACTCATACTTGCCGGGAGTGTTGATGACTGTCCAGGTCATGCCCGAATTGGTCGAGCTGTAAATTGGGCCGTTGTCCGCAACCATCACCACAATCCTGGTTTTGTCCTCCGAAGAGAGAATATCCACCCGGTTCGTTTGAGCCAGGCTCGGCGTTCTCCAGTCTCTGGCCATGTAAATCAAGCCATGCAAGCCCTTCACGCTGCCGAATTTTGTCGGGCCATTGCCTAGGTGCATCAACAACCGCAATCTCGGTCCGGAATTGGTTTTGGAAGATGGATTTACCAATTGATTTTCGCGCAAGTCAGCACCGGCAGCAAAAAACACGCCGCCAAAAACTGCCATTACCAGAAGGAGATACTTGCTCATGAATCGTTCATAAGTAGCACATTTCATACCGGTAAAGGGCGCTGGAAAGCACCTTCTGAACCTTGGCGTCTTTGCGTTGAAAAATGTTCACGGCAGACGCCAACGGTTGCGGTCAACGTGCAACAACAGGTTCCGGTCGCGAAGTTCCTGAAGTTGTTGGCGAATCTTGTTTCGCACATGCCGATTATCGGGATGGAGCTTTTCCAGTTCACGCTCAAAAGCATAGACGTCGGCGGTGGTGAATTCTTTCCACGACTGTAGCGGCGCTCTGTGAGCGCCGGATAATTTGCGACGGTCACAGACCGCCGCTACAACATTGAACACATCCAGCGTCCAGCCGCGTTGCGCGGTTT
>JBEKXN010000074.1:0-3010 GCA_049511835.1 Verrucomicrobiota bacterium | reverse complement strand
TCGCGACGCGGACAAGCTTGCCTTCCGGGACACACTCGAAGGACTGGCGGCAGCAAAGGAAACCGCGGCAAATGCGAAGCTTCTTGCCAGAATTCGCGATGACCTGGCGGCGCTGGAACAGATTCAGACGCTCTACCAGAAGGAGATCGGCGAAATTCTGGGGAATCTGCAAACCCGCGGCATGGTAGTTCACCGGGAAGCCTGGGAACGTTACGTCAGCTTTCTGCAGCAGAAATATTCACGCGAGAAGATTTTGAAGGGGCTGGAAGGGACGCTGCCGCCCGCGGAAACGCGCGGCGGCGGTGCGAAGAAAAAAACATCGAACGGCGAAGTGTTTGGAACGGACCTGCCGCCAAAAACGCTGGTGTTGACGTTCGATGACGGGCCGCATCCTCGCTACACCGACCAAATCCTGGAAATCCTGAAGAAATATGGATTGAAGGCCGTGTTCTTCGAGGTGGGGCGCAACCTTGGCCCAGAAACCACGGATGCCAACGCCAAGCTCGCTCCCACGGCCGCGGTGAGCACGCGAATCCTTGCGCAGGGATCGACGCTGGGAAATCACAGCTACAGCCACCCGGTGCTGCCGAAAATGGACGAGGCCGGCTACACAAAAGAGATCGATACCACCAGCGCGTTGCTCACCACTATTGTGAAGCAGCCGCCGGTACTGTTCCGCCCGCCCTATGGTGCGATCAACGCGGGCATCCTTTCCAAAGTACAAAGCGAGAAGATGAAGGCGATTTTGTGGAACGTGGATTCGGAGGATTGGGCCGATCCCGTGCCGAATTCGATTGCCCAGCGCGTGCTGCAGGAAGTGGAAAAACAAGGGCACGGAATCATCTTGTTTCACGACATCCACAAAGTAACCCTGGAAGTGCTGCCGCAGTTGATTGAAACGCTGCAGAAGGATGGATTTCAGTTTGCTTCCTGGAACGGCAGCGCGTTCGCCGTGGAAGGAACGCGCGGGCTGGAGACGGCCCAGTCCCAGCCGGCTCCGGCGCCGATCTACCGGGAGAGCTGGGCCGCGGTGATTGGCATTGACGCTTACCAGACCTGGCCGAAACTGGGTTACGCCGCGAATGACGCGCAAGCGGTGCGCGATCTGCTGATCAAGAAATACAATTTCAAGCCGGATCACACGTTTCTGCTGCTGGACAAGGAAGCGACGCGGCAGAACATTTTGTCGCTGTTGGGCGATAAGCTCGGCAATCCCGATCTGGTGAAGCGCGAGGATCGCGTGTTCGTGTTTTTCGCGGGGCATGGAGCCACGCGGCATCTGGCCTCCGGGCGCGACCTGGGCTACATCATTCCCGTGGACGCGGACTTGAGCAATTACGAGGGCCAGGCGATTTCGATGACGAATTTCCAGGATATTGCGGAGGCCGTTCCGGCAAAACACATTCTTTTCGTGATGGATTCCTGTTACAGCGGCCTGGCCTTGACGCGCGGCGGCGGAACGCTGGGCCTGGGCAATTACCTGCTGGAGATTTCGCGGCGGACGGCGCGGCAAATGTTCACCGCGGGCGGCATGGACCAGCAAGTGGCGGACAACGGCCCGAACGGGCACTCGGTTTTTACTTGGACCTTGCTGCAGGCACTGGACGGCCGCGCGGATTTGAATGGCGATGGCGTGGTCACCGGATCGGAACTCGCGGCCTACGTTACCCCGGCCGTGTCGGCGCTGTCTCACCAGACGCCGGCGTTCGGCAACCTCCCCGGAAGTGAGGGCGGCGATTTCATTTTCGAGCTGAATCACGAGACGGAATTCCTGAATGAGAATTCGACGCAATTGGGCGATGAAGGAATCAAGCTGAACACCCAACTGGAACAATTGCGGGAGCAAATCCGCAAAGAGGCCGCGCAGAACGCAGAGCTGAAGAAACAGTTGGCGGCGGCGCAAGCGCAACTTCAGGAGGGGCAGCAGGCTGGCAAGATAGGCGCCACACCCGCGGCAGGCGCGGAGGCCGGTGTGGCTGCTCCAAAAGACCCCGCGGCGGCGATGAACGATGAGGGCATGCGGCTTTACAAAGAGAAGAAGTACAGCGAGGCGGCGGAGAAATTCGAGCAGGCCGCCCAAATGAAGCCGGAGAGCGCGCTGTTTGCCAATAACGCGGGTTTCGCGCATTTCAAGCTGGGCTTGTATGCAGAAGCCATCGAGTGGTTCCAAAAAACGATTGCCCTGGATCCAAATCGCGCCATCGCGTACTTGAATTTGGGAGACGCATATTTGCAGTTGGGAAAAAAGAGCGAGGCCAAACAGGCTTATCAGAAGTATTTGCAATTGCAGCCGAATTCCAAGGCTGCTGCCAGTGTGCAGGAAAAGTTGAAGAGCTTGGAGCCGCCGGTGAATTAAGCCGCAAATCCAAAGTTGCAGAGGGATTTCTCCGCTCCGGGACGGCAAAAAGCGCCGTCCCTCGGGTTGAAATGACAGATTTTGGGCGGTGGAGGATGTGGAAGAAATCCAGTTTCGGTTTTCAGGTTAAGGGGTGGGGCTGCGAAATTCCTTGGCGCAATCCGTGCAGGGGCACATCGAGCGGAGATAGTCGTAGCTGAAAATTCCCGTGGAGTGGCCGTCAGTGAAGTTGATCTGGATGGCGTAATTGCCCACTTGCGTCGCCGACTGCGCGCGCGCCTTGGGCTTGAACATTGGTAACACGGCCGAGGGCGCGGGACTACTCTCCGCAAACGCCTGTTTCTTGCCGCGCTCGTCGTTGCAGGTGGCGCACGGACAATTATCCCGGAGATAGGGAAAATCGAAGTGGCTCTCGTGGCCGTCGGCCCACGCGATGTCCACACCCGCGCCCGTTTTCACGTGAATTTTCACGGCCGTGGGTTTTTTGCGATGATCGATTGGGATAGGCATGGGGGAAGAGTTATCAGTTATCAGTTGTCGGTTATCAGTAGTCAGTTCACAGTTTACCGCCGGAATGAATTTTTCTGAAATCCGTTTGCCCGTCTAAGGGTTTGCCGCTCCCCGAGAAAAGCACGTTCGCAGAGTTGCGTGCGG
>JBEKXN010000073.1:0-3224 GCA_049511835.1 Verrucomicrobiota bacterium | reverse complement strand
TGGTCGAAATCGCCCCGGACCCCGGTCCGCGGGTTCACGTTGGAGGCGGTCGGCAATGCTAGCGCTTGATTCATAACTCTTTCTCCCTGCAAATTGTTGCGCGGGCTTTTTTATTGGTTGCCCGGTTGACCATGCCACGCAGGGGTGTGGTTTATAAAAACGATCCCCCGCCTTGCGCCCCCCTTAACAAGGGGGGATCAAAGGCAGGATAAAATCAGTTGTACATCTCTTCGTCGGCGTCGATCCCGGCGAGCATGGGGTTTTCACCCATCAGCATTTCACCGGTCCCGAGGTTCTCGGAATGCACCGACCCGTCGCCCGCCAGAGTGTGCCCGCCCCGGTCGGTGAGCAGCATGCCGTCCGTCCGATCGAACAGCCTGCCCCGCGCATCGATGCCGAGGAGCATCCTGCCCGTGCGGTTATCGCCGTAAAGGAGTGGCTCCTGCGGGAAAAACGCCTGCAGGGACTGCCCGAACGCGACCACGCCCGCGCCAACGGCCATCGGCCCGGTTATGTCCCGGATCTTCGGCACCATGTGGCCGGCAAGGGCCAGAAACGCGGTTGTCCCGGCGCTGATGAGTGGCTTTGTGTACTGTTTCGTGTACGCGGCCATCGGCGTTCCTTCGACCACGTTGCCGAGCACCGTTGCGCCGACGCCGCCGACCGCGGCCTTAACGGTGAGTATGGTGAAATCCATCGCCGGCTGCAAATCGCCGAGAAGCCCGCGGCTCCTCCGATGATGCCGCCGCCCTCCGCCCATTACGACGACGTTTTTTATCGCCCGCCGGCTTCTGCGGACCTTCCTGCCGGTCCCGCTGACGGAATGCCTTTTGTGCGCGAGGCGCCACCTTTTCAGCCCCGCGGGTTCCACGCCTTTCCTGTGCGCCTTGCGCTTCGTTGCCATACTTCCTCCTGCTGTGGTTATGGTTGCTACTTGCGATACAGGCGGATGCATGACCCGACGCGGTTCGTTAAATTTTCTTAGGTTAAGCGCCAGCCAGCGTTGCCCGGTCTTTCCTGCCCTCTTTGCGGCTGCTTTCAGTTTCGCGACCGGGATCTTGTGCCCGGCCTTTATATGCAGAGCCTTGCGCAACGCGCCCGGCTTCTTAACGGCTTTCTGGATCCACTTTTTCCCCTTGCCTTTTGTCATTACACCCTCTTGGCCGTTGCAAGCCCGATCACGATAACGACACCGACGCCGGCAAGAACCCATCCCCAGGGGAAAGAAGGGGTAGGCGTTGGCTTCGGTCCGGGAGCGCTTGACTGTGCCGTTAAGTTCATCGACAAGTCCGTCGCGCCGGGAACGGTTCCCTGCGCATAGTCATTCACCAGATCGGTAATTGCATCTTGTCCCAGCATTGTTCCCGCACGCATACTATTCTTTTCCTTTGGGAATGAGTTCCAAAACATTAATAAGTATAATACCGCCAACGATGCATAATGCGATTATTCCCGCGGTTTTCATCCCCGCCCAGACATCAGGGAGCGCGTGGCTATTAAACCAATTATCCAGCCAATTCGCCCAGTCCGCTTGATTATTTACATATATTTGCAGTTGCGCCGCTATTGCCGGAGTCAGCGCCGGAACTTCGCTTCCCGCCGCTAAATACAGCGGATTATTATTAGTTGCAAATCGGCTAACTCCTTGACTATCGACATACATGAACTTCCCCGCAGCCTGCGCGGCTTGCAGTTCACCGGGATCAGCGCCATCGGCATCAGGCGCCAAAAGAGAATTCTCAATAGATTGATTTGCGTCATATCCCGATGCGTCAGGGTCTGCCGGAGCTGGAACCTCATCCCCGCGCATTCCATCGTCTCTGCCGCCAAGTTCAATTGGTTTCCCGTACATTATTCCGCCAGAGCCTTTTTAATTTTTGCCTGCTGGTCCGCGGTGATCGCTCCCGCCGCCGTGAGATCCTCAATTACCCGTTCGGCAGGCGTTTTCCCCGGCGTTGTAGATTGCGGGGAAACCGGCGCCTGCTTTCCGGGTTCGCTTTTTTCGGAAGCGTTATCGGTACTGCACCATGGTAATTTACTCAAACGGGTTCTCCTCTTCGTCCGGCTCTTCTTCGGGCTCTGACCCGATTTCGCCTTCCGGTTCCGGATCCGGCGACGGCCCGTTGCCTGCCTGCCCCGCGGAAACCGTCAGCGTCGCCCCTTCGGGCAGCGTTAAAATCGTATCGGCATTTTTTCCGGCGTCCTCGTTCACCACCGGAAAAACCAACCCGCCTTTCAAAATTTCCTTATGCACCTCATCCGGAATAACTTTCCGGGAGGTCATTTTTTCGATCCCGCCAATAATATAATGCCTACGAGCGCTGCCGCGCCAATGCCAACGTAGAGCATCGTATTATTGCCCGGTATGTGCGGCGTCATGGCGGCCATCGCCGCCGCGCTTGCTTCCGGCGTCGGCGCGGGCAGGCCCGCGGCCGCGGCAAGCGCCTCGGGCGTCGCCGCCGAAGCTCCCTTATGTAAAATATCCGCGTGTATCTTGCCTACCATGGAGAGGTCGGTACCGACCGGCCCGGCCCCGACCGCCGTTCCCAGCACATTAAGCCCTGTCTGGATAGCCTTTGCAAAGGGCAGGCTGTTGTTTGTCGGGTCAACCTGCGCCAGGGCATGCGTGATTTTTTTTGTGAAGGGAAGGCTTTTGTTGGTAGGGTCGATTTGCGCCACGGCATGCGTGACCTTTTTGAACTCCTTGGAGAACCAGGATCCCATGACCGGTTTGCGGTCGCCGGTGAGGCAGGTAAGCGTTGCGAGCGGTATCATCTGGACACCCATGATATATCGCACCAGGAAACGAAGAGCACGACCGCGCCGATAGCGAGGAGAACGAGCGCGGTTAAAACCGCGTCGCCGTGCTTGCGCCAGAAGGTCGATTGGCGTATTGCAGACAGCATGCTATTTGCTCGATGCCGCGACCATGATAACGCCGACCACCGCGACCCCGCCGATTATCCATACGAGCGGGCTTACCGGGGCGGCGACCGGAACGACCGCCTTTTTAACGACCACGGTCGGGGGATTTACCGCCGCTTTGACCGCCGCCACCGTTGACGCCACCTGCTGCACCTGTGATAATGCGCTTGAAATGTCGCTTGCAAAATTTACCGGCGCGCTTGCGCTCGACCCCGAATCGCCGGAATCAAGGTCCATGTCGGTAGTCGTATCATCATCGTCGTCGCCGTCGTCCTGCCCCAGCGCAGGCAAGTTAAACC
>JBEKXN010000072.1:0-3446 GCA_049511835.1 Verrucomicrobiota bacterium | reverse complement strand
AGAGCCCATAGGCGCCGCCCGGACAAATCACCATCGCCGCGCCGGTGGTGTTCGTCGGTTCGGGCAAATACGGTGTGAGCGTGGGAACGTCGTTGGTGGTGCCGCCGAGAGCGCCGGGCGCACCATCCGGCCAGAGCGGGATGGGTGCCTGAACCTCAGCGGGCGACCGCATTGGAAGTAAAAGAACAACGGCCAGCGCAAAAATGGTTTTCATGGTTTGTTGACGACGGAAACTACGAAAATTCGCGGCGGTTTCAACGAAAAAACCCGCGCGACCTGGTCGCACCGCGTTGACTCATGGCAAAACCTTACCCAAGGGTTGAGAGGTTTTCGGATCGTTGACTCATAACCCTGCTTACCGAACACGGGCTCTATCGAACACCAGTTTAAGCATTTGTTCAATCTGGTCTTTCAGCTCGAAGGGATTCAACTGTTGGTATTGAGCCCGGAGTTTTAGCTTCTGCTCTTGGGACAGGTGCGCAGACTCGAGCAGGCGCTGATAAGGCGTCTGCGGTTTGGAGTACTTGCGCAGGGTCTTGGAACCTTTTCGGGTCTTGCTCAGCAGCTTGAGCGTCGGGCAGAAGAAGTTGTGGAACGGAGCCCAGGTCCGGTAGAGATCGTTGATCAGGGGGATCAGTTCCGGTTGCTCCAGACGCTGGTAGCCCAAGAGCTGGCGCACATGGGTCCAGTTCTTCTGCTCGACATGCGCCTGGTCGTTCTTGCGATAGGCTCGGCTGCGCGTCATGGAGATCGGCCGGGGCCGGTCCAGCAAGTAGCGCCAGAGGTGGAAGGTCAGGAACTCCGAACCGTTGTCGACATCAAAGCCCAGCAGCTCAAAGGGCAGGCCCTTTTCGAGATCTTTGACCTCTCGCAGCACGTCGATTGAGCCTTTGTTCCAGACGGCGCGATTCTCGGTCCACTGGCTGAAAATGTCCGTAAATGTTGTGCTCCAGATAAAACTGCCTGCCATGGAGGTGCCGCAGTGGGCAACCGTGTCGGCCTCCAAAAAACCCGGACGATCAATGTCGCGATTGTCAGTGCGAATGGGGATTTGAACCTTCAGGAGCCGACCCGGCCGAGTGCCGCACAGGCCTTTGCCGGGATAGCGCGCCCGGGTCTTTTTGAGTAATCGGTCGATCGTGGCCGGGCTGATCTGCAGCAATTTCTTTCGAACCGGCTCGGCCAAGGCTCCATGCCTCTGTTCGTAGAAGGGCAACCACACGGGCAATGCCGCCTTCAGGCGCTTGGAACACATCTGCTCGCTCTTGAGCCAAATGAACTTCAACGGCTCAAGCACATCGGCGTCGTAGTGCCGACGCGGCCCGGGTCGCTTGCGCCTGTGGCGCGGCTTGCGGTTGAGCAATCCGATGGCGTACTTGCGCGCGTAGCCGCAGACCGAACAGAACTCGTCCAGGATTTTGCTTTTGAAGCGCCGCCCCACTCGTTGGTAGCGGTCCCAGACGGCCAACAGGTATTCTTTCTTTGATTTGCTGCCCATAATTCTGGCTTTCCTGCCGGTAAGCAGAATTATGAGTCAACGATTCCTTCCCCCCGCACCCCCCTTCCTTTCTTTGGTAATGTTTAACTTGAGTCAATTCGACCCGCTTCCTGTGGATAACTAAATATCGACAGGAAGGGGAATCGGAGTACAAGGTCATCTTAATCAGAAAGGCAATCAGAATGAAAACTTATATGTCCGTTCATCAAACTCGAAAATACCGCGGTCCGGGCGCAAAGGTGCTTCCGCAGTTTTGCGTCGCCATCTCGATCTTCGTTGCTGGCACAGGCCTGGCCGCCGCCACCACCATTTACATGGATTCGGGAACCAGCGGTTCATTTATCGCGGGTCAAAGTTACAACGAAACGCGCGCCGTGGACGTTACCGTCTTATCTCCGGTAAATCTGGCTGTCAGCTCTATGACGCTGAGCGGAATCGGCGGGAGCGGATTGGCCGAAGCGGTGATTTACGACTCCAACACGCAGTTACTCATCGCTTCAGCTCAGGGTAGTTTGACCGGCGGCACGATAACGCTTCCCATCTCGGCGACGTTGCTTTCCGGTGATGAGTACCGCATTGGTTTCTCCGGCCTTCTCAACAGCGGCACCTTCTTTGTGCCCCCCAGCAATTCTGGCGGCCTGCCGATTATTCCCTACACCGAGTCGTCCGGTTTGTTGCAGATCAATAGCGCCTGGGATGGCAGGACCGCCGGTTTCCCGGCCTACCCGAATCTCTTCGTGCCCCAGGTCAGCATGCAGGTAAGTCCTGTCCCTGAACCTGGAACCCTAGCGTTGGTTGGCGTCGGCTTGCTTCTCTCAATGCTGTTTTACAAGCAGAGGGCGTTCCGAACGGCGACCGGGACGGTCGCGCTCCCCATTTTGAGTTGAAACCAAAACCCGCCTTGTCGCGCCAAAACGGGGTGAAGGCGGAAGGGTTTGAAAAATGCATTTGAATGAGGCGGAATTTCCAGTATCTTTTGAACATGACCGCAACCGCCGTCATTGATGAAATCAAGCAGTTGTCTCCCGCCGAACAATCGCGCGTCATCCGGTTCGCCGTGGAACTGGCGCGAGAGCGTCAATTATCCGGCGAAAAATTGTCCGAACTCGCCCAGCGAATGGCGGACTCTGACAATCCCGCTGAAGTCCAAAAATTGCGCGAGGAAATCCACCGTGGCTTTTACGGCGAATAGCCATGCCGCAAATTCGGCGCCACAATCTTCCGCCACACCTCCTCGATCATTTGCTTGACCGTGTCAGCCGCCGCAACATTTCCGCCGATCAACTTGGGTTGTTGGCGAATTGGCTCCGCACCGAACCCGAAGTGCCGGACGATCCATGGTTCAAGAAATTTCCCGGCATGACCGTCTGCGGCGAAGGCGAACTCATCAAAACCTTTTTACAGCCCGGCCAGGTTGCCACCGGCAGGGAACTAAGTTAGCAATTCACGGCAAACGCCAGCGGCCACTTTCCACATGAATCAACAACCCTGTGTCGCGGAGAATTTGGAGTTGTTGGCGGATTTTGGGCCGGACATTTCGATTATCCGGATGAAGCCGCTCCAATTCACGGTCGTGAGCATAAACCTCGTCGTTGGTGAAAGTCCCTCGCCCATCGGATGGGAGAGGGTGGCCGGCAGGCTGGGTGAGGGACAGCCGTCGCACGATGTTCAACACGTCGAGTGTCCAGCCGCGTTCTTTGGCTTTGATTTGGCCGAGCGGTTTGACGCGACGGAACTGCGCGCGGACTTCTTCCGGCGGGGTGATCAATGTGGCACAGGCCTCCGGCCTGTGTTCTCCGCGTGCGGCATCGGTTTCGGAAACAGAAACAGGCAGGATGCCTGTTCCACACTTTGCCACTGTCGTGACGATGGGGATGCGGGCTTCGGGCGCGATGCGGTGCAATGGGCTACCTGCCCCGTGTTCTTTACGGGGTATTGCAGCCCACCC
>JBEKXN010000071.1:0-3819 GCA_049511835.1 Verrucomicrobiota bacterium | reverse complement strand
CTGCATTCAGTGAAACAGCGCGAACGCGAATTCAACCAGGCCGGACGTCTCGCCGCGCGCTTGAGCGCCACCCTGCAAATTCCGATGAACGAAAAGCTGCTCCGGCGGGTCATCCCCACGGCGACCCAGACCTTGCTGACGCGGCAGCAGCGGGCGGCGAACATGCTCGGCGCGTTTGCCATCCGCCCCGGCGTGCGTTTGAACGGCGAGCGGGTGATTTTGGTGGATGATGTTTTCACGACGGGCGCGACGACGAGCGCGTGCGCCCGGGTGCTTTTGGCCGCGGGGGCGGGCGATGTTTGTGTCTGGACAGTTGCGCGCGGACTTTAGTATTGTATTATTCAACAACCCATGGGCACGACCACTTTTACCAGGAAATCGCTCGGCCTCGAAACGGTCGAGCCGGCATTGACTCCAACACCGACCGACAAGGCGACAACGTTGCCCAAAAAACCCAGGCTCAGCACAGGAAAATCCAAAAAGCGCGACATTCCGGAAGGGCTTTGGACAAAATGTCCCAAGTGCGAAACAATGGTTTTCGACAAGGAACTGGATGAAAACCTGAAGGTTTGCCCGAAGTGCGGACACCATTTCCCCATCGGCTCGCGCGAACGGGTCCACTCGCTGGTGGAAACCTGCACGTTCGAGGAAATGGACGCCAAAATGACGAGTGTGGACGTGCTCAATTTCACCGGCGTGGCCACCTACACCTCCAAACTCGAATCGCATCAAAAAAGGACTTCATTGAAGGACGCGGTTGTCACCGGCATTTGCAAAATCGGCGATGAACGCGCCGCGCTCGGCGTGATGGATTTCAGTTTCCTCGGCGGTTCGATGGGCTCGGTCGTCGGCGAAAAATTGACGCGCCTCATCGAACGCGCGACGGAAAAGGAACTGCCCGTCATCATCATCTCCAGCAGCGGGGGCGCGCGCATGTATGAAGGCATGTTCAGCCTCATGCAAATGGCCAAGACCGCCGCCGCGCTCGCCTACCACGCGCAACAACGTCTGCCCTACATCAGCGTGCTCACGCATCCCACGACAGCGGGTGTGATGGCCAGTTATGCGAGTCTGGGCGACCTGATTCTGGCCGAGCCAGGCGCGATGATCGGTTTTGCCGGTCCGCGCGTCATCAAGGACACCACCCAGGCCGAATTGCCGCCGGGATTTCAGACCGCCGAATTTCTCCTCGATCGCGGTCTCATTGACGCCATCGTCCCGCGCACGGAAATGAAACAGCAGTTGATCGAGTATCTGAACTTCCTCGCCGTCCGGAAAAAGGCTGCCGCCGCGGCGTCTTGATATTTTCACCGCCTGCCGTCATACCACAAAGTGCAGGATTCGCGGCGCTTCAGGGCCCGGCGGTTGAAAAGTATGCGCACCAGCAATTTGAGATGGTCCCGGGCCGTGTAAAGCCGCATCTTCCGCGCGGAAGTCACGAGCGGATGCGAGTGTAAAATCACGATTCCTCTGCCCGTCTCCCGCGCCAGACGCTTCAACCGTTTGCTCAAATCCAATTCCTCCGCCGCGAACAGCTCGTTGTTGAACCCGCCGATTTGCCGGAACGCGGCCGCCTCCACAAAAATGAATGAACCGGCCAGCAACCGTCCCAACCGGCTGGACCAGTTCCAGGTCCAGGTGAAGAAGCCCGACAACCAAAATTTTTCATCCATCCGGACCGTTGAGCCGCCGGCCAGACAGCGACCGGAACTAATTTGCCCCGCCACTTCGGCAAACAGCCCGGCATTCGGACGCGAATCCGCGTCCACAAAAATCAACCAGTCGCCGGTGGCCGCCGCCGCGCCGGAATTCCGGGCGCGGGCGATTTGATTGACCGGCTCAAACACGATGGTGGCGCCCGCCGCGCGCGCGATTTCGGCCGTGCGGTCGGTGGAATTGTTGTCGCACACAATCAATTCAAAGTCCCAGCCGCGCTGCGCGAATGCCTTGGCCGCTGATTTGATTTGCGCCAGTGATTCGCCGAGCAACCGCTCCTCGTTAAAGGCTGGAACAACGACGGAAATTTTCACCGCGCGCAATTTGCTTCATCCCCTGCCCAGTTTCAACGCGGAACGCTGGGAGCGCTGGCGTCCCGCCGGCCGGTTGCGAGCAATCCGTTTGCCGGCGGGACGCCGGCGCTCCCGGGCCAAGGGGTAAATTTTAGCGTGCTTTTTTGGCCAAATGGTTTTTATTTGTGCGTATGACCATTTGGATTCTGGTTTCGGTGATGATGCTGTCGCTGGGCGCTCTCGGTTACCGGCAGGGCGCGATTCGCGTGTCGTTCTCGCTGATCGGCATTATTGTTGCCGCGTTGCTGGCCGGGCCGCTCGCCAAATACGTCCAGCCGATGCTGCCGCACGTGGGCATTCATGACCCGACCGTCATCTGGCTGGTGTCACCGTTGATTGTATTTTGGGTTCTGTTGATCCCGTTCAAGTCGGTGGGGTTTTTTGTGCATCGCAAGGTGGAAGTTTATTTCAAATACAAGGAAGACGGCATCCAATTGATCCGGTGGAACCGGCTGAATGCCCGGCTCGGCCTCGGGCTCGGCCTGGTAAACAGCCTCGCCTATCTCGTGCTGATCTCGTTCATTATTTTCGATTTGAGCTACTGGACGGCGCAAGTCGCCACGTCCGACGACGAAGGCATGCTGGTCAAATTGCTGAACCGCATGGGGCGTGATTCGGAAACCACCGGTTTTGTTCAGATTGCGCGCGCCATTGATCCGATGCCGGACAGTTATTTCAAATACGCCGATCTCGCCGGACTGCTCTGTCAAAACCCGCAGTTGTGCGACCGGCTGGCGGATTATCCGATGTTTATTTCGCTGACCGAACGCGATGATTTCAAACAGCTCGGCCAGAACTCCGAGTTTCAAAATGCGTGGAAGCAACACGCGCCCATCCGGCAATTGCTCGACAACGACCAGTTCAAATCCATGTGGGATAACCGGGAAACGACCGACCTGGTCTGGGGCATTGTCCAGGACAATTTTGACGACCTGTGCGCCTATCTGCAAACCGGCCAATCGGCGAAATATGGCCGGGAAAAAATCCTTGGCCGCTGGGATATCAACATCGCCGCGACCACGAGCCGGCTGCTGGAGACGCGACCGGTCATTTCGTCGCGCGAAATGCGGACGCTGCGGGCGTGGGTGACGCAGTCCTATAAGAACACCCTGTTCGTCGCCGGCGCCGATGGCCAGGCGTTCCTGAAAAATCTGCCTCATGTCAAAACGCAGCCCGGGAAGCCGCCGACCACCGAAACCGCCACGTGGCAGGGTAAATGGAAAGGTGACGGGACTGATTATGAATTGTCGCTCAACAGCAGCGGCAAAAAACAATCCATGCCCGCCCAGATTGACGGCACGCGATTGACGATCAAGGACGACAAAACCATATTGGTGTTCGCCCGCGAATAATTAATTGCGGATGGCAGGACCGTGCTGCTGCGCGGCCATCATACCCGGCGGCGCAGCAGCGCCGCCCTATCCAAGGCACCGATTGTCTCTGGGAATTGGAATGAAATGGTCGGGGCGGTGAGATTTGAACTCACGACCTCTTGCACCCCAAGCAAGCGCGCTAGCCAAGCTACGCTACGCCCCGGACCATTGGAGCACTGATTCTATTCAGCTAGCGCCCGTTTTCAATCACGAAGATTTTGCAGCTTCCTTGCGCTCGAAAATTGTTCCGGAGCGCGAGTTGTCTCATACTGAATTGCGTTCGAAGTGCTACGAATTGATTGACACTCCTCCTCTCCCGCCCTGCGGGCACCCTCTCCCCCGCTGCCAGCGGGGGAGAGGGCGGGGCGAGGGGGCGC
>JBEKXN010000070.1:0-3887 GCA_049511835.1 Verrucomicrobiota bacterium | reverse complement strand
TTAACACCGTTGGCGGGCCTCATATCGCTTGCCTCGCTCGACCTTTCTGCACAGACAGGGGTTTCCGGCGTGATCGCCGGGATCCTTGCCGCGTCCGGCAAAACCCTTGCGCCGAACGGCTATTTCCAGTTTAATGGCGCGGGGCCGTTCAAGGATACGACGGACAACGTTCTCGGATCGGCGGGGTGTCCATTCCCCGGTACGGGAGGCGTTGCGCTTGTTTTAACTATCCAGAATAATGCATTAGTCATTACGGCAAAGACGCAAACCAATGCATATAATGCCGGGACCATTACTATCCAGCAGGCCGGATCAGCGGGAATTTATGTTGACGCGGACGGCAATATTGTTATTTCGATGACCGCTCCGGATAACGGAGAGAACATTTCAAATTCTTTCCTGTATCCGATAACGGGACCTGGGGCGGGAATTTATACGTTCGCCCTGGGAACATCTCCATACCCTATACCTTTTCTTTCGACGACTGCCTTTACCGATACTGCCCCCATGAATGCCCAATTCGTCCCCGGGGTGATGCCAACGAGTCAAACCGTTACGGACGGCGCGGTTTGCCAACTCAACAGCGCGGGAACCGCAATAGACTATATCATGACGCCGGTCAACGGCTCGACGGTAATCGCCTACAGCGCCTTGCAACAGGCGGTGGGCGCAACGTCGATCGTCATTCCCAACGCCGGGACGTCCACCCCGACCGACACCTATTTCCGGTCGGCGATCTGGGACAACCAGTACATCGTCGAATTTAACTATACCCTGCTTGCGGTGAACCAATCGGCCGCGCTCGACACGATAACCGACCCGAACGGCCCGGGCGCTGCGGTCGTGCAGGCGTGCGTCAGCGGTCCGATGTTTACACACCAGAATTTGAGCGGGGTTTCCCGGATGATCCTCGGCATGGTCGTTGTCGGCTCGGGCTGGGACCAGGCGATCAACGTTCTTGCTTATGGCCTGCCAAACCAGGCGACCAGCGGGCCGGGTTTTCTTTCGGCCTTTACGGTATTCGGCGCGGAAACGCCGATCATGGTCCAGGGATCCGCGGCGATGGGCATGGTTCCGTTGACGTAAATGTTGCGCGAACGTGTAACATTTATTATCTTATAACCATCTAACCTTGCAACAGGAGGTACGTGCATGCATCCCACGAACCGCGAAATCCTTCCTATCGTCCGCGCCGGCATCTCGACGCGGGATTTTCCAAAAAACTTTAATCCGGCAGATGACGGCAACTGGACAGTCGATAACGACACTCAGCGGCTGTATTATCGTTACGATCGTCTCTTTTTAAAAACGCTGGCCGGGCTGCGCGACCTTGCTGTAGCCGATGTCCGGCCGCTGATCGAGCAGGAACGCTACTGCTCATGCATCGGCCGGAATAAGTGCGTCTACGGGCCGGATCCCTACACGGTGACATGGAAACCCGATTACGATTACTATCTCTCCCTCGATGACGATATTTATCTGCAGCCGGGACAGTTTCTGGAAATGCTCGATTGCGCCGAAGAAAATCCCGGCGCATGCGTTACCGCGCTCTATCGGGACGCGAACGGTCCCGAAGGCGTCGAACAATACTGCCTTGGCGACTTTTTCCTTGGCAGACCGGTATGCTTTTCCGATAAGATAATCGTTGAGGACGTCGGCCATTACGAATTTGCCGGTCTGGGCGCGATGCTCATCCCGGCAAGCGTACTGTATGGGATCCCCTTTCCAGTTTTCCATACTGCGCGGTTTCCCGTGTACCGGCTAAATCCGGAGGATCCGCTCCAGATGAAAGAGTACTGGTTTGAAAGCCAGGATGATGTCGCGTTTTCGCAGATGTTGCTGAGGCTGAAAATCCCCTTGCTTTTAAAAGGCTTCGCGCAGCATCGGGACATGCTTCCCGGCGATGCGGTGCTGGAATATTTGACAAACCATTAACCAGGAGGAGCTATGTATCATGCATCCCACGAACCGCGAAATCATTGCCGAATACCGTAAAGGCCGACCTATCGTCCGCGCCGGCATCTCGACGCGGGAGTATCCGCACATTTTTGACCCGTCTCACTCATCAAATTGGAGAATCTACGACGCCGAAAAAAGCATTGGCTATCATTACGATCGTCTCTTTTTAAAAACGCTGGACGGGCTGCGCGACCTTGCTGTAGCCGATGTCCGGCCGCTCGTTACCCAGGAAAAATATTCAAGCTGTGTCGGCCGGAATAAGTGCGTCTACGGGCCGAATCCCTACACGGTGAGGTGGAAACCCGATTACGATTACTATCTCTCCCTCGATGACGATATTTATTTGCAGCCGGGACAGTTTCTGGAAATGCTCGATTGCGCCGACGCTCATCCCGGCGCATGCGTTACCGCGCTCTATCGGGACGCGAACGGTCCCGAAGGCGTCGAACAATACTGCCTTGGCGACTTTTTCCTTGGCGAACCGGTATGCTTTACCGATAAGATAATCGTTGAGGACGTCGGCCGTTACAAATTTGCCGGTCTGGGCGCGATGCTCATCCCGGCAAGCGTACTGTATGGGATCCCCTTTCCAGTTTTCCGTACTGGGCGGTTTCCCGTGTACCGGCCAGATCCGGAGGATCCGCGTATGACGAAAGAGTACTGGTTTGAAAGCCAGGAGGATGTCGAGTTTTCGCAGATGCTCCTGAAGCTGGAAATCCCCTTGCTTTTAAAAGGCTTCGCGCAGCATCGGGACATGCTTCCCGGCGATGCGGTGCTGGAATATTTGAAAAACCATTAACCAGGAGGGCGTATGTATCATGCATCCGTACAAATTCCGCCGCACGCAGCGATGAGCATCCCGCATTATATCGGTATCGCTGCCGGCTGGGGAGTAGTTCTAATCGTCGCATTTTTTATAATTTTTTTGTGGCTCTGCATTCGCGTCATTACCCAGAGCAACCGGATAAACGATTTGATCGCAACAATCGGCCGCATCGAGCGGGAAAAAACGACGATTTACGAAACCACGAAAGGCGATCGGTTTTATGGCCGGCCGGAAAATCGGGATTTTCTCCGCGAACGGGGAGCACAGCGCGTGCGCAGCATGTTAAATTCTTTCAGGGATCCGGGGAGGCAACATGGCAATTCTAACGCCTGAGCAAAAACAACTATTATGCACCGTTGCAATATCGCTTGGTCTTTCGCCGGACGCCCTCGCCGCGCAAATCGCCGCGGAAAGCAGTTGGAACCCGCAGGCGGTGAACCGGATAACCGGGGACGCCGGGCTTATCCAGATCGATGACACGAACGCCCGTGCACTCGGTTTTGCCGGATCGGCGGATATGGTCGCCAAATGCCCTACAATCGAGGCACAGCTTCAGGGTCCAGTAATGGGGTATCTTAAGCCGTTCATGCCGTACGGGGGCGCGCAGAGCTTGAATATGGCGATTTTTGCGCCGGCATACCGCAACGCAGATCCCTCGACGGTGTTCCCTGACTACATCCGGTCAGTGAATCCCGGCATAAACTGCGTGCAGGACTACGTAAATTTTGTTGCCGCGCACATGCCGGCGAACTTTTGGGGACTGTAACAGGTTCCCCGTTATAATAACGCTTTAACCGTTATAAAAACGGTTAAGCCGTTAGAAAGATGAACGCTGTATGATTACCAACACGCAAACGACCATCCTGAACCAGGTAGCCGCACGGCTCGGGATTCCTCCCGCCTGGCTCTATGCTGTGATCCAGAAAGAAAGCTCATGGGATCCGGCGGCAACCAATGCCGGACATTGCGGGCTTATCCAATTCGGCGACGATGCCGCGCAGGCGATCGGCTACAACTCCGCGGCGGACCTCGTTTCACAAAACGGCACGATCGAGGCGCAGCTGCAAGGCCCGGTTTTGGCCTATTACTCCACGCCGCCAAA
>JBEKXN010000069.1:0-4230 GCA_049511835.1 Verrucomicrobiota bacterium | reverse complement strand
AAAACCGCCGTGTCGTAGGCGTCCTCGATGTTTCCCAACCGGCCTTTGGCCAGCGTGTACGCGACGGATTTTTTATAAGCCGGCTCGTCAATGGTTCCGCGAAAAGCCGGCGGTATTTCGTCCGCGTGCGCAAGCACATGGCGGCGGTTGAGCGAGGCCAGCCAGAGTTCCACTGCCAGCCGGGCGAGAATCGGTCCCAACGTTAACCAGACAACGATGTTCACAAATTGCAATTCATCAAACTTGCGGCTGATTGGAAATGATTAATTGGCTGCTAACCCGACTTTCTCAACCGGCTGGGGCAACGACTCGTAAAGCTCTGTGAACACGGGGTGGTGCTCAAAAGGTCTCCACTACATTGGCCGGGTTGTTCCCACGCCATGACGGGATCATTGGACGAGTTTTCCCTTGGCTGTAATGCGGGGCGGAGGCTGAGGCGGCAATGTCAGTTTGAGTTGTTCAAGCAGGATTTTTTGGTCGGCTTCGGGCTGGGTGTGGCGCGAGAGGATCAGCAGGCGACCGTCGGTGGTGGGAAAGTGCACATCGAGCATCTGTATGAGTGCAAACTGGTCGAGCACCGCCCGGGGCGTGAGCCCGCTGGCCAGCGGGCGTAACCGGGCTCGCAAGGTGATGTGCAGACAGTAGGCGATGAAGGCCACAAAAATGTGCGCCTCCACCCGGTGTTCCAACTGATGGTAAATCGGGCGCAGCGCCAGGTCGTCTTTGAGGTTTCTGAAGGCGGCTTCGATCTCGGTGAGCCGGATATAGAACTGCCAGAGTTCAGCCGGGTCGCGTCCGCAGAGATTGGTGCGCAGAAGATAACGGCCTTCGCGCCGGCGTGTCTGGCGCAGTTTGTCGCGGTTGAGCCGGAAAGAAAAGGTGGCGGGACCCTTTTGTCCTGCGGGCGGCAGTTGCAGATCCAAAAGCCGCCAGGCCGCGCGATAGCGACCGCGGGCTTCGCCCAGTTTGAGCAGGAGTTGACGGAGGTTGAGTCTCCTCTTGTGAAGTTTGCCCAGGCGTTTGCACAAAGCCCGGAGTTGGCGCCGACGCATGGCGCGCTCTTTGTTGACCCGGTCCCGGCTTTGGGCCAGCACGTAGAGTTCACCGGACTGCGGCAAGAGTTTGACTTCCACGCCGGGCCGGACGTTCTGCCAGGGCAACTCCAACAGTTGGGCTTCCAGTTGGCTCAGTCGTCCTTTGGGCGTGCCGACCAGATAGAAGAGCGGCGGATCGCTCTGGCGCATTTGGGCCAACACCTCTTCGGTGGGAATGCCCCGATCCATCACCCAGATGCGTTGAGCTTTGCCATACTGGTTTTCAATCTTTTCGAGGAAGTCTTTGAGCGTGGTTTTGTCGGCGGTGTTGCCGGGCATCACTTCGTAGGCCAGCGGAAAGCCTTCCGGGGTGACGATCAGCGCGATGACCACTTGGACGCAGTCGGGCCGCTTGTCGCGGCTATAACCGAAACGGCGTTTGTCCTTTTCATCCTCGGGCGGGACGCTCTCGAAGTAGGTGCTCGTCAGATCGTAGAGCAGCACGTCGAACTTCGCGCCGAACAGATCGCGCCAACGCTCCTGCAAATGGGAAAAGAGCGCCCGCTTGTGTTCCACCAACCGGTCCAGCGTGCGGTAAAGAGCATTCTTTTCCACGAGCGAAAAATCATGCCCGAGCAGATCGCCCAGAGCGCTCTGTTCAAACCACAGCCGGTGCAGACGCCACTCGCTACCCGGGTCAATCAACCGATAGCACACCAAGGTCTGCAAAATGTGCCGCCAGCAAGTTCCTTCGCGGCTGTCAGGCAGACGCTCGGCCCAGAAGCGATCCAGCCCCAGTTGTTCGTAAAGTTGACAGGCCAGCCAGCAGGCACCCCATTGGCGGGGCCGATGCAGCTCCATCTGATCCAATTGCACCTGCACGCCAAAGCCGGTGGCGTGTTCGGGCACGGGTCGATCCGCTGGAAATAGAGCCAATGGCAGCGTGCGATCCCGTTGGGGATCGAACGCTTCGATGGTCCGACACCAACTCTCGCGCTGGCTGTCGTTGATCTCGCCCAAATACAGCACCGGACGCTGCACCACCTGGCCGCCCGCGCAACGCCGGCTCTCGACGATGCTCCAGTAACGATGTTCCTTGCCGTCTTTGAACCGCCAGTTGCATTTCAAGAACATGACGGCCACCGATCTTACACGAAAATCTCAGGCGGAGAAGGGTCTTGGTCTATACTACACCGACTCTTGCCTGACCACCCCTTGAAACTGTGCGACTTGCACAACGATCAAACCTCAAAAAAATCAGTTCCGCATCCCGGTAGAGAAATTTCGGTTAGGCAGCAATCGCATGATGCTTCCGATTCAAAAATGCTAGCAAACCAAACCCCGCTAAAATACCAATTAGCGTCCAATAAATTAGGAACGCGACAAATAGCTGCGCCAGTCCGGCAGCTGAACCCCAATCGTAAGAAACGGCCTGCAATGGACGAAGAACCATCATAATTAGCGCGTGAATCCATAAAAATGGCGCAATCAAAACTGAACTGGCATGGCCTCGTAGCGCCAAGCCAAACATGAACATGACGATGCCACCATGGGTGCTTTGGTTGGCTCGCGGAGTTCTATTTTGTCGCAGTGTTGGTCATGTTAGTCACATACAAGCCAGTATCCTCCCGCCAGCCGTAAAGCGTCTCCATCTTTCCGCTGAGCACAAAAATAACCGCGTCCCTGGTGGGTATAATGAAATCCATCGGGAGTGTTGTGCTCGCGATGTCCGTAACCGGTGTCGTTCCAAAAATATCCGGGGAATCATGAATGATTAGATTCGGAATGCCCGCGCCTGCGTTCCACATGGCCGCGTCGTTGCCGTTCGCCGGATAACTCTGCGGCGACCAGGTGTGGTAGTAGCGCATATTGGCATCAGAAGGAGCACCGCAAGGAGCGAGGATCAGTTTGTTTCCACTGTAATGATTGGTTCCCGCAGGCGGGGTAACCTCGAATCCGAACGGCCCCCGGCCCGGGCCGGTGCTGGCATTCAGATCCGATACGATGACTGTATTGTTGCTGATTACGTTGCCCTGCGTCGTCAGGTCTCCATTTGTGCGCTGCGAGAGCGGAGGAGCATCCACAACAATGTTTCCCACCAGACTGTGCGAACGATGAGGATCCATCCCGTTGTTATAAAAGACATTGCCGGCGATCAGATTATTGTCGCTGCCGTAGAGTGAGATGCCTACACCGTCATTGCTGAAAGACAGGTTGTTCGTGACGATATTGTCATGGGTCGCTCGATCAAGCTGAATCCCATTCCCATCACCCAGGATGTCATGCGCATTGTAAACCACATTGCCGGCAATGAGGTTATTATGCCCTTCGGTTCCCGCAGGATCGTCAAGATATAGGCCATTATACAAATGAATGGCACTGCCGCCGCCGCCGGTCCCCACAGTGCCATGAATGCCGGTGTTGGCGACAACGTTTCCGGTCACGAAAGCATAACTGGTCTTGAAGAGTGAAATACCGTGAATGCCGATGTTTTCGACAAAGTTGCTGCTCACCACTGTTCCGGTCGCTCGGGTTGCATTTATGGTGCCGACCAAGATGCCGAAATGCCCGGTGTCATGCACATGGTTCCCGGTGATGACAATATAGGGAGCTTCCCCGCCCAAATAGATGCCTGGGCTTGAAGTGCTTGGGTTGCTGATATCATTATAGGCGATGGTGATATGGCTTTTCACCGAGGATGCGTTAAATACCAAACCCTTGGGAATTCCAAAGTTCTTTATGGTGAGATAGCTGGCCGTGCCGATGAAGATATTATTGATGACGGGGTTGGCACCGATCCCGTATCGGCCAACGACAATTGGCAAAGCCGCCGTTCCCAAGGCATTGACTATTGATACTTGGCTGCCATAACTGGTTCCCGCTTTTTGCAAATAGGTGTTACCTGGCTGGAACGACCTGCCCACCCAAGTGTTATATGGCGAGGCCTGCGTGCCGTTTCCATTCGAAGCGGCACTGGGATCAATAAAATAAGTTGTGGCAAAACACGAGCCAGTGCCAAGGCAGAATATCGCAGCACTGACGATTTTTTGATTGATGATGTTCACGGATGCTTTTTTGTTGGAATGCGGTTAATGAACCCGGCCTTGTCTCGATTTGGTGGACAGCGTCAACGGCGGTTGGGTCAACTGTTGTGTATTGCACACCGCACAGTGCATGTCAAATTCGACCATTTCAA
>JBEKXN010000068.1:0-4480 GCA_049511835.1 Verrucomicrobiota bacterium | reverse complement strand
TCGAATTTCGGCAACATGTTCAGCGTCATCGGCGCCAGCGCCTGGCTGCCCTACGTGCCGATGGCTCCCATCCAGATCCTGACCAACAACCTGCTTTACGATTTCTCGCAGGTGCCGATTCCCACCGACAACGTCGGGCCGCAGCAGATCGCCAAGCCCCGGCCCTGGAACATGGGCGAGATCGCCAGGTTTATTGTTTTTATCGGCCCCATCAGCTCCATTTTTGATTATACCACGTATGCCGTGATGTGGTTTGTGTTCAAATGCAGCAACCTCGGCCTGGTGCCGCCGCCGGAATTGATGGCGCGTTTCGCCAACGCTCCCGACAATGACCACACTTACGCCGCCGCGCTGTTCCACACCGGCTGGTTTGTCGAGTCCCTGATGACCCAGACGCTCATCATCCATGTCATCCGCACGAACCTGATTCCCTTCGTCCAGTCGCGCTCCAGCTGGCAATTGACCATGACCACGATCCTCATCATGCTCATCGGCGCGGTGTTGCCCTATTCGCCGCTGGCGGCGCCGCTGGGATTTGTGCCTCTGCCGCCGCTTTTCTGGCTGATCCTGCTGGGAACGCTATTGTGTTACGTCGGCCTGACGCAGGTCATCAAAACCTGGCTGGTCCGCAAGGCGTGGGTATGACCGAGTGACGGGTGACATGACTAGGTGCATCCGCCGTAACGATCTTGCCACCCGCCACCTGTCACCTGCCACCTGCCACTTTCAAAGCAAAGCCGTTCCGCATTTCACGGAACGGCGCTTTTTGGCTTACGCGGCTTGGCTATATCCGCCCAAGCCCTTAAACCCGAAAACCGAAATAAGAACCGCGGATTTCACGGATTTCACGGATGATAAACGGGTTTCATTTGCGGCGCGTGCTTCGGACTCATCCGGCTTGTTTCGCCTCCAAGTTCTTGTTTATCCGCGTCATCCGCGTCATCCGCGGTTTCAACTTCGGAAGTCGGTTAAAACCTTCCCCCAGCCCAAGCATCTCCTGGAAAAGAATCCTTGCCGGTCGTTCGCCAGGAGAACCTCGATCCACCTTGCGCG
Source organism: Verrucomicrobiota bacterium (assembly GCA_049511835.1). GTDB lineage: Bacteria > Verrucomicrobiota > Verrucomicrobiia > Limisphaerales > UBA11358 > UBA11358. The sequence continues at coordinate 3,427 of JBEKXN010000068.1, read as the reverse complement.
CGGGTCAAACGGGACGTCAGTTTTTTGCCGGCGGCAGGGCGGTTTTTTTCCTTTCGAGCGATTCCTTCAACTGGGGAAACAATTTCCCCAGGTGATCAAAAAACTTTCCCGGATCGGCCACGCCGAGCGCCTCGACCAATGGCAGCGCCTGCAAGCCGGCCTTTTTCACCCAGAACGAATCCGCCACCTCGCCGTCGCGCAAATTTTTTCCGATGCTGGTGTCAAACACGTCGAGATAATTATCCAATGCGGTCTGGAGCAGGGCGGTTTGGTCGCCGCCGGCCACCGCTGCTTTTTTTTCCAGCGCGATGCCAAAACCGATTTGCGCCCGGCTGCGCGCGGAGATGTTGGCCGGCGCGTTCGGGCCAAAAACCTGCGCGTAGGCGTTCGTTGCGGCGTCAAAAGCGCCCAGTTGCAAATCACAGTCGCCGATTTCAATCCATGCCTGCGTGTTGAGTTCATTTGTTGGATACAACTGGCAAATCTGGTTGAACACGTTCGTGGCCAGTTGAAAATTCGCCAGCGGATTGTTGGTGTCCGTCGAGTCCATGGACATCAACGCGCTGCCGTAAGCGAACAACGCCTGCGCGTTCAGGTCCGGTGGACAATTCGTGTCACTCGTCAGCGTCGTGAAATGGTCAATGGCGTCCTTGTAACTGGGCAGGCACAACGCCGCGCGCCCGGCCATCAGGCGCGCCTGGTAAATCAACGGTGAACCTTGCCAGTTGGTGTTTTGATAAAGCATCTTGTAATTTCTTTCCGCGGCCACGTAATTCGTCCCGCCCAGGCGGAAGTAATAATCCGCCACCCAATATTGGGCCAGGGGCGCCAGCTCGTTGGCCGGAAACTGCGCGACAAAATTCGTGAACAGCCCGAAGGCGTTCGTCTCGTTTCCCGCCTGAAAATTCGCCCGGGCGAGCGCATAATCCGCCTGCGGCCGCAGCGCGTTGGTTGGAAAATCGTCCCGCCAGCTTTCGTATTGGGCGATGGCCGATGGCCAGTCTTGTTCCTGTTCATAAGTGCGCGCGACGGCCAGTTCCACCTGTGGTCGCAGCGGCGAGTTCGGAAGCGTTTCCACGAATTTCTGGAAAAGGGCGCGCGCGGCGGCGGGCTGGCGGGCATCCGCCAGGCCTTCGCCCACCAGCAGGAGGCTGCTGTCGGCCAGAATACTGGCGGGATAAAGCTTCAGCATCCGCGCCATCGCGCTGCTCGCGCCAGCCATATTGGTTGATTCCAGGTACGCGCGCAGCATCTGGTAAAGCGCGCGGTCGCCAAACGTTTGCGCAACGGCGGGGAATTTGGTGAAATCATCAGCCACGGCGCGGTAATTTTCCAGGGCATTCGTAAAATCCTTTTGCGCGAACAGCACATCGCCGATTTTGAAACGCGCCACGGCCAGGTCTTCCGACGGCGGCAACCTTCGCGCCGCGGCCTTGAAGGCGTCAAGGCTTTCGGGAATTTGTCCCGCGAGCCACAAACACCAGCCGCGGTCCAAATACACCCTGCCGGCGAGCGGACTGTTCGTGAACGCGCCCAGAAACTGGTTGAAACTCGCCTGCGCTTCCTGCAAATGATTCGTTGCCGCTCCCGTGGAGAGAGACGCGGCGTAATCCTTCAAATGCAATTCGCCGAGCGTCAACAACGCCAGGTCCGTCGCCGGGGAATTCGGAAATTGTGCGGTAAATTTGGGGAGTGATTCCTCGGCGTCGGAAAACCGGTTCAGCGCGATGGCCAGTTCCGTGATTTTCAAAATCGCCTGCCGTTGCCGTTCGACCGGCGCGTTCAGCGTGAGAATTTCCTGATAAGCGGCGATGGCATCGGACTTTTGCCCCAGTTGCTCCAGCACGCCCGCGCGCAACGCCAGGCCTTCAGCCTGCAAGCCGTTGTCTTTTTCGGACCGCGCGATTTGGACCAGATTGGTCGTGACGGCCAGCGCCGCGTTGATGTCGCCCGCCGCGAGCCGGTTCTGGTAAAGCAAATACGCCCGCTGCCACTCCAGTTCCGGGTTGAGCGTCTGGGGGTTTATCGATTCCAAAATCGCGAACCCGCCGGCAAAATCGTTTTGCACGAATTTCGCCTGCGCCAGCAGCAAACGTCCGCGCGAAACCAGTTCATTCCCTGAGTCCATTTGCGCCGCGCGCTGAAACACGCCGTTCGTTTCCTCCAGCAACGACACCACCTGCGGCCACTTGTTGGTCTGCGCCAGCGCCGCTGCCGCCTCCACCACCACCCGCAGCCGCAGCGATGATTCGGGGAAATCGCGCGTCAACGAAACAAATGTTTCCGCCGCCGCGGAAAAATCCCCGTTTTGAAACTGCGCTTCGCCAATCCAATAAACGTATTGGTCGGCAAGATTCCCGGCCCCGGCTTTGCGCGCCAGAAGCAGCGCGATGGCCGGCGGGAGCCTCCCCTGCTTGAATTCCGCCTCCGCCTGCAGCAACACCGCCTCGGCTAGGCGGTCGGATTTGGGATATTTCTGGACGAACTGCGCGAACTCCGTTTCCGCGCGGCCCCACATCCCGTCCTGAAACGCGGTCACCGCCGCGGCATAGGCGCGATCTTCCCGCGCGCTGGCGGCAAAACTCCGTTCGCCGCCCGTTGACAGCGCGAGCAAAATCAAAAGCCATTGCCAGCGAAACGCCATGCGCCCGAATCTAAACGACGTTGCGCGGCGACAAAAGCGGGAAATGAAGAACCCGCGAAATGAAATTCAATTCGTTTTGGGGCCGGGTGGGTTTTCCGCCTTTGCCTTTTGCAATTCCGACGCGGTTTCCTCCGACATTTTTTGAATTCTTTGCATCATGGGCGCCATGCGTTGCTGCAGGATGGCCATGGTGCGCTTCGTCAACTCCGGCTGCTTGCTCACAAACGACTGGCCGACCGGCGTCTGGTAAAAGGCAATCAGTCCGTCAATCTCCTCCTGGGAAAACGTTTCGCGATAGACCTGCACATACAGGTCCTTCATTTTCTCCCAGCTTAACTCCTCCTTCATGATGCCGGCCATTCTGGCCTGCTGCCGGTCCAGGACCGCCTGTTCCTCCGCGCTTAACGGCTTTCCTTTCGTCGCCTGCTGGACGCTGGCCTTCATCGCGCTCTCCATCTGGGTGAAGACGGAATCCATTTGCCTGTCAACTTTGGTCAGTTGCAGCAACTGGTTGATGGATTGGTCCGACGGCGGGGCCGCCGGGGTGGAAACGGAAAAAGTTAAAACCGCCAGCAGCAACAGGGTTGAGGGAATTTTCATAAGCGCGATTCTGTCTGTGCCGGTGAACTTGTCAAAATTATTCACTTTCACCACGGAGCAAAGCCGCTCATACCAATGTGCAATCAAACTGCCATAAAAGCCGGGCAGGTATCAAACAATCGACGAAGCGCCCCCTCGCCCCGCCCTCTCCCCCGCTGGCAGCGGGGGAGAGGGTGCCCGCAG
>JBEKXN010000067.1:0-4637 GCA_049511835.1 Verrucomicrobiota bacterium | reverse complement strand
GGTTTTCATCCGAAGCTGGGAGCGCGGCCGATGCGTGACGCGGTGGAAAAGCTGGTCGGCGATGCCGTGTCGGAATGCCTGCTGCAAGAACGCACGGCCAGCGGCGCGCTGACCTTGGACGAAATGCGCGACTGCCTGATTGTGCTCTGACTCAGGCCAGCAAAAGATAAAGGTGCGACTCGCCGATGTCCTTGTCCGGCTGGAACGCGCCGAGTTTGCGCTTCGGCAATTGCGAACAAACTTTGCGAACGGCCTTCCGTTTCGGCGCAATCTTCGGCAGTTTCACCAACAGACAATCGGCGAACTGGTCGCCGGTTTTGCTGGCGTAGATGTCGGGCGCGATCACCTCGGTCGCGCCTGCCTTGTATAGCGCCTCAACAAATTTCAGGGCATCGCTCACGCGCTTGAATCGTCCGAGCGAGCGCACGGCCTTGCCGCCGCTTTCCAGCCACTTCCGCACTTCGGCGCGATTCTTCTGCGCCAAAAGCGAGCGGACAAAAACCTCATGGATGTGCTTTTCCGTGGCGACCGTTTTCGGCAATGGCATTACGGTTTCACCATTCAACATGGGCAGCGATTTGTCTTTTGCGCGGGCGGCACGGTATTCCTCGGCGGTGACAGGACGCCCATGCAAGTTGATTTCTTCGGACATCAACGCGCCATCGTGCAGCCACAGACGATAGCGTCCTGAAAAATCACCGCGCACGGTGGAAAATTCCAATTGCAACCGGCCATTCTCGTGCCATGTGCGTTGAACGCCCGTGCCATGAGCCATGCGATATTCGCCCAGCAACCGTCCGGCTTCACTCCACTGGCGGCAGACACCGTGCAGAAAGCCGTTCAGATAGCGTTCCTCGTTGGCCAGAACCCCGTTCTTATGCCAGACACGGACAACCCCATGCCTGCGACCATTTCGCAACGGCACTATTTCGCGCAGTTGGCCATTCCGATGAAAGGCTTTTTCAACAGATTTTTTCACAAGACCGACAATTGCATAATTCAGCAATGAATCCATTTAACGCAAAATCGCGAAGAAATAACAGCGTAGAATTGTGGCAAACCAGTGAAATCTTCCTTCGAGCAGACAGACTTCCCGCGATGAAAACCTAGAGGCAAGAGTCCCCGGCGGCGGCGGTCGGGTCAAAGGAGGAACGGAAGCGCGAGCGTTTAAGCGAGCGAGCCGTAGTATCCTTGACGCGACCGACGACGCCATACAATCAAAGAGGGTTTCATCGCGCTGTCCAGGCGACAAGCCGAATGGCTTGCAATTTCACAATCAGTGATTGAAAAATCTGGAATTGGCCAATCACTGATTGGCGAATTCAGCACCTTGCCCGCGTATGCGGATTATCTGGCTTCGGTCTGCGGTCGGCGAGCGGGGAAAGTGGAGCGGAGGGCGGAGAGAAGCGTTTAGCGAATCGCAGCCGGAGCGCAACGCCCGCCGCCGAGCCGCAGACGGAAGTTATACCGCATCCCGTTTTATGCCGCATATCAGTGGGATCTGCCTTTGAGACATTCTGTTTGAACGTTTGGGTGCGGCATAAAAATGGGAAGCATTGACGGGTGACGTTGGTCATTCTGGGGTGGATGAATACAAAATCCATCCTATCGGGCGGCTCTTCCGGGCCGCTTTCTCCATACATCAACCATTATCTAACCCAGATCCGAGCAGAGGGGTATGCAGCCCGGTCAATCGACGACCAGGTTTGTGCTCTCAATCTGTTTGGTCGCTGGCTTAACCCAAGTTCGTCAGTTAATTGAGTGAAAGCGGGGATTTACTGGGGTTTTCTGCCGTCACAGTCCATTTTTCTCCACTACATATTGCATCACTTTGGGCGCGGTTGGCAGGTCCAGCCCCAGACGAACCAGTAGTTCGGCCACGGGCCGGTCGGGGCGCGCGACCACACGCAGACGTACTTCCCGGGTTTGTTGGCTCTGAGTTTCTTTGACTGGCAACACCACGTCCATGCTCCGCACGGTGGCGACTTCCTTGATCAGTTGCCGCGCGCAGTTGCCCAATCCCTTGCCGCGCATCCACATTTCCAGCGTGCGCCACAAGGCCAGACTCAGGAAGCACACCAGGATGTGCGCTTGGACCCGTTCGGTCTTTTGATGGAAAACCGGGCGCAGGCTCAAATCGCTTTTGCTGATCCGAAAGGCGTCTTCGGCCTGGGTTAGTTGCATGTACCAATGCCAGAGTTTGGCCGGGTCTTTCTCCGGACAGTTGGTGCGCAACAAATAGGCGCCATGAGCGTGCTGGGCCCAGGCGGTGCGGTCGGCGCGTTCGGTGATTTGCAGTCCGCAGGCGCGGCCCTGGGCGTCCCGTTGGACCACAACTTCCAGCAGACGTTCGGCGGCGGGGAAACGGCCCAGCCAGCGGCCAATGCGACGTTCGATTTTGCCAGGATCTTGGCCGGGACGGCGCTGGAGGATGGCGTGGGTTTTGTCGAGTTGAGTGCGCAGACGCTGGCGTTGGAGTTCGATCATGGCGGCTTCCTTCTGGCGGCGCGCGCTGGAACGGCAAAGAAGGTATTGTTCGCTGGGGCCGCCGTCGGGATGGGCCACCAGTTTGACTTCCACGCCGGGCTGCACTGGCACCCAATCTTTTTGGTCGAGCAGTTGAACCTGGAACTTTTTGAGCTGGCTTTTGGGCGTGCCAACGATGTAGTCGGCGCCGCGCTGGCGCAGGAAATCAATGTTCTCTTCGCTGATCATGCCCCGGTCCAGAACCCAAATGCGTTTGGCCTGGCCGTATTTTTGTTCCATCATCGTGACCATGTCTTCGACGGTGGCGACGTCAGCGGTGTTGCCGGCGAAGATTTCGTAACCGATGGGCAGTCCTTCGGGCGTGACCACCAGGCCGAGGTTGACTTGTTTGCAGTCGGGCCGCTGGTCGCGCGAGTAGCCGCGTGCGGCCTGGGCGTTGCTCCTGGCCTGGCCTTCAAAATAGGTGCTGGTGACGTCGTAAAGCAGGAACTCGAACTGGACGCCAAACCAGCTTTGGTAACGTTGGTGCAAGTGCGCGCAGAGCTTGTCTTTGTGGGCCTGAAGCACGTCCAAGCCGCGATAGAGCCGCGCCTCATTGATTTGCGAAAAAGGCACGCCCAACAAATCTTCCAGCGCGCTGTCGGCATACCAACGCTCGGCTACTTCCAGTTCACTTTTTTGTCCGCAGAAACGCGCCAGCGTGAGAATGCAGGCGGTCAGTTCCCACGGCACTTCCTCGCGTCCGTTCTCGATGAGTTGCCGCAAAAGTGTGTGCAATCCCAAGCGCCGCCACAGCGAGAGCGCCAGATAGACCTGGCCGAAATCGCGCACGCGCTCGACCCGTACCCCGCGCAGATCGACTTGCGCCCATTGCAGTGGCGGCGCGGTGGGCAGCGGCTGGCCCAGTTGGCCCTGCACTGGCACCGGCGCACGGCCTTCCAGCAAATCGGCGACTTCCTCCCAGCCATGACGGGCGCGGCTTTCCAGTCCCGGTTCCTTGCCCAGCGTGGCGACGATCTCCTGACGCGGCCCGCGCGCGGTGCGGATCGTTTTGACCAAAGTCCAATACTCATAGGTTTCGCCCTCGACGAGGCGGCGGTTGCGGCGCAAGAACATGACTGAAGCATGCCGCAGACAATGGGGGACTCACAACAGGCTCTTCTCCACTACAGAAGCTTTGGACGCTGCCAACGACAAAAAAACCAGTGTTTTGCCCCTACCAACCTCCTGAAAAAACTGCTTCCGCTCCCGATGTGACGAACTTGGGTTAGCTCACGGATCAAGGTGATAGCGGCGGTTCATGTAGAGTTCATCCGCCACCTGAAAAATGGCCTCGGCGTTTTTCTCCAGTTCCAAATCTTCCGTCGTGGGCTGCGGCGCCAGTTCCAAATTCACGATGTGCGGGTCCCCGGCATAAAATTCGACCGCTTTTTGCAGACCCAGCACCACCATCCGGTCATGGGCGAACATCCCAATGTCGCGGTTGTGGTTCAGCAAGGCATGGAATGTGTCCGGCGGGTCGTGCAAAAGGTCGCGCCCCAGAAACAGGCTTTCATAGGGGCGGCCAATCAGGCCGAGAATCGTCGGCGGCAGGTCCAGCGAGCAACCGGTTGCGTGGAGGCGTTGCGGTTGGGGCGCGACCGCCGGGCCGAGGATCACGAGCGGGATTTCGTAGGAAAAAATCGGGATGTCCTGGCTGCCATAAACCCGCGCGCCATGATCGGCCACGACGACAAAAACGGTGTTCGTCCAAAATGCCTCCTGTTTCGCGGCCTTGAAAAACTGGCCGAGGCACCAATCGGTGTATTCCACAACGTTTTCGCGTGTGCCATTCGGGTTTTCGGGAATGCGGCCCTGGGGATAAGTGTAAGGCTTGTGATTCGACACGGACAGGAGGGTGGCGAAGAACGGTTTGTTGGTCTGGCTCAAGGCGCGGAATTGCCGGATGGCGCCCGCGTATATATCCTCGTCGCTCACGCCCCAGACGGTCACGAAGGCTGGATTGGGAAAATCCTTTTGGTCCACAATACGGTCATAGCCGTTGGCGGCCAGAAACGGTTTCATGTTGTCGAACATGGCGTGTCCGCCGTAGAGGAACACCGTGTCATAGCCGTCGCGCTTGAGCACGCGCGCAATGGTCTCGACGTTTT
>JBEKXN010000066.1:0-4655 GCA_049511835.1 Verrucomicrobiota bacterium | reverse complement strand
AGGTCCCAAGGGTCCGGCTGTTCGCCGGTTAAAGCGGTACGCGAGCTGGGTTCAGAACGTCGTGAGACAGTTCGGTCCTTATCCACTGTGGGCGCAGGAGACTTGAGGGGTTCCAACCTTAGTACGAGAGGACCGGGTTGGACGCACTTCTGGTGTGGCAATTGTCGCGTCAGCGGCATCGTTGCGTAGCCATGTGCGGAAGAGATAAGCGCTGAAAGCATCTAAGTGCCAAGCTCATCCCAAGATAATGTCTCCCGGAGCGCAAGCTCCCTAAAGACCACGGGCAGACCACCCGTTTGATAGGCCAGAGGTGTAAGCGTTGTAAGACGTTTAGCCGACTGGTACTAATCGGTCGTGCGGCTTGATCGCTTTTCTTTTTCTTCTTTGAAGAGGAAGAATGCGATTTAAAACTCACGAAAAGTAATTGCTCGGCAACCCTGTGTGCAGTTTTCAGAGAATGTTTGTTCTTTGTCAGTAGTTGGTAGTGAGCAGTCAGTAGCAAGCGAATTTGGAAAGCCCCTGCTACGGACTACGAACTGCTGACGGTTAACTGAGCCAATTTCTTGGTGGCCATAAAGCTGTGGTCCGACCCGATCCCATTCCGAACTCGGCCGTCAAACACAGTCTTGCCGATGGTAGTAGTCCTATAGGTTCTGCGAGAGTAGGTAGCCGCCAGTTTTTCAACAAAAACCCGGAGAATTTTCTCCGGGTTTTTTTGTTTTGCAGGAATAAGATCTTCTTTGAAATGAGCCTGTAACTACTCCGTATCTGGCTCTTCCAATTCGAGTGGAAGCAATTTAGCCGCATCGCTCGCGGGCAGCTCCTGCACATTTTTCAGTTTTCGCTGGATCGTTTTGGTCTTGCTGGCAGCGGAATCAATCGCGTTTCCAGCTTCTTGAATTTTTTTCTGTACCTTTTCGATAACCTCGCCAAATTTTCCAAACTCCGTTTTAACCGCGCCGAGCAGCGTCCAGACCTCGCTGGAGCGTTTTTGAATAGCCAGCGTGCGGAAGCCCATTTGCAAAGCGTTGAGTATTGCCCAGAGGGTCGTCGGTCCTGCGACGTTGACGCGAAATTCGCGTTGAAGAAATTCCGTCAGTCCGGGACGGCGCAGCACTTCGCCGTAAAGTCCCTCGGTCGGCAAATAAAGAATGCCAAAGTCCGTTGTGTTCGGCGGGTCGAGATATTTGTCGCGGATGTTTTTCGCGTCCAACTTGATTCGCGCTTCAAGTTGTTTCGCCGCGTCTTCAACGCCAGCCGCGTCCGCACGTTCGGCGGCTTCCATCAACCGTTCGTAATCCTCCTTCGGAAATTTCGCGTCAATCGGCAGCCAGACCGGGCTGCCTTCGCCGTCGCGCCCCGGCAGTTTGAGGGCAAACTCGACGCGGTCTGAACTGTTTTGTTTGGTCTGCACATTTTGTGCGTATTGTTCGGCGGTCAGAATCTGTTCAAGAAGATTGCCCAACTGGATTTCGCCCCAGGTGCCGCGCGTCTTCACGTTCGTTAAAACTTTTTTCAAATCGCCCACGCCAATGGCGAGTGCCTGCATTTCGCCAAGGCCTTTATGAACCTGTTCAAGCCGGTCGCTGACCTGTTTGAACGATTCGCCCAGCCGTTTTTCCAGCGTGCCTTGAAGTTTTTCATCCACCGTCTTTCGCATTTCTTCCAATTTCGCTGCATTGTCCGTTTGGATTTGCGCAAGTTTTGTTTCAACCGTGTTCCGCAAGTCGCCAAGTTTTTTTTCGTTGCTCTCGATCAGCTTGTTCAGTTGGCCGGAAAAAGTTTCCAATTGGCCGCGTTGCGCTTTGCCGATTTCGCCGAGGCTGTTCACCGTCGAATCGCCCGCGCTTTTGAGCGAGGCGCCCAACTCTTCCCGCAGCGCACGCGATTGGGCGGCGATCTCCTCTCTTTGGCGCGCAATTTCCTCCTTCACGGCGCGTTCCGTCCGTTCGTTGCCTTTTTCCAGAAGATCCAAACGATTCAGTAACGAAGTAAAATCAACGGCTTGGCCGCCGCCGCGCGTGCGGCCAAGCAACCAGCCGATGATGAAACCGGCGACAACCGCGATGAGAAGTTCAAAACCGAGCGACATAGTTTTTTGTTTTTAGAAATGTGCGATGACTTCAATTTCCACATTTGCGCCTTTCGGCAGCGCGGCCACTTGGACGGTTGAACGCGCGGGAAAATCACTCGTGAAATACTTCGCGTAAATCTCGTTCATCCCCGCGAAATCGGCGAGGTTCGTCAAAAACACCGTGCTCTTGACCACGTTGGCAAACGTCAATTTTTGGTCGTCCAGAATCGCTTTGACGTTTTGCAGGACGCGTTCGGTTTGAACTTTGATGTCGCCGGAAATCACGTTGCCCGAAGCGGGATCTATCGGGATTTGACCGGCACAGAACATCAGGTCGCCAACGCGGACGGCGTGATTGTAGGGACCCACGGCGGCGGGTGATTTCGCGGGTTTGATGATGGTTTTCTTTGCCATAAATGCGGCGCAAGGTCTAACGGCTTTGAGCGCGCGGGTCAAGGAAAGGCATGAGAAAGTAGCGGGTCAATTTGATGAAAGAAGGAAGGCAGATTGAGGTGAAATCACCAATTCCTAAATCCGAATGACTAAAGAATTCCCAATGACCAATCCTGAAACCCCCGGCACTGGAAATCATTTTGTCATTCGGGCTTTGTTATTCCTTAGGCATTAGGGTTTAGTCATTCGTTATTCAAGGGAGATGTTCCGTTCACGGAGACACTCCCTGCGCCGTGGGTTTTGATCGGAATAGCCCCATCGGCAAACAGGCATGTGCTTTTCATTCGCACGCCGTCCGCGCGGCTGTTATCCTGTGCGCTGCATCAATGTCCGGTCACCACCACAAAGAAACCGCCGGCGCGAAAGACAATCATTCGCCGTCCGCGCAGTTGAAGGCGGCCGCCGATATTCTCGAAAAGGCGGCGGCCAACCGCGCCTTGCTTGCCGCAATGACCGAACACGAACGCATGCGGTTGCTCAAGGCGGCGGGCGAGATTTACTGCCCGGACCTGACCGCGCGGCGACGATTGGTGAAGGCCAAGGTGCGCCAGCGCAAGGCGGAGAAAATCCAGCGGGACCAGTCCAAACTCAACAAGACCGGCATCCGCAAACTGCGCCGGGAAAAAATCTTCACCACGCCGAACCTGACTCCGCTCATCGAGTTCAAACAGCAGGAGGTTGAAGACGACCCGGACTTCCGCGAAGTTGTTGAGCCGCAGAATTGCTACATCTGCAAGCAGGATTACAAAACGATCCATCATTTCTACGACCAGCTTTGCCCGGCGTGCGGCGACTTGAATTTCCGTAAGCGCACCGAGTCAGCGGATTTGCGCGGGCGCGTGGCGCTCCTGACCGGCGGGCGCGTAAAGATCGGTTATCAGGCGGGCATCAAGCTGCTGCGCGCCGGGGCGCAACTCATCGTCAGCACGCGCTTCCCGCGCGACGCGGCGACCCGTTACGCGGCCGAGCCGGATTTCGCCGAGTGGGGGCACCGGCTGGAGATTTTCGGACTCGATTTGCGCCACACGCCGAGCGTGGAGGCCTTTTGCCGGCATCTGCTGGCCACGCGGACGCGGCTGGATTTCATCATCAACAACGCGTGCCAGACGGTGCGGCGGCCGCCGGATTTTTACGTGCACATGATGGAGCGTGAAAACAGGCCATTGCATGACCTGCCACCGGAGGCTCGTCGGTTGCTGGGAGCTTACGAAGGTTTGCGCGGCTATCATCTGTTGCCGGAAGGCGTGCAAAACTTTCGGAGGGGCGAGCTCTGCGAGCCCCCATCTCATCAGCATGGGACTCGTGTAACTCGCCCCTCCGATCTATTGGCCGGCATCATACACGCGGCGGCGTTGTCGCAGGTGCCGCTGTTGCCGGACGAACTTGCCGCGCAGAAGGATTTGTTTCCCGAAGGCCGGCTCGACCAGGATTTGCAGCAGGTGGATTTGCGTGAGCGCAATTCGTGGCGGCTGTTGCTGGCCGAGGTGCCGTCAGTCGAGTTGCTGGAAGTGCAACTCGTGAATGCCATCGCGCCATTCATTTTGAATGCGCGGCTGAAGCTGTTGATGCTGCGCACGCCGGAACGCGACAAGCACATCGTGAACGTGTCGGCGGTGGAGGGGCAATTTTACCGGAAGTTCAAGACGACCCGGCATCCGCACACAAACATGGCGAAGGCCGCCTTAAACATGATGACGCGCACCTCGGCGACAGATTATCACGCGGACGGCATCCACATGAACAGCGTGGACACGGGCTGGGTGACGGACGAGGACCCGGTGCCGGTTGCGGCGCGCAAGGTGCAGGAACACCGGTTTCATCCCCCGCTAGACATTGTGGACGGCGCGGCGCGCATCGTGGACCCGATAATTTCCGGCTTCAACACCGGCAAACACGTTTGGGGAAAATTTCTGAAGGACTACCGCGAGACGGATTGGTGAGCGACTGTTGAAGTCTACGGGCCGAGTGAGAGCAATTTATATTTTGCAGCCGATTCTCATATTAGAAAACATGAGGGCAGAGAGCGGGCGCGTGAACGCCCTGATAGACTCTCTGCCCGAATGAAACATACAAATCCTTCTACACCGGCGGTTGCCGCGATGCAACCGGTAAATCACCCAACCCCAAC
>JBEKXN010000065.1:0-6191 GCA_049511835.1 Verrucomicrobiota bacterium | reverse complement strand
TCAAAGGCATGACCGTGCTCGTCTCCACGCATCAGTTGAGCGTGGCCGAGGAAATGGCCGACCGCATCGGCATCATTCACAACGGGCGATTGATTGCGGTGGGCAACCGCGATGAACTGCGCCGTCAGAGCGGTGCCGCCGGCCCGCTCGAAGACATATTTCTGGCACTGACTGCAAACGGAAAATGAGAAAATCTTTGGTGGTTAAATTACGGCCCGAATTATTTGGCGTTCGGATTTGGGGCGCTGGTTATATTTTTCGACATCCCAACGCTCAAGTGGTTCTCGATAATTTTGCAAGCGGCAGTGTTCATCAAAAGGTGCCTATGGCAATGGTGAACGGCATGGCGCGAATATCAGCGAGTTTGCTTTGATCGCGGCAGAAGGGTTGATATTTGGCTTCCGCCATTCTTTGCGAAACGGGACGAAAAAACCATCCCGATTTCCCGGAGCGGCTTTGTTGTAATGTGCCCGGCGAGCGAAGAAATTGTGCGGCGAGACGTTCAAGCCTTGCCGCCGAAACTCACATAATCGTCCAGATCCAGCGCATCGAACCAGGTCACAATGTCCGTGCGCTTGGGCGCGCCGCTCTTGTGCAGGCTGTTGAAAAATTCGCGCGAATCCGGATTATCCGGCGCGCGCTGTTCCTGCCACGCCGACCACGCGGCGATTTCCGGCGCGGTGCGTTTATGCTTCGCCTGGGCATTGATCCATTCCAGGACCTCGGTGTCGCTTTTGTTCAGTCGCTTTTTTAACGCCTCGGGGTCAATGCCCGCGAACGTCAAAAACTGCTGGTCGAGCGGGCAGGCGTAATGGTAATCGCCGTTTTTGCCGGCGATTTCCGCCCGGCCCTTGTCAAGGCAGCGCGGCAGAATCACATAGCCGCCCAGCCGCACGCGCGGACTGCGCGGAGGTTGTTTGGTCAGATCAGGAGTGTGTAGTGACATAATCGCTTTAGTTTGGTTTTGTTTCGTCGCCGCTGGGCAACAAGGTTCAAATTGCACCAAAAATGCCGAATTGCAAGTGACGCGCAAAATTTTTATCATGGTCGCGTGAAACACTCGGGAAAAGCCGTGCTTGCCGCGTTGCGCCTCATCGGTTTGGCCGGTGCGGCGGTGATCGCGCTGCTGGTGGGGGCCTTCCTGGCCAAGTACATCGGGACGTATGTGCTGGAATATTTGAAGTGGGTGCTCGTTGCGCTGTGGGCGCTGTTCACCGTGTTCACCTTTTATTTCTTCCGTGATCCGAACCCGATGGTGCCGGCCGGCCCTGACCTCGTCATTGCGCCCGGTCACGGCAAAGTGGACGTGATTGACACGACGACCGAGACGGAATTCATGGGTGGCGAATGCCGGCGCATTTCGATTTTTCTTTCGGTGATTGACGTTCATGTCCAATGTGCGCCGGTGACGGGCCGCATCGCCTTTTTCAAACACACGCCCGGTCAATACCTCAATGCAATGAAAACCGACTGCGCGAAATTCAACGAGAACGTGCTCTTCGGCCTTGACGCCGCCGAGCCGCCCGGCGAAAAGGTCGGCGTGCGCCTCATCGCCGGCCTCATCGCGCGCCGCATCGTGCCGTGGGTCGTCCAAAATGATACCGTCCAGCGTGGCGAACGTATCAGCCTGATTCAATTCGGGTCGCGCGTGGAGGTTTATCTGCCGCACCGCGCCAAAATCAAAGTGAATCTCGGTGACAAGGTGATCGGCGGCGAGACCGTGATTGCCGCGTTTGATTGACAATGAATTTTCAACGTTTTCAACTGAATGGAATCTTATTAACACCCTGCTTTAGCGGGGTGTTAACCGCGACCGATAGAAAAATAGCCGGTTCAACGGCTTCGAATCATGAAAAGCCGTTAAAACGGCTGTGGATTTATGACGCAGCAAAGCACCGGGCTGAAGCCGCGGTGTTAATGAAAATGTCACGACATAATGCCGAATCATCCAATTGAGAATCAAATGAGCGAGCCTGTTGTTTCCAAGCCGCCTTCGCCCGACGATTCGGACGAAAGCCGGTTGAAAATTTATTTTCTGCCGAATCTGCTGACGGCGGGCAATCTGTTCTGCGGCTTTGTGGCGCTGACCAAAATCGTTGAGGCCGATCCGTTGGGCGATAATTATGTCAGCCAGATTTACCTCGCCCTCATATTCATTTTGCTCGCGTGTGTTTGCGATTTGTTCGACGGGCGCGTGGCGCGTTGGGGCGGTGCGGAAAGCCCGTTCGGGCGCGAATTCGATTCGCTGGCGGACTTGATTTCGTTCGGCGTCGCTCCGGCGTTTCTGGTGCATCGCATCGTGCTGCGCGACGTGTTTCCCGAACATCCGGAACTCGGCTGGTTCATCGCCTCGATTTATCTGATTTGCGGCGCCTTCCGGCTGGCGCGGTTTAATGTGCTGTCCATGCAGCCGGGCGGCAGCGGCAGGGAATTTGTCGGCTTTCCCATCCCCTCGGCGGCGGCCCTGGTGGCGTCGCTGACGCTCTTCATCATGTGGGTGGAGGAAAAGGATTTCCCCAAGGGCAAATGGCGGTTTCTGCTGCCGGTGCTGATGTTGTTCCTGTCGTGGATGATGGTCAGCCAGGTGCGGTATCCGAGTTTCAAATCACTTAACTTGCGCGCGACGCGGACTTTCACCAAGACGCTGGTGGCGATTCTGTTTGTCGGCTGTGTCGTCGTTTTGCGGGGGGAAATTCTGGTGTTCATTCTGCCGCTGTTTTTCACGGCGTATTTGATTTATGGATTTGTGCGGCCGCGCATCTCGCGGGCCATGCGCCGGGAAATTGAAGATGAAGACGAGGACGAGCCGGACCCATCGCACTGAAAACCATGACGGAACTGCCGCCCATTTTGCTTTCCGCCCTGACGGGCTTCATCAGCGGCCTGCTGCTCTCAATGCCCGTCGGTCCCGTGAATCTCACCATCATCAACGGCGGCGCGCAGCGCGGTTTCAAATGGGCGATGCTCATCGGCCTCGGCGCGGCGACGATGGATGTGATTTACTGCACCATTGCGTTCACGGGATTTTCGTCCTTTTTCGGCATTCCCTTTGTCAAAACGTTCATGGAGGTGTTCACCTTCGTCTTCATGCTGTTTCTCGGCATAAAATTTCTCTCCGCCAAAACGGTGATTGCGCCCACGCAATTCGGCGCGGCGGCCAGCCGGATTGAAGAACGCATCGGCGAAAGATTGCATCCGCACTCGGCGTTCATGACCGGTTTTGTGCGCGTGCTGGGCAACTTCGGCGTGTTGTTGTTTTGGATCGTGGCGGCCGCTTACTTCATGTCGCACGAGGCCTATTTCACCCCCTACGAGTGGGTGGAGGACACCATCGCCACCAAGGGGGCATTTATTACCGGCGTTGCGCTGGGCGCGAACCTGTGGTTTTTTGCAGTGAGTTACATGTCGTCGCGCGGGCAAGGCCGGTTGAGCGAACGAACGCTCCTGCACATGGAACATTTCTCCGGCATTTGCCTGCTCGTGCTGGGATTTTATCACGGCGTGCTCATCGCGCTGCAGTTGGCGCGGCATAGACATGGAATTTGAAATGCCAACACCCGAAGATTTTTCCACCATCATACCATGTTAAAAGCTGGAATCGTCGGTCTGCCCAACGTCGGGAAGTCCACGCTCTTTAACGCCGTCACCCGCTCGCACAAGGCGCCGGCGGAAAACTACCCCTTCTGCACCATCGAACCGAACCTCGGCGTCGTCTCCGTGCCGGAGCCGCGGCTCGAGCCGCTTGCCAAAATCGCAAAAACCCAGACCCTCATTCCCACGACGATTGAATTCGTGGACATCGCCGGCCTCGTGAAAGGCTCGTCGCACGGCGAAGGCCTGGGCAACAAGTTTTTGAGCCACATCCGCGAGGTGGACGCCATTCTGCATGTCGTCCGTTGCTTCGAGGACCCCGACATCGTCCATGTCACGGGCAGTGTGGACCCCGTGCGCGACATCGAAATCGTCACCACCGAACTGGTGCTGGCCGACATCGAGGTGATAAAAAAGCGGCGGGAAAAAATCGCCAAGGACGTGAAACGCGCGGACAAACATGCGCAGTTGGAGGAACACCTGCTGGAAAAGGTTGGCGCCCACTTGGACACGGGCAAACCGGCCAACACGCTGGCGCTACCCCTTTCGCCCGATGAAAAAATCATCCTGCGCGGCTTCTTCCTCCTGACCGACAAGCCAACCGTCTTCGCCTGCAACGTCAAGGAAGGCGAGCTCGCCACCGCCGACCAAAATCCCTTCGTCCAAAAAGTGCGCGGCCACGTGAAGACTCATCTCGCCTGCGAAGCCGTCGTTGTCAGCGCGCAGATTGAAAGTGACCTGGTTGATTTATCGCCGGACGAGGCGAAGGAATTTTTGCAGGAACTCGGCGTGGCCGAATCCGGCGCCAGCCAGCTCATTCGGGCCGCGTATCACGTGCTCGGCTTGCGGACGTTTTTCACCTTCAACGAAAAAGAGGTCCGGGCGTGGACGATTCACGCCGGGGACACCGCCGTGAAGGCCGCCGGCACCATCCACACCGACTTCGAGCGCGGCTTCATCAAGGCCGAGATCGTGAACTGGGAGGATCTGGTGAAGTGCGGCTCGGTCGGCCACGCCCGCGAAACCGGCCATTACCGCATCGAAGGCCGCGATTATGTCGTCAAGGACGGCGACGTGCTGCTGTTCAAATTCAACGTTTGATTTTATTCGGAGGGGCGAGCTCTGCGAGACCCAAACTTTGCGAAGAGATTGGGGCGTCGCGGCACTCCGCCCAAAGGCAAACCATCCCCCGTTCGCAGGCACCAACGCCAAGCTTGACAGCGGGTCCGGCCCTGTTATCCTGATCTTGTGAATAGCAGCAGCAAGCAAGTGAGCAATGCAGCCAGCAGCCAATATTACTTTTATTGGTTTAGCATGAGCGCGCACTTGCGGCTGCGATAAAACTTTAACCAAACCAATCGCCGCAGGTCGCCAAAACGCCTGCGGCGTTTTTGTTTTGGCAACCTTCGGCCAACCCCCCAAAAAACATGATCATCGTGCTCAAACCCCGAATTTCCAGGAAGGACGAACAGTCCGTCCTCAAGGAAATCCGCAAACTCGGCTACATCCCCCACGTCATGCGCGGCGTGGCGCGCACCGTCATCGGCGCCATTGGCGACGAACTCACCCACGCCAACCTCGAAACGCTGGTCTCCATGTTCCCGCGCGCGGTTGAAAGCGTCACGCCCATTCAGAAGCGTTACAAACTCGTCAGCCGCGAGGCGCACCCGGCCAACTCCACCATCCGCATCCGCGAACACGTCATCGGCGGCAGACAATTCCATGTCATGGCCGGCCCGTGTTCGGTCGAAAGCGAGAAACAACTGCTGGCCACCGCCGAGGCGGTGAAGGCCGCCGGGGCGACCTTCCTGCGCGGCGGTGCGTTCAAGCCGCGCACGTCACCCTACGAATTCCAGGGACTGGGCGAAAAGGGTTTGAAATTGCTCGACAAGGCGCGGCGCGCCACCGGACTGGCCGTCATCACCGAACTGCTTTCCGAAAACCACGCCGAAATGGTGGCCGAATACACAGACATCATCCAGATCGGCGCGCGCAATTCACAGAACTTCCAGCTTCTCATTGCCGCCGGCCGGACCGGCAAACCTGTCCTGCTCAAGCGCGGACTCTCCATGAAAATCGAGGAGTGGCTGCTCGCGGGCGAATATGTGCTCGCCAACGAAAATCCGAACCTCCTGTTCTGCGAACGCGGCATCCGCACATTCGAAACCTACACGCGCAACACGCTCGACCTCTCGACCATTCCCATCATCAAGCGCGAATCGCACTGCCCGATCGTGATTGACCCGAGCCAGGGCGCCGGGCGCGCGGACCTGGTGGCGGCGATGTGCAAGGGCGCGGTGGCGATGGGTGCGGACGCGTTGTTGATTGAAGTGCATCCCAACCCGGCGGAGGCCTGGAGTGACGGCGCGCAACAGGTGTCATTCGACATGTTCGCGAAGCTGATGAAGGAATTGAAGCCCTTCATCGCCGCGGTCGGGCGCGAATAAGCTCTCTGCCGCGAAGAAGCACAAAATTTTAACCACGGATGGACTTGGCGCGGCAATGGCCGCAAGAAAACGGAGCGCGGCTGTGTCTAGGGCGGTTCCAACTTTGATGTAGCGCAGACATTCTTGTCTGCGGGTTTGCGGGACATTCTTGTC
>JBEKXN010000064.1:0-6508 GCA_049511835.1 Verrucomicrobiota bacterium | reverse complement strand
AACGAGCCGCAGAAGGCGCTGGAATGTTTTGATGTGGCGCTGGGGCTGCATCCGAAACACGCCGATGCGCTGGTCAAAAAGGGCGGCGCGCTCGAAAAGCTGGGCCAGCTCGACGAGGCCATTGCCTGTTACGACCACGCGATTGAAGCGGACGGTGGAATGACCATCGCCTATCTTCACAAGGGGGGCCTGTTCAACCGCATGGCGCGTTATGACGAAGCGTTGCACTGTTACGAACAGGCCTTGCGCACGCAGGAGAAAAAAGCGCCGGATGAAAAGGCCGCCGCGTAGCCTCAGTTGAATTCCATCCGGTTGCGCGGGCTCTCGACTTCAAGCTGGTGGCGCAACATGTCGATTTTAAGTTTCAGCAGTTCGCGATTTTCCTCGTTTCTGGCAGCAAGTTCTTTTTCGAGTTCCTGAATTCGCATTTCGTAAGAGCGCAACCGTTCTTGTATGGGCACCCGCAATTCGTCCAGGTGGTGCGTCAACTGTGCAAGTTCCGCAGCGGCGATTTGCTGCGCCTGAAGCAATTCTCTTCGCTGGACGGCCAGTTCCTGAACCAACGCTTCCTTGAGCGCCTGGGCGAGATGGGGCGCGAGGCTGGCACCGACAGCGGCCTGGGCCTGCTCCGCGCGCAGTTCCGCCATGAGCGCACGTTGCCGCCAGACATCGTTTGGAACTGGCAATTCGCTTCCAGCGGCTCCGGTGGATGCGATCAGCCGTGAACCGCGCCATCCGGCCAGGAGGTGTTGCCACCATTTCCGGCTGCCCTTTTTGCCCTCCATCACCGCCGGATTATTGAGGGCGGGCACGGATTGAGGCGCAGGAGGCACGGGCTGTGCGCCGAGGGTGCGTGCAATAGCTTCATTGGCAACCGCGGTGCCGTCCATGCCGCAAACGGGACATTGAATGGGTGCCGGCATCCGGCCATTCAACGGATACACGTTGAAGGCGTATTTCTGACCGCAACCGCAGATTATTTTGATGGCTACCATGGAAATGCCTGCCGGGTTGCCGCCTCCGCGCCGGGCCGGGCGAAGCCAAACATCACGACCAAAGGTTGCGCGGTGTTCACCATAAAAACGATTTTTGCTCGCCGAGCAGATGGTCATCCGACCACAGCGTGGCGCGCCAGGCGGTGAGTTCGCCGGAATTTTTATAGTCCGCGCCGTCCAAAGTCAACGAAGTCCAGCGGCGGAAAAATCCGGGCGTGACGGATTGTTCCAGCGTGGTTTGACGCGGCAAACCGCCTGGGCCAATACCACGGAGTTCAACGCGCAATTTCAATTTTGCGCCTTTGGCGTTCGACGCTTTCCACAAAACGTCGAAGCGGATGGCGGAAATTTCGTTGGTATGCTGGCGCAGATAAACCTGGTAGGCGTCGCGGTCGTAAAGACTCGGCGAAACCGCGTCGTGGCCCTTGAGGTCGAGGAGCAGCGGCAGGACTTTGACGACCCGGCCGCTGGCGGCGTCGGACGCGAACGTTGCCGAAAGCGAACCGAGCAAAAGCGAAATCACCAAAAGCCGGCGCATGGCGAAACAATAACGGGCGGCCCTGCAAATTCAACACTGATCTGTGGCGGCGCTCTGTGAGCGACGGCCGGTTCGGTGACGGTCATGGACCGCCGCTGCAAAAATCACTTCCAGTAAAAGCTCAAAACTTGAATGTCCGTCCCCGAATTGCGGGCGAGGATGGCGACGTATTCGCGTTTGTAGTCGCCGATTTGCGCGGTGACATGAACTTCAAACGTAAAGCTGCGCACGGTGCAAACGCCGCCGAGTTGCGAGGCGAATTGCTGGTTGAGGCCAGCGGCGGCAAGCTGTCCGACGTTTTGGAAGGGAATGTCGTCCTCCGTGCCATCCACGCCGTCAGGTCCGGACCTCATTTTTATGATGTTTTCGGCGGTGACGTTGTCCACGCCGGGAATCATTTGCAAGACGTTCGCATCGGCGGTATTGACGTTGATTTTCCCGGAAGAAAACGGCGTAAAAATTTCCACCAGCCCGAACGGATAATCGGGCGTTTGACCGGGCGCGGTGCCCAAACCGAGTTTATGTTGGAAGACCGAGGGCGCGTGATTCGTCGCGTTGCTGCCCCAATACATTTCCGGCGTGACGCCTTTGACGAGCAGCAGTTCGGACAAGTCGTCAATCGGCGCGTTTTTGGCGTAGTAAGGCACGGCGAGACCTTGATAGTAATCGCTCTCCGCGCCGGCGACCCGTGGCGGGCCAGCCGGACTAATCCAGTCCAAAATCGAGTCGGAAACCACGGAAATGTCGTTCGCGTCCACGCCCATGAGCGTGAGCGCCTGCAGAATCATCTGGCTGTTGGCGGGGTAGATGGCGGTGTTGATGTTCACCTTGCGTTCGAGGTCAACGATTTTGATCGAAACCGTTCCGTCGCCGACCGGATAATTATCGAGCGAGAGGGACGACAACACGCTGTTGGATTCGGCCAGACTGCCTGATCCACCGGCCCATTTTTGGTTCAGCGAATCGTAGGGTTCGTTCGGAATGGTCAGTTGCTGCGACAAAACGTAACGCGCCAGTTCCACGCCGGAACGGCCAAGCCAAAGCAACTGCTGCTCCGAATCCGCATTTTGTGCGAGCCGGGTCTCGACTTTCATGGAAAGCACGAACTTCGCGGCCAGGGCTGACAGCACGAAAATGGCGCACATCACCATGATGAGCGCAATGCCGTCGGAGTTGTGGCAGGTGCGGATTTTCATGGGTGCCGTCCTGGTTGGGAAAAGGGCTGGGTGGATTGATAATTCGGGTTGTTTTGATTTGGCTGGTTTCCATTCGGGTTATTTCCGTTCGGGTTGGCATTGGGATTGATGTTCGGTCCGCCGCCACCGCCTCTCGGCATTTGCACAACGGTCGGCATCGTGCTAGACGGCAAAGCAACGAGGTGCGTGATGGCCAGGGTTGCCGCGCTGCCGGAATCGGCGTTGCCGCCGAGCCGGAGGCTGACCCGCACCATCGGCGGAATGGAGTTGGTGCTGACCCATTCATCGTCCCACTGCATCGTGTTCGTGTCCCAGCACTCGACGACGAAATCCTTCACGTTGCTCGCCAGCACAAGCGGGTAATGTTGTTCATCCCCATCCACGTCCATGAGAATCGGATTTTGCCGCAAGACCAGGTCCTTTTCCGAGCCGGTCGCATCCGGGCCGGGTTCGACCGTGAAAGTGAGCCGCCGCAAATTAAAGTCGCCAAACCGCCCGTTGCGCGGAAAAATTTCCGGCACCCGCGCCGTGAAACTCAGCATGGGCTGGTCGCCGTTTTGGACAAAGAAACAGTAATATTGCATGGAGGCTTGAAATGACTGGATGCACGTGAGCGAATCTTCAATCGTTCGCACGGCGATGCGCTCGCGCTGGGCTTGTGCAGCGGTCTCCAGTCCGGTCCTCGACGCGCGCAAAAGGAGTGTCCAGGTCGAGTAAATCGCCGCCACGATCATGCAGAAAATCGCGAGGGCAACCATGATTTCAACCAGCGTGAAGGCGCGGCAACGGGATGGGTTTTCGGTATTCATCTGGCGGTCGTTGCTCCATCAAGACTGCCCGCCGGGGATTGGGGGCGATAAAACAGAGTGCTCATTTTTGAGATGACCGGTTTTCCGGCATCCGGGCTTTGCACGATGAAATCCACCTGGAAGAGCTTGTTCGATTGCACCTCCGAAACGGCGTACGTCCATTTATAGCCCTGATATTCCTTGCCGAGGAAGTCGCTGAGATCCCCCGATTCCAAACCTTCGACCAGTTGGTTGGTCAGCGACAATTCACCCGCCACCGCGCCTGCGTCCACCATTGGACGCTGCAGCCGGCGCGCGTATTCGAGCGAGCTGGACACCAGTCCCAAAATCGCAAAGACGGCCATGGAAAAAATGCCGATGGCGATCATCACCTCCAGCAACGAGAACGCCCGCAGTTCGCGTGCCCGCCGCCGGCCGTTTTTTGATTCCGTTCTCATTGGGTCACCGGTGAGACCGACGCCAGGGCGGTGGAAAATTCCAGCCTGATTTTTTGCCACTCGTCACCGGAGTGCAGCACCAGTGTCAGTTCGTCGCACGTGCCATTCGGGAAAAAGCGCACGCGCGCCACGTCCGACGCGCCAAAGTCGAGCAGGTTGATGTCGAGCATCGCAATGTCCACGTTGTCCGGCAGCACCACCGGCCCTTTTGGGTTCGACGGCGAGTGCGTTGGTGGCGGTGTTCCGGAATTGTTCCCGGGCGCTCCCGTCGGCGGCGTCTGCGATTCGTCCAGCGGCGCGTCGGCTGTTTCCAGCCGCTTTTCAGCCGGATGAAAAACAACTTCGCTGGTTCGCCCGCGAAGAATCGCCCGCGCCCGCGCGTCACTGCACATGTCTATGACGTCGCTCACCGCTTTGCGCATCCCCTCCTTGCGGAAATTCTGAAGAATGGCGGGCACGCCCATCGCCGCGATGAGGCCGATGATGGCCACGACGATCATGATTTCAATCAGCGTGAACGCCCCGCGCGGATGTGTTTTTTTGACCGTCGCCATTTTCATTGCCAAGCTCAACGGATTGCCGAAATCAGCCGGAACAGCGGCAGGAAAATGCTCAACAGCAGAAAGGCCACGATGGCTCCCATGAAGAGGATCAACACCGGCTCAAGGAGTTGCGTCATCAAACGCAACGCGATGGCCAGTTCACCTTCATAAGTGTCCGCCAGATTATTTAATGCGCCCGGCACGTCGCCCGTTTCCTCGCCGATGCGCACCAGGTCAACCATCAGTTGCGGAAACAGTTTGCTCTGCGCCAGCGGCTGAGCGAGCGTCTTGCCGTCCGTGACCGCCTCGCGCGTTTTGGCAACGGCCTCCCGGATGAGGCGGTTGGGCAGGACCTGTTCCGTGATTTTCAGCGCCGTCAAAACTGGAACGCCGTTTTGCAATAACGTGCCGAGTGTCCGCGCAAATTGTCCGAACAAATTCAAATTAATCACCTTGCCGATTACCGGCGCCTTCATTTTCCATTCGTCCAGCTTCCGCCCGCCGGCTTCGCTGGCCTTGAAGCGTATGAATAAAATGATTGCGACGATGATGACCAATCCGAGCAACCACCAATAACCGATGAGAAATTGACTGCATCCGATCAACATGCGCGTCGGCAGCGGCAGCGGGATATTAAAGCCGCTAAAAATGATCGTAAATTGCGGCATCATGACAATCATGAAGAACGCAACAAGCAATATGCCCATGCAAACCACGATGGCCGGATAAATCAGCGCCGAGGAGAATTTCGCCTGCACCTCGGCAAACTGCTGGAAGTGATTCGCCATGCGCCGCAGCACCTCCACCAGCGAACCGCTTTGTTCGCCCGCCCGGACCATGTTGATATACAAATCCGAAAACACCCGCGGCTGCCTGGCCATGGCGTCGGACAAGCTTCTGCCCTCGGTTACCTCCTGTTTCAATTCGCGGCTCACCTCGGCGGAAATGCCCTTCGACTCCAGATGCGTCATGCTGTTCAACGCCACCGTGAGCGGCATGCCGGATTGCAGCAGGTTCGCCAGTTGCTGGGTGAACGTCGCCAGTTCCTGCAACTTGGGCTTGCGTTTTTGTGAAAGCTGGGCACGTAGCGTCGGCGGCAGGAACGCCATCAAATCCACACCTTTTCCCGCGCGTGGAGTGCCGTTCACTGTGCCGGCCTTGGCCGTGTCCACCGCGACGGGGAAAAGTCCGAGGCGTTCGATTTGCACGACCGCCGCCGAGCGGTCGGCCACGTCTAAAACGCCCTCCACCAATTCGCCACTGCGGCGGCGCGCCCTGTAGGAAAACTGCGGCATAGTCCCCCTGTTTAAAACCGTTGCCGGCCAAAAGTTTCACGCGCCTTTGACCGGCGCCTGGTTGACACTGCCGCGCCGGTAGCCCTGCAAATCCAGCGTCACGTGCGCGTAGCCGATTTTTTTCAGCGCCCCGGCCACTTTCGTCGTGACGCCGTTCTCCAAAAACCGCGGAATTTCCGTCGGCCCAAGCTCAATGCGGGCGAGATGAGTGACAAGTGACGGGTGTCGGGTGGCGGGGGAGTCTATTCCCGTCACCCGCCACGCGTCACCCGCCCCCCTCAGTTCATGGTGCCTGACCCGCACGTCGTGAAAGCCCAGATCGCGCAGGACATATTCCGCCGCTTCAATCATCCGCAGCTTTTCCGGTGTCACCGGCTCGCCGCAGGGGATGCGCGAACTGAGACAGGCCATTTGCGGTTTGTCCGCCGTCGGCAAACCAAGCTGGGCCGACAACTCGCGGATTTCTGATTTCGTCAAACCAACTTCCTTGAGCGGCGCGCGCACCTGAAATTCCACTGCCGCCTGCGCGCCCGGACGGAAATCGCCGTTGTCGCTGGCGTTTTCGCCGTAGGCAATCACCGCGAATTTTTCCGCGCGCGCAATCGGCGCCAGTTGCTCGAACAATTCGTGCTTGCAGAAATAGCAGCGGTTGGCCGGATTCGAGAGGTAATTGGGATTTTCAAATTCCGCTGTCTG
>JBEKXN010000063.1:0-7529 GCA_049511835.1 Verrucomicrobiota bacterium | reverse complement strand
AAACGCTTCGGCTTTGACTCCCCATTTTGCGACTGGTGCTTCCCATCACACGAAATCGTGATGGCCGCGAGAAAAAAGGCGAGCCAAGTCTGCCGGCAATGCCTTGCCGAAACCTTTCGCGAAATCCTGGTCAAAGGACTTGCTGCCAACGTCAGGCAAGAAATTGGGAATCGGTGCTTGTTGGTAAACATGTAAGGGGGAGATTATCTTGGGGTCAATGAACGTCAAGATGCCATTATTGCTTTACGACACAGAAAACAACGGCAGGTTCACGAAATCCGGCAAAAGTGTTCTCTCGTGAAAAACAAAACGCATCTGGACAGGCAAAAATGAAAGTTTAACCTTGCCCGAACCAATCCATGCTCAAACGTTTTTCATTTCCGTTCGTCAGTCTGACGGTTGCGTTGTTTTGTTCAGTTTCCTTTGCCGCCGGAACATTTCGCGTTGCCACTTACAACGTCGAAAATTACCTCGACCAGCCGACCGAATCGCGTCCGCACCCGAAATCCGCCAAAGCCAGGGCCAAGATCTGCGAAAGCATCTGCGCGCTGAATCCCGACGTCATCGCCCTGGAAGAAATGGGCAGCACCAACGCCCTCATGGAATTGCGCGATTCGCTCAAAGCCAAGGGCCTGGATTTTCCTTACTGGGAACACGTGCAGGGCTGGGACACGAACATTCACGTGGCCGTATTGAGCCGGCTGCCCATTGTTGCCTGCCGCCCGCACACCAATGACGACTTCCTGCTCGATGGCCGCCGCTTTCCCGTCAGCCGCGGTTTTGCCGAGGTGGACATTCAGGCCGCGACGAATTTCACCTTCACCCTCATCGCCGCGCACTTGAAATCGCGCCGGCCCGTGCCCGAAGCCGACGAGGCCCAATTGCGTCTCCAGGAGGCTAAAATCCTGCGCGGCATCGTGGATGAACATTTCAAGGCCGACGCAAACGCCAGACTGATCGTGCTCGGCGATTTCAACAACGTGAAAAACTCCGATTCCACAAAAGAAATCATCGGACGCGGAAAATTCAGGCTTACCGACACGCGCCCGGCCGAGCACAACGGCGACAACGAACCGAACGAAGTCCCGCGTTTCGAGCCGCGCAACGTCACGTGGACGCATTACTACGGCGTGGAAGACACCTACAGCCGGATTGATTACATCTTGCTCAGTCCGGCCCTGGTACGTGATTGGGTGACGAATGAAACTTACGCGCTGACGATTCCGAATTGGGGCGTCGCCTCCGACCACCGGCCCATCGTCGCAACGTTCAAGACGGAGAATAATTAGAAATTGGGAGGGACGGCGTGTCGCCGTTCCCAAGTAAAAAAACGGACCGGCAAAATGCCGGCCCTCCCATCACAACTGGTCCGGGTGGGTAATCAAATCCGCGATACGCATGAGCATCCGCCCGGCCGCACCGCCGTCAATCACGCGATGATCGAAGCTCAAAGTAAGGTTCGCTTCCATCACCGGCACGAACTGGTTTTTGCTTACACTCCAACTCGGCACGCGCCGGGCGGCGCCGATTCCGAGCACCAGCGATTGTTCCGGCAATGGGATGGGCGTCGCCCAGGTCAGCCCGAACGTGCCGAAATTCGTCACGGTGGCAACGGAACCGCCCGTCACTTCCGGCGGGAGCTTGCGTTGCCGCGCCAGCTCGACCAGTTCGTTGTAAGGCCCGATCAACTCCTTCAGCGTCTGTTTGTCCGCGCGGCGAATGACGGGAACCAGCACGCCTTCCTCAGCTTCGACGGCGAACGCGATGTCAATCGAAGAGGGATGCACAATTTTATTTCCCACCAGCCGGCCGGCGGGAGCGCTGTTTTCCGCCAGCGCCACCGCCAGCGCGCGCAGGCAGCAAAGCGCCGGCCCGGGTTTGGGCCGGGTGACTTTGCGATAGGCAAAAAGCGGATCGAGACAGACCGGCAGACCGACATGTGCAATGGGGCGGGTCCAGCTTCGGCGCATCGCGTCGGCCACCGTCACGCGCATGGACGACGCCGGGGTTATCTTTTGCTTTTCAAGGTGCGCGATGAATCTTTCGAAATCCTCAACGGTCACGCGGCCCGCCGCGCCGCTGCCGGCCACGCCCGCGAGATCAGCGGCGTGCAAACCGAGTTCATTCATGCGCGCCTTGAGCCGCGGCGAAAGGTAGCTCGCGCCGGCCGCGTTCGCCGGCACCGGCAATCCACGCACCGTCGGTTGAACGCGGTTCCTGCCGCCGTTCCCGTCCGGCGCGGTAATGCGGTCGGTGTCGCCGGTTTTTGCCGGCGCGGGAACGTCAAACCCCAATCGCGCCGCTTCTTCCTGCGTCGCCTCGATATGGCCGAGCACCACGCCGACGGCGTAGCTTTCGTTCAGTTGCGCGGTGAATTTTTCAATGCGCCCGCGGCAGGGCGAAGTCACGTTCATGTTGGCCTTGTTCGTCTCGACTTCGATCAAATCCTGGTCGGCTTCGACGGTATCGCCGGGCTGGACGAGGAAGTTGATGATGTTGGCCTCGGCGATGGACTCGCCCAGTTGCGGCATGATGATGGGAATGGAAGGCATGTTAAAAGCGAAGATGGGAGATGGAAGATGGAAGATGGCGGAGAAATGCCATTCTCAATCCTCCATTTTCCATTCTCGTGTTGTTGAACGTAATCATTTTTACAAGCGGAGCAATTTGCGCGCGGCGCCGGCGACGGCGCGCGCGGTGGGGCGGTGCGCGGTCCACAAATTGGGATGATACGGCACCGGCGTGTCCTTGGCGTTGAGCCGTTGCGGCGGCACGTCGAGCAAACCAAATCCTTCGCTCGTGACCCGGGCAATGACTTCCGCCGTCACGCCTCCCCACGGCCAGGCTTCACCCACGCAAAGCAAACGCCCCGTGCGCGCGACGCTGGCCATCACGGTGTCCGTGTCGAGTGGTTTCACCGACCGCAAATCCACCACTTCAATTTCCCAGCCTTCCGGGACGAGTTCGGCGGCGGCTTCGAGGGCCTCATGCACCATGGCGCTGTAGGCCACGATGGTCATGTCGCGGCCTTCGCGCGCGATGCGGGCTTTGCCGACGGGCAGCGCCTCGCTCGGCAATTTTTCGGCCTTGAGGTGGTAGTAAAGAAATTTGTGCTCGCAAAAAATCACCGGATCGTCAATCGCCACCGCTTCGAGCAACATGCTGTAGGCATCTTCAACGGTCGCCGGCGTCAACACCACCAGGCCGGGATAATGCGCGTAAATCGTCTCCAGACTCTGGCTGTGAAACGGCCCGCTGCCGGACGTGCCGCCGAAGGGCAGCCGCACGGTGATCGGGCAGGGGACCTGCGTGCGCCAGAAAAGCGTCGCGGCCTGATTGACAATCTGATTGAAACCAACGGTGGAAAAGTCCGCGAACTGCATTTCGATGATCGGCCGCATGCCTTCAATCGCCGCGCCGACGGCCAGACCGACCATCGCGTCCTCGCTGATGGGCGAATCAATCACGCGCCCGGGAAATTCCTTTGCCAGATTTTTCGTGGCCTTGAACGCACCGCCGAACGCGCCGATGTCCTGCCCGTAAATGAACACCCGCGGGTCGTCGCGCAACGCATGAGCCTGCGCTTCGCGGATGGCTTCGAGATAGGTGATGCTCATGGCCGGTAAAATGCAGCAGGCAGAAGATAAAATGAAGAAGGTGCAGCTTGATACTGCTCTTGAGCCGCCGATTCGGTCCCGCGAGGACTGGCATCTGTAAAGATGCCAGAACCCGCAGGCTGGAAAGCCTGCGCTACGTGGCGCAGACATTCTTGTCTGCGGGTTTTGGGGACTTTCCGGTCCCCAATTAAGAACAGTGTCAAGTTGCACCTGAATGAAGCAACAAATCCTGCGCACAACGTGGCAGTGTTTTTTAATTCTTCATTCATGATTCATTTCTCCTGCCCTTCGTTCAAATGCGCGGTTGAAATCGCGCGCCAGTCCTCGGTAAACGGATCGGGCGCGGGTTCGCGTTGGACCTGGGCGACGGCTTCCTCGATTTCACGGACCACCTCGCCGCGCAATGCGCTCAACACCGCGGCGTCCGCCCATTTTTGGCGGAGCAGGTGTTCCTCGGCGACTTTCAAACAGTCGCGCCCGACCGGCGACGCCTTTAATTTCGGATCAATGTAACTGGCGTCGTCGTGTTCGCCGTGACCGCAAAGGCGGAGCAGCGTGGCAAT
Organism: Verrucomicrobiota bacterium; assembly: GCA_049511835.1. Classification (GTDB taxonomy): domain Bacteria; phylum Verrucomicrobiota; class Verrucomicrobiia; order Limisphaerales; family UBA11358; genus UBA11358. The sequence continues at coordinate 3,349 of JBEKXN010000063.1, read as the reverse complement.
GACCAGTTGCGGGCCGCGGCCGGCGCGGGCGCGGGCGACAGCGTCTCCGACAATTTTCAAGCACGCGGTCAAATCCGTGCCGTCCACCGATTGGACTTCAACGCCGTAACCAACGGCCTTGTCGGCCAGATCACGGCAGGCAAACTGGCGCGCGGTCGGGGTGGAGTAGGCGTATTGATTATTGGCCAGGACCAAAACCAGGGGCAGTTTTTCCACGGCGGCCTGGTTGAGCGCTTCATGAAACGAGCCGGTGGAACTGGCGCCGTCGCCGACGCACGCCGCCCCGACGGTTCCCAGGACGCCCTTCATGCGGCGGGCGAACAGCGTGCCGTTCACGACGGAAATCATCGCGCCGAGATGGCTGACCATCGGCAAATAACCTTCCTTCGGTCGGCCGCGATGAACGTTGCCGTCGCGGCCACGCATCGGGCCGAGCACGGAACCCAGATACGTCCGCACGGCGTCAACCACCGGTTCGCCAAATGCCAGCCGTCCGGCCGTGTCGCGGATCAACGGTGCGAACACGTCGCTCTTTTTCAACGACAAACCGACGGAAACGCTCAAGGCTTCCTGCCCGCGGCCAATAAAAACGCCGCCATGAATTTTGCCGGCGCGGTAGAGGCCGGCACATTTGTCGTCCAACATGCGCGCCAGCAGCATGAAGCGATACGCGGCGAGGTGCGTGTCGCGAAAAGAGGTCGCGTCACCCACGGGGTCGGCGTCGAGCACCGTTTGGAGCATGGCGGAAGTTTATCGCCACCGGCGCGCGCCAGCAATGTTTCTTTCCAAACCGGGCATTTTTTACATTAAAAATCGGATTGGCTAAATGTAGGGAATCTTGTCTACTAAGGAATGCTTCATGCTGCCTTTTTAACAAAATGTTGAATTTTGAATCATGAGTCAGCCGGCATTCCAGATCCTGTTGGTCAGCAACGACCCAAAACTGTTGGCGACGTTGTCCAATGCGCTGCATGCGGACAACATCGCCTTCGCCCTGGAACGCCGTGCCGTTGAAGCGCTTCAATTTCTTCGGGCCAGTCCGATGGATGTGGTGCTGGTTGATTTGGTGTCGTCAAATGAGGAGGGCTTTGAATTCCTGCGCCAGCTCCAGGAAAATCCGCCGGCAACCTTCACGCTCGTCACCGCGCTTACCGATGAGGACAACACGGTGGACAAATTGCGCGCGTACGACCTTGGCGTGTGCGATTGCATGGACAAGCCGTTTGAAGCCCTGGTATTTCGCGCGCGCTTGCGCGCCCTGCTGGAAACGAAGCGCCGGCACGATGACCTGGGCCGGCACAACGACAATTTGACCGAGGCCCGTCTGGCCGCCGAGGCGGCCGTGCGCGCCAAATCCGATTTTCTGGCGGCCATGAGCCACGAGATTCGCACGCCGATGAACGGCGTCATCGCCATGGTCAGCCTGCTCCTCGAAACGCCGCTGACCGCCGAGCAGCGCAGCTACCTCGAAACGATTCATACCAGCAGTGAATCGCTGCTGGCCATCGTCAACGACATTCTTGACTTTTCCAAAATCGAAGCGGGGAAACTGGAACTGGACTCGCGGCCATTCAACCTGCGCACCTGCGTGGAGGATGCGCTTGACCTGCAGGCCGCGCGTGCCTTTGGAAAAAATCTCGATCTGGCGTATCAGATGGACGATGGAATTCCGGTGACCGTCGAGGGCGATTCACTGCGGTTGCGGCAGGTGCTCGCCAATCTCTTGAGCAACGCCATCAAGTTCACTGAAAAAGGCGATGTGCTCGTTCAGGTCAAATTGCTCTCGCTAAAACCGGATGAAGCGCGGAACAATTCGCTGCTGCACCTGAATTTTTCCGTGCGCGACACGGGCATTGGCATTCAGCCCGAACGGCTGGAGCGGTTGTTCAAACCCTTCTCGCAGGGGGATGCCTCGACCGCGCGGCACTATGGCGGCACGGGCCTGGGTCTGGCCATCAGCAAACAACTCGTCGAATTGATGGGCGGCAAAATGTGGGCCGAGAGTTCGCCCGGCGCGGGCTCGACGTTCCATTTTACCATCAATTTTCAGGCCGAAGCGCAGTCGGCGCCGTTTGCCCTGGTGGGACCTCAATCCAAACTCGCTGATTTGCGGCTTTTGATTGTGGACGACAACGCCACCATCCGCCGTGTGATTGCCGAGCAGGCGGCCAAATGGGGAATGGTTCCGTACAGCGCCGAAGGTCCGCAGCAGGCCCTCGAATGGCTTAAAAAGGGTGAACAATACGATCTGGGCGTCCTGGATTTGCAAATGCCCGGCATGGACGGCCTCGCGCTGGCCATGGAAATTCACAAATTGCCCGGCGCGGCGATGATGCCGCTGGTGCTGCTCATGCCGTTGGGCCTGCACTCGGATGCGCCCGGCAGCACGCACATCGTGTTCGCCCACACGGTCAACAAACCCGTCAAACCGGCGCAGCTTTGCGAAGTGCTCGTTCACGCCCTGCTCAGTCCGAAAGTCGCCGCGCGCCAGCAACCGACATCGAAACCGGGACAACCCCTCACCGAGCGATTGCCCTTGAGCATCCTTTTGTGCGACGACAACGCCATAAACCAAAAGGTCGCCGCGCGTATTTTGCAAACAATCGGCTATCAACCCGATCTCGCCACAAACGGACGCGAAGCACTCGACGCGCTGGATAAAAAGCCGTATGATTTGATTTTCATGGACGTGATGATGCCAGAAATGGATGGTTTGGAAGCCACGCGCGCCATTCGCGAACGACAGAAGGACGCCGTGGCGCATCCGAATTACCAATCGCGCATCATTATTGTCGCCATGACCGCGCAGGCAATGCAGGGTGACCGTGAAAAATGCCTGGCCGCCGGCATGGACGATTATCTCTCCAAACCAATCCTCCCGAAAGACCTTCGCGCCATCGTCGAACGCTGGGGTCCGCAAGCGACTCCGGCGGCACCGGCCGCGCCGGCAACCAAAGCCGATGGGTCTGCGCCCGTGCTGACGGCCAAAGCCGACGCGCCTGCGCCTGTGCTGACGGCCAAAGCCAGCGCGCCCGCACCTGTGCCGACGGCCAAAACCAGTGCGCCCGCACCTGTGCCGGCGCCCAAAGCCGACACGCCCGCGCCCGCCGTTGAAGAACCGCCGGTGGAGATGGACATCTTGAACGATTTGACCGACGGTGACGCGAACGGTTTGCGCGAATTGGTTGACTTGTTTCTCAAACAGACCAGCCAGCAATTGGCGCAACTGGAAGCCGCCGTGCGCGCGAACAAAGCCGAAGATGTCCGCCGCGTGGCGCACAGTTGCGCGGGCGCGAGCGCCACGCTGGGCATGACGCGGTTCGTGCCGCTGCTCCGTAAATTGGAAAGA
>JBEKXN010000062.1:0-10153 GCA_049511835.1 Verrucomicrobiota bacterium | reverse complement strand
GGGTTCGCCGTGCAGGTCAGCGTCGCCGCCGTAATCGTCCCGTTCGCGCTGGGAACAAACGTGTAGCTGTAATTGGTCCCGCTGTTGCCGTCACTGACGATTCCCGCGGGCGTCAGGGTCTTGCCCGTGCCCACGGTCTTGGTGGCGTAAGTCTCCGTGAAGCTGGCACTATCGCCGGTCTGCACACTGCCCGAGGTGATCGTCGGCGCGGCCGCCGCGTTGGTCGTCCCGTCGTAGGGCTTGCTGTTGGTTGCCGCCGTCACGGTGATGTTGGTCTTGTTGATCGTGCCAACGGCTCCCGAGACCGAGGTGCTCGACAAAGTGTAGTTGGTCGCAGATGCGCCTGAAATCGCCAGGCCGGTCACGGTCACCGTCTTGCCACTGCCCTGGTTCCGGGTGTCGTAAGTCCCGCTCGTCGGATTATTCAGCGTCACCGTGTCGCCGCTCACCACGCCGGGCAGGGTGTAGTTGCCCCCCGCCAGCGTGGCGGCCGTTGTTCCATTGTAGTTCCGGCTCACCGTTCCGGTTAATCCCGCCGTCAGCGTCGCTTTGTTTACGATTTGTGACAAAGCGGGTGAATTGGTGCTGCCAATGTAAACGGCATCCCCGCCATACCTGGCGGTGATGGAGTTGGTGACCGCAGAGAGTTGAGCGGCGCTCGTGGCATAAGCGGCCTGACCACTGCTGTTCAACGTTCCGGTGCCCAATTGGACGGCCCCGTCGTAGAAAGCAACGGTTTCCCCGCTGATGCCGCCAATCGCCACACTATTGGTCTGAACCGTGGCGGTAAAGGTTACCGCATTACCATAGGTCGAAGGATTACTGCTGGCGATCAAACCAACGGTGGTTTTTACTGATGGCGCGTTGGGAACCACTTGTCCGACAAACGTCACCACACTCTGGGCCGGCAGCGTGTAGGTGAACGTGGAACCGCTGACCGCGACGGGCGTTAGATTGGAGAGCGACAGCGTGGCGGAAGTAATCCACGGCGTCACGGAACTGACGGTGCCGGGGAAATGGCTAAGATTGAACGTCTGACTGATGGCGCTGCCGGTGTTATTGATGGCTACAATGGCAAAGTTGCCCGAGTTGGTGTTGTTAAAGGCGGTGATCGAGGCGCTGCCGGTAGTGGTGGCGTCGATCCGGTAATAGCCCGGCCGCACAAATCGGCTCCATTGGCCGAGCACGAACATGCGCTTGGCAAGAACAGGGGTGGTTTGGGAAGAGTTATCCGTAAGCCCTTCGTTGTCCGCATTCTGGGAAATCAACCACCAATAATGCCAGGCGTTCACTTGAGCCACAGTCATGAACTGATGAATCCGGGCGGCCCAGGTCATCCCATTGGCGATGCTTGCATCGAAAGCATCAGTCGTCATGACTTCGGTCTCCCAAAGTGCCGCATTTGTGTTGCTATAAAGAGGCATTGGCACCGCCGGTTGTCCTGAATTGTTATAATTATGGTCGGCGACAATGTCCACATTCGTCGCAACCGACGAATCGGACATGGCGGTTGTGTAGTAGTTCGTCTCCCAAAATTCGTCTTCGGGCAGGATGATTTTGGTTGACCCCACTCCCTTGGCCACCAGCGCATTGCGAAGGTAGGGAACAAAGTCATGAAATTGTTGAGCGCTCCAATGACAGGATTCATAGTTCACAGTCGCATTGGGCTCGTTTTGGATGGAGATGGCGTAAAAGTTTGTAATGTTGTAGGTGGTCTTCATGCTATACACATAGTTGGCCAACTGACTCGCATAGGCCTGGTTGCTGGCCGACAGGAAATTACCACCGATCGAATTATTGTTATCCTTTAGGCCGTTCGCCGGAGTCCACGGCGTGCTCCATATCTTGGCGCCACGGGCTTGGGCATACTGCATAATGGTGGTTTCAGACGTGGATGGTATGGCGGTCGCTGAAGGTGAACTGGCGGCGGTAATGTGGTTGCGCAACAGGGACAGGCCGATGCCATTATAGGTTCCGTTGGTGCCTTTGCTATCGGTGTAAGAAATGCCAGTATTGGTGGAAAAGAACAAATCGGCCTCCTTCGTGGTCCAAGTACCCTGCCACGCCGAACAAGCGCCAAAGCCGTCTATCCTTTGGTACACGTTGGTCCAGTTCACGATGCAGGTTTGCGCCCGGCCCGACAGGGCTGACACTGTCAGTGCCAAAAAACCAACCCCCAAACCTGTCCGAATCTTTAAGTACATTTTCATTGGGGTAAATTTTTATGTGACCAGCCGGCAACTGAAATTTTCTACTGCAGCACAATCGTGTTCCGCGTTCGATAAAAACCTTTCATTACTCTCCTTGGTATGGTGTAATTTAACCCATTTCCCAACCGGTGACAAATTTTATTAACATCACGGTCCAATCTGGATGCGGTGGAAGCGGATCGGATGACTGAACTTGGTGTCCAAGCCAAGCGTTCCTGAAGCTGTTTCTCAAAAGCAAACGGCCGCCACCTTTCGGCAGCGGCCGTTGAGATCAACAAAAGCCCAGTTATTTGCGGCGACGAACCACCAGCAACCCAGCGGCACCAAGGCCAATCAATGCCAAAGTGGAAGGTTCCGGGACAGGACCACCAGACAGAACCACATCATTCATGAACATTTCCGTGGGTGCACCACCGCCGTTGTTGAAAGTAAAGAGCAACTGTAGGTAACTGTACCCACCAGCCTGAATCGCAGGCAGAATACTTGAATAGTCGAACGTTACTGTTTCCGCTCGCAGCGAACCTGCAGGCCCCCAATAGTAGTTGGGCATCCCGCTCGAATTGTTGTCGGTGCCAGCGATATCAACTGATGTCGTGCTCGTCCAAGGTATGTTATTATATCCATAACCTGGGGCGTTGATCGTCATCGCATAAACCTGTGAATACCCTGAGGTCGATGCAGAAGCTGGAACGCCAAACGTGAACGACAATAAATGGTTGTTGAGAAAACCTGATATATCGGCCGGTATGGTTGTTAAATTAAGTTCTAGAGTTGAGCCATACCCTGATTGATTTATTTGCAGACTCTGAGTGAAACCAGGTACGCCCGCATTCACAAAGCTGTATTCGCCGGTGTTGGAGGGATCTGTAATTGACAGACCGCCAGAATTATTATATCATCCTTCAGCCATGCTGCTTTGCCAGTCGCCGATTATCACTTGTGCCTGAGAACTACCTGCGGTGAAACCGATTGCAGCCAAAGCCAAACAGGCAATTTTCATTCTATTAAGAATAGGAGTTATTTTCATACGTTTTTAGTTTTAGATTTAACCTGACCTGACTAGATTTACAACACGACAGGATCCAAGTTGGATGCGGTTATCAAGCTTTCGAACAATTTTACGGTGAAACGATTCGATAGAACCGTTGCGCCAGATTGGTGGCTGAACTGTCAGTAATGGTCACCGGGCCTGATCCAAACGTCCCACTGGTCACCAGCGTCCACTGGCCCACGGGCAGCGTCAGATCGCCGGTGGCCAGCACTTGGTAGCTTTGTCCAGCCTGGGCGCTGAAACTCAACTGCCAACCCCCGGATCCCACGGATATCCCCGGATTCGCAAAGGCCGGCGTCACCAAGGGCAGAATGCTCAGGGCCGTCGCGTTCCCCGCCGCCTGCACAAACGCGTAATTGCCATTGTTCGCTGTCAACCCGGAGCCGTTGATGGCGTAGCTGCCCACACTGCTCGACGAAGTCGCCGCCGTCGTGAAGGTCAACGTCCCCGTCGTCGCATTGGCCGGCGTATCGCTTCCCACAAACCCGTTCACCGAACCGCTCAGGCCCGGCACCGCCGACCCGTAGATCATGTTCGCCGGGTTCGCCGTGCAGGTCAGCGTCGCCGCCGTAATCGTCCCGTTCGCGCTGGGAACAAACGTGTAGCTGTAATTGGTCCCGCTGTTGCCGTCACTGACGATTCCCGCGGGCGTCAGGGTCTTGCCCGCGCCCACGGTCTTGGTGGCGTAAGTCTCCGTGAAGCTGGCACTATCGCCGGTCTGCACACTGCCCGAGGTGATCGTCGGCGTGGCCGCCGCGTTGGTGGTGCCGTCGTAGGTCTTGCTGTTGGCCGCCGCCGTCACGGTGATGGCTTGCGCCGTGATGTTGGCCGTGGTGCTCGCCGTCGTATTGCAGGTGTAGTTCGTCGCGTCCGTCCCGCTGATCGCCAGGCCGCTCACGCTCACCGTCTTGCCGGTGCCCACGTTCTTGTCGCTGAAACTGGCGTTGGTGTAACTGTCCGTGAACACGTCGCCCGACACGCGGTTGTCGGCCAGTGTCACCGTCGCGTTGGTGGCGCCGTCGTAGGTTTTGTTCACCCCGGTCGCCGTCACGGTCAGGGACCGCGCCGTGATCACACCGGAGGTGTTGTTGGCCAAAGTTACGTTGTAGTTGTTGCCACTGTTCCCATCGCTGACCGAACCGGCCGGCGTCAGGGTCTTGCCCGTACCCACGGTCTTGGTGGCGTAAGTCTCCGTGAAACTGGCGGTGTCCCCGCTCTGCACGCTGCCCGAGGTGACGGTCGGAACCGCCGTGGCGGCGGTGGTGCCGTCATAGGTCCTGCTGTTGACCGCCGCCGTCACGGTGATATTGGTCTGGGTGATTGTGCCCACCGCGACGGAAACCGACGTGCTGGCCAGGGTGTAGTTGGTCGCTGAAGCGCCGGAAATTGAGAGGCCGGTCACAGTCACGGTCTTGCCGCTGCCGGCGTTCTTGGTGTTGTATGTCCCGCTGGTGGGATTGTTCAGCGTCACCGTGTCGCCGCTCACCGTGCCTGAGAGGGTGTAGTTGCCGGAGGCCAGCGTGGCGGCCGTCGTGCTGTTATAGGTCTTGCTCACCGTGCCGGTCAAACCCGCAGTCAAGGTGGCGGTGTTGACGGTTTGGGAGAGAGCGGAGGAATTGGTGCTGGCGGCGTAGGAGGAGTCGCCGGCATAGACGGCGGTGATTGACCAGGTGCCGGTGGTGAGCTGGGCAGCGGTGGTGGTATAGGTGGCCTGACCGCTGCTGTTCAAGGTGCCGGTGCCCAACTGGTTGGCGCCGTTATAGAACGTGACCGTTTCCCCGCTGACAGCGCCCACCGCCACGCTGTTGGTCTTAACAGTAGCGGTGAAAGTGACTGTATTGCCGTAGGTCGAAGGATTGGATGCTGAAGACAAGGTCAAAGTCGTCGTCGCAACGGACGAGGTGACGTTAGTGCCTTGTCCAACAAAGGTCACCACACTCAAAGCCGGAAGAGTGTAGGTGAAGGACGAACCGCTGACCGCAACCGGGGTCTGATTGGAGAGCGACATCGTGGCGGAAGTAATCCACGGCGTGACCGTGGAAACGCTCGCCATGTTGGTGAGATTGAAAACCTGAACGACGTTGGTCAAACCGGGATTAATTGCCACAATGGCAAAGTTCGAGGAAGCGGAATCCTTGTAAGCGCTGATTTGCGCCGAACTGCTGTTGGTAGCAATGTTGATGCGGTAATAATTCGGGCGGACAAACCGGGAAAACTGCCCAATGGCATACATGCGTTTGGACGGAATACCGTTCGTGTCAGTCAAGCCTGAATTGCTGTTACCATAAGGCACCAACCACCAATAATGCCAGGCATTCGCCTGGGCTGCCGTCAGAAAGAGATGGATTCTTCCTGCCCAATATACTGCATTGGTAATGCTCCCATCATAACTGCCAAATTGAGCAACTTCTGTTTCCCACAGGGCCTTTCCGGAAACTGAAAGCGCCGCAGGAATCGAGGTGTCGCCAGTGTTATTATCGGCCACATAATTATGGTCGGCAATGATACTTACGACCGCTGTAGCGTTGGTGTCATTCAGTGTCGGCCCCATCAAATTCTGCGGATCCGTCCAGTTTTCGCTTTCAGGAATCATAATTTTTGTGGAGCCATATCCCTTGGCCACCAGCGCGCTGTAAAGGTTGGTGACAAAATCACGAATCTGCGCCCCGGTCCACTGGCAGGCTTCGTAATTGGTCACAAACGCGTCCGGCTCATTTTGGACGGAGATGGCATAGAAGTTGGTGATTTTGTAAGTAGTTTCCATACTGGCAACATAGTTGGCAAGCTGGCTGGCGTAATTCACATTGGTAATATTATTCCCGCTGCCAAGATAGTGACCACCCCACAGGTTTCCGTCCAATGCCTGGCCGGAATCATAAATGTCGCTGGCCGCCTTGAACCCGGCCGCCGGGGTCCACGGGGTGCTCCAAACGCGTGCGCCGCGAGCCTGGGCATATTGCATAATGGTGGTTTCGCTCGTAGTCGGCGTCGCGCTCGCTGAAGTCGAACTGGCGTAGGTAATGTGGTTGCGCAACAAAGAAAGCCCAACGCCGGTGAAAGTGAAATTCGTCCTGCCATCGAAAGAAGTGGTTGAGCTTGTGTTCGTCGAAAAGAACATATCGGCCTGGGTTGTGGTCCAAGTGCCGTCCCAAGCCGATGACGCGCCAAAGCCGTCAATGCGCTGGAAGACATTTGTCCAATCCACCGTGCATGCTCCGTTGGTGGTGGGAGTGTTTACCGACTGCACCACCAGGTCATCTATATAAAAGGCGGCGTTCGTGCTGGACGGCACCTCCGCATACAAAACCAGCGATGTGAGTATGCCTGAATAATTGAATGTAAATTGTCCGGCAAGCTGCGTCCAACCATTCGTGGACACGGAACCGGAACCGACCAACGGGTAAACTGTTCCGTTGCCGTCCACTTGTTCCATGGTCAACTGCATGGTCTGGTTGGTGCCGCTGACCAGCCGCAACCACGCCGAAACATTGTAGGTCTGGTTTGTCTGAAGGACTCCCTGAAACGACTGGGCGATGCCCATGTAGGTGGCGGTGCGGTTCGTCACCAGGCCGGCGTAGCTGCCGGAATGGACCTGGATGGTCTGGGCGGAAATCGTTGGCGAGCCGAAGGCAAACCAGCCCGTCGTGTTGCCGGTTTCAAAACCTGGATTGGTCGCGAGGTTTTGCGCGGCGGCCATCCCGGCCTGAAGAAGAAATCCGATGACCGCTAGAAGGGAGAGCAGGCTTCCGCTGGGGGATGATGCTTTCGCACGAAATTTGTGACTCACATCATAAAGTAGCAGATATTCAATTCGTTGGCAAATCAGACCCCCATGTTTGCAATAAAAAACGGCGCCGGGAAACTGGCGCCGTTTGTTGTTTATTCCAGTTCAATCAATTTCGCGCCTGCCATTACATCAGCACCTGATTATCAGTCGGTTGTCAAAACCGGCGTGCTGTTTTTGGAAATAAAAAAACGGCGCCGGAAAACCGACGCCGTTTTTATGTCAATCATTCACCTTAAGGACTCTAAGGACTCCATGGTGGGTATGTCACATTGGTTGAAGCCACGAAGAATGCATCGGGAACTCTCGCTCCACCTGGTACTCCATTCGCCGTCGGCTGATCGTCAGGAGGCAGCAAGACCCACATTTTTGCGCCATATTGCGTCGCCGCGCCATATGGTGCCGCATTATCACTATAACCGCTATAATATGCCGGGCTGATCCACTGACTCTGTGTCAACAGATTGGTCTTCGCGCCGATATCAAAATTAGCGGCGGGCAGGGTCCAATTCACCCAGTAGGATGGCACATCACTGGGTGTAATAACCACTATGCTGTTTGCGATCTCTATCTCGGTCCAATTGCCGGACGGATTCCGGGTGGGCTCAGTGGTGAAGTCTTCGGTTAAACTTGCGCCATTAACACCGGTAATCGAGATGGAAGCCCAGTCTTCGTATTGTCCCTCGCCAGCAGTCCCGTTGGGCTGCAATCCAAAATAAGCAATCAGAGGATTGCCAAAGTCAGCATCAATGTTCGGATCAGCAATGGTGAAGGCGTTAGTGCTGGGTCCCGGCCCGATCACCTTGCCCGTGCTGTCAGTGTCGAATTCCAGTGTCCATGTGCCAACCACACCCACGTTGGTGAACGTAAGCGCCGTATGATCCGGATTGGCACTTGGCTTATTAGTCTTCCACAAAACACTGACGAGAGCGGTTCCCCCGCTGGGACCAGGGCCGACACTTAACCAAACTGCGTTAGACGCGTAACTGTAATCAACAGCGTTGACGTATTTGTAGGTGTCTGGGGTAAGCATGGCATTCAACGGCAACAGGAAGATATGGGTCTGGTTGATGTTGGCCGGGGATGGGTAGTTCAAGATCGTAAATGAATACTTCGCTGGATAAGCCCCGCCAATCCAGGATTTGTCACTGTCACTCGTGGCAAGCATTTCACGACTGTAAATGTTGCCACTGTCACCCGCAAATATCCGCATTGCCGGCATCGGCGTTAAAATGTCCAAGATCGGCAGCGGAGGCACCGGAGCAACATTCGTGTATGTAAATTTAAGATTGTCCAGCCAGAGTGTGGTCTGGCCATTCAGGCCGGTATCATAACCGGAATACTGCTTAAAGAACATGCCAGTAATATTCAGCAGGTCCGAATCTGTTCCCGGATTGAGCGTAACGACCCTATGCACCCAACTGGTATTGGTAACATTATACCTAAAGGTTTCCAGGTCATTTACGGCATAACTAGGCACGACACCCCATTCATAGAAGCCGTAATTCGTAATAGTACCAGAAACGGCAGTTGGAGAACTGGGATCATATTTTATGTCATATTCAAAAGTCAAAAGGCTCAACCCGTTTGTGATCGGCGGATTCAAGGAGAAAGTATTATTCGGACCGCGATCCCACAGGACCATTTGATTGACACCATAGTCACCCCCGAAATTCGCGACGATCTTCAGAGAGCCTGAACTCGCGTTGGTGTTACCATCTTGAGTTGCATCCCAAGTGATATTGGTAGGGTCAACCGCGGTGTTACCACCATACCCGGTCCAAAGATTATAAACATTGGTAATGTTTTGACCGATGTCGTAATCATTCGCGCCGGTGGCGTAAGCATTTGTGGGATTGAATTGATCAACCCATATGGTGGGAACCTCCGCGCCCGACAAGTTCACATTATTCATGAAAATATTGGTCTGCGTACCGTCGGTTTGGAAGACTAAAGTAATCTGCAAATAGGCTGGGCTATTACCAATTGAAGCTTTTATGCTTGAATAGTTCCAAGTAACCACCTGAGAACGCGCAGCAGAGCCGCTCCAGAAGTAATAAATAGGCTGCCCTCCTGAATCCGCGCCCGTATCACCGGTCTCTGAAAATCCGGCAGCCGTCCAGCCTCCGGTTATCTGATGCCAGCCACTAACATCGGAATTGTATTGAACGGCAACCAGCTGCTGGTAACCCCCGGCCGTGCCAGGCGCACATGACATTGTAAAGTTTAAGAAATTATTATTGGTCCACGCTGCAAGCCCGCCAGCGATGCTGGTCAAATTGATCATGAGACGGTCATTGCCGTATCCATCCTCATGGATTGAGAGACTTTGGGCGTAGCCGGCCGCGACCCCGCTCATAAATTCATATCTGCTGGGCATATTTGCGGGAGCGGTAATTGACACGCTGCTTTGGTCAGTCCAGCCTTCAGCACTGCTGCCCTGCCAGCTGCCTATTACTACCTGTGCTTGTGCTGTGACGGCCAAGCCGCCCAGCAAAGCCAGCATTGTTAGAGTTTTGTTTAATGTTTTCATGGTTGGTTTTTTGTTAATTAGGTTTGATGTTTATTAAGGTATGGTTTTTACAGTTTCCTACTGTTGATTTTCGTCCAACACAATGCCAGCAAACTGGAATTTTCTTCGTTTGATACGCATTCTGTTATCGAACATATCATTAATTTCGGTTCTTGGGAATGGATAATCCTCTGTTTTTTGCATTATCCGGCTTTCACCGGGGTTTTTCAATAAAAATAGGCATAATCTATATTGCCTGTGAATTGCCAGGCCATGGCTTTGCGAGTATGAGTATCCACGTGGCCGTCGGCAAAACCCACGTTGACCGATTGCAGACTGCCATTATAGAAATGCGCAAAACCAAGTTGCCCCGCCTGAGGCACGAGTTTTGCTAAATCGTTTATATCGGTGCTCCCGCCGACGAGTTCCGTATAATCGCTGATGATCGGCTGTTGAGAGACGGTGGTATCGCTTATCTTTTGCGGCCAGGGAACCGCCCCGAGCGGGGCGGTCGGGGTAGGACCCCAGTTAGGCCAGGGGAACAAGTAATTGCCGTCGGGCTGTTTTGGTCCACGGCCGGTTAAACCTGTCTCCCG
>JBEKXN010000061.1:0-10488 GCA_049511835.1 Verrucomicrobiota bacterium | reverse complement strand
ATTCCAGGCGGGGCGAGTGTCCCCAGCGCGCGAGCCATTGGAGCAGTTCGGCGTCGGACAAAACCAGCGTGTCCGCGCCGTCATTGCGGTGGCGATGCGTGTCGGCCAGCCATTGGATGAACTCCCAATCGGCGGGCGAAAATAATTCCTGCTCGTGCGTGGCGCGAACGACAAGATCAATCAGCTCCCGCAGCGTGCGCGCCTTTTCGCCGGTGCGCGGACGCAACAAAAGAAATTGCACGGCCAGGCGGCAACGCGCCGGCTCTTCGTCGTCCGGTTGTACGCGGCAGACGACGCGCAGCGTGGCGCGCGGCGTGTCGAGCAACGGCAGCGCGGGCGGCGAGAGCCAGTTTTCGAGCTCCTTGACAAGATTCTGCTCCTGTTCGGCTTCCTCGGCCCGGGCAAAACGGTCGGGGCTGGCATGCACCTGCAATTCAGGCGGCACGGAACGTTTGGCGCGGAGAAACAAAAACGCCAGTTCCTCCAGCCGCGCCTTGCCTTGGGCGTTCAGCAAACGCGGCCACCAGTGCGTGTCGGGGAAATCGCGGCGCGAGAGCGATAATTTTTCAAAATAATCCTCGAGCAACAGCCACGAACGCTGCGAATCCGGGCACGTCGCGAAACTTTTCAGGATGTCCTCGCGCCCGTTGACGGTTGCCTTCGAGTCCGAGAGTTCGCGGCGCAAATCAGCAAACGCGCCGTAGGTTTGCGACAGCACCTTGTGGTGCGCGTCGTATTTCGTCGTGCCCACCCGCGAGCCATTCCCGTTTCTGATTGAAACTTTAGGCATTAAAACAACTATGGCCTATCATCTCGACAGAAGAACCGGTTCCGGTCAATCAGAAATCGGAAAAAATTATGCACAATCGTCGGCGCGTGATTGACGCCGGCGGAATTTCCGGTAGAATTCATCCCTTTTGGGACCGCACTTCGTACTCCGCCTTCCGCATTTTCACCATATTCAACTCTCGACTCTCAACCCTCAACCGTGGTGTCCGCTCTCTCCGCTTTCATCCGATGTTGAATGTTGCATGCCTGCCCGGCACCGCCCCTGTCGTCTGTAGCCTTGGTGAACAAGCCATCGGCGGCGCAGGGTTCGACGTTTCCACCGTGTGATTCTGCCTGATGCCAACCAACGAAGACTTCACAGATGCAAACAAAGAGGCCTATTGCTCAAGTTCATTTCTTCGTTTCCTTCGTTGCCTCCTGTAAAAATTCCCTGCCATTCGATATTGAATGTTGGAAAAAGAATGGCGCACCGGATTGAATGGCGCGGGACAATTCCCGGGCCGATTTCAATGTCCACCATGGCTTTGGCGCTTGGACACGACAAGCGGTGCAAATAACGTAAACGAAGAGGCAAGAATGCATTCATTCTTCGTTTTCTTCGCTTCCTGCTGTAAAACCGCCGGGAACTCCTTGAACAAAAGCCGGCGAACAACCGTTTGACGATCCGGGTTTCGGCTTGCATTACCGGCAAATTTGGCGGATGCTTTCAATTATGAAACCGAGTTCCGTCCTGCGGGCATTGTTTTGTTTTCTGCTCCTGGCCGAGCTAACGACGGCGCGTGCGGATCTGGTGTTGACCAACTACAGCTTCACCAAAATGTTGAAGATCATGCCTATTGGTGACTCGATCACAGATGATTGCGAAGTCAACGGCGCATGGCGGCTTTATTTACAGCCGTTGCTCCTGACTAACGGTTATAATTGGTTTCTTTTTACGGGACGGCAGGCCTCAAGCGCCGTGTACCCCAACTTCACCAAGGTCTATCACGAGGGTTATTGCGGGGCTGTAATCGCGCCGCCCGGCGTTTACCCCGCGCATCAATACTCGAAAACCGACAATTACCTGCAAAAAATCGTCCCTGACGCCATGACCGTCGTCAATAACCGGCCGACGTTGGTGTTGCTGTTGATTGGCGCCAATGACATCGGGCGCGGACGTGACCCCCACTACGTGGCCACCAATGACATGGCCAATCTGCTGGACCTGACTTTTACGAATGTTCCCAATGCCTACATCATTCTCGCCAAGATAACGTCGTTGCAGAACGCAAACATCAGCGGACTCAACTACGCCGATTACGCCACCAACGTCCCGATCTACAACGCCACCCTGCAAGCCCTGGTCAATAGCCGGCGTGCCTTGGGGCAAAACGTGTTCCTCGCGGACATGTTTTCCGTAGTGAACAGTAACATGTTCATGGCCGATAATGTGCATCCCAACGCCACGGGCTTGAAAGCGATAGCCAACGAGTGGTTCACCCGCATCCAAGCCATCACGCAGATGACGAACCTGGTTGTGTCCTCCCTCATCTATGGCGGAGAAGTGTGGAAGTATTCCGACACGGGACAGGACTTGGGGACGAACTGGGCGCAGCCCAATTACGACGATAGTGGATGGAGCAGCGGCATCGCCCGGCTGGGCTATGGGGACCCGACGACGGCCACGACCGTGAGCTATGGGCCGGACCCGGCCAACAAATTCGTCACCACCTATTTTCGTCATTGGTTTGTGACTCCGGCGAACGCCGTGATTACAAATCTCAACTTCCGTCTGGCGCGCGCCGACGGGGTGGCGGTATGGCTTAACGGACAGGAAATCTTCTGCACCAATCTGCCAAGCGGCCCGCTCAGTTACACCAACCAGGCATTGAACGCCATGACCGGATACACGGCGCAGATCTTTTATCCAACCAATATAGCGGTAAGTTTGCCGCCGGGCACAAATCTGGTCGCGGTGGAAATGCATTTAAGTTCCGTCACCAACGCCTCTTTGGGGTTAGATATGGAATTGATCGGCACCGGGTATCCGGTCCCGCAGCCGCCCATCGCGATTGCTCAAACCGGCGGCAACATTCTGTTGAGTTGGCCCGCCACGAATGTGGTCGGCTTCACCCTTTACTCGACGACCAATCTGGCTGCGGCCGGGAATTGGATATTGGCGACGGCACCGACCCAGACGAATGGCGGGCAGATCACCGTCACCCTGTCTCCGGACTCAAGCACAAAATTCTTCCGTCTCCAATGGCCTTGAACGGAAAGGGGTCCCCCCACTGTTAACAAATTTTTCCCTGGCTGCTGACCCGGCAAAACGGGTTGAGTTATGAAAGTTTGTTTTCGCGCAAGAAGCCGTATGGTGACAATTTGAATTTTCGCCCGACAGGCACACGAGGGTATCGGTTTGAAGGTGGTAACAAGGAGCAGCACTGTCCGGACGCCGCCGCGCGGCGTCCCTGCCAATGAAAATGATTCATTACCAGACAAACGGGGAAATTGACGCAGGCGCGCATTCAGGTATTATTTGTTCCCTTTATGAACCGTAATCCGCACGTGGCCGTGGTCGGTGCGACCGGCGCCGTCGGCATCGAAATGATTAAAACGCTGGAAAAGAGAAATTTTCCGGTGGGTAAACTAACATTGTTCGCTTCGGCGCGTTCCGCCGGCAAGAAACTCAAATTTCACGGCACCGACATCACCGTCAAGGAACTCACCAAGGATTCCTTCAACGGCATTGACATTGCGCTGTTCAGCGCCGGCGGGAGCATCTCGAAGGAGTTTGCGCCCATCGCGGCCAGGGCCGGCTGTGTGGTCGTGGACAATTCCAGCGCGTTCCGCATGGACGACGCCGTGCCGCTGGTGGTGCCGGAAATCAACGCCGCCGATGTGAAGAAACACAAGGGCATCATCGCCAATCCGAATTGCACCACGGCCATCACGCTTGTGGCGCTGTATCCGTTGCACCAGGCATTCGGCGTGAAACGCATTTTCGCCTCAAGCTACCAGGCCGTCTCCGGCACCGGCGCCAAGGCCATTGAAGAATTGAAACGGCAGGTAAGCGAAATCGTCGCCGGCAAACCGGTGACGAAGGAGGTTTATCCGCACCAGATTGCCTTCAACGTGCTGCCGCAGGTGGATGTGTTTTTGCCGAGCGGCTACACCAAGGAAGAAATGAAAATGGAAAACGAAGGCCGCAAAATCATGCATCACCCGGCGTTCAAGGCGAGCGTCACTTGCGTGCGCGTGCCGGTCTATCGTTCGCATTCCATCGCAGTGAGCGCGGAATTTGAAAAGCCGGTGAGCGTGAAAGCCGCGCGCGCCGTGCTCAAAAAAGCGCCCGGGCTCGATCTCGTGGACGAGCCGGAGAACAAAAAATATCCGATGCCGCTGTTCACCTCGGAAAAATACAACTGCGAAGTCGGCCGCATCCGCCTGGATTGCGCATTGGACAACGGGTTGTGCTTCTGGGTGAGCGGCGACCAATTGCTCAAGGGTGCAGCGCTCAACGCAGTGCAAATTGCAGAAGAGTTGATGAAATAGCACCGTAGGACAGGCGTCCCGCCTGTCTCCATTTCCAATGAGTCAGAGACAGGCTGGGGAAGCCTGTCCTGCGTTTTTACGGCGTTTTGAGCCGGTAGAAAACGTTGTTCCGGGTGGGGGCGCTTCCGGATTTAACCGATGTGGCCGCGACAAAGACCCTCGAACAAATCACCGCTTTCCTTGATGACACGATGTTCGAACATCGTTGCGTCGAGAAGTTCCCGGACAAATGTTTCGGATGGTTCCGGAATAAGGTTGGTGCACCGGTGGGGATTAATCCGGACATGGATGAGCCAGCCGCAATCTTTGTGGTCCGGAAAAAAGTATTGTCCCTTCAAGTCCTCGTTCGGGTAAACATCAAACCAGGTGCCCATCGTATGGTTCAGGTTCCAATAAAAGTGCGGGATCACGAACGGCCGATACCCGTCGAACATCTTCCGGTCTTTGATTTGGGTGATCGTTTGCCGGTGCTTGGCCAGATGATTATTGACGCGCTTGATGAGCACGTGCTCGTCCTTTCTCAGGCATTTCCATCCATGAATGGCAACCGGCATCATAAAATTCAGGGGTTATACTGGTGGCTCCAACGCGAGCTGGACAGGCATGGGACGGTGGTCCCGGAACGCAGATAACGAGTGTCCAGGCGCGCAACAGCGGGACCGGTTGTGACCAGAACCAGCCCGCCGGCAAATAGCGACAACATCGATGGCTTTTTCATGTTTATTTCCTGATCCGCTTTCAAGATTCACACCCTGGAATCAGCCAAGGCTCTCGCCAAAGTGAATGATTTTTTACCCTAAATGGGTTGAAATAAAAGGAATTGGGGACAAATTGCGGGTTTGCAGGGGTGAAATGCACCCGGCGAGGGGCGAAATTCCCGCGGTTTTTCCCAAATGTCACCGTTTTGTTTCCGATCTGTCTTTGACGAAATTACAAATGAATGGCCTGATGGATATGTGTAGTAATTAATAAAGACGCAAGCCCATGCCTAACAGGCGCTGGCACCACTTCGCCGGCGCTTTCTTTTTATCTGATAGGCCGTCGGGCACGGTTGCGGGCGGCTGCCGTGAAGCCCCGTCCGGGGGCGGCGTCTTCCGTTCGTTTCCCCCGATGCCGGACAGGGAGGTGGGCGCACAATCTTGCGAAGTCCCCCAAACCGTGTTTAATCTTCTCCGTGCCGGGGCATCATGCGCCCGGACAAAACGCAAAGCAGCCCCGGAGCTGATTTAATTTGCCAATGGGATTTTGATGAACATGACCAATTCACCTTCATTCGCATCGTTGGTTCAAACGAATGCAACGGTGATGGGCCGCCTTTACGGCCATTTCTTCAGCCACTCGTCGTCCACCGGAACGCGGCTGTTGCTCATCGTGGTCCTGGCCGTCCTGGTGCATCTGACGGTCAAGGCCATCCGGCACATCAGCGAATGGCTCATCAATAAAAGCCACGCGCAGAAAAGTCCGTTCGACTTCGTCACGCAACAGCCGAAATTCATCACCCTCATCCAGCTTGTCGCCAACGGCGTGACGTTTGTCATGTATTTCTTCGCGCTGGGACTGGTGCTGGAGGAGTTCGGCGTGAACCTGACGGGTTATCTGGCGAGCGCGTCCATCATCGCGCTGGCCATCAGCTTCGGCTCGCAAGGGCTGGTGCAGGACGTCGTCATCAGCCTGACGCTGATTTTTTCAGATACAATGGACGTGGGCGACATGGTGGAGATTGCAGGCACCGTCGTCGTCATGGGCCGGGTGGAGGAAATCGGCCTGCGTTTCACCACGCTCCGCAATTTTTACAACCAGATTGTGTTCATTCCCAACCGCACCATTGCCAACGTAAGCCGGTTTCCGCACGGCGGAGTGTTTGCGTATGCCGACATCCAGATTCCGATGGATGCGGACCAGTCAAAGGCCGTCCAAACCGTCGAGAACATCGCCAAAGGAATGTGGATGCAATTCGGCGCGATCATTTTGAGCCAACCGGTGATTGGCAAAGTGGAAGCGGCGCCGGGTGGCGGGTGGAGGTTTCTTCGTGTCCACTTCAAAATCTGGCCGGGACAGGGAAATTTGATTGAAACGACTTTCCGCCAGCAGATCGTCAGCGCCATGAAGACCTTCAGTCCGAATTACGCCGAGTGGCAGGTGCCGGTAACCTATCGCGCCATGACGGCTGTCAAAAATGTGAAGCCACGTTTGGAATCCAGTTCTGGCGAACAGCCCGGCGGAAAGGGTTCTTAATCCAACTGAAGGAAATTGCCGTTAGACAGCGCGGCTGGACCGTAGCGGCTTTCGGGAGACAACCGCCAGCTTGGAGTCTCCGGCCTGTTTGCGGCGCTCTGCTCCCGCAGGGGGGGACCGCCACGTCCGCCGCCTCGTTTCGGAGGGCCACGGCCCTGATTCAGGGAAGAGGGGCATCGTGGAACTCCGCCCTCCGATGAATTCACGATCGCGGACACCTGCGCTTTTACCCGCGAGTTGGAACAGCTTCATCCCGATAACCCCGTAAATAACACGGGCAGGCCGGCATATCCGCGATAATCACCACATATGAATAATAATGTGATTCTCGACTTCGGACACGCCGGGTGCAGACCGGGCGGCGCGCTCGGCTTCCTCACTCTCCAAACAACTGCCAAGGGTGCCGCGGAGCACCACCTTGCTTCCGGAAGTCTCCACCGTGATCTTCCCGGCGTCGAGCAGGGCGTGCCGCTCAAAGGCCGCCTTAATCGCCGTGTTTACGTCCGAGGCCGCCGGTTGCTTCGGTCTGATTATGATTAAATTGTTTATCCCTTTGACCCCCGTCAAACGCTGCACCGCTTCTTCCGCGGCGTTTTTCTGGTGGGCCCACTCGACGACGCCCTTCAAAGTAAGCCAGCCATCGCGGACCATTACCGTGACGGCACCGGCTGGAACTGTGGTATCCCAGTCTATTGATTTGACCGCGGCAGCAGCAATCTCGTCATCGGTGCGGCGGGAGGAATCAGGCAGATGAACGACAACTTCATCCGCCACACCCTTCACCCCGGCAATTCGTTTGGCCGCGTGCGCCGCCGCCAGCTTCGCGGCATAACTGCTCACCGAGCCATTGAGCAATACACCCCCTTGCTTCACTGAGACACTGATGTCCGCGGCGTTGATGCTGGGCTCGTAGGCGAGTTCAGCTAATATGTCCTTTTTTAATTCCAGGTCAGTTTTCATAAACCGGCTCTTTCATTCGTTGATGATTGCTCTGCTCCCGACATAAATCGCCATACGGCGTCCAAGTCGCACGGAGACAAATTCACGTTCTTTGGCGAGCAGCCGTTGGCTTGCCAGATGCGAAGCGCGGCCCAAAAGCCAGGCAAAGAACAAGAAAATGAGAGCAGGGAGAATTGCACCCCAAAATGTTTTTGAATCGGTCAAGGCTCCGTTTTTGATTTGTTCCGCAATATTCATCGTGAATCCATCCAGTCCCTTTCCAGCGGCAGCATAATTGCCCCACCAAAAAAGTCAGCGCCAAAACGTCCAGGAATTAAGGTTGGATTGAGCGTTCGGCCGGATATAATAATTTAGGTGGACATTGAGAATTCTGGAAAAATGTTATGATTGACGTTGAAGATTATGTCAAAAAGCAAATCGCCGTTTTTCAGGCAAACGAACTCGAGGAAAACCGTGAGCGGCGACCAGGACGGGGCATGGAGGGCAATCTCTCCTATGGACCCTACTTGCTCATTTCCCGCGAGAAGGGCGCCGGCGGGAACACCGTGGCCCAACTGGCCGGAAGACGATTGGGCTGGCAGGTGTTCAACAACAAAATCGTGGATGAAATCGCACAAAAGGCGCACGTTCGTCGCCAATTAATCGAAAGTTTGGATGAGCGTGATCGGGCCACGATCCAAGACACCATTGGCCAATTGCTGAACCCCCAGGAGATCGACACCTCAGGCTACCTGGTCTGCTTGAAGCAAATTGTGCTCACGCTTGGTCACCAAGGGGACGTGATCATCGTCGGCCGCGGAGCACGGTACATTTTGCCCGGTCAGTTCGGTTTGAGCGTGCGGATGGTTGCGCCGATTGAAATACGCATCCGGCGGATCGCCGACAAAACACGCCTGAGTTTGGATGCTGCCCGGGTTGAGGTCGAAAGAATCGATCGCGAGCGGGTGAAGTTTGTCCGTCGCCATTTTGGTCACAATGTGACCGACCCTTTGAGCCACGACTTGACCATCAACACCGCCGCGATGAACGCCGAGGCGGCAGCAGAGGTTGTCCTGACGGCACTTCAGCGAAAGCTGGGTGTACCGATCAAAGAGAGCGGCCAGAAACAGTAAAGAGTAAAGGGATCAGTCCCGCACAATCGCACGTTCCCGCGCCTGCCGTCGCCTTCCCACCTGCGGGCGGGAAGGCGACCCCATCCTGGTTTCTGCTGCAAAGAGAACCAAGCGGACAATGGGGAAGATACCAGCCGCAAAGATTCGGAAAGTATTTTCTGGCGCCTTGGCGTTAAAAACGAATACCCGCACGCCTTACGCCGCGCGGGTGAATAAAAACAGGTCAGCGCAATCAAGCGGGAACCACGCCAAGGACCGGGGGCGCAAATTGGCGTCTGAAAAGATCCACCCATCTGTCCTCCCGGGCACGAAAGGCCGTGCATCTGAAGCCGTCACATTGGACCTGCACCGGCAAGCCCAAAACCAGCAATAGGCCGTATTTTTTGATTCCTGAGCTTTGTCCTCCAGGCAACAACCTGCGCTGGAATCAGGGAAAGCGCTCACTTTATGTCAGAATATATTTTATTTCCCGAAGAATGTGTGGACATTGAAGGGAATAGCCGCTTTAATTGGTTTAATGGCAACCAAAGGCTTTTCATGCTGAAAAATTATTTGGGAAAATTGTTTTTCCCACGCTTGCATCCTTCACAATACAACCACCGGTTTAAAATTGTCGCGACCACCATATCGCCTAGCCTGATCATTGCCGGCAGCGTGACCACGGCAACGATTCTGAGAGGAGCTGTGGGTCAATAGAAATTTCCAGGATTCATACTGTGTCACCACTTGAAATCCCGCCGGTAATATTGCCGGAAACCGCCGGGGGGCTTCAATGGTGAGTAACGCCAAAACAGGCGGATAAACCCATGAACAACCCGAAACAAAAGTATACAATCTACCGGGACAACGATTTAATAGCCTCGGATTTGCTGTCATTGCCCTCGATCATGAAATTCGTCAGAAATGATGCCCTCAAGGAACATTCCCAAGGGCGACCGGCCTTCTATATGATTAGCGGTTCGCTCGGATTCAAGCGCGCGGGAAGTCATTTGAAGGGCAGGGTGGTTTGGGACGGTTAAATTCCTGATCAAAAACGAAAACGGGTTCTGCGTATTGACACCAACAGGCGTCCCGCAGCCCCACGCACGCACGCCATCGGGTTCGCCGCGCGAGGGCGCGCCGAACTACAAGCGGGGTGCCTGTGCTCCCCTCACGTCGAGCGCGGTTGCTGGCGTCTGCCATAAAGCTCCGTCAGGACTATTGACACCTATTGACACCAGTTTCAGCGTGTAATTGCACTATTTCGCATTTTTTGTAGCGGCGCTCTGTGAGCACCGGTGAAATCAATGGCGATGGTCGCAGAGCGCCGCTACAGTGCAAAAGCAAACTGTAAATGGCATCACCGGCCGGCGGTCTTGTTCCAAACGACTTTTTGCCCAACTGGTAACGACAAAAAAACCGCTGCGTTTCGGCAGCGGTCTTCAATTTGAACCTAAACTCAGTCTAGGCCCTTTGACGGCGACGAATCAATATGCCCGCCAAAACGCCCAATCCCATCAGGGCCATTGAAGAAGACTCGGGAACTTCTGCAATCGCGAAGCCGTTAATAACCGCAGCCATTTTGCCTGAGCAAGCCGTCGAGTCGTTCCGCCCATAAATTGTGACATCACCGAAATGGCAAATTGCGTCACCACCCAATTTTACGGTGAAACGATTCGATAGAACCGTTGCGCCAGATTGGTGGCTGAACTGTCAGTAATGGTCACCGGGCCTGATCCAAACGTCCCACTGGCCACCAGCGTCCACTGGCCCACGGGCAGCGTCAGATCGCCGGTGGCCAGCACTTGGTAGCTTTGTCCAGCCTGGGCGCTGAAACTCAACTGCCAACCCCCGGATCCCACGGATATCCCCGGATTCG
>JBEKXN010000060.1:0-10798 GCA_049511835.1 Verrucomicrobiota bacterium | reverse complement strand
GGAGTCAGTTGCGACTTGGTTCCCGGATGGCTGAAGTCAACGCTTGGCAAGGCCAGCCAATCCGCGGCTTCGAGCATGGCAATGGCTTCTTCATTGTCCTCGGCGTTCGCGGCGGCGGCTTTCAAAGCGGGAATGGCGTTGGTGCTCTCGAATTGCTTGGCGGCGTCAATGGCCGCCAGCCGGATTTCTTTTTCCGGGGAGGTCAGGTCGCTCAGAATGTTGGAAAGCGATTGCGGATCGTCGTTCATGGCCCATGAGGAAAGCCGGTCGGTCTCGGCGTCAATGGCCGCCTGGCGCTCTTCGGGCGTCGGCGCCTTTTTGACAACAACCGGAGCGGGAGTGGGAGCGGGAACCGGCACCGGCGTCGGCACGGCGCTTGCGGCGGGGGCGGGCGCGGCGGCAGTAACCGGCGCGGGTGAATGTGGTTTCAAAAAAACAATCGCGCCAATGGCCAATATCCCCGCCAGCAAAATCGCCAGAACAATTTTAGGTCTCATAATTTCAGGATGCCGCCAGAATAAACAACGAAGCCAACATACGCAACCTCCGTTAAACCCGGGAACCGAAGTTGTGCCGGGGCGGTGCTCGGCGTTCCGTTCAACTTCGGTTTTCGAGTTAAGACTTCACGTCACACAAAAAAAACGCCGGCGGCTGCCAGCCAATAAAAAAACTGGTTCGATACAGAAAATCCGTATCGAACCAGCGTTAACTTGACGATTGATTAATCCAGATATGAATTCACACCTTTTCCTTTGCCACTGGCGCTGATGGTGCCACTGACTGTCGTATCGGGGCCGACGTCAAGAAAATACTGATCGCCCTGATAGGGGAATGTGGCCGATTCCTGGTCGCTCCAACCGGTGCCATCACCACTGGCATTCCATGATTCTTTGAACTTCTGCGTGTCTCCGCCAGGGCCCGAAAGATCCGTGTAATTGAGATAGTAGTCGTTGTCGTAGAGCGTATAATCGGCACTGTGCTGTACGGTCCAATTTTCGGAACCCGGGTCGGCTTCAATTTCATATCCACTGTAGGCACCGGATGCGTCATGGAAGTCCACTGTAAAATACGCATCGGGATTGTAGTCGGCATCAAAAAGAACATTGGTTCCGGTTTTATCCAAAACCAAAACCTCACCATCCCATCCTTGGCTCCATCCCACCACTAATTTCGCGCTTTTCCATGGGTTCACGGTCCGATCCGCGCCGTCCCAATGCGCGAACAAGTCCAGCAATTGTTTATTGCCAATCTTAACCTTCTTGGCTGTATATGTATACTTGCTGCCGGAGACGGTGAGTTCGTTGGTGATGATGGTTGCTGAAACGTTCAGCTTGCTGTAATTGGTCACTGTGGCAATACCCGCCTTGGCGCTGGAAACGCCCAAGACAAACGTGGCCGCAGTGGCTAGAATTGTTAATTTGGTCAGTTTCATATCGGTTCTCTCTTTTTGGTTGGCTTCTCTTTTGTTTGATTGTTTATCCGTTGAGTTACTCCTATTCCAGCTTAATGGCTGAATTTTTTAAAGATTGAGTGAGACGGCTGTTTTTGTCAACAAAGAATTGAGGCTTTTGGCTGGTTGGAGGCTGTGTTTCCAGGTGCTTACAATGGGTTTTTCCGGGGTGTTAGCTTTCGTCGGGATGGCGAGATGAGCGCGGGTTTGCAGTTGAAGTTCCCGTGTTTTTTGCGCTTAATCCGTGGCTGAGACCATGAAAGCAACAATGGACATCAAAAACCGCTTTGTCATCATCATGGCGGGCGGGCGCGGCGAACGGTTCTGGCCGGTGAGCCGCGAGAAAATGCCCAAGCAATTGCTCCCGCTGCTTGGCAAACGCTCGTTCCTCCAGCAGGCCGTTGACCGTGTGCTGCCGCTCGTGCCGGCCAAAAACATTTTCGTCATCACCAACGAGGTGCAATGGCCGGAGGTCCGCAAACAGCTCCCGAAAATCCCCAAACAAAATCTGATTGCCGAGCCGATGGGCCGCGACACTTGTGCCGCCGTCACGCTCGGCGCGGCGCTCGTCGGCGCGCGCTCCACCACCGGCGTCATGGCGGTTTTGCCCGCCGACCACGTCATTCCCGACGGGAAAAAATTCCAGCAGGTTTTGAATGACTCCTTCGACCTCGCCAGCCGCGGCCAGGCGATTGTGACCATCGGCATCAAACCGACCGAGCCGGCGACGGGTTACGGCTACATTCACGTCGGCGAGGCGTTGCCGCCGCCGGCGGGCGCAAAGAAATACAAAACCACATTTTTTCGGGCGGAACGGTTCGTTGAGAAGCCGCATTTTGATCGTGCGCTGGAATACGTCAACAGTGGCCAATATCGCTGGAACGCGGGAATGTTCGTCTGGTCGTTTGTGACCATCACGGAAGGTTTGCAGAAACACCAGCCGGAGATGTATGCCGCGTGCCAGCGCTGGTTCAAAGTGGCCAATCAACCGGCGAAACTGTCAAAGGTGCTCGCAAAGGAATATCCCGGCATCAAAAAAATCTCGATTGATTATGCGCTGATGGAGCACGCGCAAAACGTGATTGTGGCTGATGGCGCATTCGAGTGGGACGATCTGGGCTCGTGGACGGCGTTGGCGCGGCATCTCAAGGCGGACCCGGAAGGGAACTGCGCCGTGGCGGATTTCATCCACGTGGACGCGGCGCGGAACATCATTTACGACGCGCGCACCAAGGACCGGCGCACGCCGATTGCCGTGGTCGGCCTGCGCGATTCCATTTTGGTCCAGACCGACGACGCGGTGTTGCTGGCGCACAAAAGCCAGGCGCAAAAGGTCAAGGAGCTGGTTAAAAAGCTGGGGGAGGATGCAAAGTTGAAAAAGTTGGTGTAGCCACGCTTGTGAAAGTGCGGTCGGATGATCAACCGGGAAAGGAATTCTGTGTTTTTACAAACGCGGCTACGATGACAATGGACAGGCCTGTTGAACAGAAAGACAATCTGCCGCGGCTGCTTCGCCATCATTATCAAGGTCATGCAGTTGTCATGTGGACGCTGACGATGGAACATCGCGCTACAGGTTGGCTAAACGAATTGTTTCATTTGCGCTTTCGAGAACTCATGTTGCACGCGGCTGTTCGCGAAAAGGTTTGGTGTCCCACTTACTGTCTGATGCCGGACCATCTGCACCTCGTCTGGATGGGAATGAGACGCGAAAGCGACCAGCTCAATGCGATGAGATTTCTCCGCCGCCAATTGATGGCCGTGCTCAGACCGCACAAATTCCAGCACCAAGCCCACGACCACGTTCTACGTGAGGACGAGCGAAAACGCGGCGCATTCGCACGGGTTTGTTTCTATGTGCTGGTGAATCCGGGCCGGGCAAAACTGGTGGCGGAAGGCGGGAATTGGCCGTTCAGCGGAGTGATTGTGCCCGGTTATCCGGAGTTGCATCCAATGCAGGAGGATTTCTGGGAGAAGTTTTGGAAACTCTACGCGGCCGAGCGAGACAGTGAATCGCCCGCGCCCTCCGTCCCGCCATTGCAGTGAAACGTAGCCGCGCTTGTGAAAGCGCGGTCGGATGATTAAGAGACGAACGATTCCGCGTTTTCACAAACGCGGCTACGCCCGATGGCATTCAATCGCTGCCAAACACAGCTTGACCTTTCTCCCCCAAAAGGCATTCTACCTGATTCGGTTTGAAAAATTATGCAGCACATTAGAAACATCGCCATCATCGCGCACGTGGACCACGGCAAGACAACGCTCGTGGACTGCCTGCTCAAGCAGTCCGGCACCTTCCGCGCCAACCAGCACGAAACCCAGGAGGAGCGCCTGATGGATTCCATGGATTTGGAAAAGGAAAAGGGCATCACCATCCGCGCCAAAAACGCCGCCTTCCAATACAAGGAATACCACATCAATATCGTGGACACGCCCGGCCACGCCGATTTCGGCGGCGAGGTCGAGCGCATCATGAACATGATTGACGGCGTGCTGCTCGTGGTGGACGCCGCCGAAGGGCCGCAGGCGCAAACCCGTTTCGTCCTCCGCAAGGCGCTCGAAGCCGGCGCCAAGCCCATCGTCGTCATCAACAAAATTGACCGCGAGAACGCGAACCCGAAAAAAGTGCTCGACGAGGTTTTCGAACTTTTCATTTCGCTCAACGCCACGGACGAGCAACTGGACTTTCCCTTTATTTATTGCTCGGCAAAGGCGGGTTATGCGGTGAAGTCGCTGGAGGAACTGCAAAATGCTGCCGGCATCCTGCCGACAGGACAGAACCGCCGACAAGATGTCGGCGGCACGTTGACGATGGGGCCGCTGTTCGACGCCATTGTAAAATACATCCCGCCGCCGCGCGCCAAGGCGGGCGACGGTTTCCAGATTCTCGTCGCGAACCTCGATTACAGCGATTATCTCGGCCGCATCGCCTTCGGGAAAATTCTCGCGGGCAAGGTCAAAGCCGGTGAGCCGGCCTGCTGTTTGCACGGCCATGGCAGGATCACCCAGGGCAAAATCACGATGATTTACCACTTCGAGGGCCTGAAACGCATCGAAG
This sequence comes from Verrucomicrobiota bacterium, assembly GCA_049511835.1. Lineage (GTDB taxonomy): Bacteria > Verrucomicrobiota > Verrucomicrobiia > Limisphaerales > UBA11358 > UBA11358. The sequence goes on along the minus strand of JBEKXN010000060.1, from coordinate 6,290 downwards.
TGCCGGAGGCACACGCGGGTGACATCGTCGGCATCACCGGTTTCGAGGACGTGTTCATCGGCGAGACCATCGCCGACACGCCGGAACGCGGCGCGCTGCCTTACATTCCGATTGATCCGCCGACGATTCAGATGGAATTTGCGGTAAACGACAGCCCGCTCGCCGGCCAGGACGGCAAACTCGTCACCGCGCGCCACATCTGGGAACGGCTGCAAAAGGAAATCCGCACGAACGTTGCGTTGCGCATCAAACAGACCGCCGATCCGAAAATCTTTGAAGTTGAGGGCCGCGGCGAAATGCAAATCGCCATCCTCGTCGAGCAAATGCGGCGCGAGGGTTACGAGGTTTTGGTTTCGCGTCCCGAAGTGCTCTATAAAAAGGACGACAACGGCAACATGCTGGAGCCGATTGAAAAATTGTTCCTCGAAATCCCGCAGGAATTCATGGGCGTCGTCATGGAAAACCTTTCCGGCCGCAAGGCTGGGATCACCAGCATGAACCATCACGGCGACCAGGTGACCATCGAGGCGCTGATTCCCATGCGCGGCTTGATCGGGTTCGAGACCGACCTGGTGAACCAGACGCGCGGGCTCGGCGTGATGAGCCATCTCTTCCATGAATACGGCCCCGACCGCGGGGAAATCGCCGCGCGCAAGAACGGTTCGCTGGTGAGCATGGAAAACGGCGTGGCGATGTCCTACGCGCTGAACATGATTCAAGAACGCGGGCGGCTGATGATCGAGCCGGGCGATGCCATATACGCCGGCATGATTGTGGGCGAGAACGCGCGTGAAAACGACATTCCGGTGAATCCCTGCAAGGCGAAAAAATTGACCAACATGCGGTCGGTGGGCGATGGCAAGGGCATCCAGCTCAATCCGCCGTTGAAGTTGAGCCTCGAACGCGCGCTGGAATATATTGATGTGGACGAATACGTCGAAGCGACGCCGAAAAATCTGCGGTTGCGAAAGAAGATTCTGGATGAAACGGCCAGAAAACGTTCCGAGAAAACCCGTTCCATCAAAATTTTGTCCGAATAGCCAGACGCGAATTTCACGAATCAAGACGAATCAACGGCTCATCGCACCGCAACGACTTGCCGCGTTGAAGTGAAACGGAGACGGGAACGAAGGCGGAAGAAATCACGCGTGATGAAAATTCTGGTGGAATAGCAATTCGCGTGAATTCGTGAAATTCGCGCCGCTCTTTCAGGCAGGCTTGCTGTTGAATTCCATTCCGACGAGGCAGACGTCGTCTTCAAATTCGTGATCCACGGAAAACGTGCGGATGGCTTCAAGCAATTCGTCGAACATTTGCGCGGGGGGCTTGGGCAGCAGGTTTTGCACGTCCAGCATCAGCCGTTCCTGGGAATACAATTCCTCATTCGGCCCCTGTACTTCGTAGAGGCCGTCGGTGAACAGCATCACCAAATCACCAGGGGCGAGGGTAACTTCACTGGTTTGATAAGACGGGTTGTCGAACAACCCGAGCGCCGGTTCGCTCCGGGTGGAAGTATTGGCGAGCGGCTCGATTTTGCCTGCGGAGCGGTGGAGGAGCAGCGGCTTGGGGTGCCCGGCGTTGGCAAAACGCATTTTGCCGGTCCGCCAGTCGGCCACCAGGTAAAATGCCGTGGTCAGCATGGGCGAACCGGTGCTTTTAAGGATGTTGCACAAATCGGAATTGAGCTTGCGCAAAAAATTTCCGGGCTCGCGCGCCAGCGGTTTCAATTCCTCCGCCAGCGCGCGAATCATGGCGGTGACAAGCGCGGCGCGGACCCCGTGGCCGGTCACGTCGCAAATGAAGACGGCAGCTTCCGTGTCCGAAAGCGCGTAGATGCTGAAAAAATCGCCGCTCACCGTTTCGGCGGCTTGATAACGATGGACGAATTGAAAGGCGCTTTGTTCCGGCGGAATGCCGGGGGGAAAAACCGGGTATTGCTGCGGCAGCATCGTGAGCTGGATTTCGCGCGCCATGTGGAGGTTTTCCTCCATGATTGAATTTTTGACGCGCAGTTCCTCGCGGCTGCGGGCCAGTTCGATGTTGGCCTGGCGGATCCGTTCCTCCGCGAGTTGTTGCTCCGTTATGTCCCAGAAGATGCCCTGCAATCCGATGATGTTTCCGTCCGCCGCGTAAAGGGGGGTTTTGACGACCCGGATGATGGTTTTCTGCTGGCCCAAGGGGTGATGTTCCTCGGTGATTTCATAGGTCTGGCCGGTCTGCATCACCCGCTGGTCGTCCCGTTGATATTTTTCCGCCAGTTCCTTCGGGAAAAAGTCAAAATCCGTTTTGCCGAGGATGTCTTCCAGCTTGCAGTGATAATGCCGGCAGTATTGCTGGTTGGCAAAGGTGAACCGCCCCAGCGGGTCCTTCCGGAAAACGTTTTGCGGCATCGTCTCCACCAGCGAATGATAAAGGGATTCCGAATTCTGCAGGTCCTGCTCCATTTGCCGCCGTTGCGTAATGTCTTCGACCGTGCCTTCGTAGTAAAGCAACTGGCCCTGTGCGCCGCGCACCGCCCGGCAGTTTTCCGAAATCCAGATGATCGTCCCGTCCTTGCGATAAATTTTGGACTCGAAGCCGGTCAGCGTGTCATGTTCCTGCATCAACCGGACGAATTCCTCGCGCCGCCCCGGTTCGACGTAAAGCCGGCGCGCGATGTCATGGATGCTCGCCATCAATTCCACCGGCGAGTCGTAGCCGTAAATGCGCGCCAGCGCCACGTTGGCCAGCAAATAATGCCCGTCTGGAGTCGTGCGGAAAATGCCTTCCACCAGATGGTCGAAAACGCCGCAGTAATTGTCCTTTTCGTCAATCAACGCGTTGTATTCGTGCTGGCGTTCAATCGCACAGCGCAGGGCATGTTGCAGCGCCCGCGGGTCAATTTCATCTTTGGTCAGGTAATCCTGCGCGCCGGCTCCGATGATTTCCGCCTCGAATGTCCCGTCGTTGGCCGGTCCGAACACCACGACCGGCAGACGCGGAAATTTGGTGGTGAGTTGGGTGACTTGGAACAGACCGGCGGCGTTTGCGGATGGGAGTTCAAACAAAATAACGTGGCATGAATGGGCCGCCAATTCAGCCAGCCCGGCTTCCAAAGTCGCCGCCGTGGCGATTTCGGCCACTCCACCGCTCGCGCGCAGCATTTCCGCAACGCCGTGCGCAAAATGCTCGTCGTTGCCAACGAGTAAAACTTTCAGTGGTTCAAATTCCATAGTGCGACTTGGTCCACGCCAGGGGCGCGCCAAATCAATTCGCCGCCTTGGAAAAAGATACAGGGTTGGCTCGCCGCGGCAAGTGGGTTGCATCAGTGTGCAACTTGACACCCGCACCGTGCTTGTAAACATTGGCCTCCTCACCCCGGCCCCGTAAAGGGGCGTGGCCCCCAGGGGGCTTTACGCCCTCTCCTCCTTGAGGGAGGCGAGGGAGAAAAATGGTGCGGGTGTCAAGTTGCGCCCGTTGCATCATAACCGGATGGATTCAGCTTTCCAACGCCGCAGCCCCAAAGTATCCTGCTTATCTGAAACATCATGCCCAGTGTTTTCATCAAAACCTATGGCTGCCAGATGAACGAGCGCGACAGCGAGGCCGTCGCCGCCCAACTCGTGGCCAAGGGTTACACGTTGGCCCCGTCCGAGGCGGCCGCGGACGTGATTTTGCTGAACACCTGCAGCGTGCGTGATTTCGCGGAGAAAAAAGCCATCGGCAAAATGCAAAACATCGCGGCGGATGTGCGTAAGCACCGTCCGGATGTCGTGCTCGGCTTCATGGGTTGCATGGCGCAAAGCCGTGGACAGGAATTGATTGATAAACTGCCGGACGTGGACCTCGTCCTGGGCACGCAAAAATTTCATCACGCGGCGGATTACCTCGACGAAATTCTGGCCGGTCGCCGCGATAAAATTGTGGATGTGGCGGCAGAGCCGGGCAGCGAAGCCACCATTCGCGAGCATCTGCTCAATGGCAGCGGAAAAAAATCCGTCACCGCGTATGTCAGCATCATGCAGGGGTGCAACCAGCGTTGCACCTTCTGCATCGTGCCGGACACGCGTGGCGAGGAACGCAGCCGCAGCATTCCCGACGTCGTGGCCGAATGCCGCCAGTTGGTGTCACAGGGCGTGAAGGAAATCACGCTGCTCGGCCAGATCGTCACCAGCTACGGCAAACGGGGAAATGTCTCCCTCGCCCCGCGAGGAACGAGCGGGGCGAGGGTCGGGGCGAGGGGCATTTTAGAAAACGGACTCCTCACCCCAGCCCTCTCCTCGTTTGGCGAGGAGAGGGAGAAGACTCCCTTCGTCCAACTGCTCGACGCCGTCCATGAAATTGAAAGGCTGGAACGCATCCGTTTCACGGCGCCGCATCCGAAGGGTTACGGCGACGATTTGATTCAGGCCTACGCGCGGCTGCCCAAGCTGGTCGAGAGCGCGCATCTGCCCGTTCAAAGCGGCAGCGACCGCGTCTTGAAATTGATGCATCGCGGCTACACGCGCGACCGTTTTCTCGGCATCGTCAGAAAATTGCGCCGCGCCCGGCCGGACATCGGCATCACGACGGACATCATCGTCGGGTTTCCCGGCGAGACCGAGGACGACTTCGAGCAGACCCTTTCGCTTGCGCGCGAAGTGGAATTTGACAACGCCTACATCTTCAAATACTCGCAACGCCGCGACACACCCGCCGCTGCCATGCCCGGGCAGGTGCCGCTAAAAACCCGCGAGGAACGCAACCATCGCCTGCTTAAAACGATCAATGAAATCGGCAGGCGCAAATATGATGCATTCGTCGGGCGACAGACACAAATTCTCGTCGAAGGGCCGAGCAGAAAGAATCCGGCGCGGCTGACCGGCCGGACGCGCTGCAACAAAATTGTGGTGTTCGAAGGCTCGGAACGCCATCGCGGCCAGCTCATGGACGTAAAAATTACCCGCGCCGGTTCCTTCACCCTCTACGGCGACCCGGTGATTGTGAACCTGTAGCCGCGGACGTCAGTCCGTGCTAAAATAATACGCGAAAGAAACTTCCGAACTGGGAGATTTGAGCCGACTAACGTCGGCGGCTACAAAATATTGGGTAGCCGCGAACGTCAGTTCGCGCTAAAATTCCTTCGTGAGCCTTGAATTTCTCGATGCTCCCAACGTCTCCGGGCGAAAACCGCGTTCGGATTTCTCCCACTATCTGCCGCGATTAAAACGCGAGTTCTACCAGGCTGACGCCGTCGTTTTCTGGACCATGCCGGTTTCCCATCGTCAGCAAGGCTGGCTTACCGACTGTTTCCATGCCGCGTTTCGTGAGACGATGCTTCACGCGGCGGCGCGTGAAGGATTGGTATGCCCGGCTTACTGCCTTATGCCTGACCACATTCACCTTGTCTGGATGGGGTTGCGCCGTGATACCGACCAGCGCAACGGGGTCAAGTTTCTACGTGCTCAGATCGGTCCGTTTCTCAAACCCGCCAGGTTCCAGCATCAAGCGCACGACCATGTCCTGACACACGCAGAACGGCAGCGGCGGGCGTTCAGTCTTGCCTGTGCGGATTATGTCCTGCTCAATCCGTTGAAGGGCGGGTTGGTCAAAAAGCCGGGAGACTGGCCGTTTCTCGGCGCGGTAATTCCGGGCTGTCCGCGCGTGAACCCGTTTGATGCCGGCTATTGGCCGTGGTTTTGGAAGCACTACTTCGCTGTGCGCGAACCGGGAGTTGAGAAACGAGTTCTCCCGCTGCGCGAAATGGAATGACGTTTGTAGCCGCGGACGTAAGTCCGCGTTGAAATAATACGCGAAAGAGACTTCCGAACCGGTAGATTTGCGCCGACTGACGTCGGCGGCTACGAACTTTACAGCGACCCCGCGATTGTGAACCTCTGAGTTGGGTTGACGCTATGTTTGACAATTGCAGCCTATCCTCACGTGAGGCTGTGTGAAAAGTCCGGCGCGAATCGGGTGAAGGGTGGAGAAAACGTTTGACCGGCGGTCCGCAAGTTCGGGTCGCCGGTTTTTGTTGGTCAGAGATTTTATCCGGCCGGGCAGCCGCCAGGGACGATTCAGGGATGGACGAAAGAAAAAAGGGCGCGGCCCGCCCTTTCAAGCCGTCTGCGGGACTTTCACCCCCACCGCCGCCATCAATCTTTCAAAGCTCACCAGGTTCAACACCCGTTTGAGGTTGTAGGCTAGGGTCGTCAGGCTCCACTCCGTCCGCACCTTCACCAAACCTTTCAGCAGAAAGTGCGTGTAGCCGAACCACCGCTTGATCGTCCCAAACGGATGTTCGGCCAGCGTCTTGCGCAACTTGAACTTCC
>JBEKXN010000059.1:0-11051 GCA_049511835.1 Verrucomicrobiota bacterium | reverse complement strand
CCGAGACGCCGCTACACTGCAAACCGGCGCAGATATTTCACGGCAACATTCAAGTCCTTTGGCCATGGCGCAGTGATGGTCACGGTGGCGCCGGTGACGGGATGCGGGAGGTTCAGTTCTTCCGCGTGCAGTGCGACCCGGGATAAGAGCGGACGCTCTTCATGTCCGGGCTTTAGCCGGTAATTCGGTTTCAGGCGCGAAAGCCAGAGCGGTTTGCCGCCGTACAGGCTGTCGCCGACGACGGGGAACCCGGCGTAACGCAGGTGAACCCGGATCTGATGTGGGCGGCCGATGAGCGGTTCGCACTTCAGGAGCGCGTAGCCGCCGCGGGGAAAGGTTTCCAGCACTTCAAATTGGGTCTTCGATTTCTTGCCGTTTTTCGCGTCCACGCACATCAACCCGGCTTTGACCGGATGCGGCGCAATTTTGGCGTCCACTTCAAATTGCTTTTCCGGCGGCTCGCCGCTGACGAGGGCGGTGTATTTTTTCACCGGCTTTTCCGCGCCAAAAAGATTCGCCAGCGCAATGAGCGCGGGTTTGTTTTTGGCGAGCAGAATCACGCCGCTCATCTCCCAGTCGAGCCGGTGTGCGTTCATCAGGTAATCCAGCCCGCGTTCGCGCGCCCACGGTTTGCCGCCGGCAATGGCGGTGTGGAGCAGCGTCATCAGGTTTGGCCGCTGCGGGTCGTGGCGGTCGGGCGAGGTGGGCAGCCCGGCGGGTTTGTCGAGCGCCAGCAGGTGCTCGTCTTCAAAGAGAACCGGAATTTCCCAAAACTCACGGGTGGCGGGGGATGAGAGTTTGATGGCCGCGCTCACTTTTTCCCAATCGTGATTTTGTGCTTAATCCCAATTCTGCTCGAACCCGGATTACAATTAAGATTTATCTTGCGGCACCGGACTTGAATTGCTGGAGAAAAACCGGGGTGGTGCGCAATTGGCGGTTGACTTCAAGGTTGACCCATTGACTGAACGCCTCGTTTTGGCGCCCACGGCGAAGCGCGGCAATGTATTGCGGCAGTTCGGAATTCATTTTTGCCTGGTCAATCGGCAGGCGGGATTGGACATAAACGATGAAGCCGCCGGCGCTGGTTGCCTCAAAATCGCTCGGCTTGCCAACCGGCGTGGTGAACACGGCCTGCTTGAGTTGGTTCAGTTCAGCCTGATCGCCCAGTTCCGGCAGTTCCCGGGTGCTCAACGAAAACGGCGGCAACATCTGTGGCTGCAAACCGGCGGCAATACACAGGGTCGCGAAACCGCGGTCCGCCGTCATGCCCGTCAAGGTATGAACAAAATTTGTTCCGGCCCGCTGGGCCAGCAAGGTCGCGGTGCGCCATTGATAGTCCTGGGTGACACGTTCGCGGATTTGATCCAGCGGCGGGATTTCGCTGAGCAACTGCCTGGCGAACGCGAGAACGTACACGGCGTCCGGTCCGGCGACCGGTCTGGCGAAGGGTTCGTCGGGCGTCAGTCCAAAGGCGGCTTTGGTGAAGCTCGGCGGTGCGGTAAATTCTTCCGGCCCCAATTCGCTCCCAAAGGGCGCGGTCACGTGGACGGGCAGTCCTCTTTGTTTGGCGACGGTGGCGAGATTTTCGGGCCTGGCCGGATCAAGGCTAAAAACGGCGTTGGCGAAATCATTCGCGTCCTTGCGCGCGTCGTTTGCGGCGCGGTCACGAATCAATTCCTCGCGGATTTTGTCCTTCGCTTCGGCGGGCGACTTGGAATTTCTGTAATTCTCACCGACTTGGCGGAAGTAGGCTCCCACCAACTCGTCAAAATTTGTCCTGGCCCATTCGGCCTTGGCCTGCGCGAGATAATTCGTCACTTCAAATGCGACGTAGCTGACCTGCATGCGGTCGGGCAGGCGGTATGCCGCGAGGTAATTCGTGTAAAATTGCGCGACGGCGGCGGGCGTGACGGTGATGGAGGACAGATAGTTCGACGCGGAGAAGAAAACAATCTGCGCGGAGAGTTCCTGGTGGTCGCGCTGATAAGCGGCGGCGGCTTCCTGCGGCGTGATGAGTTCCCCGGTCAGGCCGATCGCCTGCTGCAATTGCTCCAAGACCAGGGATTGCCGGACAAAGTTTTCGAAATCCTGGGCCGTCAGACCTTTCGGCTGCAAAACTTGTCTCACGAACTCGCTCAACGGCACGGTCTGGCCGTTGCGCCCCAGTGAACGAAGCATCTCATTGGCCACCGTCACAACCTCGTCGTCGCCGACATAAATGCCAAGGTCATCCGCTTTTTGAACGAGCATCAAGCGGATATAGACTTCACGGTCCAGCTCGGACTCGGAGAAATTCGGGTTTTTTTCCGGCCATTCTCCGGAACGGAACCAATGAAAAAGATTGAAATTGTTTCTGGCGTCAATGAAAGCTTGTTGCGTGACTTTGTGACCGTAAAGCGAACCCAAATCGACGCTGGCGATTCTGCCGCCACCGCCGCCGCCCATGCGCGAGGGGCCGGCGCCCCAGTAAATGAAAGAAATAACCGTGGCGGCGATGATAACGAACCACAGCCATCCCGAATGTTTGCGAATCGTCCCGATCATAGTGTTAAATAGAAAAGCAAAGCCTAACCAGCCCGGCCAATTGCGGTCAAACGTAAAAGTGTGTTGTTAGTGGATTAGTTTGGTGGGGCGAGCGTACTCGCGAGCCGGAAACCGGATGAAATTGTCCTTCTTTCGGCTCGCCGGGGTTTCGCCCAGCCAGTCGCTGTGAAATTGACCCACTACCGCATGTTAAATCAGCCTGCTTTCAACCAGCGGGCCGCGTCCGCCGCCGCGTAGGTGATGAGAATGTCCGCGCCGGCGCGGCGCATGGCCAGCAAACTTTCCAGTGTCACCGCGCGCTCGTCAATCCAGCCACTGGCCGCCGCCGCCTTGATCATCGCGTATTCGCCGCTCACGGCGTAGGCGGCGGTCGGGTAGCCGAACTCCTTTTTGACGCGGTAAATCAGGTCAAGATACGCCAGGGCGGGTTTGACCATGACGATGTCCGCGCCTTCCTGAATGTCGAGCGCGACTTCGCGCAACGCCTCGTTCGCGTTGGCCGGATCCATCTGGTAACTCCGCCGGTCGCCGAATTTGGGCGCGGATTCGGCGGCTTCGCGGAACGGCCCGTAAAACGCGGAGGCAAATTTCGCCGCGTAGGACATGATGGGCGTGTCGGTGAAACCATTTTTGTCCAGCTCGGCGCGGATGGCGCGGACGCGGCCGTCCATCATGTCGCTGGGCGCCACCATGTCCGCGCCCGCCTCAGCGTGGCTGGCGGCGGCGCGCGCGAGCAGTTTCAGTGTCGGGTCATTCAAAATTTTCACCGGAGCGCCGGTCTCCGACCCGGCGTGTTTCGATTTTTTCCCAGCGTGCCGGGCCGGAGGCCGGCGCTCCACCACGCCGCAATGGCCGTGCTCCATGTATTCGCACAGGCACACGTCGGTGATGACGAGCAGCGACGGCAATTCTTTTTTCAGGAGCCGCACGGCCTGCTGGACGATTCCGTTTTTGGCATAGGCGCCGCTGGCTTTTGTGTCCTTACGGTCCGGAATGCCGAAAAGCAAAACCGCCGGAACGCCGAGCGTGTGGGCGCGGATGACCTCGCGCAAAAGTTCATCGGGCGAAAGCTGGAAGACGCCGGGCATGGCGGCGATGGGGCGGCAGATTTTTCGTCCGGCCCGAACGAACAGCGGCAACACGAGTTGCGACGCGGTCAAATGGGTTTCGGCCACAAGCTGCCGCAACGCCGCCGATTGCCGCAGCCGGCGCGGGCGATACGCGGGAAATTGTCCAATGGATTGCAAGCTCACGAACCCATTCTAGTTTCAAAGCGGGAAGAGCAAAGCCGAAAGTGGCAATGAACGCCGTGCAACGGACGTGAAGAAAACAGGGCAGATGAAGCCGCTAAATTTGCAGTCTATCCCCGTATTAGCCCCGATCATTTGGATTCCGAAATAAAGCCTTCTTTGATGCGAAACGTAACTAGAATTGGGACCGATGGACAACACGCTGCATCCTCAGGTCCGTATTTTGCCCCGCTGAGCGTCACGAATCCAGAGCCAAGCTTTATCGTCTTCCAGTCGAAAAAGCGCCAGCTTCGGCCACCAATCTTGGTGACGGCAACGAGACGGAACAGGCGAGTCGTCCGACCGGCGATTTGAACTTGCTCGACAGACTGGAAAAATGCTAGGTATTCAGCGTCTTCATTCCCACCATGGAAACCTTCGAGACTGAAAAGAGCGATTGCGTCTTCTTGGTCTGAACCGAAGATCTTGCCGAACTCAATGCGCCGATATTTAGGGTGTTCGACAGCAACCCCATCGTTGAAAAGTGCAACTAGTTGGTCGACATTTTTCTCGATGAGCACCTTTCGTGAGGGTGCGGCTGCTACTGTCATTGTTGCTAGGAGAGCCAGCGCGAAAACGAGTGTGCGGCGCATACAATAAATGGGCTAACAGTGTAATGGACGGCTTATTTTGCAGCCTGTCCTTTTTCATGTTTTTGACTCTGCGTTTGGTGAAACGGTTTGTCCAGAAAAAGAAAGACACGGATTTCACCCGCCGTGCTCGCGCCCGTCGCGGCAGGCGAATTAACACGGATTAAACCCGAACTCCGAGGTTGCCGACGGAGGCAGGGCGGACGAGGCCGCCCCGGAGTGCGCCCGTCCTCGGGCGCAGCAACTTGGGTTTCTTCAAGTTACGGAACATTTCCCAACCGCCCGTCCATTCCACGTTGCTGCGGTCGGGACGGCCGCACTCCACTAATTCAGAAATTCCATTTCGGAGATCGGAATCAAATCGGTGAAAACCCGTGCAATCCGTGTCAAAAACCCCTTGTTCCGGCTTTGCAATTTTCCGGGTTGGATTACCTTTCCGCCATGCAGCGGTTGAAAGGAGTTTTTTTGGCGGCGTTCGTTTTAATCATTTTCGCCGTCGGCGTCTGGCTTGGGTTCACGGTCCCGCGCTGGATGAAATTGGGCTCGGGCTTGCACATGGAAAACACCGCGACGGTGGTTCGGGAGATCCAAACGCTATCGGATCTGGTCACGGTCAAATACGTGCTCGAAAAAGTCGTCATCCTTGAAGACGTGAAATGGTATGGCGAAAACCGCGTGCTCCTGCTCGCGCACGGCATCGTCAAGGCGGGCATTGACCTCAAACGCATCACGCCGGACGACGTGACGATTTCCGGCAAAACCATCCGCCTGCGACTGCCGTCACCACAAATCACCGACGCCTATCTCGACGACAAGCAAAGCCAGGTGATTGACCGCGTGACCGGCCTGTTGCGCGCGTTTGACAAGGACTTGGAACAAGCTGCCCGGGCAAACGCTGTGGACGACATCCGCCGCGCGGCGCGGACGGACGGCATTTTGGACGAAGCAGACAAGCGGGCGCGGCTGGAACTGGAATTATTCCTGCGTCAAACGGGCTTTGAACAGGTTGAATTTCGCTAAGACAAAAATTCAGCGTGCGGCGCTGCCCCAAAATTAGACAGTGTGGATGATTTTAACCGGGCCGGAAATTTCTGCGCGCATTTCGATCTCAATGGCAACCTGTGGCCGGCGCTTGGGCGGAGAAATTTTCACTGTTTGCGAATGGGGCGGCAACAAATAAGGCACCACTTGCGGTGCAAGCCGACGGTTGGTGATTTCGGTTTGCCCGCGAACCTCTTGAGAAAGTTTCACCGCGTTCATTTTTCTAGCCATGGAACTTTTTGCCGCAATTCATGTGCCAGAAAAATCCAGTTCCTGCCCTGCTTTTATTGATGATTTCGGGCTGCTGCCAAAAATGCGTCGAATCATTCAGCCGCTGTGGTGGAAACGGCTCCACCACTCGTCTTTCACCAAAGTTGCAGCCGTGACAAGGACGCTATTGCGGCACCGGCCCTTGCGTGACTTGCACGAGGTCGTCGGCGCGGAGCCACTTGGTGAAAGCGGTTTGGACCTCCTTGGCGTCAAGTTTGACGTAAATGCGCCCGGCGCGAACCGGTTCATCGAGCGGTAGTCCAAGCATTGAGCGTGAAAGCCAGCCATTTGCGATGTTGTCCACGCTTGATTCGGCCAGCGGAATGTCGCGGAGCAGCATGACCTTGGCCTGGTGTAATTCCCGCGCAGTCACTTTCTTGGTCTGAATGTCCTTCAGGTCGCTCAAAATTATGGCGCGCGCCTTGGAGACATTCGGTGGGTCGCATGCATAGGCCACCTGATAAACTCCACGCGTCAGGCCGACGTTGAAGGTGGAACTGACGAAATAAACCAGTCCGTTCTTTTCGCGCAGGTCGCGATACAAACGAGTCGCATAAAATCCACCGCCGAGGACGTGGTTGCCCAATTGCAGCGGGTAATAATCCGCGTTGGTCCGGGTGAGCAACAGGGTTTCGCCCAAAGTGACCTTGTCCTGCACGCGGCTGGAATCAGGCACGTGGGTCACGGAAACCGTGTTGGTCGGCGCCGGCGGAAAAAGCGTGTTCGGTTTCGGTCCGTCGGCTTTCCAATCGCCGAAATATTTTGAGATGACGGCCACAGCGTTGTCCGGCGTCACCTTGCCGATGACGACGATGGTCGTGAGATCGGGCCGGAACGCCGATTGATAATAACTTTGCACATCCTGAATCGTGAACGATTTGACGCTGTCGGGCGTGGTCTCGCGTTGGGCCGGATCTCCTTTGGGAAAAAGTGCGGCGGTCAATGCATGGCCGGCAATGTGGTCCGGGCTTTGCAGTTCGCCGGCGACGGAAGCAGCCATTTGCGGCTGGATGATTTTGAAGTCCTTTTCCGGCAACGCCGGGGAAAGTTCGTTGTCCGCGAGCAATTGCACGCCGCGCTCAAATTGATCAGTCAGGACCTGCAACGAAAAATCCGCGCCCGCCGACTCATTTGCGCCGATGTCATCCAGCGCCTTTTGAAAGGCCAGCCGGTCGAGCGATTTTGTGCCGTAGGAAAAAAGTTTTTCCAGCGCCTGATCCACGCCGTCCTGGCCTTTGGGCATTTGAACTTTCGCGTTGTTTTTTACCCGGCCGTAAACGCTGACCGTGTCGCTGACCGATTCCGGCTGCACGATGAGCCGGATCCCATTGGATAGATTCGTGACGAATGGATTCAAAGTCGAAGTGGGGACCGGAAGTTGTTCCGTGAGTTGTTTTGCCCAGGGCGGCAGCTTGACGTTGCTGTTTTTCGAGGACGCAAAATTTTCCTGGCCGCCAAAACTTTTTGATGAAATCGGTTTGCCGGACGGCTGCGGCGTGAGCATGGCCGAAATGGCGTGGTCAAAATCGAGATAGGTTTTCGCGACGCGATTGACGTCGGCAACGGTGACCCGGCGGATGGCATTGATGTCGTCGTCCGGTGAATACCGGCCTTCGACAGCAACGGCCTGCGACCACGCGGAGGCCAGTCCTTGCACGGAATTCTTCTGCAACTCGGCGCTGATGATTTCGCGTCGTTTCGCGGCTTCAACCAAATCGGCGGTGACGCCGTTGGTGATTTCCGCGGCCAGAATATTCCGCACTTGTTCCAGTAAATTTGTCGAATCCGCGCCGGCGGGAAATCCGGCAATCGCGTAGCCCAAACCGGCTTTGGGCAGGCTTTCATAGGCAAATTCCGAAAACAACGCCTTGCCTTGGGGCACGAGTTCATGAAGCTTTCCGCGCTGGCTGCTCAACACGTCGGACAAGATTTGCGCGGCGGCAAAATCGGGATTGTCAGCACCAGGAAAACGAAAAACGACGGCAGTCAGGCCGTAAGGCAAATCCGTATCGAGCTTCAAAGTGTCCGGTTTTACTGGCGAAAAGTTATATTCAGGCCGCGCGGAAAGCGGCGCAGACGGAATTTCGCCGAAGATTTTTTTCACCCGTTCCAGTACCGGCTGTGGTTGGACGTCGCCAACGATGACCAGAATGGCGTTGTTGGGCACATACCAGGTGTTATGAAATTTCCGCAGATCGGCATCGGTCGTTTTATCGAACGAGGGGCGCGTGCCGAGGGCGTCATGTTCGTAAGGCGAGCCTTTGAACATGGCCTGCAAAAGCTGCATGTAAAAAACGTATTCGGGATTGGACAAATCCTGCGCGACTTCCTGTTCGATGGCGCCGCGTTCCTTCTCCCAAAGTTTTTCGTCGGCCAGCAGGTCGCGCATCCGGACGGCCTCAAGGCGCAGGGCAACGTCCAGGTTTTCAGCGGGAGTGGTGAAAAAATATTGCGTGACCGCTTGCTGCGTATCGGCGTTGTCGTCGCCTCCCATCGCGGCCGAAGTGGCGGCCAGCTGATCGGCGGACAAACCGGGACTGCCACGAAACATCATGTGCTCGGTAGCGTGCGCTGTCCCCGGAAATCCAGCCGGACAGTCGTCGGAACCGACACGATAGTTGACCATGGTTGTGACCACCGGGGCGAGGGTGTTGCGAACGATGATGACCTGCAGACCGTTCGTCAGCGTGGTGCGCAGGACCTCCGCTGCGGCGGACATTTCGTTGGTCGCCGCCGGGCCGGCAAAAGAGCCCGCCAGCAGAAGCAATAAAATGGAACCGAGTAGAACGGTCGGAGTCTTTGTGATTTTGAGCCTCATATATTTGATGGTCAGACCACCATAAACCGGCACCGTTCAAGTGCGAGAAAAAAGTCGGTTGTACAGTTGCCAGCGGGCCTCGCGCCCGCCAGCGTTGTGAGGTGAATTTGAACTGGGAAAAATTGTGCGCGGTCGCATCGGCGGAAGTCGAAGCGACGGTTTCGGCGTTGCCCAAACCGTTGCAGGTGCGGGCGGGCGGATTGACAGTGACATTTGAGCGCCGGCCGAATGCGGATTTGCAAGCTGATGGAATTGAGCCGGACACATTGGGTTTGTTTACAGGAGCGGAGTTTGTTGACGAAGGGAACATTCCCCTGCCGGCGCAGATCATTCTATTTTTGGAAAACCTTTGGGATTTTGCCGAAGGAGATGAGGTGATTTTTCGGGAGGAAGTGCGGACGACCTTTTTACATGAGTTGGGGCATTATTTGGGGTTGGACGAGGGCGAATTAACCGAGCGGGGGCTGGAATAGCTCGAATTGCCTGTATTTATGCGTTAAAAAACAACAAAGAATTCTCTTGCGACTTTGGCAAACGCTGGTAGATTTTAACAAGTCTTCCGCGTGGCGGAAGAAACGACTGGCTGAAAAGCCTGTTGACAACCGGCGCGAGTCTGATAATTTTCGCGCCTTCAAAACTCGAATCTGAGATGCCGAGTTGAAAGCAATGATTCGGCGCTCGGGTTTTTTGTCCCCTAAATGGGGAAAAAGCAAGGGCGAAATGCCCGGCGATTTTTGGGTGGAAACACCCGTTGCTCATTGAAAATTGAATTGTGCGATAAGTGAGAGCCCCTTCATTGACGGCCAGTTAGTGGCTGTTTTTGAAGAGTTTTAAAATTGTAAATTCGTCCGATCAATCATCGGACACGAATTAAACTAACGTTTTTAACGGAGAGTTTGATTCTGGCTCAGAACGAACGCTGGCGGCGTGGATAAGACATGCAAGTCGAGCGCTGATTACGGGGTAGCAATATTCTGTGGTCGGAGCGGCGCAAGGGTGCGTAACACGTGGGTAATCTGCCGTGAAGTCTGGAATAACCTGCTGAAAGGCGAGCTAATGCCGGATGTGAAAATTGGAAGACATCTTTTGATTTTCAAAGTTGGGGACCGAAAGGCCTGACGCTTCACGATGAGCCCGCGGCCTATCAGCTAGTTGGTGAGGTAACGGCTCACCAAGGCTAAGACGGGTAGCTGGTCTGAGAGGACGACCAGCCACACTGGAACTGAGACACGGTCCAGACACCTACGGGTGGCAGCAGTCGAGAATTTTTCACAATGGGCGAAAGCCTGATGGAGCGACGCCGCGTGGGGGATGAATGGCTTCGGCCCGTAAACCCCTGTCATTCGGGATCAATGCGTTCGGGTGAATAACCCGGACGTTGATAGTACCGGAAGAGGAAGGGACGGCTAACTCTGTGCCAGCAGCCGCGGTAATACAGAGGTCCCAAGCGTTGTTCGGATTTACTGGGCGTAAAGGGTGCGTAGGTGGTTGGGTAAGTCTGATGTGAAATCTCGGAGCTTAACTCCGAAACGGCATTGGATACTATTCAGCTTGAGAGTTGGAGGGGGGACTGGAATTCTCGGTGTAGCAGTGAAATGCGTAGATATCGAGAGGAACACCAGTGGCGAAGGCGAGTCCCTGGACAACTTCTGACACTGAGGCACGAAAGCCAGGGGAGCAAACGGGATTAGATACCCCGGTAGTCCTGGCCCTAAACGGTGCACGTTTGCTGTAAAAGGAATCGACCCCTTTTGTGGCGTAGCCAACGCGTTAAACGTGCCGCCTGGGAAGTACGGTCGCAAGATTAAAACTCAAAGAAATTGACGGGGGCCTGCACAAGCGGTGGAGTATGTGGCTCAATTCGATGCAACGCGAAGAACCTTACCTGGCCTTGACATGCAAGTGGTAGAAGGATGAAAGTCTGACGACCCCGCAAGGGGAGCTTGCACAGGTGCTGCATGGCTGTCGTCAGCTCGTGTCGTGAGATGTTGGGTTAAGTCCCGCAACGAGCGCAACCCCTGTGTCCTGTTGCCACCCGGTCGAAAGGCTGGAGCACTCTGGACAGACTGCCTCGCTTTAACGAGGAGGAAGGTGGGGATGACGTCAAGTCAGGATGGCCCTTACGGCCAGGGCTGCACACGTACTACAATGCCCGGTACAAAGGGAAGCAAGACTGTAAAGTGGAGCAAATCCCCCAAAACCGGGCCCAGTTCAGATTGTCGTCTGCAACTCGACGGCATGAAGCTGGAATCGCTAGTAATGGCGCATCAGCTACGGCGCCGTGAATACGTTCCCAGGCCTTGTACACACCGCCCGTCACATCATGAAAGCCGTTTGTACCCGAAGTCGCCCCTTAAAAGGTGCCGAAGGTATGGATGGTGATTGGGATGAAGTCGTAACAAGGTAGCCGTAGGGGAACCTGCGGCTGGATCACCTCCTTTCTAAGGAGAAACCACGGGTCCGGGTTAAAAACCGGACTTCCGAGGTCGAACCCCG
>JBEKXN010000058.1:0-11999 GCA_049511835.1 Verrucomicrobiota bacterium | reverse complement strand
TCGTGAGGATGAAACACGGGACAAGAATGTCCCGCAAACCCGCAGACAAGAATGTCTGCGCTACATCAAAGTTGGAACCGCCCTAGACACAGCCGCGCTCCGTTTTCTTGCGGCCATTGCCGCGCCAAGTCCATCCGTGGTTAAAAAACAGGCGGGCGTGGGCACGTTTGTTTTCCCGAAACGGGACACGGCAACAGACCCAAAAGCGATGGCCGACGCCCAAGCCAGGCGGTAAAAAAGAACTGGCACGGAAATTGCCCTTTGGTGGCCATGATGAACGAACGCACTTGCCAGCAAAGACACATACTGGTCGTGGACGACGAACCGCTCGTCCGCCAGACCGTCCAGATGCTTCTCCAAGACGACGGTTATGTCGTCGATGAGGCCCAAAGCGGCGCCGAGGCGCTGGCCCTGTTTGAGCCCGGGAAGTTCGCCATGATTTTCACCGACTACTTCATGCCGGAGATGAAAGGCGATCAGTTGGCCGCGGCCATCAAAAAGCGCTCACCCAAGCAGCCCGTCGTGATGATCACAGCCTTTCCTGAAAAATTTCAGTCTTCCGCCTGCCCCTTGGGTGGCATTGATTCCTTCATCTGCAAACCTTTCGAAGTTGAAACCCTGCGGACGGCGATCGCCCGGTTCGCTCCCGCCTAAAACCTGGAGGGCATACGAATCCGGGGCTTGAAAGCCCCGGCTACCATCACGGGTCGCTCCGCGACCAGGGCGATGTCGTTGCCGGATGGGCTTTCCAAATCGCGTAGCGATGTATTAATGGTAGCCGTGGGATTCATCCCACGGATGACAATTCCAGAACCCCCAACGTCGCGGAGCGACGCTTGAAATTAATCCCATAAATAACGTTCGTCGTATTCTACACCATGGCGGACCAGAAACGTCAGGAATTCCTCTTGGAACGTTTTTATTCGATGATGTTCGCGCTGGTTTTGGATGTAGGCCATCACCTCCGGTAGATTGGATTTGCTGACGGTGAATGCTCCGTATCCATCCTGCCACGCAAAATCGCGCATTTGTGGCAGAGCACCCTTGATCCATTTGGATGAGCCGCCTTTCAACAGTTGGATGGCCTTGCTCATGGATTGCACGGGTGGCAATGCCAGCGCCAGATGAACGTGATCCGGCATTCCACCAATCAACAGAGCCTTCATACCGTTTTCGCGGGCAATGCCGCCGAGAAATTTCCAGCCGCGCTCCTCGAAGTCAGGTGAAATCCAGGGCTCACGATGTTTGGTGCTGAAAATGACGTGATAATGGAGAGACGTAAAGGTGTTCGCCATGCAGCGAGGTTGGCAAATTGTCGGCGATTATTCAACCGTCGCTCCGCGACGGGGATGAATGGGGGAACACCAATCCGGGGTTTGAAAACCCCAGCTACCATCAAAGGGTCGCTACGCGACCACGGTGATGCGGTTGATGAAATGATAACGCCGATTGGCATGATCATAAAATCGCGTAGCGATGATTTGATGGTAGCCGTGGGATTCATCCCACGGATTGAATCAAATAATTCGTCAGCGTCGCGGAGCGACGCTTGAAATCCAAACCCCCAATCCCGACATCGCTTTGCGATGGATTTATTCTTTCGATTTCTTGCCGGCCTGCTTTTCCAATTCCGCGACGCGCTTGAGCAGGTTCGGCAGGCGCTGGATGGCAATCAACTGGCGTTTGACTTGCTTGTCCGGTTGCGCCGGCGAGCCCAGCCATTTTTCGCCGTCCGGAATGTCGGTCATTACGCCCGATTGCGCCGAGACGGTGACGCGATCACCGATTTTCAAATGTCCGGCAAAACCGGACTGGCCGGCGAGGATGACGTACTTGCCGAACTTGCAACTGCCGGAGATGCCCACCTGCGAGATGATCAGGGAGCCTTCGCCAATTTCGACGTTGTGGGCGATTTGCACGAGGTTGTCTATCTTCGTGCCCTTGCCGATGACCGTCGGGCCGAGCGCGCCGCGGTCAATTGTCACGTTGGCACCGATTTCCACGTCGTCGCCGATGATGACGTTGCCGATCTGCGGCACCTTGCGGTGAACGCCGCCGTCCTGCACGTAACCGAAGCCGTCCGAACCAACCACCGTGCCGGCGTGAATGCGGACGCGCCGGCCGATTTCCGTTTGCGGATAAATGGTGACGTTCGGAAACAGGTTCACGTCGTCAGCCAGCTTGCAGTCGTCGCCGACCACATCGCCGGCCTGCAGGACCGACCGCGCGCCGATTTTCACGCGCTCGCCGACGACACAATGCGGCCCGACGTGCACGGTGGCGTCCACCTTCGCGCTCGCCGCGATGACCGCCGTGGGATGAATTCCGGCGGCGTAGGTTCGTTCAGGAAAGAACAACGCCATGGCCTTGGCGAACGCGATGCGGGCGTTGGGCACGCGGATCAGAATTTTCTTCGCGGATTTAAAGCGGTCGTCGGCGATGATTGCGGTGGTCGCGCTTTGTTCGGCGCGGGCGAAATAGTCCTCATTTTCGGCGAACGTGAGGTCGCCCGGTTTGGCGCGGTCGGCGGGAGCAAAGCCTTTAAGCGTTGCTGCGGCATCGCCAACCACTTCACCTTCAAGGTGTTTTGCAATTTCAGCAGTGGTAAAGGTCATATTTGGCATTTTGTGCGGTTGCCGTTGACTTGGTCAACGCGGCTCACTATAAAGGCAGGCGTATCCAGTTCAACCCCAAGTTTGCATGGCAAAGACTTTGCGCGTCGGGCTGATCGGCTACCGCTTCATGGGCAAGGCGCACTCCAATGCATGGCGGCAGGCACCCCGTTTCTTCAACCTCAAGGCCAATGTCGAGCTGCACACGATTGGCGGACGCCATGCCGCCGGGGTGCAGGCGGCCCGCGCGCAACTCGGCTGGCAAAAAGCCACGACGGACTGGCATGAAATCGTCGAGTCGCCGCTGATTGACATCGTGGACATCGTCACGCCGAATCATTTGCACGCGGAAATGGCAATGGCCGCGGCGAAGAATGGCAAGCACGTGTTGTGCGAAAAGCCGCTGGCGTTGAACGTCAAGCAGGCCGAGGCGATGGTCGCCGCCGCGAACAAGGCGAAGGTGGTCCACATGGTCTGCCACAATTACCGGCGCGTTCCGGCCATCGCTCTGGCGAAGCGGATGATTGGCGAGGGCGCGCTGGGCCGGATTTTTCATTTTCACGCGCGCTACGCGCAGGACCGGCTGACCGACCCGGAATTTCCGCTGGACTGGCATCTGCAAAAGGAGACCAGCGGCAGCGGCGTTCACGGCGACATCAATTCGCACATCATTGATCTGGGACGTTACCTCGTCGGCGAATTCGAGGAAGTCTGCGGCTTGTTGAACACGTTTATACCGGAACGGCCGCTGGCGGATGTGCTGGCCAAAGGCGCGCGCCGGATGGGCAAGGTCACCGTGCCGGACTCGGCGATTTTCATCGGGCGGATGGAAAACGGCGTGTTGGCGAACGTGGAAGCCACGCGCTACGCGCTCGGCCGCAAGAACCACATCGCCATCGAAATCAACGGGAGCAAAGGCTCGATCTATTTTGATTTTGAGGACATGAACCGGCTGAAATTTTACAACGGCGACGACCCGAAAGACCGGCGGGGTTTCCGCGACATTCTCGTGACCGAGCGCGATGGCGTGCAACCGTATGTCGGCCATTGGTGGCCGCCGGGACACGGCATCGGCTACGAACACACGTTCATTCATGTGGTTGCCGATTTTGTGAACGCCTGTGCCGAAGGCAAACCGGTCCAGCCGACGTTCGAGGACGGCCTGAAAAACCAGCGCGTGCTCGCCGCCGTCGAGGAATCCTCCCAAAAAGGCAGGTGGGTGAAGTTGTAAATACAGCCGGGGTTGCTGCCAGAATTGGCGGTGAAAAAGATCATCGTGTCGGAAGTAAGAGGCGCCAGAAGGAACCATTGAATTTCATTCCTGCCATCCGTGTCCATGCGCCGGAAGGCTGGGGTTTCGTTGCCGGCAAAATCCGGCTGGATGCCTTGCCAACCGTTCGGTTCGCCGCGGCAATGAATCACACCATTGGCAACGATCCAGGTCTGCGACGAATCGCTGTTCGTCCTCGCGCAAAACGTCCGGCCGGTGAAATCCTTGCCGTTGAAAAGCTCGATGTGATTTGTGGGGGTGATGACCTCCTGTGCGGCACCGGTTGACGCGATCATCGCGAAAGAAACGACGATCACCCAATGACAAATATTTCAGGAGCAATTCATGTCCGATAATGGTGATTTTTGTGGCTGCGAGCGTTGCGCTGCATTTTGTGCAAGTCAGGTGTGCAGACGGCAGGACGAGGTGCGGTAGCCTGGCTCAGGCTTGAAGTTTTTTGCACGCAAACTCGAAAACCGTCACGGGGGGAATGGCCTTCAGACATTCGTTCGGCTTCGCGCAGGCGCAATGCGATTTCAAACAGGGAGAGCAGGGGAGGTCAATACGCAGCACATTTTCCCAATGGCCATAAGGGCCGGTGCGGCGCGGCTCGGTGGGGCCGAAGAGCGCGACGAGCGGCTTGCCGAGCGCGGCGGCCACGTGCATCGGGCCGGTGTCATTAGTGACCATCAATTCGCATCGTCGCAGCCATTCGATCATTTCCGGCAACGAAGTCTGACCGCACAGGTTCAGGCAGCGTTGCGCTTCGGCCCGGGCGATGAGTTCCCCGAGCGATTGGTCTTCGGCAGTGCCGAGAACGGTGAAGCGCGCATCGGGAAATTTTTTTGCGAGCAAGCGAACGAGTTCGGCAAAATACTCCGCCGGCCAGCGTTTGTTTTCCCAGCGCGCGCCGGGTTGGATGGCAATCCAGCGCGCGCCGTCCGTCGGCCATTTGGATTGGACGGCGGCGGCAATGGCGGGCCGTTCGGGCAGCCATTGAAAGTGATTGTGGACCGGCACGCCGAGTCGCAGCAACACGGCGAGATACCAGTCTACGGCGTGCGTGTGAAACGAGGCGCGCCGGACGGCAACATCATAAAATCCCCGCGCCCCTTCGCGGACTTCGTCGAGGCCGATGAGAAATTGTCCGTTGGCGAGCCAGGCGAACGCGCCGCTGCGCGCGAGGCACTGGAGATCAATGACCCAGTCGAAGTTTTGCGCCCGCATCCAGCGGACGCTGCGCAGCATCTCCGGCCAATGCTGCGGCGCGGCCCAGCGTTTGCGTTCAAAACGGACGATGCCGGTCAAATCGGGATCGCCTTCGAGGAGCGGCGCGAGGGCGGAATCAATCCACCAGAAAATTTCGCCGGCGGGCAGATGACATTTGAGCAGCCGGAGGACGGGCAGGGCTTGGATGACATCGCCGAGCGAACTGGGTTTGAGAATTAAAATTTTCAATCGAGTGACACCCGCCTTCGCTCCGCTTCGGCGCGGCAAGGGTGACCAGTGACAGGTGACAAGATTTTGGTTTGCGTACTGCCGGTCATGTCACGTGTCACGTGTCACGTGTCACATGTCACCTTAAAATCACCTTCCAAATTCAAGCCGTTCGGCGAGCCGTTCGGGCAGGCCGGCGGCGCGGATTTTTTTCTGCGCGGTGGCGATGTCGTAATCGAGCCGGCACAGTTCAATGGTCCCGGCGTCCATGTCGTAAATAACGTAGGCGGCCCTGGGGTTGTTGTCGCGCGGCTGGCCGACGGCGCCGACATTGATGAAATATTTTTTGGAGGGATCAATCTTGAATTTTGAATAAGTGCCGCCGCGGACGGCGGTGTCGCGCATAAAGGCGACGGGCACATGGGTGTGGCCGAAGAAACAGAGTTGCGTGTTTTGATACGGAAAACTGGCGGCCGCGGCGAGTTTGTCAAAGACGTAACCCCAGCGTTGCGGCGCGTCGAGCGTGGCATGAACCGTCGTGAAGTTGGCGGCCATGCGGGTGTACTTGAGATCGCGCAGCCATTGGCGTTCGTCCTCGGAAAGTTGTTCGCGTGTCCAGTGAACGGCGTCGGCGGCGTGGGGATTGAAACCTTCCAGCGGGTCGTTGGTGGAACAGTATTCGTCATGATTTCCCTTCACGCAGGGGATGTTCATTTCGCGGACGATGGCAAGGCACTCCTTGGGGTTGGCATTGTAACCGACGACATCGCCGAGGCAGACTATGTGCGTTGCGTTTTGGGTTTTGATGTCAGCCAAAACGGTTTGGAACGCTTCCAGGTTGCCGTGGATGTCAGCGATGATGGCGTATCTCATTTCGTTTAGCGGACAATTTCAAAACCGTGAAATTCATTTTTTGCTTCCCCCCAATTTACACTTTCGTCGCGGATAAAGCCAGCAAGTCCTGCGCCACGAATGGCGTCATGAAACGCCTCCAGTTCCCCGCGGGCGCCCTCGGCAATCAATTCAACGCGTCCGTCCGGCAAATTGCGGACGGTGCCGGTGACTTCAAAGCCGGTGGCGGCGGATTTCGCGGTGTAGCGAAATCCGACACCCTGCACACAGCCTGAATAAAAAATTTGCATACGACAGCGATTCATGACGGACAGGACGGCTTGCGGCTGTCCCGGCACGGCAGGATGAAGCCAAAGTCGGACGCCGGATGCAATATTTTAATATTTTATTAGCGGATGGAAAAGATTTCTCCTTTTTTTTACGATTTCTGTTTGACCGTTCGGGGAATTTCCCGTAATCAACATGGGCTGGCTCAAACCCAAAACCGAACAGTCTGGTGGTGTTGACGGTGGCGAGCGGCGCGAACAGAGATGCTGAACACAAAATCATTCCTGGCGGTGGATTTCGGGGCGGGCAGCCTCAAGCTGGCGGAGTTTGAAATCAACGAAGCCGGCGGTTTGCGTCTCAAAAATTTTTCCATCAAACCGCTCGGCCTCGAGGGCGCCCAGGAATCTTCCCGCGAAGCGACCGCGCTCAAGGCCTTGCGCGAGGTGCTGGCGGAAACCGGCACCAAGGCGCGGGACGTCAACGTCTGCGCGCCGGGTTTTCAGGTATTTTCCAAATTCGTCAAGCTCCCGCCGGTGGACGCGGGCAAGGTGACGCAAATCATCCAATATGAAGCGCAGCAGAACGTGCCGTTCCCGCTCGCGGAGGTGGTGTGGGATTATCAAATTTTGGGTTCCAGCACCGGTGGCGAACTGGAAGTCCTGCTGGTGGCGATCAAATCCGAGGTGGTCGAAGGTCTGTTTCGCATGGCGGAGGAGGCGAAGCTGCGGTTGCAACTATGCGACGTATCGCCCGCGGCATTATGCAACGCCTTTCGTTACAACTATGGCGATTTGCAGGATTGCACGATGCTCCTGGACATCGGCGCCAAGACAAGCAACCTGCTCTTTTTCGAGAATGGCAAGGTTTTCTCCCGCAGCATCAGTTTGGGCGCGAATTCCATCACGCAGGATTTTGCGAACGAGGCGAAATTAAAATTTGAAATCGCCGAACGGAAAAAAGTTGCCGAAGGCTTCGTCAGTCTCGGCGGTGCTTACGAGGAGCCGGAAAGCGAGCACCAGGCGGCCATCGCCAAAATCGCGCGGCAGTTCATGACCAAGCTGCACATCCAGGTCAACCAGACGAAGCAGTTTTATCGCGGGCAACAGGGCGGTTCGGAGCCGGTGCGTCTGTTTTTGTCCGGCGGCGCGTCCATCATGCCTTATACGGCGCAATTTTTCGCGGAAAAACTGAATGTGCCGGTCGAATACTTCAATCCGTTCCGCAACGTGCAAATTGATCCGGCGGTGAATCTGGAGGAGCTGGCGCGCGTGGCCCACTCGCTGGGCGAGGTGGTCGGCCTGGGATTGCGGAATCTGGCGAATTGTCCGGTGGAAATGAATTTGATGCCGAGCAGCACGTTGCGCTGGCGGACGTTCAATGAAAAGAAACCGTATTTCATCTTCACCCTGTTGAGCCTGGTGGCGGTGGCGGGCGCGGTGGGGTTCCTCTTTCAAAAACTGGCGGAAGCGAAGGAAGATGAAATCAAAAATTTGGAGCCGCAGGTTCAAGGACTTAAAGCCAAAGCCGACCAGTTTGATCGGGCCTATAAAAAACTGCAGGCGACGCAGAAAGAAGCGGATCAAATCACGGGTTGGATGGAGAAGCGATATTACTGGGGTGACGTGCTGACGGAATTGCGGCGTGTGCTCATCCGCTCCGAAGACGACATCAAGAAAAAATTGTCGGCGCAAAGGGCCGGGGTCGAAGCGGGCATCTGGATTGAACAGTTGACGATGGGTGTTGAGCAAACTCCTGCCACCGGCCGCGGCGGCACTCCCCTGCCTGTTATGCCGGTTCCGAATCCGGTTGAAAGCGATGCCTCGGGGACCGCGGCCAATCCCGCCGCCAACACCATTACCCTGATCTGCCGCGCGGTAAATTTGTCCAATGTTGATTCTGCGGCGAACACCGAGATTGCCTATGCGGTTCTCAAAGCGTTTCAGGAGGATCCGCTTTTTGATCCCAAAGCGACGCAGCTCAGGGGAGACATCACCCCCGATGACGTTACCGGCACATTTACGTTTGGCATAACCGTGGGGCTGCAAAATCCACTCAACTTGTAATATGGCCTGGATCAAGCGAAACTTGCTTTTTGTGATTGGCGGCATACTGGCCTTGGGACTGCTGGGGGCGGCCGGGTTTTATAATTACAAAGGGTGGAGCCATAACGCGGCGGCGTTTGACAAGTTGAACGGGATTTACAGCACGTTGCGGGATTTGATCGGCAAGAAACCTTCGCCGGGCAACGACAAGGTGGACAACATCAAGGCGGCCAAGGAACAGGAAGGACAGGTTCGGGAGTGGGTTCGACAGGCGGCGGATTGTTTTCAGCCGATTGCACCCATTCCCAACACGGGCACCAATGCCGTTTCGAGCGAAGCGTTCGCCGCGGCGCTCCGCCGGACCATTGACCAACTGCAACACGAAGCCGAGATCGCCAGTGTGACCCTGCCGCCCAAGTATAACTTCTCCTTTGAAGCGCAACGCTCACTGGTGAAATTTGACACCCGCAGTCTGGGAGCGCTGGCCGCGCAGTTTGGTGAAGTGAGAGCCATTGTGGAAATTCTTTTTGCGGCGAAGGTCAATTCGCTGGACGGGATTCAGCGCGTCCGCGTTTCGGATGACGACGCCAACGGCCCGCAGGCCGATTATTTTGACGATCATTCCGTGACCAACAGTCTGGCCGTTC
The DNA here is from genome assembly GCA_049511835.1 of Verrucomicrobiota bacterium. Classification (GTDB taxonomy): domain Bacteria; phylum Verrucomicrobiota; class Verrucomicrobiia; order Limisphaerales; family UBA11358; genus UBA11358. Next base: position 2,872 of record JBEKXN010000058.1, on the reverse strand, counting down.
TGACGCCTTATCAGATTACGTTCCGCTCGTTCAGTCCGGAAATTGCCCAAGTGCTCGCTGGCCTTGCCTCGTCACCGCACGGATTCATCGTCAAGAGCATCAATGTTCAACCGGCTGGCGCCGCTGCGGCGATGTCGCCGGAAGGGGGACCGACGCCGTTTCCGCCGCCTTCGCCGGCCGCCGGGCCGACGGTGACGCCGGGCCGGGGCGGATTGCAGACGGTGTTGAACGAGCAACTGTTGCGCGTTACGCTGGTGGTCGAGGTCGTGAAATTGTTGCCGAAAAAGTAAGCTCATGGATTTCGTCAAAAAACATTACGAGAAAATCCTGCTCGGCGTTGTGTTGCTGGGTTTGATGGGTGTGCTGGTGTTCATGCTGTACTTGATTCCCAGCGACCGGCAGAGGCTGGCTGACATCCGCCAGAGTATCATCAGACACGCGGTCAAACCTCTGGATCCATTGGATTTAACGCGGGAAACGAATGTATCGGCGCGGCTGCAGTCGCCCTACAAATTGGATTTTTCAGCGACGAACAAACTGTTCAATCCGGTTCCATGGCAAAAAACTGTTGACGGACGCTTCATTAAAATCGCCTCTGGCAATGAAATCGGAGGGGGGGCTGCGGTCGTTACCAAAATCACGCCGCTTTATTTGATTCTCACGCTGGACTCGATAGAGACCAATTCGATGGAAACCAATGAGGTCGTCGCGCGTTATGTTATCAGCATGGAACGTCAGGCGTCGGCCTTGCCTGCGCAGCGGGGCAAGCGGCAGCATTATGCGTCGGTCGGGGAAAAGGTCGGGGAAAAGAACGACGCTTTCACCATCAGAGAAGTGAGCGGTTCGCTGGCCGACCCCGGGACGTTGAAATTGATTGTGCAACTGACGGACACCGGCGAGAGGGCGACGCTGTCCAAAGACAAACCTTTTCGCCGCACCGACGGTTACGCTGCGGACTTGAAATATGATCCCGAGGGAAAAAAATGGCAGGGACAACGCGTCGGCGCGGATTTAAGATTTGCCGGCGATGACAACATAATCGTTGCCATCAACCAAGACACAGTGATATTGTTGGCCAGATCAAACCAGAAAAAAACGACATTGACATACAGCCCCAGTCCTTGAAATTCTAAATGATACCTGGTCGCGATAACATCGGCGTCCGATGGCGCTGATTTGATTTACGACGAACCTGGAACGAACCATGACAAAAGCAGCACTTCTCTCACTCGGCTTTTTTTTGTTGCTGGCCACCGCCGCCATGTTACCGGCGCAAACCAGTCCCACGGACGCGGCTGTCAATGAAGCCGTGCTTCGTCAGGCCAATACCATCATCCTGCGCCAAAAACTCCTGGATGCCAAAAATACCGCCATGCGCGGAGATTTGGCCGGGGCCGCCAAACTTTACGAAGAAGCCAATGCGCTGGTCGAGCAAATTGGTTCCGGCATCCCCGAAGAAAAGGCGCAAACCATTTCCGGCTTGGCTTCAACCTGGCTTACTCTCGCCCGTCAGGCACGAAGTCAGGGCGAGTTGCACGAAGCCGATATCCGGGTCACCCGCGTGTTGAAAGTGGACCCGCACAATGCCGCCGCTCTTGCCTTTAAGAAGAACAACGACAGATTGCTCGCATCCATGCGCAGCAAAATGCCCGACGAAGAGACGTCGCAACAAGTCCCGTATATCGCCAATGACAAGACGAATGCGTGCACGCTGGTGCAGGACGGCAAATTGCTTTACGAAATGGGCAAGTTCAATGAGGCCGAAGTCAAATTAAAAGAGGCCGTCAGGCTCGATCCGGACAACGAGGGCGCCTTCTACTACATGAATTTGGTCAAGCAGGCACGTTACGACCGTGAAGCGCGCGTGCATACGATTGACACGCAAGAACGCATGGTGCAGGTGGAGAATGCCTGGGTAAAGCCGGTAAACCGCGGGTTGCTGCCCACGTCCAATCCGTATGCCTTGACCAATCTCGTCCACACCGGTGCCGGGCGCGAGATCATTTACAGCAAGCTTGACCACATCCGGCTTGATTCGGTTTCCTGGCCCGAAGGACTGCCGTTGATCGAGGTTCTTCGCAATCTGAGCGAGCAAACCAAGCTGCGCGACCCGGACAAAAAGGGAATTAACTTTCTTTTTAATCCAAACGTGGCGGCAGCCTCCGCGCCCACCACGCCCGCCGGCGGCGCAATGACCATTGACCCAGCCACAGGATTGCCCGTGGCGGCTCCAACCGGTGGTGGTGAATCCGTGGATGCCAGTTCCATCAATGTCAAGTTGACGTTAAGCGATGTGCGGTTGGCGGATGTGCTGGATGCCATTGTGTTGGTGGCTGATCACCCCATCAAATATTCCGTTGAGGATTACGCCATCATTTTCTCAGCCAGGGGGCCGGACACGATGCCATTGGAAACGCGCACATTCAAAGTGGATCCCAACACCTTCCAGCAAGGCTTGGAAAGCGTGGGGGCGGAAAGTTTTGGTTCGGCCAGTTCCAGCGGCAGCAGCGGCGGCAGCGGCGGCGGCGGTGGCAGTCAAAACGGAAACAACACCGCCGCGGCGGTAGCGATCGTCAATGCATTCCCGGGAGCCTCAACAGCTCGTTCCTCGGGCGGCAACGGCCAGGGCGGTGGTGGCGGTGGCGGTGGCGGTGGCGGTCAGAATGGCGGTGGTGGACTGTCGTATGTGACAACAACTAATGCAACGGCGAACGTCAGTCTTGCAGCCAAAACTTTCTTCACGACGCTGGGTTTGAATTTGGACCCGCCGAAGAGCGTTTTCTTTAACGACCGGTTGGGCGTGTTGTTCGTCCGCGCGACATCGCAGGATTTGGACACCATCGAGAAAGCCATTCAGGTGTTGAACATGACG
>JBEKXN010000057.1:0-14461 GCA_049511835.1 Verrucomicrobiota bacterium | reverse complement strand
CAAGCCGGCAGACAGGGGAAAATTTGAACGTCCTCGCGCCAGCCAGACTGCTGCGACTGGTGCGCCGCACACAGTCGCGCTCCGAAAATTTGCGCCAATGAACAAAACTTTCATGGATAGTAGTACAGATGGACACGAATTCCCCACCACGTGAGGCAGCGCCTTTTGCGTGGCCAAATCCGCACCACCCGCCAACCGGCGCGCTGCAATGTCCGATTGGTGAAAACGTCTGGCATCAACCATCCTCCTTTACGTCCGACGCAGAAGAGGTTACTTTATGTCCGTTATGATCGTTCCACTCTCGAAAATGCAGCTCCGTCAGGATGAAGATGGCGTGTGGATTGCCAAGTCCGCCCTGTTGCCCGGCTGCCACGCACACGGGCGCGACCGTGGCGAAGCCACCCTTCGATTCCAACAGGCTGCCAAGGCGCATCTGGAAGCTTTGCTCGAAACCGGGCGCCCCATCCCGGCCGCCTTCCGCGACAAATTCGTTCTCGCCGCCTGACCTGTGGGCAAATATCCCTCCTGGAACTGCCGCCAGCTTTCACCGCCGAAACGGAAATAGACTGACTTTGGATACGACGTTCATTAAAAAACAACCATGCGACAGCGAATCGCAGGTCGTTTGTACGATTCTCCTCAAGCTCCCATTTGGACAAAATCGGAGGTGGCCCGGAATCGAATCGTGCGCAAAGTTTGTGAAACGCTTATAAAACGTTTCGGTCGCCCCCGCCTAAGTAATCCACGAGATCCTGTCGACGACCTCATTTTTTTGATGCTTTCAAATCGAACACAGGAAGCAGCCGTTCGAACCGTGTACGATTCCTTGAAAGCTTTTGGTTCTTGGGACGACGTGAGCGAATTGCCCCAAAATGCGATTAGAATGGCCATTCAGATCGCCGGACTGTCGAGGAAACGTTCACAACAGATCAAGCAGAGCTTGAAAAGAATACGCACGGATTTTGGGGTTTGCCGCCTCGGCGAGCTTCGGAAATGGAATACACAACGGGCACACGAATACTTGACGGCATTGCCCGGCGTATCCGACAAGGTTGCCAAATGCGTGATGATGTACACACTGGGGTTCAAGGTTCTTCCGGTAGACGTTCACGTGTTCCGTGTTTCTTCTCGCCTTGGGTGGACGAGTCGTTGCCGGGCAGATCAATGCCATGACGACCTTGAAGCACTCGTTCCGCCTCCGCTCCGCTACGCGTTTCATGTGGATTGCATCGTTCTTGGCCGCACGATTTGCACTCCGCGTGTCCCAAATTGTCATGCTTGCGCAATCAGGAAATTCTGCTCTTATTACCGACAACGAAATGAGCCGCCGCGCGAAACCTAAAATCATCGACTTATTTGCCGGTGTTGGAGGATTCAGCCTCGGTGCAGTGCGAGCCGGATTTGAACTGGCAGCCGCAGTCGATCTGGATCGCCACGCCGTGGATGCACACCAGAAGAATTTTCCCCACGCCGCCCACGCCAGACGTGACATTTTTGGTTTGTGCGGCGATGACATCCGAGATTTGGCGAAGTTGAACGGGCATCGATTGACAGGTTTGATCGGTGGTCCACCATGCCAGGGGTTCAGTACGATGGGCAGAATGCGAAAGAACGACGCGCGCAACAAACTGTTTTTTCACTTCTTCCGCCTCATCTCTGAACTGAACCCGCTGTTCTTTGTTTGCGAAAACGTTCCGGGCATTTTGGACGAGAAATATGAAACTCTGCGTGAAGAGTCTTTCAAGGTAGTCAAAAGAAAATATCACATGCTCGATCCGTTCGAACTCTCCGCTGGTGATTTTGGCGCAGCGACCGAGCGGTCTCGCGTCTTCTTCGTCGGCTGGGCAAAGGATGCTGGGATTGGTTTGTCGCTCGGTTACTTCACACCGTCACCTCGCGTTAAGAAAGTGACCGTGCGATCAGCATTTGCTGGACTGCCGAAGCGAATCGATCCAAATTGGCAGACCGAAGAAAGCGGTTGGCGAAGAGTCGATCTGACTGAGTCCGATTTTACCGACACGATCAATAAACTCGTTCCCGGTGTGGTCGGCGATAAAACGGCGCTCGACAGATTCGCACAGCACTCGGAGGTTTCAGGCTTCTTGGGCACAATTCACACACGTAAGGTGATTGCTCGTTTTGCGGAAGTTGAGCCGGGGAAAATGGATTCCGTTTCAAAATTTCCACGTTTGAAATGGGACGCTCTTTGCCCGACACTGCGGGCGGGCACGGCTAAAGATCGGGGCAGCTATCAAGCAGCGCGGCCGATTCATCCGAGTCAGGATCGTGTGATTACACCGCGCGAAGCCGCAAGATTGCAGGGCTTCCCCGATTGGTTTCTTTTTCACCAGACGAAGTGGCACAGCTTCCGACAAATTGGGAATAGTATCCCCCCTCTCTTGGCTGAAGGGATCCTGCGATTATTAGCCGGTGCCGCGAGCAGCTAAGCGAACAGTTCCCAGAACAGCGGATAGTAAGGATAGAATTTCCGATAATTCTCGATTTGTGTCTCAGCCAGTGAGAAACGCAATGCTTTTTGTAAACTTTCCGCCAACGGGGGTTGCAACGCTGGTAAAAGCTGGTCGATCGCGTGCTTCTCCCGAAAAGTCAGAGGCGGAACTTGTATTCGGTATTGCGTAGTCTTCCCAACGTAATCCAGGGTAAATGCAGGTGAGCCAACGCACTCAGCACGAAGTCGAGTATCACACAGGATACCTCCTACCGTGACCATCGGAGAGCCATCTTCGTAGCTGAAATCGAATAGTGGCAAGATTTCAAGCGATTTACGGCCTGCCAAAACAGTCCGGCTAAGATGGTCTCGGAGCATTTTACCGAGCAACTTCGGAAATCCCGGTCGGGTATCTGCTTCGACCGGAAACGGACTAGGTACGAGTTTTCCAAAGTCGATCAGAAGCGATTCTTCCACTGATAATTTTTCAGTACCTTCACCCTTTCGGTAGAAGTTTCTGTTCGCATTGACGGTCACGATCAAAATTGAGCCTGCCAGTGCATTCCAACACAGATATCTCTCGTAATCATTCGAATAAAGAATTGCTTTGTCGGTGTGGCATCAGCGAAGTCTTTCATAGGCACGGGAGAAATAAGCAATTTGTTATTGTTGTCAAAGGAAATAAACCCACAGTCGCAAAAAGGAGTACGCGCGAATTAAACCAAAGGTTTTGGTAAGTCATTGCTTGGTCAAGCATCTTTCAGCATGCCGTTTCAAAAATGCCGGGTCGGGCGAAAATTTCTTTGGCAGTGACAGGCATGCGCCTTCAAAGCTTGTCAACCAATGGATCGCTTCCCTTGAGACATCCGGACCCTTTTTGAGTCGAGGTGAAAAACGGATGACAAAGCCGTCTTCGATCCACATCAAATGCCGGTCAAAGGTGCGGTCGTGAAGCGCGTTCAGGCACAGGCCGTTCCGGGGATTCAACCGGTTCTTCTCATCCTCGGCCCACGGAATGATGTGGCTGGCCGTCAGCAGCGGTTGGACGGTCAGGCCGGTGACGCAGCAGCGGAAATTGTAGGCGGAAAGTATCCGGTCGCGGAAAAAGCTCTGGTTCACGCGCACGCGCACGGTAGCTTCGCGCTCCCGTCCGGCAGGCGGAAGGTCGCCGGTGTCCACATCCGCCACTTCCTCAATCGGTTGGCCTAGCCGGTTGGCCAACAGCCGCTCACTTTCAAAGGCCAGCGTTTCCGGTTGGTCGGCAAACTCATGCCAGATTGCTTCCTCACCTTTTGCGCCATGCCGCATCCCACGAATACCACGCGCCTGCAATGCCGGGTCAAGTCGGGCAAAATTGGAAAGTTTCAAGGAGACTGCACCGACGCTGCGACCAAGCAGTCGAGCCAGTTGAATCACACGCGGGTTGTGCATGTGAATCGAGCCAAACGGGATTTTGCAATAGAGATTGAACGCGAGAATGTGATCTTCGCGATTCCAATTGTCTTTACGGTCTAGCGGTTCTTTCTTTGCAGCTGTTGGTATCACCGAACCCGCCTTTCCGCCTTGGCAGTTCGGACACTTTCGTTCAAAGGCATCAGTGTTATTTGCCCCGTACTCATGCGAGCAATCTCCACACTTCAATACCCAAATTACGGAATTGTGATCCGTTCCAGGGAAATCCGTCTTGCGAACTAGACGTTGATTGCTGCGGTTAATGTCGCCTGGTCGTTTCACAATCTAATTCCTCCGCTGATTTTCCCGCCCGCGCCCGAACAGCCTCTGAAACTTTCTCTCCTCCAATTCCTTTTCCTCGCGGTTCAGTTCCGCCATCCATTCGACAAACGGCTTGTCACCGGGCGTTTTGAACTTGCCGCGGAGTGAATGGATGTATTTCCGCATTTCCTCAGGAGACAATTTCTTCCGACGCGCCATGACGCGATGTTGCACCTGTCAGTCTTCGGCAGCCAGTGGAATTTGGCCGCGCGGTTTTGTTTGCGAAGACGGGCTTGCCCCGGTGATGATTGTGCCATTCAATGGACGCAGACCGTGATGGTTCGCGGCGAGCCTTGTCCCATCTTTGTGATTGAAACGCTCCAACTGACCAAGCTGTTCCGCGACCGCAAGCGCGGGGAGGTGCGCGCGGTGGATGGCATCAGTTTCCGCTGCGAACCCGGGCGGATTTACGGGTTGCTGGGAGCCAACGGGGCCGGCAAAACCACCGCGTTGCGGCTGCTGGCCACCCTGCTCAAACCCAGCTCGGGAACGATTTGGGTCGCGGGCTGCGACGCCGTCCGTGAGCCGGAAAAAGTTCGCGCCCGGATCGGGTTTCTCTCCACCGGCATGGCATTGTACGGACGGCTGACGGCGCAGGAAACGGTCGAGTATTTCGGGCGGCTGCATGGCGTCAACGAGGATTTGTTGCAGGCGCGCATTCGCGAGGTGTTTTCCACGCTGGCGATGGGCGAGTTCGAAGACCGCCGTTGTGACAAGCTTTCCAGCGGGATGAAGCAGAAGGTGTCGATCGCCCGGACGCTGGTCCACGATCCGCCGGTGATGATTTTTGACGAGCCGACGGTCGGGCTGGACGTGATGACGGCGCGGACGATCGTTTCGTTCATCCGCGATTGCCGGCAGAAGGGCAAAACGGTGATTGTTTCCACGCACGTGATGAGCGAGGCCGAGAAGCTTTGCGACCGGATCGGCATCATTGACCGCGGGCGTCTGCTGGTCGAAGGCACGCTGGCGGAACTGCGGACGCAATTCGGCGCGACGGATCTGGAGGACATTTTTGTGCGGGTCGTGGAGGGCCGGCCATGAACGGGCGCGCCATCCGGATCGTCTATGGCAAGGAATTGCGCGATTCGCTGCGCGACCGGCGCACGATCATTTCCATGATTGTGGTGCCCGTGCTGGTCATGCCTTTGTTGATGTTCGGCCTCGGTGCGCTGATGTTCAAAACCATGATGAAAGCGCGGCAGGAGATTCCGCACGTGATGATCATCGGCGGCGCGAACTCGCCGAAAGTGCTTTCGGCGCTGCACGCGGCCCGGAACCTCCAGATTGTCCCGGCAACGGAGGACTTCACGAACCAGATTGTGGAGAAACGGGTTCGCGCCGTGGTGAAATTGCCGCCGGATTTCGACGCGGCGATCGCCGGCGGGGAGAAGGCCGAGGTGGAAATTTACGAGTATGCCGGCGAGATAAAATCGGGTTTTGCGGCCGAGAATCTGAATACTTTCTTCCGGAATCTGCGTGACGCGACGGTGCAGGAACGTCTGGAAAGCCGGGGCGTTCCGGTGGAAGTGTTGAAACCGTTCACGATCCAACGGCAGAATGTCGCGCCGCCGGCGAAGGTCACCGGGGGCCTGCTGGGCGGGATTCTTCCCTATATCATCATCATGATGTGCCTGACGGGTGCCATGTATCCGGCGCTGGATGTCACCGCCGGCGAGAAGGAGCGGGGGACGATGGAAACGATTCTTTGCTGTCCGGTGGGGCGAACCGACCTGGTGTTGGGAAAATTTCTGATGGTTTTCACCGCCTCCGTCGGGACGGTCGTCCTGTCGCTGCTGAGCATGGGGACAACGTTCCACCTCGCCAAACGGGCCCTGGCGCATTCATTGCCGCGGGAAGCCCTGCAGACCGTCGCCACCATTGACATCGGGGGAGTGGCCGGGGTGTTTCTGATGTTGTTGCCGGTGGCGGTGATGTTATCGGCGGTGCTGCTGATGGTGGGGTTGTTTTCGAAGAGTTTCCGCGAAGCGCAGAGCTATTGCGGCCCGCTGATCCTGGTTGTGGTCGTGCCCACAATTGCCGCGATGCTGCCCGGAGTGGAACTCAATGCCTCGCTGGCCGTGGTGCCCCTGTTGAATGTCAGCCTCGTGTGCAAGGAAATGATTTCCGGCGCCTGGCATTGGAATTACATCGTGCTCATTTTCGGGTCAGCCTGCCTGTACGCCGCCGCGGCGCTGGCCGCGACGGTCTGGATGTTCCACCGCGAAGAAGTGTTGTTCCGGTCCTGAAGGACGGACAGGCCGCCACCGGAACCCCGGGCGGAATCTTATGCCAGTTGGCCGCGTAAAGCTGAGCCACGCGGCTGGCCGTGGAAAAAAGGATTTCAGCCTCACGCGGCAAGCTGTTTTCCAATCTTTGTTCCCTTTGTTTCCTTCTGTGGAAATCCCGGCAATCGGTGTTCATCTGCGCCATCTGCGGTTAGAGCGTTTCCAGTTTTACGTAGCGCAGGCTTTCCAGCCTGCGGGTTCAGGCGACTTTCCAGTCGCCTCTTTCGTGCTGATCAATCACGGGACAAGAATGTCCCGCAAACCCGCAGACAAGAATGTCTGCGCTACATCAAAGTTGTAACCGCTCTAAAGCATTTCGTGTGTTTGGTGTGTTTCGTGGTTAAAAATCCGCGTCCATCCGCATCATCCGCAGTTCAGCGGCTTTTTCATCTCCCGTTCGCGCAGCCAGACGAAAATGACCGGCGTCACGATGAGAATGTGGATGAGGCTGCTCACCATGCCGCCGATGATGGGCGCGGCCAGCGGACGCATCACTTCCGCGCCCGGCCGCACGCTCCACATGATGGGCAGCAGGCTGGCAACGATGGTTACCACCGTCATCACCTTCGGGCGCAGCCTCAGCCGCGCGCCGTCCTTCACCGCCTGCAACAAATCGGCGCGGCCAAATTCCGCGCCGCGTTGGGCGCGTTTCTTTTCCACCGCCTCCTGCAAGTAAACCACCATCACCACGCCGGTCTGGATGGCCGTCCCGAACAGCGCGATGTAGCCGACCCACACGGCCACACTGAAGTTGTAGCCGAGCAGCCATTGCAGGAAGACGCCGCCGGTGAGCGCGAACGGCACGGCCAGAATCACGTGCGCCGCCTCCTTGAAACTGTGATACACGATGTAGAGCAGCAGGAAGATGATGAACAGCGCCGCCGGCACGATGAGGCGCAGCGTGCGCCCGGCGCGAAGCTGGTTTTCATACTGGCCGCTCCATTCGATGGTCATGCCCGGCGGCAACTGGATTTCGCGGGCGAGGCGCGCCTGCGTTTCCTGCACAAAACCGCCGAGATCGCGGCCCTGCACGTTGGCCTGCACGAAAACGCGCAACCGGCCGTTCTCACTGTCAATTTCGTCCGGCCCGATGTCGCGGTGAACGGTTGCGACCTGGCCCAGTTGAATGAATTTTCCCGCGGGGGTCGATACCAGCACGTCGCCGAGCCGTTCGATGTCGTCGCGCTCATCACGCGCCAGCCGCACCTGGATCGGAATCCGTTCGCGGCCGGCAATGGCGGTGGTGACATTTTCGCCGCCCAAGCCGGATTGGACCACGTCGAGCACGTCCTGCGCGCGCAAACCGTAATGCGCCATCGCCGAACGGTTCAGTTCGATGTTCAGGTACGGCTTGCCCTGCATGCGCGACGCCGCCACGCCGACGGCGCCGGGAATTTCCCGGACGATGCGCTCGACCTCGAAGGCCTTCTGCTGGAGGGCGTCGAGATTGTCGCCGAGAATCTTGATGCCGACCTGGGCGCGGATGCCGGTGCTGATCATCAGAATCCGGTTTTGGATCGGCTGCAAGAAACCGGGGATGTAGCCGGGCACGTTGGAAAGTTTTTCCACCAGTTCGGTCACGATTTTGTCTTCGGTCAGACCCGGCCGCCATTCCGATTTGGGTTTGAGCATGATGGTGGTTTCAATCATCTGCACCGGCGCGGGGTCGGTGGCGGTCTCGGCGCGCCCCAGCTTGCCGGCGACGGATTCGACTTCGGGCGTCTGTTTGATGACCTGGTCCTGCCAGGCCATGATGCGTTTGACTTCCGTGAGCGACACGTCCGGCAGCAACACCGGCATGAACAACAGGCTGCCCTCGTTCAACGGCGGCATGAATTCGCTGCCCATGCCGCGCAAAGCGCGGGTGTCATGTGTCACGTGCCAGGTGTCAAGCTGGCGCAGCAGCGGGCTCGGCAGGCCGAAGGCCAGGACCAATGCCGCCGCGAGCGCCATCAGCGCCAGTCCCAGGACGGTTTTGCGGAACCGCAGCGCCCAGCCCAGAATCGGATCGTAAATGGCCAGCAAAACGCGCATCAGCAGGTTGTTTTCCTCGGCCTGGAACGGTCCGCGGATGAGCGCGGCGCAAAGCGCGGGCACGAGTGTGATTGCCAGGACAGTCGAGCCGGCCATCGCAAACGTTTTGGTGAACGCGAGCGGATGGAACAATTTGCCTTCCTGCCCGGTGAGCGCGAACACCGGGACAAACGCCAGGATGATGATGACCATCGCAAAGAAAATCGGGCGGCCCACCTGCCGGGCCGCTTCAAGTGTCACGTCAATGATTTCCGCGCCGTTGAGCCGGCGACCCTTTTCCTTTTCGGCGCGTTCGGCGTGGCGGACGACGTTTTCGGTCATCACGATGCCCGCGTCCACGAGCACGCCGATGGCGATGGCGATGCCGGCGAGCGACATGATGTTCGACGAGATGCCGAAATGGTTCATCAAAATGAACGCCATCAGGATGGAAAGCGGCAGCGGCAGCGCGACGATGAGGATGCTGCGCCAGCTCGCGAGGAAAAGGATGACGGTCAGCGTGACGAGGATGATTTCCTCGGTCAACGCGTGCTTGAGCGTGTCAATCGTCCGCTCGATCAATTCGCTGCGGTCGTAAAACGGTTTGATGCTGACGCCGGGCGGCAGGCCCGATGAAATCCGCGCGATTTTATCCTTCACGGCCTTGATGACGGCCATGGCATTCTCGCCGGTGCGCATCACGACCACGCCGCCGACCACTTCCCGGCCGTCCACGTCCAGCGCGCCGCGCCGGAAATCGCCGCCCAGCTGGATGCGCGCCACGTCCTTCAAGCATACCGGCGTGCCGTTGTTCAGTTGCAACACGATGTTTTCCAAGTCCGCGTTGGAATTCACCAGCCCGAGGCCGCGCACGACGAATTCCATGCCGTTTTCCTCGATGATTTTGCCGCCGACGTTGAGGTTGCTCTGGCGCACGGCATCCATGACCATTTGCAGCGTCACGCCGAGCTGGCGCATCCGCAGCGACGAGACTTCGATTTGATATTGCCGCGGGAAGCCGCCGACGCTGGCGACTTCCGCCACGCCCGGCACGGCGTTGAGCTGGTAACGTACGAACCAGTCCTGGATGGCGCGCAACTGGCCGAGGTCGTAGCCGCCCTGCGGCGACTTGGTAGGGTCAACGGCGAGGTAATATTCATAAACCCAGCCCAGTCCCGTGGCATCCGGACCGAGTTTCGGCTCCACGCCCGACGGCATAATGTCGCCGAGATAATTCAACCGCTCCAGAACGCGCGACCGCGCAAAATAATTGTCAATCTGGTCGTCGAAAATGACCGTGATGAGCGAGAACCCGAACATGGAGCTGGCGCGGACGGTTTTCACGCCGGCCATGCCCTGCAAATTCACGGACAACGGATAGGTGACCTGGTCTTCGACCTCCTGCGGGCTGCGTCCCGGCCAGTCGGCAAAGACGATGACCTGGTTTTCGCTGAGGTCGGGAATGGCATCCACCGGCGTCTGGTAAAGGGCGCGAACGCCGAGCCCGGCGAGCAGCACCGCGCCGCAAACGACGAGGAACCGGTTGCGCAACGACCATTCGATGATGCGGTTGATCATAAAAATTTTGGTTAACGGCTGTAGCGGCGCTCTATGAGCGTCGCGCACTTCAAGTTTCCAACCAAACTGCGGCGGTCATAGACCGCCGCTACAATTGAATGGTTGTTTTGTCTCATAAAAATCCCGGTTAATGGCCGTTGGCGAGCTGCGCTTCGGAATCAATCAGCAGGCTGCCGGTTAACGGCTGTAGCGGCGCTCCATGAGCGTCGCACACTTCAAGTTTCCAACCAAACTGCGGCGGTCATAAACCGCCGCTACAATTGAATGGTTGTTTTGTCTCATAAAAATCCCGGTTAACGGCCGTTGGCGAGCTGCGCTTCGGAATCAATCAGCAGATTGCCGGTGGTGACGACCCGTTCGCCCGCCTGCAAACCGTCGAGCACCTCCCAGAATTCGTCACCCGCCCGTCCGAGTTTCACGGACCGCGATTCGTAATGGCCGCCAGCGTCCACGTAAACAATGGGTTGTCCGCCCGGCCAAAGGACGGCACTGCGTGGCACGGTCAAAACCTCCGGCGCATCGGCGAGCACGCGGCCTTCGGCGTAAAAGTTGTTGAACAATTTGTCCGTCCCAAAATCACCGATCCCGATGCCGGGAGTGGAAAGTTCCGCACGCACCTTGGTGCTGTCCGTAGTTTCGTCGAATTTTTCGTCCGCATACGGCTGCGTGCCACGCCGCTTGATCTGCGCCGTGAAGCTTTTGCCCGGCAGGGATGGCACGGTGATTTCAACGGTCTGGCCGACCTTGAACCACGGCAGGTCGCGTTGATAGGCATCGAAGGTGAACCACGCCGTCGTCCAGGAATTCATGCTGATGGTGCCGGCGACGCGCAACGTGTGACGCAAGGTGCGGCGTTCCACCGCGTCGGTTTGGACGTGGATGGTGCTGGCGCTGGCGGGATTGAGGATGATTCCGCCGGCGGCGTTCGTGCCGGCGGCATCGGCGTAAATCGGCACCAAATCCATCCCGCAAATCGGGCATTTGCCCGGCTTGTCCGATTTAATCCACGGATGCATTGCGCTCTGGTAATAGAGGATTTTTCGTCCGGCGGGCGCCGTAACGACTGGCGTGGATGGCACCCGATGGGAAACCATCCACCACGTCCCGGTGCCGGCAATGGCCGCGAGCAGGACGAAGATCAAAATTGTTTTCGTTTTCATAAATTTTCAGTTGTCTTCAGTTTCAGTTGCCGTTGTTTGTGCGACGACGGGTAAAAATTCGGTTGCTTTCCGGGCACAAAAATTCCGTGGAACAAACGCAGGCCGCGGTGTCCAGCCCGGGACACACTGCGGGCGTTCAGCGGGCAGGAGTCAGATGAGCCGGGCGCAATCCCGCGCGAAAAGCGGAATGCCGGATGCCGTCAACGGCGACACGAAGGCGGAAGAAATCGAACCCGTTTCATTTTCGGGCAGGGCCCAGGCCATCACCGCCGGAGCCAGGAATGAAAATTGGTATTGAATGCCGGATGGGGCGGGCACTGCGGGCGCGGACGGCGAACCGGACGATGGCGCGGAACAGCAACTCATTTTGCCGCCGCAATGGCAGCAGGCGCGAACCGGCTGCCGGGAGCACGACGACACCGTTGGCACCGGCAGGAATGGTGTTCCCACCAGCAACACGCTGCAAACCATGGCCAGTGCCATTTTCATATCATGACGGTGACATCGTCTGGCATCTTCGCCAGACAGCTATTGGCATTTAACTGTCAATTTTTGACGTTTTTGCCGGCGTCCTGGATTTTCTTCAGGTATTTGGCCGGGTCCTTGTCGAAATCTTTTTTGCATCCCGAGCAACACAATTTGACCTCCTGGCCCTGATAGACAAAGACGTACGGTTTGCCCATGTCACCACCCAGTTTTTCACCGGACACGGGACACGTCGTCAGTTTGTCAGGTTTGGGTGGTGTGGCCGCCGCCGAATTCGTATCAGCCGCCACGCCGGTGAGCGGCAAGGCGAGAAACGAAACCGCCAGCGCAAGAACCACAAGCATTTTTAACTTCTTCATATTTAATGTTGGATATTACGACATTTATTATACACCAGACCACGAAAATCTCCTCAAAAAAATTTGCAGAAGATTACCTGATACCCATTCCCAATGATAATCGGTGCAAAGGTAGGGTCGCATCGCCGAGGCGACCGAAACGGACGCGCGGGCCGCGCATCCCCACCAACGTAAGAGAATGTGCCGAATATCTCTGAGAATTGGTATAAGCCAGCAACTTTTGTGCGAGCACAGGAAATTTGCGGATAACAAAACTCCAGAGGGGCGAGCGCTGCGAGTCCTTGAAATTCTTTTGGACAAATTCAGGGCGTCGTGGAACTCCGCCCTCTGAATTTTGCGGGAACGGCTGAAATCGTGGCGGTGACGGGAGCGGGCGCATTTCAGGGCTTTGCCCACCGGCGACGCCACCAGGCGCCCACCGCGGCAAGTCCGCCGAAAGTTGCCAGAAACTGAATGGTGGCCGGCTCCGGCACCAAGGTCATATGCAGAGCCCAACTGTTCAACGTGGCGTCGCCGCCGCCACTGGTCGTGTTCGCAAAATACAACGTCCAAAGCCCGCTTGCCAATAATCCATTAAAACTCCCCAACGACCCGGCTGGCGCGTAAGTGCCGCCATTCATCAAGTCCGAAGTGGAAGTAATCGTCGGCCCGCCGTCTGCCAGCGTCAGGTTCAGTCCCAGAGTCGTATTCCCAATCCCCAACGGGTCGTCGCTCAGGCCCGGGAAATTTAGCAGCGTCACATTTGTCCCATTCGGGGCAATCAAATAAGCGTAGAAACCGCTGGCGTAGCCGCCTGAAACGTTCAAATCCACGGTCAGAATCGAGACCACGTCATCGGGGGGGGTGGCTTGATTGAAGTCCCCCACGAAGACCGAGCCAATCGGATCCCCTCCCGCGATGTCTCCGCCGCTGAAGCTTTGAGACAAATTCGTCGTCTCCTGCGCCTGCGCCCAGCCGCCAACAAGCAACATCCCAATTATCAGAGTTCGTTTTATATTTCTTTTCATAATTCGATCCCTCTTGTTGACTTACGGTTGCCATTTCAGCCGGTAAAAGGCCTGACTGGGCGGGCTGCCCAAGTCGCTGAAGTCGTCAATCACCTGGAATGGCCCGCTGTTGTCCAAATTGGTGCGGATGTCCGTCCAGGTCTCCATGCTGTCGATGGAGCGTTGCGTGATGTAGGTGTAGCCGGGAATTCCCTGGAATGTCAGCGTAGCCGTGCTGCCGCTGACGTTTATCTGGCCGGAGGTTTGGCCCGTAACAAACGCATCAATCGTGATGTTGATGTGGCCCGTGCCGGTCCCGCCATGCCCGTCGCTGATGCTGTAGGTGATTGTGTCGTTCACGTTCGGCGCGTTGCTGGGGCAAAGAATAAAACTGCTGTTGGTCACCAGGGTTGCCCCATGGGCCGTTGTCGTATTGACGCTGGCCAGCGTAACGTTGTCACTGTTCGCGTCGCTCCAGTGGTTCGTCAAGTTCGACAGGGCAATCAACAGCCGCGTGCCGACCGTGCGCGTCACGGCCAAGTCTGTTGCTGACGGGTTCACATTCGCAATGGTCAAGCTGACCCCGGCGCCGCCCGTCGAGGTGCTCGACAAACCGTCGCTGTCCAACACGTTGAGCGTGGCAGTCTCCGCCTTGTAAGCCTTCAAAACCGCAGCCCCGCCGGCGGACGAACTCACGCCGCTGGCAAAGGTAATCGCTTCCGTTGTTCCCAAATTGACCGCCGACCCGGTCTTGTCCGTCACCGTCGGGTGCGTGCCATTGTCGGCGGTCGAAAGCCCGCTGAAGGTCAGCGTCTTGTCGCTGCTAAAGCTCGTCACGGTATTTCCGAACTGGTCCACCAGCGTGATCGTCAACTGGTCGCCGGCTCCGGCCACGGGTGAGCCACTCGCCGCATCAGTAATCCGATACGCATTGGCCGCCGCGAATGTGATCGCAAAGGCCGGGCTGGTCGTCGTGCTCGTGATAACGCCACCCGTCGTGGTGAACGTCAGCACCTTGTCGGCCCCAACCAGATTGATCGAAAGATTGTTCCCGGCGAAGTTTGCCACGCCCGCCGCCGCTGTCGCCGTCGTCGTCCCCGACAATGTCCCGCTGCCCGTCGTCAAAGCCGCCGTCACCACGCGCGTCGAGTCCGCGCCCGATGTCACCGTGTTCCCGTACTGGTCTTCAATCGTCACCACCGGCTGCGTCGCAAACGCCACTCCAGCCACCGTGCTCGCCGACGGCTGCGTCGTCACCACCAACTGACTCGCCGCCGCGAATGTGATCGCAAAGGCCGGGCTGGTCGTCGTCGTCTTGGTTCCCGCCGTCACCGTCGCCGTCGCCGTCAGCACCTTGTTGGCGCCAACC
>JBEKXN010000056.1:0-15905 GCA_049511835.1 Verrucomicrobiota bacterium | reverse complement strand
GCATCAGGTAATAAACCACCAGAGCGATCAAGCCCGAGAGCTTGAGTTTGCCCAGGCTCTTCGCCAGCCCCCATTTCTCGCTCGCCGTGTCCGTTCCCGCCGAGGCGAGCAGGCTGGCCACGAGGCGTTGCACGATGCGCGCCACCAGCCAGCCGATCAGGAGGATCGCGCCCGCACCGATGATCTGCGGCAGATATGCGAAGAACTTGTTAAACATCACCATGATGGGGTCGAGCAGGGGCTTGATATCGAGTGTTCCCAGGATTGCCGGCAGGAAGAGCAGGAAGGTCAGCCAATAGACCGCCTCGGAAAGTGTCTGGCTTACCGAGGTCTTCACCTTTTCTTCACCGCCGACGGCATCGCCCACCTTTTCGTCCAGCTTGAATCCGTGCGCTGCCCCCGCAATCACGCGCTTGAACACGTTGGCGACCACCCAGGCCGCGAGCACCAGCAGGCCCGCAGCCAGAACGCGCGGCAGGTAGGCGGTGATGCTGGTGACGATGAGGTTCAGCGGATCCGAAAGGACTGGTAGTTTCAGGGCTTGAAAGAACGCCACGAGCACAAGCAACATGATAACGTAGAATACGACCCTGCCGGCCCACGCCTCGACCGGAAGATGGGGCGGGGCTTCCTTGCCGGCTATCCATTGCGCCAGCTTGTTGTCGAACTGAGTGCGGCGCAACAGCCGCCTCGTAAGCGCGGCGGCGAGGAGGGCAATGATCCAGCCGCCCACCAGCACCACCAAGGCGCCCAACAGATTGGGGCTGAATTGACTGACTGCTTCTTTGAGCTGCTCAATGATTTCATTCATGGTGATTGTTCCTTTCCTGTTTGGTTTGGCAGAGTGGATTGCGTTCCGTGGATGCGGTGGGGGTTCGGGTTCGCGGCTGCGCCGTAACAGTACCGCCAGTGAGAAACCAGCAGCGCACGGCTCCCGATTCCGGGCCTGACGCATTCCCTTGAAGCAGTAAAGCTGGATTGAAGTCTGCAGTCGGCACTGGCTGGCTTCGCATTTGAAAAGAGCCGTCTTTTCCTCATTACAGGATAATAGACGGGGAAGCCTTGCGGGCGCTATGGGGTGTTCACCCCATATACAGATTGAAGCTATCGTCTGATAGTGGCATTGGATTCGTGGTGCGCCGTCGAGGGAATATTGTATCCCGGAGCATCGCGTCTGAATCCAGCATACAACATGAAACGAAAGTTGACCGCGTTGTCACGACGATATGTGACGGCGTTGCGAAAACACCTGAAGCAAGGCCCGCGGGCCAGCTTGCAGTCGGCGCACGATTTGGGATGCCAGGCTGCGGCCCTCGATCTGGAAACGTTGGATGTGGCCCGGCTTCATGACGGAGCACTCGCTACTCTGGAAGTCTCAAACAGCCGGGATGGTTTAATCAAACGGGCGGAGATTTTTTTTGTCGAGGCCATCACCCCGATCGAGGAAACGCATCGCGCCGCGCTCAAGGCCAACGTCCGCTTGAGCCGGCTGAACCAGACGCTGGGCCGGCGCACGGTGGACCTGGCGGCTTCCCACCGGTCCCTGAAACAGGACATCGTCCAGCGCAAGACCGTGGAGCAGGCCCTCAGGAAAAGCGGGGAACACTCCCGGAAACTTTTGAAAGAATCACGCCGCCTGCAGAAACATTTGCAGCGCCTGACCCACCAGATTATGTCGGCGCAGGAGGACAAACGAAAGGAGATCAGCCGCGACCTGCATAATGAGATTGCCCAGACGTTGCTGGGCATCAATGTCCGGCTGTTGATATTGAAAAAGGAGGCTGCGATTGCCGCCGGCGACCTCAAGAAAGAGATTGTCAGCACGCAACGATTGGTGGATAAATCGGCCACGATCATAAAACGGTTCGCTCGTGAATTCGGTATTCACAATAAGACGTAACATGGGACGCAAACTAAACGGGCTGGCGCAACGATATGTCGCGGCGCTGCGCAAACACCTGAAGCAAGGTCCACAGGCGGTCCCGCGGTGCGGGACGGCGCAAGATTTGGGACACCGGGCCATGGCCCTGGGTCTGGAGACGTTGGATCTCGCCCGGTTCCACGAGCAGGCGCTGATTACCCTGGTGTTGCCGGGCTACTCCCCCAGCACCCGGGATGTGATGGTTCGGCGGGCAGGAAAATTCTTTGCCGAGGCCATCACCCCAATCGAGAAAACGCATCGCACGGCGCAGGAGGACAATGACCAGTTGGTTCAACTGAATCAGGCGCTTCACCTGCGCAGCGCGGACCTGATCGCCTCGAACCGGCAATTGCAACAGGAGATCCTCCAGCGCAAATCGGTGGAGGAGTCCCTCCGAAAGAGCGAGCGACACTACAGCCAGTTGCTGGAGCAGTCGCGGCACATGCAGGAACAATTGCGGCTGCTGTCCCGCCAGTTGCTGTCGGCCCAGGAGGAAGAGCGCAAGATGATCAGCCGCGAACTGCATGATCAAATTGCCCAGACCTTGACGGGCATCAATATCCAACTGGCGACACTGAAAGCGGAGGCCATGGTCAACGTCAAAGGCCTCCAGAAAAAGATCACCCGCACACAACGGATGGTTGAGAAGTCGGTGGACATCGTGCATCGGTTCGCCCGGGAACTGCGACCGACGGTGCTGGACGACCTGGGGCTGATTCCCGCCCTGCATTCCTATATGAAAGGATTTACGAGACGGACGGGCATCCACGTTCATTTCAGGACCTTTTCCTCCAGCCGGATTGAACAATTGAACAATGCCACGCGCACGGTGTTTTACCGCGTCGCCCAGGAAGCGCTGACCAATGTGGCGCGGCATGCGCATGCCAGCTTCGTGGAAGTGGACTTCGAGAAACACCCCAACGCCATTTGCCTGAAAATCAAAGACAACGGCAAATCCTTTCAGGCGCAACGCGTCATGCACTCCAAACGGAACACACGCCTGGGGCTGATCGGCATGCGCGAGCGGCTGGAGATGGTCGGCGGCAGCTTTAGCGTCGAATCGGCGCCGGGCAAGGGCACCACCGTCCGGGCACAGATTCCACTCGCCAACTGCCGCGGGGGAGGGCGGAAAACCCGCTGATGGAATCAGATAAAACCAAACCTTGAATTTTTTATGAAACGAATTTTACCCGCGTTAATGAAAGGATGCTCTTGAATGAAAAATAACGGTCGCAAGTCCGCCTCCCCGGCGGCTCATTTGCCCAAGTGTCCGACGGGCATTCAGGGTCTCGACGAAATCACCGGCGGCGGATTGCCGCGCGGGCGGCCCACGCTGATGTGCGGCGGCCCGGGGTGCGGCAAGACGCTGTTCGCCGTGGAATTCCTCGTGCGCGGCGCGGTGGAGTTCGGCGAGCCGGGCGTGTTCATGGCCTTCGAGGAGACGGAAGCGGAGTTAAAGGCCAACGTCACGTCACTCGGATTTGATCTGGCGGGCCTGGTCCGGCGCAAAAAAATTGCGATCGACTACGTCCACATCGAGCGCAGTGAAGTCCAGGAGAGCGGCGAGTATGACCTGGAAGGGTTGTTTGTGCGCCTCAATCACGCGATTGATTCCATCGGCGCCAAGCGCGTGGTGCTGGACACGCTGGAAGCGCTGTTCGCCAGCCTGCCCAACGAGGCCATCCTGCGCGCCGAGTTGCGCCGGCTCTTCCGCTGGCTCAAGGACAAGGGCGTGACCGCCGTCATCACCGCCGAGCGCGGGCGCGAACAACTGACGCGCCACGGGCTGGAGGAATACGTGTCCGACTGCGTCATCCTGCTCGACCATCGGGTTAATGAGCAGATTGCCACGCGGCATCTGCGCGTGGTGAAATATCGCGGCGCGTTGCACGGCACCAACGAATTTCCCTTTCTCATCGGCGACGAGGGCATCAGCGTGCTGCCCATCACGTCGCTGGGGCTGAATCACAAGATATCGGCCGAGCGGATTGCCACCGGCATCCCCCGGCTCGACGCGATGCTGGGCGGGCGGGGTTTTTTTCGCGGCAGCAGCATTCTGCTCACGGGCACGCCCGGCACCGGCAAGACCATCGTCGCCGCCAACTTTGCCCAGGCCGCCTGCCGGCGCAGGGAGCGCACACTCTTCTTCTCGTTCGAGGAATCGCCCAACCAGATCATCCGCAACGTGCATTCCATCGGGTTGCGCCTGGAGCCGTTGGTCAAGCGCGGCTTGCTGCGGTTTCACGCGGCGCGGCCTTCGCTCTACGGCCTGGAAATGCACCTGGCCACGATGTTCAAGGAGATCGACGCGTTTCAACCCCAAGTCGTCATCATAGACCCGATTACCAGCCTGATGGACGCCGGCACCGCCTCCGAATGCCGGGCGATGGTGACGCGACTGGTTGATTATTTGAAGGCCGGACAAGTCACCACGCTCTTCACCAGTCTGACGCAGGCCGGCCACGCGCTGCAACAAAGTGAAGCCTCCATGTCCTCGCTCATGGATTCCTGGTTGTTGTTGCAAGACTTCGAAGGCAATGGCGAACGCAATCGCGTGCTCTACGTGCTCAAAGCCCGCGGCATGGCGCACTCGAACCAGATTCGCGAGTTCCTGATTTCGGACCGGGGCATTGACCTCGTGGATGCTTACATCGGTCCCAGCGGCGTCTTGACCGGCGCGGCGCGGGTGGCGCAAACCGCGCGCGAAAAAGCCGAAGCGCTGGCCAGCCAGCAGGAAGCCGCCCGCCGCCAACGCGAATTGAAACGTAAGCGCGCGGCGCTCGAACAGCAGATCGTCGGGCTGCGCTCCGAGCATGAAGCCAGCGCCGAAGAACTCCGGCAGATTGACGAACAGGTCGGAAGGCAAACGCGCTTGCTGACCACCGAGCGGACCGAATTGGGCCGCTTGCGCCAGGCGGATGCTCAGGTGGCGGCCAGCGTGCGCGGCAACTCCAAACCCAAGCGCAAACGATGAAAACCAAAACGGGGAAACGATGTGCCGCCGGGTGTGCGACCGGAAATGGCGGACAGGAGCGCGGCGTTCACGCTGCTTCAACGTCCGCACACGGGAACACTTCGTCACTTGTAAGCGCTGCTGTTGGTCGGACGGTGAAGCGGGCTAAAGCCCGCGCCCCGGGGCCAGCCAGACTCTGGCAACTGCGCCTTTATGTGACCGACTCGACGCCGAAATCGCTGACGGCGTTCACGAACCTGAAGAAGTTTTGCGAAAGCCACCTCAAAGGCCGCTATCGCATCACGGTGATTGATTTGGTGAAGCAGCCCCACCTTGCCAAAGGTGACCAAATCCTGGCCATTCCCACGTTGGTGCGCAAGTTGCCGAAGCCGGTGCGAACCATCATTGGAAACCTTTCCGATACCGATCACGTGCTCGTGGGCTTGGATTTGCGCGCTGTTGATTAACCGAGACGTACACCCATGAAAACAAACAAAACCAGCCGCGCGACGAAGGTCTTTGAGAAGTCCCTAGCCACCCGGCCCACGGGCAAATACGTCTTGCGACTGTTCGTGGCGGGGGCCACAGCCCGATCGCGCCAGGCTGTCCTGAGCGTCCGTCAACTGTGCGAAGCCGAACTGAAAGACAACTGCAAACTGGAAGTGATTGACATCTATCAGCAGCCCAACCTGGCGCGCGACAACCAGATCGTCGCGACCCCGACGCTCATCAAAGAATTTCCCCGGCCGGTGCGCCGGTTCATCGGCAACCTGTTGAACATCACCCGCCAGTTCGTCGAGCTGGACTTGATCACAAAAAGTAAAATCGCACTTTGAAAACCACCCGTCACAAGAGTTCCTCTCCTGATGTATCGGGACCGTCCGGCCAACTCGCCAGGCTCCGCGCCCGCTTGGGCGAAGCTGAGGAAACGCTCCGCGCCATCCGCACCGGCGAGGTGGATACGGTGCTGGTCGCGGGCAAACAGGGTCCGCAAGTGTTCACGCTGAAAGGCGCCGGGCACGCCTACCGGATGCTCATCGAAAGCATGAACGAAGGGGCGCTGACGCTGACGGCGAAAGGGGTGATCCTTTATGCCAACCAGTGCTTCGCCAAGATGGTCAAACGCCCGCTGGAGCAGGTGTTGGGTTCCTCCTTTCACCGCTTTCTCTCCGCTGCGGACTGGGCCGCGCTGCGACCGCTCCTGAAACGGGCCGACAAATCCGGCTCTAAAATCCAAGTGCGACTAAATGCCGGCGACGGTTCGCACATTCCGGCGCACCTCTCGATTCGTCCGCTGGCCAAGAATGGTTCCAAAAGCGCGACCTTCGGCATCGTAGTGACCGACATGACGGAGGCCCGGCGCAACGAGGAAATGCTGCGGACCTTGACGCACCGCGTGGTGCAAGCGCAGGAAGCCGAGCGCAGGCTCGTGGCCCTCGAATTGCACGACAACATCACCCAGCATCTCTGCGCCGTCCTCGCGCGCTGGGCGGCACTGGCGAACAAATTGCCGGCGCGCGAGAAAGCATCGCGGGGAGAGGTGATGAAACTCAGCGAGATGCTCGGCCAGACGGTCGAAGAAGTGCAGCGCATCGCGCGTAATCTGCGGCCCAGCGTCTTGGACGAGCTGGGCCTGGTCCCCGCCCTGCGCGCCACCTGCACGGAGTTCGTAGATCGGACGGAC
Source organism: Verrucomicrobiota bacterium (assembly GCA_049511835.1). Lineage (GTDB taxonomy): Bacteria > Verrucomicrobiota > Verrucomicrobiia > Limisphaerales > UBA11358 > UBA11358. The sequence goes on along the minus strand of JBEKXN010000056.1, from coordinate 9,347 downwards.
GTGTCTCTCAAGCTGGCCTGCAAGCCGTTGACCGCCCGGCTGCCCGCCAACACCGAGTTGGCGCTCTACCGCATCCTCCAGAAAGCTTTGGAAAATGTGGAGAAGTACGCTCGCGCCCGCCACGTGACGGTGCACCTGACGAAGCAGGGCGACATCGTGCAGTTGACAATCAAAGACGACGGGATCGGCTTCGACCCGGATCAACCTCCGGCCAGACGAAAGGGAAAGAGCGACTTTGGTCTGCTCCGAATGCGCGAGCGAGCGACCTACGTGGGCGGCACTCTCATTGTCAAATCCGCTCCCCGCGCCGGCACGGAAATCGTGGCGCGCATTCCCCTGCCGCCAGGTGCCACGGCGGCCAACTGAACTGACTTATGAAACGAATCACTGTTTTACTGGCCGAAGACCACACGATCGTGCGCGAGGGTTTTCGCAAGATGCTCGAACTCGAAGACGACCTCGAAGTGGTCGGCGAAGCGCAAGACGGTCGCCAGGCCGTCGCCATGGTCAAAAAACTTCGTCCCGCGGTGGTGTTGATGGACATCGCGATGCCCCTGCTCAATGGTTTGGAAGCCACCCGCCAGGTGCTCAAAGCTCTCCCCGCCACCAAAGTGCTCATTCTCTCCGCGCACGGTGATGATGCCTATGTCAAAAACGCAACCGAGTCCGGTGCCGCGGGATTTCTGCTCAAACAAACCTCCGCCCACGTGGTGTGCGAGGCGATCCGGGAAGTCCAAAAGGGGAAAACGTTTTTCAGCCCCTCCATTTCCAGGCAGCTCGATCGTCTCAATCCGAAATCACCTGACCGCACGGGACGGCTCAACAAGAAAGCTGCCCGGTTGACTTCGCGAGAGATGGAGGTGCTCCAACTGATTGCCGAAGGCAAAGCCAACAAGGAAACGGCCGCGGAACTGGGCATCAGCATCAAAACCGTCGAAAAACATCGCGAGAAGGCCATGAGCAAGCTCAACATCCACGACACCGCCGGACTCACCCGCTACGCCATCAGCGCGGGCATCATCGAGAGCAGCGTCCAATTGACCATTGTTTAGCGCCGTTAAAATAGTAGGAGACGACGTGAGGAGTCTCTAAATGAATCTTTGTTTTCCAAGAAATTTCAGCCTCGTTACCTCGGCTCCTACAAAAAATGAATAAAAACAGCCTTTCTTTCTGGATGACCTTGGCCGGGACCGTTTGCTGGGGGGTTTGCTTTTGGTGGATGCGCCGGCTTTCCATCAAACAGAATTTCCTTTTGGCTCAGCTTCGCGAGCAGGGCAAGCGAATCGAAAAGTTGTCCCGGATCGAGCATGATCTCATCAAGGAAGTGCATCCCCAAGTCAACGAGATCAAGGAAGGGATGGACGAAATGATCGCCGTGGTGAAGGAAAATTCAGAAAACAACCCTCCGGCATCCCCAAAGAAAGTGCATTTAAGCAGTTCCAGTTAAAATTGGGAATGCCCTTTCCTTGAGGGGAAGGGCATCCTGTCCTTGGCGGCGATCAAAAACATCAGCAACCCACTCGAGGCAACGCGAGCTGCGCTGCCCTGATGTCGGACAGTTTTGGGATGCTTTGCGTGAGAGAGTGGAGGCTGAAAGCGAGGTTGAGTTCCAGCCCCCCGCTTTTTGCCAGGTCGAAAGCGGCCCGGACGGCATTTTTCAGATCGGGCTCCGTGACGGCAACCTGCAGGCTCACCGTTTTGATTGTCGCCCCGTTCTTGGTGGCGTACTGGGGTTCGTAGGATTTGCTTTTGGTGTTCATGGCATCAGTTTTTTTCCGCGGTTTAACTTTTAGTTGTATGCTCGGAGAAAATGTAGGAAACGAGTTCGTTTCGTCTATGGGGTGAACACCCCATAGCGCCAGCACGGATTCCTCAATTATTTTGATACCATGAAAGTCCGGAAGACGGGACGGACGTTGAATAATCCAACAGCGCCCATTTACAGTGTCTGCACCAAACGGAGGGCTGGACGCAAATGATACTCCTGCTTTGCTCGTTTGCGGTCGCCTCCTTTGGCTGCGCCGCATTCATTCTCTGCGCTTGTGCCCTTGCGGCCTCCGCGCCGTCTGGTCCGGCCATTCGATTGTAGTAAAGAGGTAAATGGGATGAACACCCCATAGCGACGGGAAAGCTTCCGGGGATATTTTATGGCAATGAAAACTAAGCGGAACAAAGAGTTGACGTTCGGTGACCTGGCCAACCAGGGGAGCAAGTCATGAAGGCGTGTGGCATGCTCGTGTTATTTTTGGCGGGTTCACTGGTTGCGCGGGCGGATGACGACACGGTCACGCTGCCGGAAATAATTCAAGGCGCGCAACAGTGGGCGCAGGAAAACCTCGACACGAACGTTCTCAACGCGCTTCCCGAAGTGGACGACCCCGCGGTGCGGCAATTTTTTCGCGAAGTGCAGCAGCGCTTTCAAGGCGACTACGTGGTGGATGTGGCGGCGCTGCGACAAACCGCGCGCACCATCCTGCCGTTGCTGGAAAGCCGCGAGGAAACCCGGCCCTACGCCGCGTGGCTCAGGGCGCGGATGGATTACCTGGAGGTCGCGGATGAAATCCGGCTCACGATTCCACCGCCAACAGTTGAAACCAACCAACCGCCCCAACCGGTTCCCAATCCCCCGCCGCAAAAGGAACGCGAGCTTTGGGTGAAAAAAGTTTCCGGCGGTCCCTGGCCGGCTTCAGCCAAAGAATATGTACCGGAGTTAAAACCGATTTTCGCCGCGCAAAAGATTCCGCCGGAACTGGTCTGGGTGGCGGAAGTGGAATCGTCATTTGACCGTCGCGCCCTGAGTCCAGCGGGAGCGGCGGGATTGTTTCAATTGATGCCGGACACGGCCAAACGGTTCGGCCTTTCCTTGTGGCCGCGCGATCAACGTTATCAACCGGAACCGAGTGCGACCGCCTCCGCCCAGTATCTGAAATATCTTTACGACCGTTTCAAGGATTGGCGGCTCGCCCTGGCCGCTTACAACGCCGGTGAAGGCACGGTGCAAAAACTTTTGGATCGCCATAAAATGCGCAGTTACGACGCCATCGCTGAACATCTGCCCGCGGAAACGCAAATGTATGTGCCCCGCATTGAAGCCATCCTCCGGCAGCGCGAAGGCGCGAACCTCGAACAACTTTCCGCGCCGCAAGGTTAACCTCGGCCTAAAATCTGTCTCTTCGACCACTGCCGACCTGGTTAAGCGCATCCGGCTGGGGGGAAACACGGGTGAGGCAACGTTGGGACTCCGGAACTGTTTTGCACGCGCACGAGCGCGGCTGAAAGACGGATCAGGGCGAACACCAGACAAATCAATGTGCCAGAAGGAGACGCATCATAAACATCATTCCCATTAACGAACTGACAACGATTACGCTGCCCAGAACGTCAAACCCAGCCTCCGATGTGCGATTCATGGGGAATACCGAGGTCAAGAAAAGGTGAAAGCCGCTTCGTTTTGGCTTGCCGAAAACTGCTTTCACCATTTCATGTTTTGACATAAAGACGGAGATACTATGGAGCCGTGCTCCGGAAAAATCTATGGGGTGTTTCCCCCATACAAATCCAAATGGTCTGGTTGGAATTGGAGCGTAAAAATCATGAGGCGGGACCCGTTTCAGCGATGGGAGCGTCTTTAGACAATGAACCTGGTAGCCGCCAATGTGAATTGGCGGACCCGTCTGCCGTTGGCGATCTCCGCCGTTTCACAACGGCGGCTACAGCAGATGGGTTGGCGGAAAGAATCGGGGCCGTGATGAAGCGCGGTCTGCAACCGCCCGTTTGAGCGCATTGGCCGCGCGCAGAGAACGTCCGGAGGCTTGCAATGTCCGCCGGGGTGAACCCTGGGGTGAACACCCCATAGCGCCAGCAAGGTTTTCCGGCTTAGGTTATCGTCCTATGAAAGATAACGAATTATTGCAAGCGGGAGAGCCGGCGGGCGCATTAGTTCAATGTCAGGCGCATCCGCGCCACCGGATTCTCGTGGTTGATGAAGACAGCGATCTTCGCCTGTTGTACGCCGATGTGCTGGCTCTTCCCGGCTACCACGTTGACGCCGCCGAAGATGGCGCCGCCGGCTGGGAGGCGCTGCAGGTTAACAACTACAATCTTCTGATCACCGAGCACAGCCTGCCCAAGCTGACCGGCGTTGAATTGGTCAAAAAGCTGCGTTCCGCCCGCATGGCCGTGCCGGTCGTCCTGGCCGCAGTAAGATTGCCCACGTACGAACTGGCCCGAAACACCTCGCTTCAACTTGCGGCCACGCTGTTGAAACCCTTTGCCGTTGATACGTTGCTGGACACGGTGAAAAACATCCTGCGCGCGACCGACAGTCTTCACGAGCAGATCGCGTCGCCGCCAGACTGGCGAAACCAGCCGTCAGCAGTTGGTTTGCGGCTGTGATGATTCCTTTCCTTGGTTCAGTGTCCAGTTGGCCATCAATTGCTCCGGCGTTCCGCTGGTTTCTTCTTTTCCCCCATTGTTCCAACCTGCGGATCAAGGTTGGCTTCATGAAATTCCTGGTAGGGTAACACCCCATAGCATCCTTCCGCTCTCTGGGTTTATCTTCACGACATGAAAAATAAGACACTCATCCAAATTGGAGGTAATCTATGTCACTGATTTCTCTCGCCGTCACTCTGATCGTCATCGGCGTGCTGCTCTGGCTGGTCAACACTTATATCCCGATGGACGGAAAGATTAAAAAAATTCTCAACGTCGTCGTGGTGATTTGCGTCGTCGTGTGGCTGTTGTTTGCCTTCGGCATTATCAATCACAGTGGAAACATCCAGGTTCCGCGGGTTCAGTGAAATATGGGAAATCATACAAAATTCGAAAACTGAAAGGAAAACTATGTCAATAGGAACTATTTTACTCGTTCTGCTCATTCTGATGTTGGTTGGCGCATTCCCTGTCTGGCCACACAGCAAGAATTGGGGCTTTTACCCCAGCGGCGGTCTGGGTTTGCTGGTCGCTATTCTGCTCGCCATCGTTTTGATCGGCAGAATTTGAGCCGGACAGGGGGCGTTTGTTCGCCGAGAGGGATTGGCCATCGAATGAATCGAATGCCAGACAAGTAATTCTGTCGAGCCAGCGTCAGGCCACCGTCCGGAGAACGCTTTGATTCATGACAATTCCAATGGGGGTAACACCCCATAGCGCCCACCCGGTTTTTCGTGCTTAACTTCCGCCGTGAGAGAACAACGATTCCTCCGCAGCCCGCAGTCCGCCGCCGCACCACCGCGGGCACCGGCGATGAGCTTGAACCGGATCGGAATCGAAATCCATTGGGGGGAAGCGGAAGCCAAAACCGTCAAGATTCGACACCATTATTATTACGAAGCGGCCACGAAGGTTTGCTGCATCAATCCCGCTGGCGCGGGACCAGGTTGTCAACAAGGACAAGACGCGCAGTTTGCGTTGGACGCCGAAGCCCAAAAGTTTTTCTCCTCAAGGCCAGAAAGGCGGGCGACTTGAAAATCCAACCGGATCGGAGAATTCCAGGAATCTGTTTGAAAAGTCCAGTGGCGGAGTGCGCCCGTCCCCGGGCGCAGCAGCATTGGAAGGACGGGTGGCATAGATTTTTCGAGTGCGCTGGAAATGCCCACACTGCTGCGCCCGGGACGGGCGCACTCCATCCAAAACCGTTGCCACAACCAAAGCAAGCTTTCAAACCGGCTTTAAATTTGGCGCTGGTGGTCCTGTCGTTGTGCCTCTCGCCGTTCGCCCGCGGGCAGGAGCCAGCCCCAGCCGTTTGTTTCACGGGGCCGCCGGCGGCGGAGACCGTTGTTCTCCCCAAATCCGTCCCCGATCCCATCGAACCGTTTAATCGGGTGATGTGGGCCTTCAACCGGGGGCTTATGACTGACGTCATCAAGCCGACCAGCAGAGTCTATCGGTTTGTCGTCGTAAAACCGGTCCGAACCGGAATCGGAAATTTTGGCAGGAACCTCACCTACCCGGGACGATTGATCAACAATCTGCTCCAGGGAAAGTGGAGCGGAGCGCGCGATGAATCCTACCGGTTCGTTTGCAATACCACCGTCGGGGTGGCCGGGTTCTTCGACGTGGGGACCAAATGGAAGATTCCGAAATCGGACGCGGATTTTGGCCAGACTTTCGGCCAATGGGGCTGGAAGCCGGAGTGCTTTTTGATGCTGCCGATTTTTGGACCGAGCAACGAACGGGACACCGTCGGCCTGGCCGCCGACACGGCGGCCAATCCGCTGATCTATATCGCTCCCTACAAATTCGTCGCGAACGATCCGCTGACTTATCTCGGCCCCTACACCTGGTTCACTTACCTGGACATGTATAACGATTTGTCCGACACCGTGGGCGAATATGTACGCTTCAGCCAGGCCGAAATGGATCCGTATTCCGAGATTCAGTACGCCTGGACGTTCGTGCGAGAGAACCGGGTGGCGGATTTCCAAGTGAAGGGAAAACCGGACGAAGCTTCGCTGGAAACGCTCGAATCCGTCTTCTTCACTTTCAAAGATCCTGAATTCCCAAGCCACGGCAAGACCCGGTCGGTTCTGATTCCGGCGACGGGCCGGAAATTAAAATTTACGTTTTGGTTGCAACCGGGAAAGGCGAACGTGGTTTACATCGTTCCCGGGCTGGGTTCGCATCGTCTGGCCGAAACCTCCCTGGCGCTGGCCGAGTTGGTTTACAATAACGGCTTCTCCGCCGTCTGCGTCAGCAGTCCTTTCAACTCCGAGTTCATGGAACATGCTGCGACGGCGGCGATGCCGGCTTATCTGCCGGTGGATGGTCACGACTTGCACGTCGCCCTCACCGAGATTGATCACCACTTGCATGCGTTGTATCCGGATCGGTTGGGCAACCGGGCATTGATGGGCTATTCCATGGGTGCATTCCAATCTTTGTTCGTCGCGGCCACCGGACCGACGAATCAGTATTTCGTCACGACGAAGGGATCAGTTCTGCGTTTCCTTCAAGGGAGACAGGGCGTGAAAGAAGTGAGAATTGACCCCATCACGAATCAGTTACCGTTGATTAAATTTGAACGAGTCGTCGCCATCAACACGCCCGTTCGCATGGCGTATGGGATTTCCAAGCTGGACGAATTTTACCAGGCGCCCCTGAGCTGGCCGGACGCGGAACGAACCGACGACCTCGAAAACACCTTTCTCAAGGTGGCCGCCTTGAGCAAACTCACCCTCACGCCGCGATCCTCCCTGCCGTTCAACGCCATCGAATCCAAGTTTCTCATCGGAATGACGTTTCGATTCATGCTGCGGGATATTATTTTCAGCAGTCAACGGCGGAATAATCAGGGAGTCCTGCAACACCTGATCCGGAATTTCAGGCGCGACCCGGTGTACCAGGAAATCCTTCAGTATTCCTACCAGGATTATTTTGAGAGGTTTGTGATTCCGTATTATCAGACTCCGGGCCATGCCTCGCCGACCCAGGCTTCGCCGAGGCGAGCGGCGGAAGCGCTGGAAACAGCCGGTGATTTGCGGACGTATGACGCCGGTCTGCGCGCCAACCCCGACATCCGCGTCATCGTCAATCAAAATGATTTTCTCCTGGCCGACGAGGACCTGGTCTGGCTCCACGCCACATTTGCCCCGGAACAATTAACCGTCTTCCCGCAAGGCGGTCATTTGGGAAATCTTTCCAATCCGGCGGTGCAAAAGGCCATTTTGGCAGCACTTACGCCCATGAAACCGCCCGAACCCAAATCTGAATGAGCCATCGTACAAATTCTTTGTTGAAGAAAATGTTTTTTAACCGCGAACTACACGAAATACGCGAACCAATTACCCAGGACGCCGCATATGGGACGTAGGGTTATACCCCATAGAGAAGTCCCCGCCCATTGCGTAGAGTCCTCCAGAAAGCAATACAAACTGAATATGAAAAGAATCCTGTTTTTAACCGGCGTTATCTCCCTCCTCACTACTACCGGATGTATTTTTCCGGAAGGCGGAGGGCGCGAGCACGCGAGATATGAAAGTCATCCGGAAGTCATAGTTGGGCCTCCGCCAGTAGAAGTGCGCGTCCCGGAAGTCGTAGTGCGCCCGCCGGAAGTCATCGTGCGGTAGTTCGCGTTTGTGATGAGCAACGGCAGCCCGGTTGAAAAAAGGCTCAGTCTGAGCCTGCCAGGGACTCATCGGACAAGATATGCCAGAAACGCAGCGCGTGGTTTGTTTAAGCAAATGGATCAATTTGTGGACAATCAGGCAATCAATCACAAAGTCTTGGGCCTTCATGATGCGCCAAGCGGTTTGAAAATGTCCCGTAGCAAAATTCCACTGGCCGCCAAAGTGGCCGGCACCGCCTTTCTCGCCGTCCTCGTTCCGATTTATTTGCACACCTATGGACCTGCCAATTTTTTATGGTTTTGCGATGCCGCCCTCATTCTCACGGTGGCGGGCATGTGGTTGGAAAGCTCCCTGCTCATCAGCATGTGCTCCGTGGGCATTCTGCTTCCGCAATGCCTCTGGCTCGCGGACTTCGGCAGCAACCTGCTGGGGATTCACCTTCTGGGCCTGACCGGTTACATGTTTGACCGCCATCTGCCTCTTTTCACCCGCGCGCTTTCGCTTTTTCATGGCTGGCTGCCCTTGCTGCTCGTCTGGCTCCTGGTCCGCCTGGGCTACGATAAACGGGCATTGTCCGCCTGGACCGGCCTGGCCGCAGCGTTGGTGCTCGTCTGTTACTTTTTTACTCCGCCCGCTGGCGCCCATCTGGTCAATCCCAATCTCCCCATCAACATTAATTATCTTTACGGTTTCAACGACCAGCAGCCGCAACACTGGGTCAACCAAAACCTTTATGTCATCCTGTGGTTTGGCGTGCTGTGGCTCGTCGCCTTTCTCCCCACCCACCTGGCCTTGCGCAGAATCTTCGCCGCACCACTGCCAAAGGCAGAATGAACAATGAAGAACGCGGGTTTGCCGCGGCATTTGCTTTATTTCATTCTGCATTCGTCTGCTCGCCAGGAAATGTTTGGTAGGGTAATACCCCATAGCGCCGGCAAGGTTTCCCTGTACATAATGGTGATCATAGTGGGACATTTTTTGGGGTACGGACCAGCGCCGACACGCTGTGCCGTGCCGGATTCGTCAAGTTTGACGTGGAATATTGTAATATGCGAATAATCATCAGCCGGCTGGTTTCCGGTTTGCGTTTGCGCCTGCTGTTGCTGGTGTTGCTGGCGTGCGCCCCGTTGGTGGGATTGACACTGCACACGGCGTCGGAAGAGCGTCGGCGACTGGTGAAGGAATGGAATCAGCGTTCGCAGGAGATGATGGAATTGGCCACGCGGGAAGAGGGGCGGGTGATCGGCCAGACGCGCCAACTGCTGCTCGTCCTGGCGG
>JBEKXN010000055.1:0-17769 GCA_049511835.1 Verrucomicrobiota bacterium | reverse complement strand
CCAGCCTGCGGGTTCAGGCGACTTTCCAGTCGCCTCTTTCGTGCTGATCAATCACGGGACAAGAATGTCCCGCAAACCCGCAGACAAGAATGTCTGCGCTACATCAAAGTTGTAACCGCTCTAACGTTTGCTTTGCGCTTGAACCACGACCAATTTCCCGATGACCAATGAAGAAATTCGGCGGGACGCCGAATCTGACCCGCGAGACGCGGGTGCTACCCACAGATTTCGGTCAGAACCTTTTGGTAAATTTCCAGCGCGCTGGCACCGAAGCAGACGAGAAACACCTTTTCCACCGACTGGTCCCGCTCCAGAAAATTTTTCGCCTCGCGCACGGCAATCCGCGCCGCGCGGTCCATCGGAAAACCATACGCGCCGGTGCTGACGGATGGGAACGCCACGGTCTTGATGCCATGCTGGACGATAAGCGCGAAACAACTCCGATAACAACTCGCGAGCAACTCATCCTCGCCGTGCTGGCCGGCGTGCCAGACCGGGCCGACGGTGTGAATGACCCACCTGGCTGGAAGTTTGTAGCCTTTGGTGATTTTAGCATGACCGGTGGCGCAACCACCGAGCGCGCGGCATTCCGCCAGCAATTCCGGCCCGGCGGCACGATGGATGGCGCCATCCACGCCGCCGCCGCCGAGCAACGTCGTGTTGGCGGCATTTACAATCGCCTCCACGCGCTGTTGCGTGATGTCACCGGCAATGACGGCGATGCGATTAGCAGGCACGTTAACTAGTTGAGTTCTGGCAATGGCTTTTGAGCCTTTCAGTCCAGATGGTTCGCCACGTCACCCGCGCCGGTGACGATTTCCTCGCGTGACTTCAGATTGCGGATGCGCACGTAGGAATCGCTGTCGAACTTCGCGGTGTAAGTGGCCTTCAATTCCTGCGCGCGTTTGAATTGCTTGTCCGGTTTGGCAGTCGTGATGGGATACTCGACGGCGTATCCCGCCGCGCGCAGGTCCTGCACCAGTTTGAGCGATAGCGGGCGGAGATTTTCGTCTTCGATTAAAATAAAAACGTCCACGTTCGCGTCGAATTTCGGCAGCAGCCCGCGCGCCTTGAGCAGTTCCAGCAGCACCACGTCACCCATGCCAAAACCGAGCGCGGGCAGGTTCACCTTGCCGCCGCTGATGAGCTTGACAAGGTTGTCATAACGTCCGCCGCCCGCGATGGCGCGGAACTCACCCTTGCGGTCGAACGCCTCGAACACCGTGCCGGTGTAATACGCCAGCCCGCGGATGACGCGGTAATCCACCTTCACGAAGTCGCGCAGTCCGCGCGCGGCGAGGTTGTCCAGGATGTTCTGCAACTCCGCCGTCGGTTTGCCCGACTTGATGAACATGTTCACCGCGTCGAGCGAGAAACCCAGCGCCGTGAGTTTCTTTTCGTTCTCCTCCGGCGACGTGCGCTCCAGTTTGTCAATCGCCTGGTAAAATTCATATTCGCGCGCGGCTTCGGCTGGAACGCCGGTCTCCGACCCGGCGTGTTGTGAGTCGTTTCGAGCCGGGCCGGAGGCCGGCGCTCCTTTTCGGTAAAATTCCTGCCACGCGTTGCGGCTGCTCAGGTGAATGACAAAATCTTCAGCGGTCAGCCCAAACGACCGCAGCGTGTCTATGAGCAACGCGATCAACTCCGCATCCGCCGCCGCATCCGTTTCGCCGATGAGGTCGGCATTGAACTGAAAGTGTTCGCGCAACCGGCCTTTCTGCTGGCGTTCGTAGCGGAACAGTTGCGGGATGGCGAACCACTTGATCGGCTTTTTGTAATTGCGTTCGTGCGCGGCCACCATGCGCGCGAGCGTGGGCGTCATTTCCGGCCGCAACGCCACGGCGCGGTTGCCTTTGTCGGTGAAGTTGTAGAGCTGGCCGACGATTTCTTCGCCGCTCTTGGTGGTAAAGAGCTCGAGCGGTTCCAGCGGCGGGCCGTCGTATTCGCGAAAACCATAGCGGCGGGCGGTCGCGCGCCATTGGTCGAAAATGAACTGGCGGGCGTCGGCGCTCCCGACATCAGAGTGCGGAAGCGGTTCGGGATAAAAGTCGCGGAATCCGGGCAATCGTTCCATGCCCGGAGAATAAAGAAGATTTTAAATTAGGAAAACAGGAAATCAGGAATTCGTTTTTCGTTCCGGGATCAAGGGCCGGTTTGGAAGGCAAACCTCGACAATCCCAGGGCAGCTCCACCCAAGATCAGCCAGGTCGAGTTGACGCGATAGCACAGGAGCCAGACTGCGGCAGCCACCGCCAGCGAAACGGTCAGCCAATCCACCAGCGCGACCCGACCCAACTGCCAGGTGACGACGGCCAAGAGTGCCAGCAAAGCTACGTTCACGCCGTCGAGAAAAGCACGGGCCAGCCGGGATCGGTGGAGACGCAGCACGAGCGGTCTGCTGACGGTCACCAGCACAAACGACGGCAGAAAAACCGCCACCGTGGCCACGAGTGCCGCCCGGGGTCCGCCCAGGACATACCCGATGAATGTGGCGGTCGTGAGCAATGGTCCGGGGGTGAACTGGCCGGCGGCCACGGCGTCCAGCAACTGGCCCTCCGTCAGCCAATGCCAGTGTTCGACCAGATCGGTGCGGAGAAATGCCAGCATCACATAACCGCTGCCAAACATCACGAAACCCACCTTGAGAAAGAACAGGAACAGGGACCAGAGGCTGAACGATGATGCCACACCGGCCGTCGAAAGCAGCGGGAATTCCGAGGTTGCTCCCAACAAGGGCGACAGGCAGGCCACGGGCCTTTTCGGTTGTGACGCGGCGCGGAAAGCGAGCATAAATGCGCCGGCGGCCAAAAGAACCAAAAACGGATTGACCGCGAAACAACTCAGTGTGGCGGCTCCCGCACCGACGACGGCCAGCAACGGTGTTTTGACCGCAGCGCGGCCCAAGTTCCACATCGCCTGCACCACCACCGCAATGACGACGGGTTTGATGCCATAGAACAGATCCTCCGCCAGTGACAGTTTCCCGAAATTCACATAAACCCAGGCGATGACACCGACGATGAGCGCGGCGGGCAGGATGAAGCAAACGCCACCCAGCAGGAATCCCAGCCAGCCGGCGCGGCGATAACCGATGAACATTGCCATCTCGGCCGAGTTTGGCCCCGGGATGAGGTTGACGATGTCCAGCAAGCCGAGAAACTCCGCACGCGAAAGCCAGCCGCGCTTTACCACGACCTCCTGTTCCATCAGGGCGACGTGCTCCACCGGACCACCAAAGGCGGTGACGCCCAGGCGAAGAAACAATCCAGCCACACCAAACAGGTTGGCCATTTTTCTGAGGGGTGTGGAATTCATTGCACCTGTCCCCAAGGATTCAGTCCGGCCAACCGACGCATCCACCCCTTGGAAGGCGGAACTGGTTCGGGATAAAAGTCACGTAATCCGGGCAATCGTTCCATGCCCGGGAAGGTAGGAGAAATTTTTTAATTAGGAAAGCCGGAAGCTCAACCGGGACGCCGCACGCGTCGTCCGGCTCAAAACCCGGCAGCGCGGCGCGCTGTCCCTGCCTTCAAGTTTGCGGCGCCAATTTCTGGGGCGTGAGCTTGAGCACGTCGGCCCGCATTTCCTTGCCGGCCTTGAATTTTACCATCGCCCGCGCGGGGATCGGCACGTCGGTCTCCGGCGCGTTGGGATTGCGACCGATCCGGGCCTTGCGGATTTTGATTTCGAAGACGCCGAAGTTGCGCAATTCCACCTTGTCGCCCTTGGCGAGCGCCTCGGCAATGTAGTCGAGCGTTTTTTGCACCACGTCGAACACCTGCTGCTGGACGAGGCCGGTTTCATTGCTGATGCGAACAACTAGGTCACGTTTTGTGAGAGTCATAATTTTTATCGGGTTTTCATCGGGTTAAATTGATTATCATTGAACCACACGTATTGTCCAGAAGTCGCTGGCCAGATTATCGTCGGTCACATAGGCATAGGGCAAGGTAAAATATCCCTTCATGCCCCACTTGCCGCCCCACGAATTGCGGACGACGAACCATTGCCGGGCATTGTCGTAACCGACGCCGGCAACGGCATGGCCGCCAATGGCCCGCTCGCCGGATTTCGGCAGCGACGCGTGACCGGTCCGGGCCACTGGCGCGCTTTCAAAACTTTCGTAAACCGTGAATCCGAACACGAACGGATAGCCTGAAGCGAGACAGCCTTTGAGCTGGCTGAGAATCGGCGTCAGGCGCTGATACAAAACAGCCCGGTATTTCAGCGCGTCAGCGTAGCATCGGGGCTGCGGCCGGGTTTTGAACCGGGCGATGACATAGGGCCACTCGGTTTCGGGACAATCGCCCTGCTTGCCCACGCTTTTGATGCCGTCGCGGATTTGCGCGCCGCTGTCGGAATCAATCGTGTGTTCGATGGCGCGTTCGTTGTAATAAATGAACAGGCGCGACGGTGTGAAGCCGGCCAGCCTTTGTTTCCGCCGGTCAAACTCGATGGCCGCCGCGATGGCGTTGGCGGTGCAACTGCCGAGCTGGCCCTGGTCATAGACCGGCGGGCATTGCGGGCGAAGGTCAATTTTGGCCGGCAATATACCGGCCAGTTCCACTGGTGCGGCGTAAAGATGGTCCCGTTGATCCGGCAAATCGGGCAGCCAGCCGTAACGGGCAATCTTGTAGCTCATAAGTTTTGTTGCCGCTCTTTAAATCAACCGCTGTCTTTGAATTATTGAAGTTGCCCGCACTTGTCCACAAAAAAAGCGAATCCCGGCCCAGCGCGGGCGCATCTCAATTTTTGAACAGCGGCGGAAAGTTCTCATTAGCACCGGGCTTCAGCCCGGTGATGATGGTCGAAAAACGTCGGGAAGCCGTTTTAACGGCTTTTCGGTGTGCAGGGAAACCCGTTGAAACGGGTTTTATCCTCGTGACAACTAATTTCACCCGGCTGAAGCCGGGTGCTAATGAGAGGCGCTCAAAAACTGAGAAGCCCAGCACTTAAAACTTTACAGCTTGGGGGCGAATTCGCAGAGTATGCATGTGATTGAAAGCAGTTCCAGGGTTCAACCGGCGCCATCATCTTCGGCAACCCGTCTGCCAACGGATTTTGCCCGGGATTTGGAAACCGCCATTCTGCGGGCGCAGAAAAATCTGCTCCATTTGCAGCGACCGGAAGGCTATTGGATTGGCGAATTGATGGTGGATTCCACGATCGTTTCGGACACGGTGGCGTATCATCATTGGAACGGCAAGGTGGACAAGGAATGGCAGCGCAAGGCGGTCAATCACATCTTCTCGATGCAATTGTCCGACGGCGGCTGGAACATTTATTACGGCGGCCCGTCGGATGTGAACGCCACCATCAAGGCCTATCTCGCCCTCAAACTCGCCGGTGTGCCCGTCACCGACCCGCGGCTGCTGAAGGCACGCGAAATGGCGCTCCACCTCGGCGGCGTGCCGCGCATGAACACGTTTTCCAAATTGTATCTGGCGCTGCTCGGGCTTTTTTCGTGGGAATACGTCCCGACGATTCCGTGCGAGGTCATCCTCATCGGCAAATGGTTCCACGTGAATTTCTGGGAGATGAGCAACTGGTCGCGCGCCATGCTCGTGCCCCTAGCCATCATCAACCACTTCAAACCCACCCGCCCGGTGGAGGTGGATTTGGACGAACTTTATCCCGAAGGCATCCATGAACGCGACCTCGCGCTTGCGCCCGATCCGGAGACGATTTCGTTGCGCAATTTTTTCCTGTGGCTCGACCGCCTGCACAAATTCGCGGAATGGTTCGCCGAACACAAAATTCATCCCTTCCGCAAACGCGCGCTCCGAAACGCCGAGCAATGGATGCTGGAGCGATTTGAAGGTTCGGACGGGCTGGCGGCGATTTTTCCCGCCATGCTCAATTCGCTCATCGCGCTCAAGGCGCTCGGTTATCCGGACGACCATCCGCAAGTCGTCCGCGCCGCGCACGAGTTGAAAAAATTGGAGCACGAAACCGCCGACAGCGTGCGCATCGAGCCATGCTTCTCGCCGGTTTGGGACACGGCCATCGTCGCCATCTGCCTGCATGAATCCGGCATCCCGGAAAATCATCCGATGCTGAAGAAAGCCGCCAAATGGCTGATGACAAAGGAAATCCGTTTTCGCGGCGACTGGATTCACAAAAACCCGGCCGACGTCGAACCGAGCGGCTGGGTCTTCGAGTTCAACAACCAGTGGAATCCCGACGTGGACGACACCGCGATGGTGCTGCTCGCGCTGCGAAAAATCCCGACGGACGACCCGAAAAAACGCGACGAGTGTTTCCAACGCGGCTTGAGGTGGATGATGACGTTCCAATGCAGGGACGGAGGCTGGGCGGCGTTCGACAAGGATTGCACGAAGAACATCCTGGAAAAGGTCCCGTTCGCCGATCACAACGCCATGCTCGACCCCGAATGCGCCGACATTACTGCGCGCATCCTGGAATTGCTCGGTTACGAAGGCTGGAGCCCGGACCATCACCAGATTCGCGACGCGCTGGACTATCTTCGCGAACAGCAGGAAGCGGACGGCTCCTGGTATGGCCGCTGGGGCGTGAATTACATCTACGGCACGTGGCAGGTGTTGCGCGGGTTGCGGGCGATGAACATTGACATGAACCAGCCGTGGCTGCTCAAGGCGCGCACGTGGCTCGAAAGTGTCCAGCACGCCGATGGCGGCTGGGGTGAACGTTGCAATACCTATGACGATCCCGTCTTCAAGGGCCGCGGTCCCAGCACCGCGTCACAAACCGCGTGGGCCGTCATGGGCCTGTGCGCGTTTGACGACCCGGACAATCCGCATCTCAAACGCGGCCTCGAGTATTTGATTCGCAAGCAAAATCCCAACGGCTCGTGGACCGAGCAGGAAACCACCGGCACCGGTTTCCCGAAGGTGTTTTACCTGAAATACGACATGTATCGCAATGCCTGGCCGCTGCTCGCCTTCGCCACGTATCGCAAGATACTCGAAAGCGCCAATGCTCAACGCCAAGGTAGCGTTGATGGCCAGCCACAGCCCAGCATGGACGTTTCACCCAACGTCGTGAAAACTACTGGTCATGTTTGAGTGTCACAGGCCGAACGCTACAACGCAAAGCGGCCTTTGGAAACGGAAGCCTCTTTTTTTGCTATCTGAATTGCCGCACCGCTGATCTTCTGTAAAATCTCCCCATGTCGAGCGGCCAAAATGAAGGCTTTTCCAGTGTCTGATAGACAAGGCGTGTCGATTTAAGCTGATTGCATGAGCAAATTACAGGAAGTCCGCGAAAACGAAGTCGCTTTCTGCGCCGATGTCAAATCTTGGGCCGACGCTTTATTTTCCTCGCGTCCAGATTGGCCGTTTACACATGCCAAGATTGAGCAATACGGAACTGGAAACAACAAACGTTCCGATTTGCGTATTTTCTGCAAAGGCAGCCAAACGCCGGTTCTTGCTGGCGAAGTGAAACTCCCCGGGACTCCCGAAGGCCGTAGTCCATTCGACCCGGCATTGATGCAGGATGCCTTCAACAAGGCGGACAACATCCAAGCCCCTTATTTCTTCACTTGGAACGTCAACACCTTCGTCCTTTTTGACCGCAGCAAGTGGGATGTTCCAATGGTGGAGCGGCGATTGAAAGATTGGGATTTGGGATTTAACCTCACTTTCCCCGGCGACTGCAAACGCCCCGACGTTCATGCTTACATTCGCGACAAATTTCTTCCGGAACTCTTCGAAATGTTGGCCGGCATTGTGGAAGGCAAGGTTGTGGAGTGGGGCGTGCCACCTGACGATGTTTTCATCCGCTCGCTGGAAAGTCATTTGGAGTGGCCGGTGTTAGGCACGCGTGACTACCTCATCGCGATTTCGGCAACAGACGCGGTTTTTTCCTCACAGTTACAATCTTGGATGGCGGAGGAGATGAATTGGACGTTTGATCCGGGCGATCCGAACAACTGGAGCGAAACTTTGGAGCGCGCGGCCAGAACGCTTTGCTATATCTTTTCCAATCGCGCGATTTTTTACGAAGCAATTCGGGCGAAGTATCCTGACGATCTCAACCAATTGAAGATGCCCCGGCGCGGACGCAACGAGCAGCGCGGCATTTACGATTACTTCCGTGACCAGTTCAAACGCGCCGTTGCTGAAACGGGCGATTACGAACCTATCTTTTACCCGCAAGTTAATGATTGGGCGGGCGCGCTGATCTTTGCCTCTGATATGGCCTGCCAGGGTTGGACGGGACTGTTCACCAATCTTGCCCAATACAACTTCCGCGAAATTCCATACGACATCATCGGCGGAATTTTTCAAAAACTGATTTCGCCGGAAGAACGGCAAAAATTCGGACAATTTTATACCAACGAAGACATCATCGACATCATCAATGCTTTTTGCATCCGGCGTGCCGGCGACATTGCCATCGATCCTGCGTGCGGTTCTGGCAGCTTTCTTGTCCGCGCTTACCACCGCAAAGCCTGGCTTTCCGAACAAAAGAGTCGTGGACGACGTCATCAAGATGCCCGAAAAAGCCATCAGGAATTGTTGCGCGAAATTTACGGCTGCGACATTGCCTTGTTCGCCGCGCATTTGGCCACTTTGAATCTCGCCTCGCGCCACATTGAAGACGAAGAGAATTATCCCTACATCGCCCGCGCTAATTTTTTTGAAATACCGGATCACCGCGACAAGTTTTCCGCTGTCCCCGGATTGCGCGAGGCAAACGGGGAAAAAGATATGATCGCCGTGCCCTTGCCGGACGTGGACGCGGTAATTGGGAATCCGCCTTATGTGCGACAGGAAGGAATTCCAAAAGAAAGTGAACTAAAACGCCAGAAAGGTGAAACCAAGGAAGCCTACGAAGCCCGGCGGAAAACCACCAAGGATTATCTTCAGGAACTCTGCAAAGAACTCTGGCCGGGGCTGAGGCTTTCTGGCCGTAGCGATCTTCATTGTTACTTCTGGCCGGTGGCAGCGAGCTTGTTAAAGGAGGGGGGTCATTTCGGCTTCCTGACTTCTTCGAGCTGGCTGGATGTAGATTACGGTTTTGCCCTTCAAGGTTGGATTTTGAAAGGGTTCAAGCTGATTGCAGTGATTGAAAGCCTCGATGAGCCGTGGTTCAAGGACGCGCGGGTCAAAACCTCGATCACCATTCTGCAACGCTGCGATGACCTAAAAAGTCGGATGGACAACGTTGTTAAGTTCGTCCGCCTCTTTAAGCCGGTTAAAGAAATTTTGGGCGACCGGCCGCATGGCGATGAAGCCGCCCGTCAAAACGCCGCCGAAGCGTTGCGCAAAATCATTCTTCAAACCGATACGCCGCTGTCCAACGCCCAGATGCGCATTATTCCGGTCAAGCAGCAAGAATTGTGGGACGAAGGAGTGCGCGCCGGCACATTGCTCAAGGCAGAGGAAATAGCGGAATCGGAATCCGAGGAGCAGGAAGAAGATGGAAACAATGGCTCGGCGCTCAAGGAAGCAGCGGCGATGTATCAAATCGGCTCCGATTATGTGGCTGGCAAATGGGGGCGTTTTCTCCGCGCGCCTGACCTGTATTTCCGACTTCTTCGCGACTACCGGAATGGCTTCGTGCGATTGGGCGAAATTGCCGAGGTCAGTTTTGGAATCAAAAGTGGATGCGACGATTTTTTCATGCCGCGCGATGTGACGAAGGAAGTTTTGGACGAGGTTAAAGAAGGCTTGCTCTGGAACAATGTGGGGCTGATGACCTCTTGCAAGCGGAGTGAAATTGAAAGCGGCAAGGTTCGGATTGTCCGCGCTGGCGACAATACGTTGCATCCTATTGAAACCAAATATCTCAAACCGGAAGTTCACAGTCTGATGCAAGTGGATCGCCCTGTCATCCACGCCAGCGATTTGGATAGGGTTGTCCTTTGGGTCAACGAACCGCTTGGCGCATTGGGACACTCCTATGCCGCCAAATATATCCGTTGGGGCACGAAGCAGACTTTTCCGTCCAAAAAATCCAAAGCCGTTCCAGTTCCCCAGCGCTCAACCTGTGCATCGAGGCCGGTGTGGTATGATCTGACGACCGGCACCAACGGAGTCGCCTTCTGGCCCATGACTCAGAAATACCGGCACATTGTTGCCGCAAATCCTGATGAGATCGTTTGTAACCACAGGCTTTTTTACGTTACTCCTCGAAACCTGACAGAAAACGAAGCCAGCATTCTTCCCGCAATCCTGAATTCAACCATTGTGGCTCTGGTGAAGCATTTCTATGGTCGCTATGCCGGCTCTGAAGGCACGTTGGATACTGAAATAATTGATTGTCTTCTGCTGGATGTGCCAGATCCGAAGCGCGTCACCGCAGATTTATTTGCGCGTATGAGCAACGCTTTCCAAAGCATTTGTAATCGATCAGTCACTCACCTTGTTGCAGACAGTATGCTCCAATGCCACTCAAAAGAAGAGATGCGAAAAATCCTGGCGAGGCCAGTCGAACTTCCGACGGAACTTTGTCAGAAAGACCGGTTCGAACTCGATGATTGCGTGCTTGAGCTCATGGGTGTCGTGAGCCAGAGGCAGCGGAAAAAATTGATTGAGGAACTCTATCTCGTAACAACTGAATACTATCGTTACTTGCGCACACAGGATATTCAGGCGATGGAGAACCGGGCCGGCAACAATACGCATCGGTTCGATGCACAGGATTTGGCTGGAAGTATTTGGCAGTCGCTGCCTGAAGGCGAGCAAGGGCCTGCCGTGGCCGATTGGATCAAATCGGCCTGCCCGAAGGCCGAAGCGATCGAAATCCCAGAAGGCAAGCCAACGGCTCTTGGGGCGAGCGATATGTTCGATCCCAACGGCGTCGTTTTTAAAGGCAACAAAGAGGCACATCATGTCCGCTATGCCAGCCCGGAACAAGCCGCCTTGGTCGCGGCCCTGGCCGAAGTCGGGATTCGAGGACACATTGAAGTTCCAAGATCGGCTGTAGACTGCGGCCATTGTGTGAAAGAATTGCGAATCCGCATTAAATCTGCCGAAGAACGTTTCGCCGAGCTAGCCGCCTCCCGCACAGGTACTCAATCGCTTCAAGAAAAAACTGCGACTCTCCTTCTGCATTGGTTTGTCCACGGAAGGAGTGCATAGCTGGACTCTTCGCCCCGGCCCTTTCGCAAAAGTTTGTCATCAATCAGTGTCCATCTGCGTAATCTGCGGTTCAACTCTCCGCGTTTTTGTGTCGTGATGATGATAAATCCGTGTCCATTCACACCCATTCACACCCAAAGTTGACAGGTTTGCCGCTCCCGACCATGCTGGCAGCCGCCAATGCTTGAGCAAACCGTCCAGATTGTCTCCAACGAGCGCGACACGGACTCTTATTTTCGCCTCGTGGTGCGCGCGCCGCGGATTGTCCCGCTGATTCAACCGGGACAGTTCGCCCATGTCCGCGTGCTGCCGCTCAAGGACGCCCTGTTGCGGCGGCCATTCAGCATCTTCCAGGTTTTCGGCGATGCCTTTTCCATCCTCTACAAAACCGTCGGCCAAGGCACCGAAGTCCTCGCGCGAATGCAAGCCGGCGAGGAACTCAACGTGATTGCGCCGCTGGGCCACGGGTTCACCGTGCCGAAACGCGGCGGCGAGACTCCCCTGCTCGTCGCGGGCGGCTATGGCATGGCCGCGATGTATCTGCTGGCCCAACGTTCGCCGCAAAAAGGCATCGTGTTCGTCGGCGGCCGGCGGCGCGTGGACATCTTGTGCGAAAAGGAGTTTCGCGCGCTCGGCTGGGACGTGCGCGTGACCACCGAGGACGGCAGCCACGGCGAGAAAGGACTCGTGACGAAGCCGCTGCAGGCGGAATTGAAACGCCGCACGGCGCGACGCAAGTTGTTTGCCTGCGGACCGACGGGAATGCTCAAGGCCGTCGGCAAGCTCGCCGAAGAGTTCAAGGTACCGGCGGAACTTTCGATGGACGAACACATGTGTTGCGGCGTCGGCGTCTGCCTGACGTGTGTGATCCCGGTCAAGGCCGGCGACGGTTGGGAATATCAACGCTCTTGCACTGACGGCCCGGTGTTTGACTCACAAAATATTTTATGGGAGATGTCGTAGCGGCGGCTCGGCAGAGCGCCGCCATTTTGGTGGTAAATTCAGCGGCTTTCTGCCGAAAGCCGCTACGAGGCATTCGCATTGTCTAACAGCGATTTAAAATGAACTTGTCTGTTCAAATCGGCAAACTAATGCTGCAAAATCCGGTCATGGTCGCATCGGGCACCTTCGGCTACGGCGTCGAATACGCGCAACTCCTCGACCTGAACCAGCTCGGTGCGGTCGTGGTGAAGGGCATCCGGCTGCATCCGGTCCGTGGCAATCCCACGCCGCGCACGGCTGAGGTCGCCAGCGGCATGCTCAACGCCATCGGCTTGCAAGGGCCGGGCGTGGACGGGTTCATCAAAAAATACTGGCCGTTCCTCAAAAAACTGAAGGTGCCCGCCATCATCAACATCTGGGGCACCACGGTTGATGAATATGCCGAGGTGGCGCGGCGATTCGACGCGCTGGGCGGCGTCGGCGCACTGGAACTCAATGTTTCCTGCCCGAACATCAAGGAAGGCGGCGCGCAGTTCGGGACGGACGTGAAACTGCTCGCGCAGGTGGTGGCCGCGTGCCGGAAGGCAACGGAGCTGCCGCTCATCACCAAGATGAGTCCGAATGTGGTGAGCATTGCGCCTTACGCCCGGGCAGCGGAGGAAGCCGGCAGCGACGCATTGGCGGTCACAAACAGTTACCCGGCAATGGCAATTGATATTGAGACGCGCAAGCCGAAGCTGGCAAACGTAACGGGTGGTCTGACCGGCCCCTGCATCAAGCCGATTGCCATCAAACTGGTCTGGGAGGCGGCCAAGGCGGTGAAGATTCCGATCATCGGCATGGGCGGCATCCAGAGCGCGGCGGATGCCATCGAGTTCATGATGGCCGGGGCGACGGCGGTGGCAGTGGGCACGGCGAATTTCTATGAACCGCAGACGACGTTGCAGGTGATCGCCGGCATCCGCGAATTCATGCAGCAGCATGGCATGAAGGACGTGCGCGAGATCACCGGCAGCGTGCAGGCGACGAAATGAGATTACAAATGAAACAAGCCCCAGGCAGGGCGGGCAGTCCTCTGCCCGCCGCCGGTACGCAACGTGGCTGCGGCGCGCACGGCTTGTCTCGCCGTAGCCCGGCGAAGGCGGAAGTGACGCGCCCTGCCAATGCCTGATTTATGTTCGAGCATCGCTCAAAACCATTGTTGCCACGCCGGCAATTTTACGCGCGCGTAGCGCGGAGTGCAGCGGTGGCTCTGTTGGTCGTCGCGGTTGCGCTCGGCATTGGCATGGTTGGCTACCGCGCCTTTGAACCCATGTCGTGGGTGGACGCCTTCGTCAATGCGGCGATGATTTTGTCCGGCATGGGGCCGGTGTCGTCGTTGCAAACCGACGGTGGAAAAATTTTCGCCGGGTGTTACGCGCTGTTCAGCGGTTTGGCATTCATCACCTGCCTGGGAATTGTTTTTGCGCCGGTCATTCACCGGTTCCTCCATAAATTTCATCTGGAAGAAGTGAAAAGCGTGGACAAAACGGGAGGGTGATTTTTTAAACGTGGCACAGGCATCTTGCCTGTGATCAAAAGCACACAGGCCGGAGGCCTGTGCCACATGCCACTATTCTGTTTTGCGCTTCCCGCGCGACGCGCTATGCTTCGTCATGCTTTGGGCATTCACCAAGTATCACGCGCTCGGCAATGACTACATTGTCATTGACCCGAAGAACCTGCCGTCGCCATTGACAGTCGCGCAGGTCAAAACGATTTGCCATCGCAATTTCGGCATCGGCTCGGACGGCATTTTGCTCGGTCCCCTGCCCTCCAAAAAAGCGAAATTCGCGCTCCGCATTTTCAATCCCGACGGCAGCGAGGCCGAGAAAAGCGGCAACGGCCTGCGGATCTTCTCGCGTTACCTGTGGGACAAAAAACTGGTCCGCCAGGATACGTTCGCCCTCGAAACGCCCGGCGGCCTTGTGCAAGCCGAGGTGATGGACCGCGGCAAGACCGTGCGCGTTGAGATGGGCAAGGTCAGTTTCTGGAGCGACGCAATTCCCGTGGCCGGCCCGCGTCGCGAAGTCATCAACGAACCGATTCATCTGCGCGGACAACGATTCACCTTTTGCGCGGCGACGATTGGCAATCCACATTGCGTGCTGCCGCTGCCGAAAATCAGCGCCGAGCTGGCCCGGCAAATGGGCCCGCTGCTGGAAACGCACCTGCGTTTCCCGAACCGCATCAATGTGCAATTCATGAAGGTGCTCGACCGGAAAAACATCCAGATTGAAATCTGGGAGCGCGGCGCGGGTTACACGCTGGCCAGCGGCAGCAGCAGCAGCGCGGCAGCGGCGGTGGCGCACCGGCTCGGCCTGTGCGACCGCGAGATTTCCGTCCACATGCCCGGTGGAACCATTGAAATCAGGATCGGCGACGGTTACGCGATCGTAATGACCGGCCCGGTGACGAAGGCAGCCGACGGCGTCATTGCGAAGGAAATGTTCAGCCCTTCCGTCGTGGCCTGACGCCGTGCAGTGGCTGAAGAAAAAATCAATTGAATCACCGGACATCCCATTGGGCCATCCCAAACCATTTATCGTCCGCCAGCACCACCGAGGTTTCAATCTGGCGGTCGGGAATTGACCAATACTTTTTGAGCAGCCGGTCCTTTTCCGCCGGGATTACCTTCCGAAAGCCGTGTTTCTCATAGAAGGCAACGGCCCAAATTGCCGCCGCCCAGGTTCCAATCAAAATCGGCCGGGTCGTCGAGGCGCGCAGATGCGTCAACAAGTTGCCGCCGATGCCCTGATTCCGGAAGACCGTGCGCACATAAGCGTGCCGGATGAGCGTGACATCCTGGACCGGTTGAATTCCCATCACCCCGGCCAGTTTTCCGTCCAGCTCCATTCCCCAGAAAACCACACCCCTTTCCATCTGCTCCTTGAGTTCGGCAAGCGACATGTAGGGTTCGTGCCAGCGGTCTTCGGGGATGACACCCTGGTAGGCTTGGGCGGCATCATTGATGATTTCCCCAATCACCCCAAACTCGTCAGAGCGACACGGGCGTAGCCTCCCATTTTTCTTTGCCGTCACGACTCAACCCATTACTCGACGGGCACTCCGAACGCACCAGCGGCCGACATGATGGCCTGTTTTTTTGCCGTCTGTTCCAGCTCCTCCCGTTTCCGGGCATCCTCCCGGGACTGCCGCACCGCATTCTCGGCCGCATTCAAAAGGTCGTTGACGTTTTTGGCCAGCTCCGGAGTGAAGGTGGGATGAATCACAACCAGACATCCTTCGGTCAGTTCCACCCCCACCCCTTTCAACACCAACGACTGTTGTAACAATCGCCGGATCTGTTCCAGCGTCGGAGCGTCAATCTGCGGTTCCGTGCGAAAAGCGACTTTGCGTTTGTCGGACAATTCCTTGTTAATGGATTTTATTTTCATAATCGTGCGAATGCGACTTAATGGAGCAAGCATGAACCACGCCAGGTTGTTGACGCAAGCACTAACCTGAGTGCCCCCGGAAAACCAGGAAGTCAGGAGTCGGAAACCGGATGACTCCCGGTCATTTGGCCGGCTGGAATTTGCCGCGCAGGACGTAGATGAGGCCCTTGACGGTGAGTTCGATGAAGAGAAACGGCTTGGCGATGAAGTCGTTGCCGCCAGCCACCATGGATTTGGTGCGGTTGCTAAAATCGTCGAGGCGGGTGACAAAGACAACCGGGGTTTTCTTGTGCATCGGCAGGTTGCGCAGCTTGTTGCAAAGTTCGTAGCCGGTCATGCCCGGCATGTCCACGTCGAGCAGCACAAGGTCGAATCGATTTTCGGAAAGCAGTTTGAAGGCGGCGTTCGGGTCTTCAACGCTGATGGACTGGAGCTGCGCTTTTTTGAGCGCGTAAGTGATGGTACGGCAGGCAAGCGCCTCGTCGTCCACGACCAGAATGCTGGCGGGGGGGATTTTCTGTTTGTCGGGCTGGGTGCCGTGTTCAAACAGGAAATCGAGAAAATCCACCGCGGCGGCGACCGTGTGCAGGGTTGAGGAGTTGATGTTTTTCGGTTTTTCGCAAAGTTCCTTGAGCAAGGCTTCGAACGCGTCCGCCATGTGCGCGATCAGAACGAGGCCGGAGACGCTGGCGTTGCTGTTGACCGTGTGGATGCGGCGATAGAGTTCCTGAATGTGTTCGAGCCGCGCCGCGTCGGTTTCGGACTTGATGAGGCTTTGCAGAGCAGCGCGCATGGCGGCGAGCGTGGCAGGCAGGCTGGCAATGAATACTCCCCGGAATTCGGCCTGAAATTCAGCATCAACCTCGCTGGCAACCTTGGCAGGTTTGGTTGCCGGTGCGCCTTCAGTCTTCTGCCGGGCATGCGAAATCGCCTCGCCGCCACCGATGACATTGCGCATCAGTTCCAACAGTATCTTTGGCGAACAATTGATTTTGGAAACGCATTTTGTCGCTCCGGCCTTCCACGCTTCCTGCATCAGGTTGGTCGAGTAGGTGTTGGAAAGAACGATGATCGGCAGTTTGGAAAAGTCCGTGTCGCTGCGAATTTCCTTGATGACTTCGATGCCTGACATTTTGGGCAGCATGAGGTCAAGCACGATGGCATCAGGCTGGAACGTGCGCATCAACTTCAGCCCGCCCTCGCCATCGGGCGTGATCTCGGCCTGATAACCTTCCACGACGAGTTTGTTTCGATAAACATTCGCAACAATCTGTTCATCTTCGATGATGAGGATTTTTTTCATTAGCTTAACATTCCGAAGGCATAAGTTGGGAGTTGGAAGGGGGATGATTTCCGGTCATTTGGCCGGCTGTAATTTGCCGCGCAGGACGTGGATGAGGGCCTTGACGGTGAGTTCGATGAAGAGAAACGGCTTGGCGATGAAGTCGTTGCCGCCGGCCATCATGGAGCTGGTGCGGCTGTCGAAGTCGCTGAGGACGGTGATGAAAACGACCGGAGTTTTCTTGTGCAAAGGCAGATTGCGCAGCTTGGTGCAAAGTTCGTAGCCGGTCATGCCCGGCATGTCCACGTCAAGAAACACAAGGTCGAATTGATTTTCGGAAAGCAGCTTGAAGGCGGCGTTCGGGTCTTCGACGCTGACGGACTGGAGCTGCGCTTTTTCGAGCGCGTAAATGATGGCGCGGCGGGAAATGACCTCGTCGTCCACGACCAGAATGCTGGCGGGGGGAATTTCCTGTTTGTCGGGCCGTGTGCCGCGTTCAAACAGGAAGCCGAGAAAATCCACGGTGGCGGCGACGGTGCGCAGGGTTGAGGAGTTGATGTTTTTCGGATTTTCGTAAAGTTCCTTGAGCAAGGCCTCAAGCGCGGCGCCCAGGTGTGCGATTTGGACGAGGCCGGCGATGCTGGCGTTGCCATTGACCGCGTGGACGCGGCGGAAGAGTTCGTGGATGTGTTTGAGCTGCGCCACTTCGGTGTCGGACTTGACGAGGCTTTTCAAGCCGGCGCGCAAGACGGCGAGCGTGGCGGGCAGGCTGGCAATTAATGTTTTTCGGAGCTCGGCCTGAAATTCGGCATCCGCCTCGCTGACAACCATGGCGGGTCTGGTTGCCGGCGCGCCTTCAGTCTTCGAACGGGCAGGCGAAACCACGCCGCCGCCGACGGTGCGGCGTATCAGTTCCAACAGTTCCTTGGGCGGACAGTTGATTTTGGAGACACATTTCGTCGCGCCGGCCTTCCACGCATCCTGAATCAGGTTGGTCAAATAGGTGTTCGAAAAAACAATGATCGGCAGTTTGGAA
>JBEKXN010000054.1:0-18089 GCA_049511835.1 Verrucomicrobiota bacterium | reverse complement strand
AGGCAATGGCCTCGTCGAGCTGGCCCAGCTTTTCGAGCGCGCCGCCCTTTTTGACCAGCGCATCGGCGTGTTTCGGATGCAGCCCCAGCGCCACATCAAAACATTCCAGCGCCTTCTGCGGCTCGTTGGCGACCAGCAGCGACTGGCCTTCGGCAAGCAGGTTGGCGACGCACTCGTCGCGGTCGTCCGCAATCTTCGGCTCTCCATTTGGTTCGTGAACGGCGGCTGAAGTGGTTTCATTCAGCGGAGCGCGCGTGGCCTGTTTCAACTCAAGGATGCGCTTCTCCAGTTGATCCACCATGTTGAACAGCCGTGCGTTCGATTGCTCCACGCTGGCGCTGGTCACCAACGAAGGGGAAACACGGCCGTTGCCCAAGGCAAACTCCGGCGGGTGCAGCGAGGACAGTTCAACGAGCCGCGCGACCGTGCGCCACTGCATATAAGCCATCAACAACACGACCAACAGGCCAATCGTCCCAAAAGCGCCCGCCAGAATCAGCATGAATTGCTGCATTTTCTGCATTGTTTCAACTTCACTCACGCGCTGGGCGGCAATGACCTGTTGTAACGCTTCGATGCGGGCGGCCATGTCGTCGGCGTTGTGCTTGGCGGCAGCCTCGGCTTGTTGACGGTTGCGCTCAATGGCCAGTTGTGTGTCATGAAGCTGTTCCTGAATCTGGAGATAACCGTTTATCTGGGTTTGCACCATGGCACCCGCCGCTTCTGACGAAGAAAGGGAATTCGTTTCGGCGGCAAAAATCCGCGCGCCGAAAGTCAAACCGGCACAAACAACCAGAAAATTCAGACGAAGCATGGCATTCATAGCATCTCGGGCGAGCCTGACCCGTCAACCTGTTTATGTCAAGCATGTGGCCGGCTGACTTGTTCGCAATTTATCACCAGGCTATCCACCAGGGCCGGCAGGCAGGCTTCTTCACGCCGCGAAACCCGGCCGCACCGGTCACTCCTTCTTCAAATCAAACTCCAGCCGCGTGTGCGAGCCGGTCTGGACGTTGCGGATTTCCATCTCCTGAAGCTCCCACTGGCCGTTCATCTTCTTGAACGACTTCGGCGCGAATTCCTTGAGCAGCTTGTTTTTGAAATCGTAAGCCTCGGCCTGCACGATGCCGCCGCTCTCGCTGTCAATCCATGACACCACGCGCAAATAGCCGTTCGTGGTCGGATTCGGATTCGTGCTTTGCAAAACCGTGCAGCCCCGGCTGCGTTTGGTCTCCTTTTTCAAAACGTTCTGCTGCGGCCAGTGAAAGAATTCCAGACCGAGGTCCGCGACCCAGAAATCCGAGCCGGCAAAGGGAACCATTGTCTGTTCGCCACCAAATGTTATTGCTTTTTCAATACATTCATCAGCGACCTTTGCCTCGGCCAGGTAGTAATCATTGGGGGATCCACCATGGTGGATGATTTTTAAAATCACCCGATTGGTCGCCCTGTCCATGGCATCGTAAACGCTCAACCAATTCGTGGTTGTAGTAATGACTTCGCACTTCACCGGATTTTCCGAGCGGTTGCCTTTACTGTCGCGGATTTTCAAAACGCCGGTCTGGGCGAAATTCGTGGCGGGATACTGTTCCAATAGCTGCCGAGCAAGCTGGCGGCCTTGAATCTCCGCGTCGGACAATTCATTCGTCGCCGCCGCCGCACCGATGGCGGCCAGCAAACTCATCGCGGCAAGCAGTGGTAGGGCGGCGCTGCCGCGCCGCCCAAAATCAAGGCCGCGCAACAGCGCGGCCCTACCGATTTGGAATTTATCGCGTACGATCATTTCGGCTCCAGCGCCAGCCGGAGAACGTCGGCAATGTGTTGGACGAAATGGACCTTGAGTTTGGCGCGGACCTCCGCCGGCACGTCCAGCCAGTCGGATTTGTTTTGTTCCGGCAAAATGATTTCCTTGATGCCAAAACGTGACGCGGCCAGCACCTTTTCCTTGATGCCACCCACGCGCAGCACCCGGCCGCGCAGGCTGATTTCGCCGGTCATCGCCATTCGGAAACGCACGCGTCTTTTTGTCAGCAGTGACGCCAGCGCCGCGACAATCGCCACGCCCGCGCTCGGCCCGTCCTTCGGCGTCGCGCCGGCAGGCACGTGAATGTGAACGTCGAATTTGTTGTAATCGCTCAAATCCAGATTGAGCAATTTGGCCTGGCTGCGCAGGTAACTCACCGCCGTCTGCGCGCTTTCCTTCATCACTTCGCCCAGCGAACCGGTCAACAACAAATTGCCCCGCCCGCGCATCCGCGTCGCTTCGATGAACAAAACATCGCCGCCGAACGGCGTCCACGCCAGCCCGGTGGCGATGCCGTATTCGGTGATTTTCTCCGCCGTTTCGGCAATGAACGGCGCGTGGCCCAAAAAGTCTTCCAGGTTTTCGGCGTCGAGTTTGACCGTCGTGGCCTTGCCGTTTTGGGAAATAATTTTGCGCGTGGCTTTGCGCAAAAGGGCGGCGATTTCGCGTTCGAGCTGGCGCACGCCGGCCTCGCGGGTGTATTCGCGGATGAGTTTGTGCAGCGCGGTGTCGGCGAATTTTACATCCTGCCGCGTGAGGCCATGCTCCTCGATCTGGCGCGGGACGAGATAGCGTTTGGCGATTTGCAATTTTTCGGACTCGGTGTAGCTGGGCAGTTCAATAACCTCGAGCCGGTCGCGCAACGCGGGATGAATCGGCTCCAGCCAGTTCGCCGTGGTGATGAAAAGCACGCGCGAAAGGTCGAAGGGCAAATCGAGGTAATGGTCGGTGAACGTGTGGTTCTGCGCCGGGTCGAGCACTTCCAGCAGCGCCGACGCCGGGTCGCCGCGAAAATCCGCGCCGACCTTGTCCAATTCGTCCAGCAAAATGACCGGGTTGCGGCTTTCGATGCGGCGCAGCGTCTGGATGATCCGTCCAGGCATCGCGCCGACATACGTGCGCCGGTGACCGCGAATCTCCGCTTCATCGCGCATGCCGCCGAGTGAAATGCGCGCGAACTTGCGTCCGAGCGCGTCCGCCACGCTTTTGCCGAGGGAGGTTTTGCCGACGCCGGGCGGGCCGACCAGGCAAAGAATTGGTCCTTTGATTTGCTTGCGGCGTTTGATGACGGCGATGAATTCGAGCAACCGATCCTTGACTTTCACCAGGCCGAAATGTTGCTCGTTCAGGATTTTTTCCGCCGCCTTCAAATCCAGCTTGTCCTCGGTGGATTTTTCCCACGGCAAACTCAAAATCCAGTCGAGATAATTTCGCCCGACGGCGTATTCGGCGGCGGCGGGCGGCGTCTGCTGCAGGCGTTCGAGTTCCTGTTCGGCGGCTTTGCGCGCCTCATTGGGCATGGGCGTCTGCTCGATTTTTTCGCGCAGCGATTTGGTTTCGCCCGAACCGGATTCACTTTCGCCGAGTTCACGCTGAATGGCGCGCAATTGTTCGCGCAGAAAAAAATCGCGCTGTGTCTTGGCGATGGAAGACGCGACGTCGTTTTGAATTTTTGAACTGAGCGTCAACACCTCCTGCTCGCGGTTGAGCAGGGGCAGAAGTTTTTGCAGCCGCTCGCGGACAGAGATGGTTTCGAGCAGCTTCTGCCGGTCTTCGAGGCTGAGATTCAGATTCGCGGCGATGAGGTCGGCGAAATGGCCGGGATGCTCCGTGTTCAGCGCAGAGATTTTGACCTGGTCTGAAAGCGCGTTGGACAGCCGGGCGATTTCCTCGAATTGCCGGTGCGCATTGCGCAACATGGCCTGCAACTCAATGGAATCCTCCGTTTCGTCCCGCAGTAATTCATAGCTCGCGCGCAAATACGGGGCCGGCAGCGCGTATTTACTTATGTGGATGCGCCACAAACCCTCGACCAGCACGCGCGCGGTGCCGTCGGGAAATTTCACCATCTTGGACAGACGCGAAACACAGCCGACATCGTGCAAATCCTCCGGCATGGGTTCGACGATTTCGGGTTTGCGCTGCAGCACCGCGGCAAACAAACGGTCGCCCGCGACAATGTCATCAATCAATCTCAGGCTCGGCCCGGTTTCGACGAGCAGCGGCACCACCGCGCCGGGAAAAATCACGATGTCCGACAGACCGAGGATGGGCAGGTTTTCCGGCAATGAACGCGACGATATCCGGGGCAGAGCGTCCGATTTTTCGGCGCCGCCCAGAATGCTGACAAATTCTGTTTCCGGCGAAGTCATCGTCGTTTCAATCTATAATATTAGATGCCGGCGCACGGGAAAAGATTCATGCGCGGCTAATTTCCTTCGGCAATTGGAACTTTCGTGCTTTTGGTGTGCAATTGGTGTGCCACCGGCACGTCAATTCGCAGAAAACCATTCACATAAATCGCCTTGGCCTGGCTAAGGTCGTAATCCGCAGGCAACTCGAGCACGCTTTCGAACGGCCCATAGCTGATTTCCATGACCAGAAAATTGCATTTGTGCGCCCGGCAAACGTCCGGACGGCTGCCACTGATGCGCAAACGATGGCCTTCGACGGTGATTTCGAGATTTTCGCTTTTCATCCCGGCCAGTTCCACCTTGATGACCAGCCCGGTGTCGGTGGTATAGACATCCGTGTTCGGAATCCAGCGGCCGCTGGCCGCGCCCCCGCGCCCGCCCACCGCCGAGCCACGGGGAATAAAATGCATTGTGGAACTCACTTTGGTAACAGCCATGATTAAAGATAATACCCTATAAAGTCTGCCTTCGCAAGTGCGTCGGGCTCACTTCATTTTGACCACCACTTCGGGCCGTTCACCTTTGCGCGCGTGAAAAACAATGGAACTTTTCGTCTCGGATTGCCCGCGCGCCGAACAACCGCAATGCGTGTCGCGCTCAAAACTGAATTTGCGCCGGCGAAACTGTCCCCATAAAAACAATCCGGCGACCGAAGCCACAATCGCCAGCGAAACGGCCTGTTGCCAATTCATGCTGGCAACATACGCTCAAAAGCAGTTCGCGCAACCGATTTTCAACGCCTTCCCAATCTTAATCGTAATCCTGTTCGTAATCATAACCACCGGGACCTCTGCAAAACCGGCAATGATCTCCCTCTCCGCCGCGAAGCGGGGGAGAGGGCCGGGGAGAGGTGGTGCTGATTTCACCAAAACAAAGTGTCTCTGCCATATTTCAAAAGCTCCCCTCTCCTGTCGCTTCGCGCAACCCTCTCCCCGCTTGGGCGGGGAGAGGGAAACAAACGCAATGTTTGTCAAAGGTCAATTTTCAGCGTTGAACTTTTGGCAGGCGTCCTTACGCTGCACTCATGGCCGCTCCGTTCCGCCACCCGCACCGCGTCAGCTACGCCGACTGCACCGTCGGCAACCACGTTTATCATTCGCGCTACCTCGACTGGCTCGAAGCTGCGCGCGGCGAATTTATCCGCGCCCTCGGCGCAACGGTTTTGCAATGGCAGGAACGCGACGTGATTTTTCCCGTCATCGAAGCCCGCCTGCGTTACCAATCACCCGCCCGTTACGATGACCTGCTGGCGATTGAAGTCTGGCCGACGGCCATCGAGCGCGTGCGGCTGAATTTCGCCCATCGCATCGTCAACCAGGACGGCAAACTCATTCTCGAAGCCGAAACGTTCCACGTCTGCGCCGGCGTGAACGAAAAACCCAAACGCCTGCCGGAGGAACTGGCTGAAAAATTGAAGCCGTATTTGAATGTATAATCAGATATGAAACAGTGCACATATTGTGGCAAGGAATATTCCGACGAAGCGTCGGTTTGTGCCATTGATGGCGAACCGCTTGCCGGACATGAGAAAGTGCATGAGAGATATTCCCAAACGGACAAAATCTTAAAAAAAGAAACAGCTTTATCAAAAAGGCTCAAACGTTCCGCTTTGCAAGCGATTGATCTTTTTTGTGATCTTTATTTTCTTCGCACCATCCGTTCTCGCGGTGAACCTTTTCGGAAAGCGACGGAAGCAGAAAAGCGAGTTGGCGCTTCTTTCATGGCTTTATGGCCACTCCTTTTGGCATTTATGATGAGCCGTACTGAATCGTTTGGTGAAATGGTTGATTCAATGATATATGGCCGACGTTGGATGGGTTGGTTTTATTTGGGTTTTATTGCTTTCGTTGGTGGTGGGATTTTCTTTGCAATTAAAATTGCACCAAAAATACCGCTGTTCGTTTCAATCCCGATTGCAATCGTAAGTTGGCTGATACTTATATTTGTTCTTTGTGCACATCACCTGGTTTAAGATTTCATAGTTCCATTCCGGCTTGCGCACTTCGCCTGTCTTTGCGACAATTCAGCGGCGGGCGCGAGCAAGAAGTGATGCAAAACTATCCCAAACATTATTGCGGCGTGTTCGGCATTTTTGGACATCCCAATGCCGCCGAACTCACCTATTACGGTCTCTACGCGTTGCAACATCGCGGGCAGGAAAGCGCCGGGATTGTCACCTGCCACGATGGGAAATTTTTCAAGCATCACGGCATGGGCCTGGTGCCGCAGGTTTTCAATCCGAAAATTCTCCATGACCTCGTAGGCAACATGGCCATCGGCCACACGCGCTATTCCACCACCGGCACCTCAAATCTCCGCAATGCGCAGCCGCTCACGGTGGATTGCATGCGCGGGCAGATCGCCGTCGCCCACAACGGCAACCTGACGAACGCCGCCCAGCTCCGCGACGACCTCGAAAGCCGTGGCCTGGTTTTCCAAACCACCGCGGACAGCGAAATCATCATCATGATGCTCGCGCAGCCGTCCATCGGCGGCGTCGAAAACACGCTGGTGCAGACTTTCCGCCGTCTCGAAGGCGCCTACTCGCTCGTCATCATGACCGAGAAGGAATTGATTGGCGCCCGCGACCCGTTCGGGTTTCGCCCGCTTTCCATCGGCCGCCTGAACGGCGCGTATGTGCTGGCCAGCGAATCGGTCGCGTTTGACCAGATTCAGGCCCAGTTCGTCCGTGATGTCGAGCCGGGCGAAATCGTCATCATCAACGAAAAAGGTTTGATCAGCGTTCAAGCGTTTCCCGAACACCAGCGCCGGGCGTTTTGCATTTTCGAATACGTCTATTTCGCACGGCCGGACAGCGTGATCGGCGGCCGCAGCGTTTATGAAGTCCGCAAGGAAATGGGCCGCCAGCTCGCGCGCGAACATCGCGTGAAGGCGGACCTCATCATTCCGCTGCCCGACAGCGGCGTCTGCGCGGCGCTGGGCTATTCCGAGGAATCCGGCATTCCGTTCGAGATGGCCTTCGTCCGCAATCACTACGTCGGGCGCAGCTTTCTGCAGCCGTCCCAATTGATCCGCGACCTCGACGTGCGCATGAAATTGAACCTGATTGCCCCGCTTGTGAAAAACAAGCGCGTCGTGATTGTGGACGATTCCATCGTGCGCGGCACCACGTGCAAGGCGCGCGTCAAAACCCTCAAGGAAGCCGGCGCCCGGGAAGTTCACGTCGCCGTCAGTTGTCCACCGCACATGAACCCGTGCGTCTATGGCATTGATTTTCCCGACCGCAGCAAGCTCATGGCGGTCAACCACAGTTTGGATGAAATCCGCAAATACCTGAACGCCGACTCGCTGCACTATCTTTCACAGGAAGGCATGGTCAAGGCCACCGGGCGCGCCAAGGAATTATTCTGCCTGGCCTGCTATGACGGTCATTATCCCGTGCCCTACGATCCCGTGCTCAACAAGCACATCATTGAACGCCGCCGCCGCCAGGCGCAGACGCTCGGGGAAGCCGTCGCGAAGGACAGCGAACAAATCAAATTGCTGCAGGTTTAGCCTGTGCGTTCCATGCTTCACCCCGGTCATGAACAAACAAATACTCTCCCCTGCACAACTGGCCGCCTACATTGACCACACCTTGCTGAAGGCGGACGCCACGGCCAAGGACATCGAGAAACTATGCGCCGAGGCGCGCGAAAACCATTTTTACAGCGTTTGCGTCAATGGCTCCTGGGTCGGACAGGCCCGCCATTTTCTGGAAGGCACCGGCGTCAAGGTTGCCTGTGTGGTGGGCTTTCCACTGGGCGCCATGGCCGGTGACGTAAAGCGTTTTGAAACCGAGGCGGCGATTGATGATGGCGCACAGGAAATCGATGTCGTCCTCAACCTCGGGCGGCTCAAGGCCGGCGATGACAAACATGTCCTGCGCGAATTGCGTGACGTGGTGGAAGCGGCGGACGAATGGCCGGTGAAAGTCATCCTCGAAACTTGCTTGCTCACCCGGGAGGAAAAAATTCGCGCCTGCCAGCTCGTGGTTGAAAGCGGGGCGCGCTTCGTCAAAACCTCCACCGGCTTCAGCACGGGGGGCGCAACGGTGGACGATGTCAGGCTGATGCGCGAAACCGTCGGTCCGAAGTTCGGCGTCAAGGCCTCCGGCGGCATTCGCGACACGAAAACCGCGCTGGCGATGATTGAAGCGGGCGCGACGCGCCTCGGCACCTCGGCTGGAGTCGCCATCGTAACCGGCCTCGTGGAAATCAAACCTGGTTCGTATTAAAACAAAAGTTGCCGCATAGAGCGTTCGCTGTTACAAGAAAAGCGGCTTCGGGTGCGAAGGCTACGTGCAGGGTTTGGCCACATATTGCGAATTGAAGTGAAAAATTGAAGGGACGTCTTTAACTGAAAGAACCGACAAATCATAAATCAATTGTGAGGGAACTGACCCAAAAATGAAACACCAGCGAAATGGCCGGCACCAGCAGCCGACAAGCTTCAGGCCGTCACCCCGGCTCTGGCATCCCGACGTGCCGGGGCCGCTTTGGAACGGGACGCGGTGTGTGAGCGCCGGACAGATCGAGGCTTATTGCCGTGTGGTCGCCCGCGAGTTCCGACCGCGCAAGATTATTCTCTTTGGTTCCTACGCCACCGGATCGGCCACGCCGGACTCAGACGTTGACCTGGTCGTCTGCATGCCCTTCCGCGGTTCCGCAACGGACAAGGTGGTGGAAATCCGCGGACGGGTTGAAGCCCCGTTTCCCATGGACCTGCTTGTCTGGCGGCCGGTTGAAGTGCGCAAGAAAGACGGTTTCACCCGCTCAATTCTGAGCGAGGGCAAGGTGATGTATGAAACCAGCCACGCGTGATTGGATTCGTTGCGCCGAGGAGGACTTCGACGTGGCCGTCACCTTGATGCGCCGACGGACAAAGACCGCGGCCAACAGCATCGGTTTTCACTGCCAGCAATGTGTGGAGAAGTATCTCAAGGGAAGGCTGGAAGAGGCAGGTCTGAACGCGCCCAAGACCCATGATCTCGTGGCGTTGCTGCAATTGCTGCTGCCCGTTGAACCCCTGTGGTCCTCGTTTGCGCCAGTGCTCCGCCGTTTGAACGATTATGCCGTGAAATTCCGCTATCCCGGCCATGTCACCACGAGGGCTGACGCCCGCCAAGCCCTGAAAGCCTGCCGATCCATTCGCGCGGACATCCGTTTGTGTCTCGGCTTGTCGCGCAAATAAAGGGACAGCATGGCTCCGGTTACCGTAGAGTCATTTTTGTTGTTCAGTTCCCCGTCAGTTCCTGCGGACCTTTGCCACCGTTGACCAGATATAAAACCGCCATGCGCACGGCCAGGCCGTTGGTCACCTGCTCCAGAATCAACGAACGGGTGGAATCGGCAATTTCACTGTCAATTTCCACGCCGCGATTGATCGGGCCGGGATGCATGATGAGCGCATCCGGCCTGGTTTTGGCCAGGCGGGCTTTGTTGAGTCCGAAAAGCTGCGTGTATTCGTTGATGTTGGGGAACATCGTCTTGCGCTGGCGTTCGTGCTGGATGCGGAGCAGGTTGATGATGTCGGCGTCCCGAATGGCTTCGTCCATGTTGTGGGTCACACGGCAACCCATTTGCTCGAACGTCCGGGGCACGAGCGTGGACGGCCCGCAAAGCGTGACGTGCGCGCCCAGCTTCGTCAGCGCCCAGATGTCCGAACGCGCCACGCGGCTGTAAAGGATGTCGCCCAGAATTGTGACGTTCAGCCCGGCGATCTTCCCCTTGCGTTCGCGGATGGTGAAGGCGTCGAGCAATGCCTGGGTGGGATGTTCGTGCGCGCCGTCGCCGGCATTGATGACGCTGGCATTGAGCACGCGCGCCAGAAAATGCGGCGCGCCCGACGCGCTGTGGCGCATGACGATGAAATCGGCGTTGAGCGCTTCGAGGTTGCGCGCGGTGTCCTTTAGCGTCTCGCCTTTTTTCAGTGACGAGGCTTCGGCGGTGAAGTTGATGATGTCCGCCGACAACCGTTGCTCGGCCAGTTCAAAACTGATGCGCGTCCGCGTGGACGGCTCAATGAACAGGTTGACGACGGTTTTGCCGCGCAACGCCGGAACTTTTTTGATGACGCGTTCGCCAACCGCCTTGAACGCCCGCGCCGTGTCGAGGACGGTGACAATTTCGTCCGCCGTGAGCGATTCGATGTCGAGCAGATGTTTGCGGTGCCAGGCCATGTCAGGAATTTCTAACTTGAGAATTTGGACATTCGTTTGTCATTGGCGCTTTATGATCAGTCATTTTTTCACCAGAACAACTTCATCCCGCTCCGCTCCGGTTTCAGTCAGACACAGGGAAATTTTCTCTTCCCGGGCGGTGGGCGCATTTTTACCGACGAAATCCGCCTTGATCGGCAATTCGCGATGGCCGCGGTCCACCAGCACGGCCAGTTGAATTTTCCTGGGCCGGCCAAAATCATTCAGCGCGTCCATCGCCGCACGCGCCGTGCGGCCGCTGAACAGCACGTCGTCCACGAGCACAACAGTTTTGCCGGTGACATCGAAGGGGATGACCGTGGGATAAACCTTGGGGGCGGCGCGCTGATCGAGATCGTCACGGTGCATCGAAACATCGAGCGTGCCCACCGGCACCGGCTGGTGCCAAATGCCGGCCAGAACCGCACTGAGCCGCTGCGAGAGCGGCACCCCGCCTTTGGGAATGCCAATCAGCACGACGTCCGTGCCGACTTCATTGCGTTCGGCGATTTCGTGCGCCATGCGCGTCAGCGCGCGCTGGATCGCCAGGGCATCGAGGATGACGGTGGATTCAGGCATAAAAAAACCGCGAACCCCTCCGCCGGGCGGAGCCGATTCGCGTTGCGCGTTTGGCGTTCATGGTTTCCTTCGCCGCCTCACCGGGCAGCGTTAAAGGAACACTAATTTGTTTTAGTGGCCTGCAACCTGGCGGGTTTTGCGCCAGCTTGAGCGGTGATTGATGATCCAATCCGTCAACGCCCGCTCGAAGCCGATGTCATGCCCTGCCTTCTCCGACTCAATCCACTTGTGCCGCAGAATCTCTTCGCGCTCGGCCTGAAACTCGTGGTAGAGCGAGGAGTTTTTTAACAAATCGTTCGCCGTTGATGCGTCTTTCATAGCGTTCGACATAAATGAAATACAAAATTCGTACCCTAAATTTAAATCCGGCCTGAACAATTAGCAATCGAAATCTTCATTGCTAACAACTTTCAAATGAACATTTTGCAAATCGTTCAAGCCAGTTTTTCCCGCAGCACTTCGGCAATTTGAATGAATGCCCGCCCCGCCGGTTTTCCGGGCGCGGATACAACCACCGGCATGCCGCGATCACCCGCTTCGCGGATTTCAGTGAAAATCGGCACTTCGCCCAGGAACGGAATGCTTTGTCGCGCCGCTTCGGCCTGGCCGCCGCCGTGACCGAAAATTTCCACGCGTTCACCATTGGGCGCGGTGAAATAGCTCATGTTCTCGACCATGCCGATAATCGGCACGTTGACCTTTTTAAACATCGCGATGCCTTTGCGCACAACGCCGAGCGACGCCTCCTGCGGTGTGGTCACGATGATTCCCCCGTCCAGCGGCACGGCCTGGCACAGCGAGAGTTGCGCGTCGCCCGTGCCCGGCGGCAGATCCACCAGCAGGCAATCCAGCCCGCCCCATTCCACCGCGAACAGGAATTGTTGAATCGTTTTCGAAATCATCGGCCCGCGCCAGATCACCGGCTGGTCGTCGTCGAGCAACAATCCGATGCTCATCACCTTCACCCCGTGATTGGATGGCGGCACGAGCCGCTCGTCATCGCTGACCGTCGGACGCCCGTGAACGCCCATCATGAGCGGAATGCTCGGCCCATAAATGTCGCAATCCAGCAGACCGACCCGTGCCCCGAGATGTTTCAACGCACAGGCAAGATTCACCGAGCAGGTGGATTTGCCGACACCGCCCTTGCCGCTGGCGATGGCGATGACGCGCTCCACGCCCGGCACCCGGTTTTGGTTTGCCAATGCACCCGTGGACGCGGCTTGTCCGGCGGCGGGTTGTTTGACTTCGACGTTGACGAGTTTCACCCCGGGCAACGTCTTCAAAACCCGCTCGCTGTCTTCCTTGATCCGGCGCGCGGCGTCGGGATTCGATGTGGTCAATTGCATCACGACGCTGATCCCGCCTTGCAGGACGGAAATTTCCTTGATAAGCCCAAAGGAAACGATGTCGCGCGAATAGCCGGGATACTTGACGGCCTTCAGCGCATTCTTGATGTCATCTTGCGTCGGCATGGCGAAACCGTGATAAACTGCCATTCACCCGGCCAAACGCAAGCGCACTCCCAAGGCGGCCGGGGTCTGGTGTCCCGGCTTCAGCCGGTCTTGCCTTTGGGAGCGCCGGGCGACTGGAAAGTCGCCCGAACCCGTGGACAAGAATGTCCGCGCTACGTAGCGCAGGCTTTCCAGCCTGCGGGTTCCGGGGACTTTCCAGTCCCCAGTTAAGAACAGTGTCGAGATGCCCGGCACTTCTGGAACCCGCGCTCCAGACTTGCGCCGCAGTGCCGGGCATGGGAAATTGAAGGTCTAATTGTTGAGATTGGATAATCAAATCATGATACAAAAGCCGTTAAAACCGGACCTCGGACCGTTCCTCGAAACCTTCAGCAGTTTTGAATCGGCGCTGCAGCCGTCGTGGCTGCTGCCACTGCGCAAGGCGGGCATTGCGCGCTTTGCCGAACTCGGTTTCCCGACGTTGCAGGACGAGGACTGGCGTTTCACCAACGTGGCGCCGCTGGCCCGGCTGCCGCTCCAACCCGTCGCTGAACCGGCAAATGATGCCGCCGCCAAGGCCGCCCTGGGAAAATACATATTCGCCCAGTTGCCTGGTGCCCGGCTCGTTTTTGTCAATGGCCAATACTCGATGGCGCTCTCGTCCGTGCATGGATTGCCGGATGGGGTGAGGGTGTCGAACCTGACGGCGGCACTGGTGGCGGATTCGGAATTCATCAAAAGGCAGTTCAGTCTTTACGCCCTGACGAATAACAATGCCTTTGCGGCGTTGAATCAGGCGTTCTTCACCGATGGCGGATTTGTTCAAGTGCCCGCCGGAGTTTCGGTCGCCGAACCCATCCAGTTCATTTTCATTTCCACCGCCAAACAAAGCGGCGAAACCATTCAGCCGCGCAACCTGATCGTCGCCGGGGCAAACAGCCGGGCAACGATCATCGAAAGTTACATTTCGGCGGACAATGTGGCGTACTTCACCAACACCATCACCGAAATTGTCGCCGGCGACAACGCTGTGCTGGAGCACGTGAAATTTCAGGACGAAGCGGACGTCGCGTTTCATCTGGCGACGATTGCCGCCCAGCTTGGCCGCGCGAGCAACGTG
Organism: Verrucomicrobiota bacterium; assembly: GCA_049511835.1. GTDB lineage: Bacteria > Verrucomicrobiota > Verrucomicrobiia > Limisphaerales > UBA11358 > UBA11358. The sequence goes on along the minus strand of JBEKXN010000054.1, from coordinate 4,519 downwards.
AGCGTCCATTCCTTTGCCCTCGGCGCGAAGCTCTCGCGCACCAACATCCGCGCCAAGCTCGCGGGCGAAGGGCTGGAATGCATTCTCAACGGCCTTTATCTGACCCGCGGCGAGCAGTTGGCCGACCATCACATGATTGTCGAGCACGCCCAGCCGCATTGCGCCAGCCACGAATATTTCAACGGCATCCTTGATGACAAATCGAAGGGCGTCTTTCACGGGCGGATTCTGGTCCGGGAAATCGCACAAAAGACCGACGCCAAGCAGACGAACAAAAACCTGCTGCTCTCCGACAACGCCACGGCGGACACCAAGCCGCAACTGGAGATTTACGCCGATGACGTGAAATGCACGCACGGCGCGACCATCGGGCAGTTGAACGATGAATCCATTTTTTACCTGCGTTCGCGCGGCATCGGCAGGGACAATGCGCGGCGGATGTTGATCCACGCCTTTGCCGGCGAAATCATTGCGCGGGTGAAACACGATTCCGTGCGCGAGAAACTGGACAAGCTGGTGTGGGACCGGCTGGAAGCGAACCACCACCTCGCAAAGGCGTAATGACCAAAGAATTCCCAGGTAAAACCCTAAGCCCTAAATCATAATGACTAAAGAATGCTCAAATGACCAAATGACTAACAACCTTCGTCATTATGGTTTAGTCATTCGTCATTCCAACGGAGTTGGCCCATGTTTGAAGACTTAAACGATCTTTATCAGCAAGTCATTCTCGACCACTGCAAGAAGCCGCGAAATTTCCGCGAATTGCCCGCCGCCACCTGCTCCGCGCAAGGCCGGAACCCGCTCTGCGGTGATCAGTTGCAGCTTTTTCTCGCGCTGGACGGCGACACCATCAAGGACATCAGCTTCATCGGCTCCGGTTGCTGCATTTCCAAGGCGTCGGCGTCACTGCTCACCGAATTTGCCAAGGGCAAGACGAAGGTGGATGTGGAAAAAATGTTCGACCGGGTCCACGAAATGGTCACCACTGGCAACGTCCAGGGCGACGTTGGCAAGCTGGCGGTGTTTGCCGGCGTTCATAAATTTCCCGCTCGCGTGAAATGTGCGATTTTGTCCTGGCACGCTGTCATGGCAGCGCTCAAGGGCGACGCCAAACCAGTTAGCACGGAAAACGAACAGACCTGATTGATTTCACCCGCAATTGCGGCGAAGATATTTACAGTGATTGATTTGAGAGGTGTTTTATGAATTCCAATGAAGCGAAAATTTTGACCCGCGACGTGGAAGCTTCGGTCGTCCCCGTCGGCACGAAAATCACGTTGCAAAAAGGCGGGCAGGCTTACGTCACGCAATCGCTCGGCGGCGCCTTCACCGTCATTGTTAATGGCAATATGTTTCGCATTGACGGCAAGGATGCCGACGCGCTCGGACTCGAAATCAAATCCGCACCGGCCACGACCATTTCCGGCCCGGTCACGCAAGAGCAATTGGAAAAACAAATCTGGGAAGCGCTCAAGACGTGTTATGATCCGGAAATTCCCGTCAACATCGTGGACCTCGGCCTGATTTACGACTGCCACCTCACGCCCGTGGGTGAAAACAGTTTCAAGGCCGACGTGAAAATGACTTTGACCGCGCCCGGTTGCGGCATGGGGCCGGCGCTCGCGCAGGACGTGCAAAACAAATTGATGAGCCTGGAGCCGATTGACGAGGCGAACGTCGAGCTGGTCTGGGACCCGCCGTGGAACCAGAGCATGATGACCGAGGCGGCCAAACTGCAGCTCGGATTGATGTAGCGGCGGTCTGCGACCGTCGCATAAATTGAAACCACGGATAAACACGGATGCACACGGATAAAGAATCCTCCTCGTTCTCGTCCTTCGTCCTCGTAATCGGCTGTAGTTCGTGGTTTTCGAGGACGAGAACGAGGACGAGGACGATTACGAACAACAGGTTTTCACTGAAATTTAAATGACATGACGCAACCTGCCCCCAACTGGCCAAAGCTACGCGCCGACTTCCCCATCCTCGACCAGCAGGTCCACGGCAAGCCGCTGATTTATTTCGACAACGCCGCGACGTCGCAAAAACCGCGCGCGGTGATTGATGCGCTGGTGCATTATTACGAACACGACAACGCCAACGTCCATCGCGGCATCCACGAATTAAGCAATCGCGCCACCGCCGGCTACGAAGCGGCCCGGACATGCGCGGCCAAATTCATCAACGCCCGCAGCGCCGAGGAAATCGTGTTCACGCGCGGCACGACCGAAGGCATCAATCTCGTCGCCAGTTCCTGGGGCGCAAAGAACCTCAAATCCGGCGACGTGATTTTGCTCACGGAAATGGAGCATCACAGCAACCTTGTGCCGTGGCAGTTGCTTGCCCAGCGCACCGGCGCAAAGCTCGCCTACGTGCCGGTCACCGGTGACGAAGGACTGCTCGACTTGAGCAAACTCGATTCGCTGCTGACCAAACAGGTGAAGCTGTTCGCCATGGTCCACATCTCCAACTCGATGGGCACGGTGAATCCTGTCGCCGACCTTTGCGCCCGCGCGCGCAAGCTTGGCGTCACCACGCTGGTGGATGCCGCGCAAAGCGCCGGGCACATGCCCGTGGACGTGCAGGCCATCGGCTGCGATTTCCTCGCGTTTTCCGGCCATAAAATCTGCGGTCCGACCGGCATCGGCATTTTATGGGGACGGCAGGAACTGCTCGACGCCATGCCGCCGTATCAGGGCGGCGGCGAAATGATTTTGTCGGTGGAATATCAAAAGACCGAATTCAAGAAAGCGCCGCATCGGTTCGAGGCTGGCACACCGGACATTTCCGGCCCGATTGGCCTGCATGTGGCAATGGATTATCTCGACGCCATCGGGCGGGATAACATCTGGAAGCACGACCAGGAACTGGCGACCTACGCCTACGAAAAACTGGCGGCGCTGAAAGGCATCCGGCTGTTCGGGCCGAAAACCGGTCGCGGTGGGCTGGTGAGTTTCCTGCTGAAGGACATTCATGCGCACGACGTGGTGACGCTGGCGGACCAGGCAGGCGTGGCGTTGCGCGGCGGGCATCATTGCACCCAGCCGCTCATGCACCGGCTGGGCGTGGAATCCACCGCCCGCGCGAGTTTTTATTTCTACAACACCAAGGCCGAAGTGGATCGGTTTGTAGAAGTGATGAAGGAGATTCAGAAATTTTTCGGGCAATGAAATCTTGGGTTGATTAGAACTGCCAAAATGTCAACCTCACAAATATGAAGATCCAAAAGTTAAGGCGATTCTTCCTAGCAGTCAGTTACGTAGGGATAATTGTTTCCATGACGGGGTGTGTGTCTTTTTTCACGCGATCCTTTACTGCACAAGTTGTGGATTCAACCAACCAACCATTATCAGACGCTTTTGTTATATTTGATTACAGCGGTGGAAACATAGCCGGCAGTTATAGTTTGGGAGCGTCAATGGTGAAAACGGGGGAAAATGGGAAATTTACTATTCCTTCATTCGTTCATTTTCATAATCCAATTTTCGAGACAGGAGCGACGCCCGATATTATGGGTGTTTATTCTCCAACCACACACAGTTTTGTTTCACAGGGAGATTTTCTCAAAGACTTCAACGATCAAAGACCTTCCAAACATCGCGCAACATTGCCTGACAACACAGGTAATTCAGGGGCGTGGGCTAACAGCCTTCACAATGTAGTTTTCGCGTTTGATAATATGCTAATGGAGAACAAGGGCAGTATGGATGCTATCCCAGCACCAAGAAAAATTAAAAAAGAATTTGTTGATATGCTGCAATCAGAATTCGATCAATTTAATGCTCGATATGGTAAAACCAGCGATGCATCCAGCGTATTTTTCAAATCCGATGAGAGTTCAGTACGAGAATGGCAAAAGGAATTGCACAGTTTGCCATAACACCGTTTTGAAATTTCACATCTTGGATATGAATGGCGGCATATCGCCGTCTTTAACAAGACAATTGCGACGATGAAAATTGATTTACAATCACGGATGAGCGCCGTGCTGGAAAATTTTCCCAGTGTGCGGCGAGCGTTGTTAGCTTTCGGAGGGCGGAGTTCCACGACGTCCTAAATTTTAGGGTCTCGCAGAGCTCGTCCCTCCGAATTAAATTACGTTGCCGCCGGTTTTGATTTCGGTTCCCAACGATTTTCCCGGTCGCGTTCGACGGCGCGGTCTTCCAACAATTCCTGCACGGCGGATTTCTCGCCGGGCTTGGATTTGAAGATACCGCAATATGAGCGAATCCGCTTGTGGACTTCTGTGCCTGTTATTTTTTTACGGCTGGCCATGCCAAGATTTTGCCACGGCAAGCCTGTTTTGGGAGAAAAAAGTCACGGCGCGCAAGGGACTGCGCGCCCTGCCTTTCGTGTGGTTGGTGTATTTCGTGGTTAAAAATCCGTGTTCATCCGTACTACTATCCATGAAAGTTTTGTTCATTGGCGCAAATTTTCGGAGCGCGACTGTGTGCGGCGCACCAGTCGCAGCAGTCTGGCTGGCGCGAGGACGTTCAAATTTTCCCCTGTCTGCCGG
>JBEKXN010000053.1:0-18505 GCA_049511835.1 Verrucomicrobiota bacterium | reverse complement strand
CAGCATCACCGTTCTGGTGGAAAACTCGGTCCACGAGCGCGGTCTCAAAGCCGAACACGGACTGGCCTGGCACATCCAATTCGGATCGCATCAGGTCCTGTTCGACACCGGGCAGACGGATTTGCTGGTTGAGAACGCCCGCCAGCTCGGCATTTCCCTGGACCGGCTCAATGCCATCGTCCTGAGCCACGGCCACTACGACCACACCGGCGGCCTGGCGGCGATGGTCGTAGCATCACCATGTCCGCCGGTTTTCCTGCACCCGGCGGCGCGGGAACCGAAATTCAGCCTTCAGCCCGATGGCACGCCGCGTTTTATCGGTCTGCCCGAAGCCAGCCACGCTTTCCTCGTGCACCATCAAGCGCAGATCATTGAAACGCGCACCTGTACGGAGTTGGTCAAAGGCTTGTTCGTCACTGGAGAAATTCCCCGCCGCACGTCTTACGAGGATCCGGGCGGACGCTTCTTTCTGGATGAACGCGCCACGCAGCCCGATCCGGTGCGGGACGATCAGGCGGTTTTTTTCGACACGCGCGAAGGGCTGGTGGTGGTGTTGGGTTGTGCCCATGCCGGCGTGATCAACACTCTCGATTACATCCAGGGGCTCAATCCCGGCCGGCCGTTTCGCGCCGTGCTGGGCGGACTGCACCTGCTCAACGCTTCGTCGGAACGATTGGCCGCGACGGTCGAGGCGCTGCGGCAACGGGAGATTCCGCTGCTCGTGCCATCGCACTGCACCGGCGTGGTTGCCGTCGCGCGGTTATGGGAAAGTTTTCCTGGACGCTGCGCCGCGCCCGGGGTGGGTTGCCGGTTTGCGTTTGAGTGTTAACGCGTCGATCAAACTGCGGTTTGATCAGACTTTGCAACGGTGCGAACACAAAAGCAGATGGATTCAAAGTCTCCGGGCGAGAATTTGTACGACGGCGGCCTGGCAATGTTCACGCGTGCGCTGGACTTGGATGCGCTACTGAAAACGTGGCTCCGTTGACGGGAGTCGTCTCGTCCAACAGGCAGCGCACAACGTCCGCGGCAGAGTAGGTGTCGCAACCCGGCTTGAGAAACCGTGCAACTTGCGCGACGTCGTCGCCGGCGGTCATCAACGCCAATTCCTGTTCCATTCCGGAGCGCACCTGGTTGAGGCCGACGTTGGCGAGCAGTCCATTGCAAAGACATTTACGGCCTTGCGCATCAGCGACAGTCCCGCCTTTTTTAATATAATCATCCACCGGCTCGGCCGGGCAACGGTAGCCTGGTGTTCCGTCCGGTTTGCGATAAAGATGCCGGAGATAACCCAGGTCGCAGATGCGCGTCCGGGCCGCATACGGTTCGGCTTCGGAAAGCGTGCCGGGCATCCGAACCACCTTGAACGGAAAACCGGTGGGCGAGGCAATGGGGTCGGTAAAAATGCGCGCGGTGCCGTCACGGCTCATTTGCAAAGCCTGCCGCTTGAGTTCGGGGCTCAGCCCTGATTCATTGCAGAACGCAAATGCGGTTCCCACCTGAATGCCGGATGCGCCATGTCGCAAGGCCTCGGCCAGCCGGCCCGGGCGGCCATACGAACCGGCCAGCCAGAAGGGCCGGCCCAGCTCGCGGATTTTTTCGAGGTCAACGACATCGCGCGGGCCATATATCGGTTCGCCGATGGCGTTGAGTTGCAGCGGGCCGCGCGGCGGGGCGTTGTGTCCGCCAGCGGTGTCGCCTTCGATGACGAAGCCGTCCACGTGTCCGCTGGCCTTTTTGGCCAGAGCCATGGCGAGGGTCACCGAGGCGACGATGCCGAGGAACTGCGGACGTTTCAAAACGGGCGGCTGGCCTTTGCAAAAGGCGCGCGGGTCAAACGTGGAAAGGAATTCCTCGCCGGGCAACGCGCCAATGACGTCAATTTTCAGTTGGGCCGGTTCGCCTTCCGCCAGACGATCCAGCGCACCGGGAATGGCGCGCGGTATGCCGGCGCCCATGAGCACATAATCCACGTTGGCGAGCATCGCGCCATAGAGCGAGGGCAGGGTGGGCAGCTGGATTTTTTCGAGAAAATTAATTCCGACCAATCCGCCGTGACCTTCCTTGGCCAGAAACACTTCCACGAAGTTGGCTACCACCGTCAATTCGACGAGCGCCGGGCCGGGGCGGAGCGTGGGCATGGGGGCGATTTTGAATGACGTGGCCGGAGATTTTCCGCCGGGAACAAAGTTTTGCGCCAGCACGCGCGCGGCGACTTCGGGAATCGGAAACTGTTGCACTGCGCGGCGCAGGTGGCCTTGGGGATCGCCCATCTGAAGGGCGCGCGCGAAAACGATGGCGAGTCCCGTTCCGGAAACGACGCCGAGCTGGCCCAATTGGGAAACGGTGCGCGCCAAAGTCCAGCCGGACACGGCTACGCCCATCCCGCCCTGAATAATCTTCGGCTGTGACATAATATAAACCGCACCACCAACGCTTCGCTCCACCAGGAGAAAAGCTCACGACAGAAAAATCCGGAATCACCGGAAAGGTGTTCCTTGAAACACCCTGGCGGGAGTCCGTCGGAAACCGACGCTCGAAAGATTATAGCCTGTTTGCCGGTGAATAGGAAGCGCTGTTTTGAAAAATTATGAAATAGCGCTTTCTTTTCAGGCATGTGCAATTCGCCCCTCCGATAAAACAATCGCCGCTTGCGACGGCGAGGGGAATGCTTAGATTAATTGTGTGGTTGCCGATGCCAAACTTTTGACGTTCAAGCCGGCGCGTGAAATTTCCGTGGCCAATGTGCCCGGCCCCGCCGCGAATCCGCCGCCGCCGGTTTTGCCGGCGGACCTGCCGGCGTCGCACAGCGCCATGTCGCTGCTGGGCGTGGATTACATTCACTTGAAGACGGCGGATGGCGGCGACCTTTATCTCACGCGTTTCGGGCTGCCGTTTTGGAGAAGCCTGTTGCCGGAGAACTGGTATGCGCGCGAGTGGTTTGAGCCCCATCGCCAGCGGCTGGAGGGCACGAGCACGGTCTATAAAGTGCCGACCCGCCCGGTGGACAGCAACAGGGTGTTGAATCTGGTCGTCAAATGGTCGCGCGTGGGCGAGATGGTCCCGTTTGACACCCTCACGGTCAACAAGTTCATTCAGGCGGAATTCAATAGTCCGTTTGAAGAGTTTTCGCTGCTCATGGAATTGCGCCGGGGCGAGGCCGGGCCGGCGGCCATCCGCATCCGCACGCAACGCCCCCTGGCGATCTATGTGCCGAGCGAGCGATTGCAACTCTGGCAGACGGGCCGTTCCGAGGACAAAATCCGCGCGAAGGTGACGCGGCATCCCGGGGTGGAGATTGACATCCTGCGGCAATACGTAGTGCTGTTTGGCTGGATCAAGGGTTTGGACGCGGTGGAGACGGCGATAAAATTCGGGCTGGAAGGCCGGGCGCAGGCGGAATTTCTGGCGCGCGTCACCAGCCTGGTCACGCATGAGTTGTGGCAGAAAGGCTGCCGCGTGGTGGACATGAAACCGGCGCACATCATTCTGCGCCCGCAGCCGGACAAGACGTTGTTGCGCGACCACAACGATCAATTTGCCTACGCGCTGGTGGATTACGAATTGCTCGAACGGACGCCCGAACACGAGCAGGCGGTGCGCAGCGCCAACCGGCAGCTTTACCTCAAGCACATGGCCCGCCGCTTCGACACGAACGCCGCCAAGCCGCTGCCGGCGCATCTTCGCGCCACGAACGTCCTGGGTGTGGATTACATTTTTGGCCGCGCCGAAAGCACGGGGGGATTGCTCTGGGTGGTGGGCAAGGACCCGGACCTGTTTAATTATTTTCTGCCGGAACGCTGGCGCCGCACACCGAAGAAAAAATTGTCCGCCCGCAACCAGATCTTTTACACCCGCACCAAGGACAACATCAATCTGGTGTGGAAGGTCTCGCGCATGGGCGACTCGCCGTGGTTGAAGAATCCCGATGCCCACAAGGAGGCGGTGCGGGCCTGCGGCTTCAACAGTCCCTTCGAGGAATTTGCCTTTGCGCTCGAAATGAGCCGTCACGGTGTAAGGACGGTCTATCCGCGCGCCATTTACATGACCGGCCGCCCGCGCGGCTCCGCCCGCCAGGTGTCCGACGAACGGCGTTACGCCGCGCTGGCTGATTTCCTCACGCCCGACGGCGCCCCGGTCGTGCGCAAGGAGTACGACTACATCACCATCTGGGGGTTTTGGAACGGCCCGGATGAACTGCTCGCGGCGCAGGATGGAAAATACTACCAGGCCGTCAACGTCAAATGCGCCTTCACCGACAAACTGATTTCCAAACAAACTTTGACGGAACTGACACAGATGGTAACGCGCCGGCAGGCTCATTGCGGTTTCGAAGACCTCAACCTCAAACCCGATCACCTGCTGATTTCCTTTGACGCGGATGAACAACTGGTGCTCGACACCACGGGCAAACCCGAAGTGCGGCTTTGCAATTTTGAACTCATCCGCCGCAAAACTGATCTTCGGTGAAGCCGTTGGCAGGAGGCTTTGGCGGGACCCCGCCGCTTTTGCGCGAATGAATTCGCGACGGAACTTCATTGGTTTCACGGGTCGCGAACCGATTAATTGAGCCGGGTTGACGGGGGCAATTACAAACTCGAACCAGCCTACTTCGTTCGACCGCACCAAGTGCAGGTATAGAGTCCCCGCGAATCCAGAACGAAGGTGGATTTGACCGAGAAGGAGCTACAGCAACTACAGGTGGCCTTGTAAACCCCCAGTATGGGAGGCAGGCACAAAATCTCCCGGTCGCAACAGGCGCAAACAATCCGATCCTTCTTGATCAAGAAATCCGCGGTATCCTTTATCGAGCACTTGCAGGCCAAATTTGTCAGGCTTCCATGCAACAAATTGGCCAGGCCACTGGTTACATATTTTTGAGGCAACTGATTTGCCTGTTGGATGGCAGTATTGTCTACCATAAACTTCATGGAAACTACGACTTTACACCCTCCGCCCTACAGTAATCACTGCCCTCAATCTGAAACAACTTCCAAACTGATCGTGTTACAATAGTGCTGCCAATGTTTCATTTCTCAGCGACCAGATTTTCTGGAAGCATGACATTTCAAGTTTTCCCAAGAGCAAAACCTTTTCCAAATCCTTTTGCTGTTGGCTCATGCGGGCAGTGTAGATATTTAAGACATTTTTGTCAATAAATTAAGACAAATTGTGAATAACTTTCCTAAATTGTGAATAACTTTCCTGATGGTGAATTTGTCCGGTCTGGTCAGGAGTAGTTTGTGGACAACCCGCCTTTTGGTCAATAACCCCGGTCATTTTGTGAGCATTTAATGGCCAATTGTGAACATGAAATCATTGTAAGTGCTCCGGCTTCCGACGACAACAGTAGATGTGAAAATAAGAGGCAGTGTGCCTTGGAATAAACGGCACGCGTGTAAAAGAAAAGCTGCATAAAAGCAGCTTGGCTGATTTTCGTGGATGAACACGGCATTACAAAACAAAGAGGAAATGGTGGCCAATGTTGGCCGGGCCAAGGGTGGCGCACGGTACCTGCCCCGGTTCGACCAAGACGGTCAAGACGGGTTGGGCAACGGTTTCGCATCCGCCAAAGTCGGGGAAATCTGTTGCGGTGAGGAATTAAAGCCTTTCTGGCTGGAGGACGGGCGTTTTGGCGCGGTGTGCCGAAAGTGCGGCCAGCAGTTCGCGGACAACACCCAGGTGCGGTATGGCGGTTCCCCGTGGATTGGTGTGGATCTGGACGGGACACTGGCCCGCGACCTGGGCAGCGCGCGCGGGGACGAGATTGGCAGTCCCATTGAGCCGATGCTGGTTCGCGTGCAGAAATGGATTGCCGAAGGACGCACCGTAAAAATTTTCACCGCCCGTGCCTCCTCGCCCAGGCAGGTGGCGGCGATAAAAGAATGGCTCGTCAGTTGTGGGTTGCCGGAATTGGAAGTGACCAATGTAAAAGACCAGCGAATGATTGAGTTATGGGACGATCGTTGTGTGCAAGTAACGACCAACCTGGGTGAACCCATCGGCAAAAAGGCGGGATCCAGGCAACCGAGACAGATGACGGTGCGGGAGGAAGATCGGCAGGGAATATCCCTCGGATTGTTCAACCGTCTCAGAATTTTATTGGCTCTATAGCCCATGATTAATTTGAACCCGAATCCATTTCTTAGTGCAGGAATCTGGCGTGTAACCAGGATTCAAGCAGGCCCCCCAAAAAGACTAATCAGAAAAACAAAACTGGAATCAGGAATGTTTATGAAAATTAGAATACTTGCAATTGTGACCGCGTTGCTGGCGGGTGCTGGTTTGAGCCGGGCGGATATCATCAGCAACTCGATTGCGGCTGATGGTGACGGCGTTATAACCTGCTATACTTACGGTTTTCTTAAAACCGGAGACCATGCCTTCCAACTGAACATCGATGGGTCGCAAAACTTATGGGACTACGGGCATATACGAGGTGATATCATTACGGATACAGAAACCGACCCAACGCTCACACTCTTCAACTCAATTGATAATGATACCGGGCTCACTTGGGGCGATTACCACGTCCAGGTTACGATGAGCCAGTCGTTTTCATTTTCCAATGTTGGCGTGGCCAATAGTGGGTGGACAGACATTGTCACCGCGCCGACCCAGGTTGGCAGCGACTGGATTGGGGACATCGACTATTATGGTTATGGCAATCCGGTTCCGGCGCTCGGCACGTTGGATTTTAATTATGCAATAACCTTCGTCGGCTCGGTCAGTTTTCAAGAACAGCTGATGCCCTCCACGGTCCCCGAGCCCGGGACATTCACCCTCGTGGTTTGTGGGCTGACGGGTCTGTTGGTCATGCGGCGGCGTTCGGCCTTGAAATAACCAGCTAACCATTAAACCCCCCGTATTATGCGTATTCCAGAAAACTCAATCAATCCCATGTCACTCTTTTGGTATTTGGTTTACGCAATGGCCCTCTTTTTGATTTTTGTCACCGGAATCCTGGCTGCCCGCCAGGATTCAAAAAAGGCCCCCGCAAAAAACCAATCAGAAAAACAAAACTCGAATCAGAAAAGTTCATGAAAATAAGAACGTTTCCAGTTATGGCCACACCGCTGGCAGGTGGCGGTTTAAGCCGGGCCATGGTTTATGCACCGGGGAAAGTCCATTAAATCCAAAACATAAAAAACATGAAAACCCTAAAAGTTTTATTTTTGTGCAGTGCGGCTTTTTTGCTGACCCTCTTTCAATCACCGGCGCAGGAGTTGTTGAGCCTGAACCCCGTCAATCCTGACTTGGATGCAGAACAAGTCACCGTGTCTTACAGTGGTGGCACGTTCAATGCGGGTGGGGCGTCGCCGCCAGTGTTGTTGGGGTATACCGACCCTAATGGGAATAGCTGGGGGGAGAGTGGATCAGGAAGCTTCGTGGTCACCGCCAACATCAATAGTTCTGGCAACCTGACCAGTGGATCGTTAACAGTCAATGCTTTTCTCGCGGAGAACGATCCAGCTTCGCTTGCAGTGAATACAGTGTATGTGCCAACTTTGCTTACAGCGACTTTGATGACAGGCCTGTCAGGGTCGCCCCCTGGATCGGCACCCGTTGGGTCGGCTTGGGATTATGCAAATTACTACGATGACCCATCGGACCCATCGTCATTTGAAGGTACTCAATTTGCCTTCAGCTTCACCGTCACTGGCGGCATACTCGCTGGCGATTATGGAGGCATCGGTTCGTCGGGGGTTATCGAGCTCTTTCCGAATGGCGACGATCCGTTCTATTTAACGACGAGTTACAGTAACGGCGGTGCTTATGGCGCTTGCGACATTTTCCCGGTTCCCGAGCCTTCGTCAAATTTGCTTTTCTTGATAGGTGGTGCCGTGTGGCTGGTGGCGCGACGTTGCCACCGAAGCACGTTGAGTGTTTGACGTGACACGAAACGTTGCTGTTAATTCAGAACTCAGAATTATTGTTAATTCAGTGTTGATATTAATTCAGCATTGATGTTATTTGTTTTTTATTAACCCCGAACAATTAAGTCGGGGGCAATCAGTTGGGAAAGGAAATATTAATTATGAAATGGATGAAGTCGATAATTCTAACGTCGACGTTTATGGCATTGGCATCGTCGTCCTTTGCGGCGCTCTTGGGTGTAAAATCGAACCTGACCTATCCAGAGGTTAATTTCGCGAGCACCACCTCGAACGCGGTTAATTACATTTACACCGCGCCAACCGGGATTTTTTCGGTTTCTGCGCCGCTGCAGACGGTGGCTTGGTCCAGTTTGGCAGGCACGCAGCCCTTTAGCGGGGGCAGCACCCTGCAGATCAGAATTGCGCTGGTTGGCAACACAGGCGCTCTGGCCGGGCCGACGGCAAACGACTTGGTTTTGCAGGGAACGGTGTCACAAATTGTTGGTGGCGTGACCAACACGTACTCCGGCGTGCTTTTAACGGGCGAAGTGACGGGGTTTGGTTTTTCGAGACTCGGCACCACCACTTCATACGACTTTAGCTTCACCCCCACAGGCGGCCTGCTTGAGGGATTTTTCTGTGGAGATATCGGCGTTACGCTGACGAGTCAAAGCTCCACGTTCACAGGCGTTTTTACCAGCAATTTCCATGGTCAGGCCAAAGGCGTTGTCGGAGCGCTGGACTACACCCCGCCGACTATCATTTGTCCAGACGATATTACAGCCGAATGTCATTATACCAACGGGTTGTCCGGAGCGTATGTCAGCTATCCCACGCCGGTGGTGACGGATAATTGCGATCCGAATCCCACAATTGTCTGCACACCGCCTTCGGGCAGCTTCTTTGCCTTGCCGTCGCCGCCGGCCAGTTCAAGCAATTATGTGGTGACCTGTGTGGCCACGGACGCCGCCGGTAACTCGAACACCTGCACGTTTAACATCACCGTTCAGGACACGCTGCCGCCGGAGTTTGCGGATACGAACAATCCGGTGATCAGTTGCAGCCTGTGCGTCCCGATGATACTGACCAACGATCCGGGCGTATGCTATGCCACCTTGACCTTCCCGACGCCGGCGGCCATAGATCTTTGCTGTCCCCTCTTGATCTCCACGATCGTGGGTGCAGTGGACGAGAATGGCGCCGTGATCAACCTGATCGACCTTGGCAACGGGATGTTGCAGGGCCAGTTCCCGGTGGGCACAAACGTAAGCATGGTGGTGACCACGGCCAGCGACGGGCGCGGCAATTCGGCGCAGCATATCTGTGCCGTTGTGGTCATGGACACTGAACCGCCCGGCATCAACTGCCCCACCGATCAGGTTGTGGAATGCACCGGCGGTCCGGTCTTCTTCGAAGAGCCGGTCGTCTATGACAATTGTCCGAATGCGACTTATTCCTGCACGCCGACCAACGGCAGCATGTTGGGCCTTGGTTCGCACCAGATCGTATGCACGGTAACCGACTGCAGCGGCAACACGAACCAATGCTCGTTCTATGTGACCGTGCAGGATACCACTCCGCCCGTAATTTCCTGTCCGACTAATGTCACCGTGGAGTGCGGACAGTCCATTGACCCCAGCAGCACAGGCATGGCTACAGCCTCGGACACTTGCGATTCAAGCCCGACGGTGACTTACACTGATGCCGTCTCAGGCAACAATTGGCCGCAGATCATTACTCGCACCTGGACAGCCACAGACAATAGCGGCAATTCCAATTCCTGCGTTCAGGTTATCACCATTCAGGACACCACGCCGCCGGTGATTACCTGCCCGCCGGACAAACAGTTGCAGTGTGGTGATTCGACCGATCCCGCCAACACCGGCACGGCCACGGCAACTGACACGTGCAGTACGAACGTCACGATTACTTTCACTGATGTCGCCACGCCCGCCAACTGCACGGGCGATGCTGGAATTGACCGTACTTGGAAAGCTACGGATGCCAGTGGCAATAGTTCCACCTGCGTCCAGCACATCACCTTTGTTGACACCACCGCGCCGACAATTACTTCGGTTCCGACCGGCTCCGATCTGGGCTGCAATCCGGCGACTCTGCCCACCGACGCCAGTGTCAAGGCACTGGTCACCGCCACCGATAACTGCGGCACGCCGACCGTCAACGTTGTGCACGCGGACGTGACCACTGGCTGCACGGTCACCCGCACGTTCACCGTGACCGCCACCGATGCCTGCGGCAATGCCTCAACCCCACAAACGGTGGTTTACACTTGGGTCGCTGACACCACGGCGCCTGTCGTGACTGTTCCAACCGGTAGCAATCTGGGCTGCAATCCGGCCACGCTGCCGACCGACGCCAGTGTCAAAGCGCTGGTCATTGCCACCGATAATTGCAGCACGCCGACCGTCAACGTTGTGCACGCGGACGTGACCACTGGCTGCACGGTCATCCGCACGTTTACCGTGACCGCCACCGACGGCTGCGGCAACATCTCAGCCGCGCAGACCGTTGTGTATTCTTGGACGGTTGACACCACGGCGCCTGTCGTGACCGTTCCAACCGGCAGCAATCTGGGCTGCAATCCGGCCACGCCGCCGACCGACGCCAGCGTCGAGGCTCTGGTCATTGCCACCGATGATTGCGGCGTGCCGACCGTCAACGTTGTGCATGCGGACGTGACTACTGGCTGCACGGTCACCCGCACGTTCACCGTGACCGCCACCGATGCCTGCGGCAATGCCGCAACCCCACAAACGGTGGTTTACACCTGGACAGCGGACACGATCCCGCCGGTGATCACTTGTCCGCCGGATGCCGTGGTGAACAGCACGAACCCGGCCCCAGCGCAAACGGGCACGGCGACGGCGACCGACAATTGCGATTCGAACCCTGTGGTGACTTACAGCGATATCGTGGCGCCGGGGAGTTGCGCGGGTAGCTACGTGATTACGAGAACTTGGACGGCAACGGATGCATGCGGCAATAGCGCCAGTTGTACGCAAGTGCTTTCCTATTATGGGAACACTGCCGATGTGTCCGGTTCAGTGTTGCTCCACTGCAATAGTACCGATACGAACCTGACAAGCGACACCGGTCTTACAAGCGTGACCGTAACGCTCACGGATGCCAGTAGTAATACCGTGGTCACCACCACTACCGATGTCAATGGCGCATACGCTTTTAGCAACTTGGTGGCCGGGACTTATATTGTGATGGTGACACCGCCAACCAACTACTTCCAGACCTTCGATCCCGACGGAACCAATGATAACCAGACCGTGGTGACGCTGGCTGGCTGTCAGCAGGCTACAGGTGTGAACTTCGGCTACCGGGACACGACGACTCCGGTGATCGTAGGCGTTCCGGTCGGTGGCAACCTGGGCTGCAATCCGGCGACTTTGCCGACCGATGCGAGCGTGAAGGCGCTGGTAAGCGCGAGCGATGATCGCGGTGCGGTGAGCGTCAATGTTTCACATGTGGACATGACGAATGGCTGCGGGGTGACGCGGGCGTTCACAGTGACCGCGACGGGCACATGCGGCAACTCGGCGAGCGCAAGCACAGTTTACACCTGGACGGTCGATACAACGCCGCCGACCGTCACGGTCCCGACCGGCTCGAACCTGGGCTGCAATCCTACGAATCCGCCCTCTGACGCCAGTGTCATGGCGTTGGTGACGGCCACGGATAATTGCAGCGGCACGCCGGCCATCAACGTGGGGCATACGGATGCCACCAGCGGTTGCACCCTGACGCGCACCTTCACGGTGACGGCGACTGACGGCTGCGGCAACACCTCGGCTGCCAAGACGGTGGTTTACACCTGGACGGTCGATACGACGCCGCCGACCGTCACGGTCCCGACCGGCTCGAACCTGGGCTGCAATCCTACGAATCCGCCCTCTGACGCCAGTGTCATGGCGTTGGTGACGGCCACGGATAATTGCAGCGGCATGCCGGCCATCAACGTGGGGCATACGGATGCCACCAGCGGTTGCACCCTGACCCGCACGTTCACGGTGACGGCGACTGACGGCTGCGGCAACACCTCGGCTGCCAAGACGGTGGTTTACACCTGGACGGTCGATACGACGCCGCCGGTTGTTACGGTTCCGGCAGGCAGCAATTTAGGCTGCAATCCAACGAATCTGCCGACGGACGCCAGTGTCATGGCGTTGGTGACGGCCACGGATAATTGCAGCGGCACGCCGGCCATCAACGTGGGGCATACGGATGCCACCAGCGGTTGCACCCTGACGCGCACCTTCACGGTGACGGCGACTGACGGCTGCGGCAACACCTCGGCTGCCAAGACGGTGGTTTACACCTGGACGGTCGATACGACGCCGCCGACCGTCACGGTCCCGACCGGCTCGAACCTGGGCTGCAATCCTACGAATCCGCCCTCTGACGCCAGTGTCATGGCGTTGGTGACGGCCACGGATAATTGCAGCGGCATGCCGGCCATCAACGTGGGGCATACGGATGCCACCAGCGGTTGCACCCTGACCCGCACGTTCACGGTGACGGCGACTGACGGCTGCGGCAACACCTCGGCTGCCAAGACGGTGGTTTACACCTGGACGGTCGATACGACGCCGCCGGTTGTTACGGTTCCGGCAGGCAGCAATTTAGGCTGCAATCCAACGAATCTGCCGACGGACGCCAGCGTGAAGGCGCTGGTGACGGCCACGGATAATTGCGGGGTAGCGACCACCAACGTGTCGCACGTAGTTACCACCAACGGTTGCACGGTGACGAGCACGTTCACGGTGACGGCGACTGATGGTTGCGGCAACACCTCGGCTGCCAAGACGGTGATTTACACCTGGTCGCAGGACAGCGTGCCGCCGGCGTTTTACGGCTGCACAAACCAGGTGGTGTACCAGCAGGTGGTGGTCCAGACTAACAAATGCGGTATTCCGGGCTGCTTCAACTACCAGCCGATCTGTTCCAACCAATGGGTCTGGTTCAATTGCGTGCTGACACCGTGCACTGGCATCACCAACAAGACCTACACGGTCTGCATCACGGGTCAGACCATCACAGGAGACATTGGCGGGACAAATGTCAGCCTGACCGTGTCCAATGCGCAGATTACCTACTCGTCAACCTGCACCAATGCCACCACCACGTTCTCGAACAACACGTGGGTGACGACGTGTCCGCTGGGATCGACACTGACTGGCGATCAGTTCGGGTCGGGACTGGCGTATCAGATGCCGTTTGCGTCATCCGGCGGTGGGAATTTGACCTGGTCTGGCAACTTTGTTACGACGGCAGGCGTGCCAGTCATGTGGAAATGGGGCGCGTGTGTTTACACCAACCTCAGCAACATCTACACCAATCTGGGTATCAAGCCGGTCGATGACAGCACGAAGTGCAGCTACAAGAACAGCGATGTCGCTTGCACGCCTGAGAACTACAAGCCAGGTTTGATTCCTGGAGCGCGCTGTGGCACTTTCATCAATCACTGCGGCAATCGCACTTGCCCATGGGTGTGCAACCGGGGCACCAACACGGTGTGCACGGGTGGTGTGGTGCAGTATGTGCCGCCGACCGCCATCGATGCCTGCAGCGGCGTCCCGGCCGTTACTTGCCTCCCGCTGCCCGGTGTCAACTTCGTTTCCGGAAGCACCAACGTGACCTGCACCGCGGTCGATGATTGCGGCAACGTCGCCACCTGCACTTTCACGGTCAATTTGGTGTCGCCGCCACCGACCATCACCTGCCCCGGCAACATCACGACCAACACCACGTCAACCTCCTGCTCGCAAGTGGTGAATTGGACTGTGACCTCCAGCAGTCCCTGCGGCACGCCGACGACGACCTGCACACCGGCCAGTGGCTCGACATTCGCCAAAGGAACAACGCCGGTGACCTGCACGGCGGTTATGAACGGCAGCACCAACAGTTGCTCGTTCACCGTGACCGTCAATGACACGACCAAGCCGACCATCACTTGCCCGGCCAACATCACTACCAATGCCTGTAGCGCCGTGGTGACGTTTGCTCCGACCGTTACCGACAACTGCCCTGGTGTGACCTATAGCTGCACACCGGCGAGCGGCTCTACCTTCGCGCAAGGAACGAACACCGTGACTTGCACGGCCACCGATGCGTCCGGCAATATGGCGACTAACTCGTTCAAGGTGATTGTCACTGTTACTGCGCCGGGCACTGTGGGCTGCCCGACGGCGACGGCTGGCACCAACAAAGTAACCTTGACTTGGACGGCCTGTTCCTCCGGCACCGCCCCCATCACGTACAACGTGCTGCGATCGACGGTCAGCGGTGGTTCGTACACGAGCATTGCCAGCGGAATCACGACGTTGACTTACACCAATACCGGACTGACCAAGGGAACAACGTACTACTACGTCATCTCCGCGACCAACTGCAAAGGCACCAGCGCCAACTCAGCCCAGGCGTCCGCTAAGTCGCAGTAAGTAAAATTGAGAAACCGGACTTCCACAACCGCTTGCTGCGACCGCGTCTGGTCGCGGCGGGCGGTTTCTGGCTGCCGCCGCTGAAAGTTACCGTTTCTATGGCCACGTTTCGTCTGCAGGTGACCGGGTTGCTGATCGTCGGGTGGTTTGCCCTATCAGTTTGCGGCCAGCAGAGCCCGCCCCTAACGCCCTCGCCTCAGCACTCCGTAGAATCTTTGCCCACCCTGGAGGTCGCCCAAGCGTTGATGGTGACCGTTGAACTCGATTTCGGCCCGAAACCGCCGGGCATCGCGGGGGCGTTGCGCGAGATTGAGCGCCGTTATGAGCCCGATGACGGCCAAGGCCGCACGTTTGCCATCATCGAGGCTTATGGCGAGCCGACCACCAACGGCAAATTGCACATTTCGATGCATGTGAGCGCGGAGAAACCTGGCGTCGGCGCTCTGGTTTTCCGCCGCACCGGCGAAATCCTATGGAAAACCCGGATTATCCCCGCAACTCATCCGCCGGCATCCTCTTTCGCCGGCAAAGAATTGTTCATCATGCTGGACGATGAGAAGGGAAAATCGTTCGTGCTCGATGGATCAAAGAGTGCGACCTCGATCATGGATGTGGTAATCCGTGATACCGGAATGCCCGTCCTGGACTTTTGGCCCAACGCCGCGGAGCGCCAGGTCACCTTCTTCTACAGTGCTTGCGGCTGCCCAGTGAAGGTCCTGGCTCGCCGCGTCGGAGACAAAACGGTGCGCACCAAAGAACTGCCCGTCATCTTCCCGGACGATCCTGAGGTGGTGGCGACCATCTCCCGATTGATGGGCTGGTAGTGGTACAGTCTGGCGGGGCGAGACCACCGGCGAACCGCTAGTCGGGCAAATCCTTCGGTTTACAGCTGCTCTGCGACGTGATCGGTTTTCACATTCATCGGGACATTGTCCCCGGCTGATATCCGGTGCCGCTCCGCGGCTTGGCTACGGATCGAGATGGTAGCGGCGGTTCATGTAGAGTTCATCCGCCACTTGGAAAATGGCCTCGGCATTTTTCTCCAGTTCCAAATCTTCCGGCGTGGGCTGTGGCGTCAGTTCCAAATTCACGGCGTGCGGGTTCCCGGCATAGAATTCGACCGTTTTTTGCAGGCCCAGCACGACCATCCGGTCATGGGCGAACATCCCGATGTCACGGTTGTGATTCAGCAAGGCATGGAATGTATCCGGCGGGTCGTGCAAAAGGTCGCGTCCCAGAAACAGGCTTTCATAGGGACGGCCAATCAGGCCGAGAATCGTCGGCGGCAAGTCCAGCGAGCAGCCGGTCACGTGGAGGCGTTGCGATTGGGGCGCGACCGCCGGGCCGAGGATCACGAGCGGGATTTCATAGGAAAAAATTGGGATGTCCTGGCTGCCATAGACCCGCGCGCCATGGTCGGCCACCACGACAAAAATGGTGTTCGTCCAAAATGACTCCTGTTTCGCGGCCTTGAAAAATTGGCCAAGGCACCAGTCGGTGTATTTGACAACGTTTTCACGGGTGCCATTCGGGTCTTCCGGAATGCGGCCTTTGGGATAAGTGTAGGGCTTGTGATTCGACACGGACAGGATGGTGGCGAAAAACGGTTTGTTGGTCTGGCTCAAGGCGCTGAATTGCCGGACGGCGCCCGCGTATAAATCCTCATCCGCCACGCCCCAGACGGTCACGAACGACGGATTGGGAAAATCTTTTTCGTCCACGATCTGGTCGAAGCCGTTGGCGACGAGAAACGGTTTCATGTTGTCGAACATGGCGTGTCCGCCATAGAGAAACATCGTGTTGTAGCCGTCGCGCTTGAGGACGCGCGCAATGGTCTCGACGTTTTCGGAGCGGTCACGATGCACAATCGCATCGCCGGGCAGCGGCGGGAATGACGACAGCGCGCCTTCCATGCCGCGCACGGTGCGGTTGCCGGAGGCATAAATGTTGTCGAACAGCAAACCTTCCTGCGTGGCGAGCCGGTCCATCTCCGGCGTCAGCGTGTTCGTGCGGCCGAGGCAGCCCCAGAATTCCGAGCCGAGACTTTCTTCGAGCAAAATCACGACGTTCAGGCGCGGGCGATTGGAATCGCCGGAAATTTTTTGTTCGATGCTGAAATTATCGGCGACAAAAGTCGCGTTGGTCGAGGCCAGGAGGCGATGCACGCGGGCGTAGGCTTCGTCGCGCGGCAGGGTTTTGTAAAAGGCGTAGTAATCGAGGTCGCGCGTCCACGCGGCGGCGAAAAAGGAAATGGCGCCGTTGTTGGCAATTTCATTGAGCGTGCGGTCTTCGCTGACCTGCGGCGGGTTCAAAGAGATCGTCCGGGTCAGGCCGGCGAATAAAATCAACGCGCCCGCGAACCAGAGAAACCGCGTTCCGATCCAGACCGGTTTGGTCCACATCGTTTGGAACAATCTTCCGGCAATCCACATCCAGATCGCGCCGATGAACAGGCAGCCGGCGCCAACCGCCGGGACGGGATAAGCGTCCCAGATGTTGATGAACACCTCGCGAGGATAAATCAGATAATCCACGGCGACGGGATTGAAGCGCGATTTGAATTCCGCGAAAAAGTAAAATTCCGCTGCGAGCAAAAAGACCTGCACGGCCCAAAGCAGCGTCATGAAAAGCCGGAACCCGAGGCGGTGGATGAGCGACGCGAACAGACGGTTGCCGATGATGAAACACCAAAACAGCAGCGGCAGCATGAACCACAGCACGGCGATGACGTCGCGGTAAAAGCCGGCGGCAAAGGCCAGCAGAACGTTCCACGGCGCTGTGCCAGATGCGGCGAATTTAAGCAGCAACACGAGCCGCAAAACGGTGAAGGCGGCCAGCAGCGACACAAAACAGAACCCGAGGAAGCCATAACGCGAGCGCGGTTTTTTCTGGAAACGCAATGCAGGACGCTGGTTCATCAATTCGAATTCTGGCAGGCGGAGATTAATGACGTTCCGTCGTTTGGCCAAGCCGGTTTTCTGCGGGCGTGGTTCGGATTTGACAGCGCGCGGTTTGTGCCCAGAATGTAATGCCGGTCTCGGTTGCCAGCGTAGCTCAGTTGGTTAGAGCGTGGGACTCATAAGCCCGAGGTCACTGGTTCGATTCCAGTCGCTGGCACCAGCCTTCGCTTTGGAGCGCAGCGTAAAGCGAAGGCTGCCGCGCCGTGGCGTGCAACGCGAAGGCGAGTTGAAGCTGTCGTTCCATGATGCGCTTCGAGCTTCGGCCTGGCAGGCCATTTATTCGCTGCTTGACCTTTTGGGACGTAATGGATTAACTGTGCGGCGTTAGGCAAATTCATGTTTGCGCAATTCAAAAGCCTGTTTTCCAACGATATTGGAATAGACCTGGGCACGGCCAACTCCCTCGTCTACGTGCGGGACCGCGGAATCGTCCTGCGCGAACCTTCGGTTGTAGCCATTCAGGCGGGCACGACCAACGTGCTGGCCGTCGGTGCTGAAGCCAAACGAATGCTGGGCCGCACGCCCGGCAACATCGTGGCCATCCGGCCCATGAAAGACGGCGTGATTGCCGACTTCGAGATCACCGAGGCCATGCTCCGCCACTTCATCCAAAAGGTCCATCATCGCAAATTGATTGCGCCACGGGTCGTGGTCGCAGTGCCTTCGGGCATCACGGAAGTGGAAAAACGGGCCGTCAAAGATTCCGCCACCCACGCCGGCGCGCGGGAGGTGTATTTGATTGAGCAACCGATGGCCTCCGCCATCGGCGTCGGTTTGCCGGTGCATGAGCCGGCGGGCAACATGATCGTGGACATCGGCGGCGGGACTTGCGAAATCGCCATCATCTCCCTCGCCGGTATCGTCTTCTGCCGCAGCCTGCGGGTGGGCGGAGACGAATTTGACGAAACGATCACTGCGCACATGAAACGCGCCTACAATATGTTGATAGGTGAACGCACCGCGGAAGAAATCAAGATACGCATCGGCTCCGCGTTTCCGTTGGAACAGGAATTGACCATGGATGTCAAAGGCCGCGACCTGGGTTCCGGCCTGCCCAAAACCCTGACCATCCGTTCCGAGGAAATTCGCGAAGCGTTGCAAGAACCGCTGTCGAGCATTTTGGAGTCCGTCCGCCTCACGCTGGAACGCTGTCCGCCCGAACTCGCCGCCGACCTTGTGGATCGCGGCCTGGTCATGG
>JBEKXN010000052.1:0-19994 GCA_049511835.1 Verrucomicrobiota bacterium | reverse complement strand
TTCAGGCGACTTTCCAGTCGCCTCTTTCGTGCTGATCAATCACGGGACAAGAATGTCCCGCAAACCCGCAGACAAGAATGTCTGCGCTACATCAAAGTTGTAACCGCTCTAACGGCCTGTTGAAAAAGTAGCCGCCAACGTGAGGCGGCGCTGATCTTCCTTCGATTTTCACAGGGAATTTGCGCCGACTCACGGCGGCGGCTGCGAGAGGAAATTTTTTACCGGCGGTTACTTCGCGTCTTTGTCCTTGCGTGGCGCGGCCAGCGCCTGGTGCAGCACGTCCAGCAGCACGGCGCTGTTGAAAGGTTTGGTCAACAGCACCAACAGGCCGAGGGTCTCCAGCCCTTTGATGTCCGCCTTCTCACCCACGCCGGTCATGCCGAGGATTGGCAGTTGCGGTTCCAGGTGTCGCAAAGCCCGGACCAGCGACGGCCCGTCCATGTCCGGCATCATCATGTCCGTGAGGACCGCCCTGATCTCGGCCCGGTGCTGGGCAAAAAGACCCATGGCTTCGACCCCTTCAGCGGCGGGCACGACCCGGTAGCCGTGTTTTTCCAGCGTACGCCCAACCACGCCGCGCACGCTGGCTTCGTCGTCCACCACCAGAATCAATTCGCCGGCAGCGCGGGGTGGCAACGTCTCGCGCTCGGGCAGGGCGGCGGCCTTCGCTTCCAACGAGGCCGGGAGATAAAGCTCAAAAATCGTGCCTTTGCCGACCTGGCTGTTCACCCGCACAAAGCCGCCGTGGCCGCGCGCAACGCCGAGCACCGTGGCCAGGCCCAGGCCCGTGCCCTTGCCAATTTCCTTGGTGGTGAAGAACGGGTCGAAAATGCGGTCAAGGTTTTCAGGCGGGATGCCCATGCCGGTATCGGTCACGCTTACGCAAATGTAAGGGCCGGGTTTGGCACTGGGCGTCATGGCGGCGAACGCCTCGTCAAGGGTCAGGTTTTCCGCCGCCAGGGTGAGCGTGCCGCCGTTGGACATGGCATCGCGAGCGTTGACGCAGAGATTCATGAGCGCCTGGTGGATCTGTGTGACGTCGCCGAGGACCTGCCAGAGGTTCTTGGGCACGTTGACACGCAGTTGGATGTTCTTGGGGAAGGTTTCGCGCATGAGCTTGTTCAACTCGTTCAGGATGTGCCGCGTGGGCATGGGCACGCGCGCTCCGGGTTCGCCGCGGGCGAAGGTGAGCAGTTGTTTGATGATGTCAGCCCCGCGCTGGGCGCAACTATTCACGGTGTCCAGCATCTCGCGGCTTTCGGGATCGCCGGTTGTCTCGCGCAGAAGCGGTACGGTCATCAGGATGGGCTGGAGGATGTTGTTCAGGTCGTGGGCGATGCCGCCGGCCAGCGCGCCGATGCCTTCCATGCGCTGGGCGCGGAGAAAATTGGTTTCCAGTTGTTTGCGTTCGGTGATGTCCGTGTTAATGGCCAGGATTTCCTTGGGCTGGTTCTGCACGTCGAGCATCATCGTCCAGCGGCAGAACACCACAAACTCCTTGCCCGCCTTGTCGGTCGTTTTCAGTTCGCCGGACCAATGGCCCTGTTCCCGCAGCGCGGAGTGTGCCTCCTCGAATGTTGCCGGATCAACCATCCTCAGCTCGGTTATCTTGCGGCCCAGTGTCTCGGCACGCGTCCAGCCGTATAGCCGCTCGGCGCTATCGTTCCAATAAGTCAACGTTTGATCCAGTGTGTAAACATAGATGGCGTCGCTGGCGGCATCGAGCAGAGCGGCTTGTTCGCGGATGCGCTCCTCCGCCCGCTTGCGTTCGGTGATGTCTTCGTAGGCACCCAGGATGCCGATAATCCGCCCCCCGGCGTCGCGCAATGGAATTTTGCTCGTGCGCAACCACATTTGTTTTCCGGCGGGAGTGGTTTGGGGTTCTTCATAATAGAGCTTGGGGACGCCGCTGGCGATGACTTTCTGGTCATCGGCGCGATACAAATCCGCCTGGTCCTTCCAGCCCATGACATAGTCATCTTTGCCCACCAGTGCTCCCGGCGAGTCAAAGCCCGCATCGCGGGCAAAGGGGTGATTACACCCGATATACCGGCCTGCCAAATCCTTCCAGAAGACACGTACGGGAATCGTATCAAGGATTAACTGTAACATTTGGCGGGATTCTTCCACTGCCACCTGTGCCCGCTTGCGCTCGGTGATATTCCTTGCGATGCCGATGACTGCCAGCCCGCGAGGCAGGCACACCGAACCCAGTGACACTTCCACGGGGATGTAGATACCATCTTTGTGTATTTGATGGCTTTCGAATGTAAAGTGCTCACCGGCCAAGACTTTGTCCCATAACTCATGCTTCCCGGCCTGGATCGCCTCGGGATCGATATCCCTAATGGACTTGGAAAGCAGTTCCTCCCGGGTATAGCCAAGGCTCTGACATGCCTTTTGATTGACATCCAGTATCCGGCCAGTCTTGTCGTGCATGAAGACAGCGTCGGCAGCCTGTTCCATTATGGCGCGATACCGTTCCTCGCTCTCCCGCAGCGCTTCCTCCGTCCGCTTGCGCTCGGTGATATCACTGATAATGCCGACGATGAATTTCCCGCCATTTTCGTCTGTGTAGAGCGTTTTCTTCGTAACGATGGTATGAACCGTTCCCTTGGCTTCGGTAAATTTCTCCTCGTTGATGTTTTCAATCCCGGTTGTGAAAACAATCTCGTCCTTTGCCCAAAACACACCCGCCTCATTCTTGGGAAAGAAATCGTAATCGGATTTGCCGAGAAGTTCATTGCGCTTGTGCCCCATGAAATCGCAAAAGGCTTCGTTGAGCAACACCCACCGGTGTTGTTGGTTTTTGACGAATATGGGGTCGGCAACGGAATTGATGATTTTGTCCAAAAAATTTCGGGACTCGCTCAGAGCCACCTCCATGCGTTTGCGCTCCGTGATGTCGCGGAAGAAGCCCATGTTGCATGGCCGGCCATCAACAGTGATTTTGGCCGAGTTAATATCCGCATGGACGATGGAGCCGTCTTTCCTGAGACACGGAATGTCTGTCACCAGAGTCTTGTCTCCGCGGACTTGGGCCTCGAACTCCGTTATGACGCTTTGCACGACATCCTTCGGGTGAATATCCATCACGCCCATGGTTCGCAATTCATTCTCAGTATATCCAAGCATCCGGCACAGGGCCGGATTCGCATACTTGAATTGCTTGGTTTCAACGTCGGCAATCAAGATGCCATCGGCGCTTTTGTCAAAAAACGCGCGGTATCTGGCCTCGCTCTCGTGCAACGCCGCCTCCGCCCGCTTGCGCTCGGCCCGATGGCGCAACGCGCCAATCCCATAGGCCAGATCGTTGGCCAGTTCGCCCAGCAGTTTTATCTCGTCGGCATCGAAGGCATCCGGCTCCGCCGCATATATCATCAACGCGCCGAAACAGCGGCCTCCGCCATGCAGTGGCAGGGCGATGGACGAGGCATAACCGCGCTGAATGGCTGCCGCGCGCCAGGGTTCAAAAGCCGGGTCGGTAAGAATGTTGCGGGCCAGCACCGGCTGGCCGTTGCGGATGGCCATGCCGGTGGGGCCGCGCCCGCGCTCGGCATCGGCCCAGGTGATGTTCAAGGTGTCGAGGTAGCCTTCCTCGAAACCGGCTTGGGTCACCGGACGCACGGACCTGGCCTCATCCTGCTCCGCGAAACCGACCCACGCCATGCGGTAGCCGCCGTGCTCGACAGCGATTTGGCAGATGGTCTGCAACAATGCCGTTTCATCCGTGGCGCGCACCATTTCCTGGTTGCACAAGCTGAACATGCGCATGGCGCGGTTGCTCCTTCGCAACTCGGTTTCCGCCCGCTTGCGCTCGGTGATGTCGTTGCCGACGCTGAACACTTCAACCAACCGGCCTTGGGCGTCAAAGACGGCTTTGTTGTTCCAGGCCATCCAGACCCGGCGGCCGTCGCGGAGGATGTTCTCATTGACGTTGTGGGCAAACGCATCGGGATTGGCGCAAATTTGCTCGATCAATGGCCGCAGGTCGCGCCCGGTGCTCTCGGTTTCCGGAACAATGGTGCCGATGACGTGCCGGTTCAGGATTTCCTCATTGGGGTAACCGAAAAAGCTCTGGCCAAATTCGTTTAGAAAGGTGATGCAGCCCTTCGCGTTCCAGCGCAGGATGACGCTGTTGGCGTTTTGGACCAGCTCGCGGTATTTGCGCTCGCTGTTCCGCAACGCCTGTTGCATCGCGCGTTCTTCCGTCTGCTCGCGGAATACCAGCACCACGCCGGCGATCCGGTTCTGCTCGTCGCGGATGGGCGCGCCGCTGTCGGCGATGGGCCGTTCGGCGCCGTCACGGGCTATCAACAAAGTGTGATTGGCCAGACCCATCACCATCCCTTCGCGCATGACACGCGTGACGGGATTTTCCACCGGCTGACGCGTGTCTTCGTTGACGATGCGGAAAACCTCTTCGAGCGGTTTGCCGCGGGCTTCCGCATGTTTCCAGCCGGTGAGCATCTCAGCCACCGGATTGAGCAATTCCACCCGGCCTTGGGCGTCGGCGGTGATGACGGCGTCGCCGATGCTTTTGAGGGTGACGCCGTAACGTTTTTCACTCGTCTGCCGTCCCGCCTCGGCCTGATAGAGCGCCCGGTAATGGGCTTTCTGATTCCGCTGCCACAAGACGAACATGACCGCACCAGCCAGGGCGACCAAAGCCAGCAGCAATGCCAGAATAAGGCCGGAGTCAAATTGCCAATCCGCAAAAGCCTCCGCTTGGTCCATCTTGGCCTCGATGAACCAGGGTGAATCCGGTATGTGTTTGAGCGCAGCCAGCACCTCCGCTCCGCGATAATCTAGACCCTGCACGATGCCTTCCTTGCCCAGCACGGCCATGACCGCTGGCACATTGGTCTGGCCCAGGGGAATGCGCAGCTTGAGCGCAGTATTGGTTTGGTGGCGCAGCTCGTTCAGGAAGAGCGCGTCGTTGCCGTCGCGGCGGACGAGCAGTGTCTCGGCGGTTTTGCTGGGGACGGGCCAGGATTCAATGAGCGGATAAAGAAACTGTCGGGCGTTGGAAACCAGGATGGCGGCTCCGACCGGTTTTTGTGTTTCTCCTCCGCCAATCAAGAGCGGCGCGACGACACTGAGGTGCGGTGACGGGCCAAACTTATCCGTGTACAGGTCACTGAATACAGGTTTGTGATCATGCCAGGCGGCAGACAGCGCCTGGGCCAATCCCGCTTCAATGGGTTCGGGCTTCCCGCTCAGACTCAGGCGCACCCGGCCCGCGGTGTCCACCAGCAGAACGTCCTCGTAGTGGTAATTTTTCTGCAAGGAGCGAAAAGAGGCGAGCAACATTTCCCGTTCGTGGATATCGGAGGTCTCCATCCATTGGGCAGCCACTTCGCTGATCAGGACGCTTTCAGCAAGCAGGGAAGCATCGCCCAGTCTTTCGGCCCGCCAAGCAGCGATCTGGCCGGCCTTGAGTTCCGTGATGGCGAAAAGATCGGACTCAACGTCCTGGCGCACGCGCTGCTCCTGGACATGATAAAAGCAAACACCTCCTATCAGCAGTGCCAGCACGACCACCGCCAGAACGGCTTTCCACCGGCCTGGGAATGAATTCATGGTAAACCGCGATGCGTAATGCGCTTGTATTACACGTCGGAAGCGATGGCAAGGCAAAATTCACGCTTTCGCTTGAACTGCGTTTATCCGTGAGGCAATTCGGTTAAAGCGCCGATGGGAATGATTAGGGCGCGGGAATTTTGCCGGATTTTGCGCCGGTGTGGCGGATGTCCTGCGCTTCGCAGAGATAAACGACGTCCTCCGCCACGTTGGTCGCGTGGTCGGCGATGCGTTCGATACTTTTGGAAACCACCATCAAGTGGAGACAGCGGCCAATCGTGTCCGGATTTTCGACCATGTGCTGCACGAGGGCGTTGTGGATTTGTTTGTTGAGCGCGTCCACTTCCTTGTCGCGTGGAATCAGGGCGCGGGCGGCGGCGGGATCATTGTTCACAAACGCGTCGAGCGCGGCCTTGAGCATGTCAAGGGCGAGACCGGCCATGCGCGGCAGGTCGAGGCCGATTTTCACCGGGGGTTCCTGTGACAGGTCGCGGGCGCGCTTGGCGATTTTGGTGGCTTCATCGCCGACGCGTTCGAGATTCTGGGAGATTTTCATCGCCGTGGTGACCAGACGCAAATTGCTGGCGAGCGGCGCCTTGGTGAGCAGTTGAATGACCAGATCGTCAATCTCGACCTCAAACTGATCAATGATGCGGTCGTCCTCCTTCACGCGCAGCGCGAGGTCGAGGTCGCGCCGGGTGAGTGCCTGGAGCGCCTGGTTCACCGCCGTCTCGGCGTGGCTGGCCATCGTCAGCAGCTTTTGTTTCAGTACGTCCAGTTCGGTGTCAAAATGATGTTCCATAGGTCAATCTTGTTGAATTTCATTTCATTAACACCGGGCTTCAGCCCGGTGGTGACCGGCAAAGAATGACAAAACCGTTTCAACGGTTTTCCCGGCGACCGGAAGCCGTTGAAACGGCTCGCTGGACCGACGTTCTTGATCACCCGGCTGAAGCCGGGTGTTAATGAGAGCAATTACAAGGGTGTTCATTTGTTTACACGTTCCAGCGGTCATCCGAACCGGCCGGTCACATAGTCTTCCGTCTGTTTCTTTGCCGGGCTGGTGAAAATTTTCGTGGTGGTGTCGAATTCCACCAGTTCGCCCAGGTAAAAAAATGCGGTGAAATCCGACATGCGCGCGGCCTGCTGCATGTTGTGCGTGACAATGACAATCGTGTAGTCCTTTTTCAATTCCAGAATCAAGTCCTCGATCTTCGAGGTGGCCAGCGGGTCAAGGGCCGAGGCCGGTTCGTCCATGAGCAGCACCTCCGGCTGTACGGCGAGCGCGCGCGCAATGCACAGCCGCTGCTGCTGGCCGCCGGACAGGCTGATGGCCGGTGCGTGCAGGCGGTCTTTCACCTCGTCCCACAGCGCGGCCATGCGCAACGATTGTTCCGTCCGCTCGGCGAGCAGCTTGCGGTCGCGCAGGCCGTTCAGCCGCAGGCCGACCGTGACGTTGTCGGTGATGGACATCGTCGGGAACGGATTCGATTTTTGGAACACCATGCCGACGCGGCGGCGGACGATGACCGGTTCAACGCCGGGCGCGTAGATGTCGTCGCCGAACAGGTGGATTTCGCCGGTCATGCGCGCTTCAGGCACGAGTTCGTGCATGCGGTTGAGCGCGCGCAGAAAAGTGGATTTGCCGCAGCCGCTCGGGCCGATGATGGCAGTGACGGCCCGGGCGGCGACGTCGAGCGAGACGCTCTTGAGCACGTGATTATCGCCGAAGAAAACCGAGAGATTGCGCACGGTCAAGGCCATGGCGTTCGCGGCAATTGGCGACGTTGGTGCAATCACTAAATTGTTTATGATGGCGGCCATGGGAAAATCAAGCATTGCGTTGGAACCGGTCGCGCGTGAGCACGCGCACCCCGGCGTTGATGAACAAAACGAGCAGGAGCAGCGCCAGCGCGCCCGCCCATGCCTGCCGGTGCCAGTCGTCGTAGGGCGAAATCGCGTAGGCGAAAATTTGCAGCGGCATGGCGGCGATGGGGTCGGTCAGCTTGTGCGTCCAAAAGTGGTTGCCGAACGCGGTGAACAACAGCGGCGCGGTTTCGCCCGCCACGCGCGCCAGCGCGAGCAGGACGCCGGTGACAATGCCTTTGAGCGCGGTGCGCGCGACGATTTGCACGATGGTGCGCCATTTGGCGATGCCCAGCGCGAGCGCGGCCTCGCGGTAACCGTTCGGCACGAGTTGCAAAACCTCCTCGGTCGTCCGCATCACGAGCGGAATCATCATCAGGCCGAGCACGATGCCGCCGGCCAGCGCGGAAAATCCCTTCATCGGCACAACGACGAGAGCATAGACGACCATGCCCCAGGTGATGGACGGCACGCCATTGAGAACGTCCGCGGCGAAACGAATCCACCAGTTGAGGCGTGACGTGCCGTATTCGGAAAGAAACACGCCGCCGAGCACGCCGATGGGCACGCCGAGCACGGCGGCTTGCCCCAGCAAAATGAACGTGCCAACGATGGCGTTGGCCATGCCGCCGCCGGGTTCACCGACGGGTTTCGGCAATTGGGTGAAGAAAGCGAGGTTGATGGAACTGAAACCTTCCTTCACCAGATGATAAAAGACCAACACCAGCGGTGTGACGACCAGAATGGCGCACGCGCAGGTGACGACCTGCATCAGAGCGTTCTTGAACTTGCGCCAGCGATGGTTGGGGGCGGTCATGGGATTGGCGATTGACGATTGACGATTGACGATTTTGCCGGGATCGAACGAAAGCCATGCTTCGTTGACTCAATCGTAAATCGTAAATCGTAAATCAAAAATGGCATATTAGTTTTGCGGTTTGACGCCCGGCCCGGCGAACGTTTTCAAAAGCAATTGCGCCAGCGCGTTGACCAGCACGGTCACGCCGAGCAGCACGAGGCCGATTTCAAACAGCGCGCTCAAATAGGTGTCGGTCGTGGCTTCGGTGAATTCGTTGGCGATGACGCTGGCCAGCGTGTAGCCGGGCGCGAAAAGTGATTTGGCGATTTCGGGACGGTTGCCGATGACCATGGTCACGGCCATCGTTTCACCGAGAGCGCGGCCCAGTCCGAGGATGACCGCGCCGAACAGGCCTTTTTTCGCGTAGCTCAACACGGCGATGCGCGTGACCTCCCAGCGCGTTGCGCCGAGCGCGTAGGCGGCTTCACGCTGCAGGCCGGGTACGGAGCGCAGAATTTCGCGCGAGACAGACGTGATGATGGGCACAATCATGATGGCGAGGATGATGCCAGCGGCCAGCAGGCTGAGACCGTAAATCGGGCCTTTGAAAAGCGGCAGGAAGCCAAGATATTTTTGCAGCAGCGGGAAAAAGTGGTCGCGCAAGAACGGCACCATCACAAAAATTCCCCAAAAGCCGAGGATGACGCTCGGCACGGCGGCGAGAAGTTCGATGAACATGATCAACGGCTGGCGCAGCCAGAGCGGGGCGAGTTCAGTGAGATAAACGGCGGTGGCAATGCTGATGGGCACGGCGATGAGCAGGGCGATGGCGGACGAAACGAGCGTGCCGAAGATGAACGGCACCGCGCCGAACTGTTCGTTGACCGGGTCCCAGTCGCTGCTGACGAGGAAATGCCAGCCGAATTTGTGGAGCGCGAGCCGTGAACCGTCGGCCAGCTCATAACCGATCAACACGATGAGCGCGAAGACCGTGAGCGCCATGAGCAACGTGAGCCATTTGAAGGCGCGGTCGCCGAAGTGGGAGCCGCCGTGCGCTCGCATGGTTGCCGGTCGAACTGGTACGGATGCATTCACTTTTTTATCTTCTCCACTTTCCCATCCAGAAGGTGGGGACGGCCCGCCGGGCAGTCCGCGGACGCCTCGGCGAGGCGTCCCTACCAAACTGTTTGGAAACCAAAAGGACGAAGAGCGGGAGGAACGGCGCCCTTCGTCCGGCTCGCGCCCATAAAATGATAGGGCGGGGGAGCGAAGTCAGTATTTTATTGTTTTGATCCGCTCCAGAACGCGCTGTTGCAAGCTTTCCGGCAGGGAGGCGTAATCCAGCGATGAGGCCATGCCTTCGCCTTTGGTCAAGGCCCAATTCAAAAACTCGACCAATTTTTTGCCCTTGGCGGCGTCCTTTTGATGTTCATAAACCAGCAGCCAGGTCGCGCCGGCAATTGGATAAGCCTGATCGCCCGGCGCGTTGACCATCGAGAAACGGAAGTCGTCGGGAATCTTTGCCGTCGCGAGCGCCGCGGTGACCGAGTCGAGCGTTGGCGAGATGAAGTTGCCCGCCGCATTTTTTACATCTGCGTAAGGCATTTTATTTTGTTTGGCGTAAATCAATTCGACATAGCCGACCGCTCCCGACAACTGTTTGACCTGGCCGGCGACGCCTTCATTGCCCTTGCCGCCGATCCCCACGGGCCATTTGACGGATGTGCCTTTGCCAACCGAATCCGCCCAGACGGGGCTGATGCTGCTCAGGTAATCAACGAAAATGTAGGTGGTGCCGCTACCGTCGGAACGATGCACCACAATCACCGGCAGGTCGGGCAGATCCACACCCGGATTGAGCGCGGCGATTTTCGGGTCGTTCCATTTGGTGATATTGCCGAGAAAAATGTTGACGATCGCGTCGCCGTCCAATTTGAGTTTCGGATCGCCTGGCAGATTGTAAGTGATGACATCCGCGCCGGCGACGGTGGGAATGTGCAGGAGCTTTCCGGGCGCCTTGGCGAGATTTTCATCGCTCATCGGGCCGTCGGAAGCGCCGAAGTCCACCGTCTGGGCGGTGATTTGCTTTTGCCCGCCGCCGGAGCCTATGGATTGGTAGTTGAAGCGGACCGACGGGTCCACCTTCGCGTATTCGTCGAACCACTTTGAATAGACTGGATAGGGGAAGGTTGCGCCCGCGCCGTTGATGAGCAATTGCGCCTGCGCGCCGGTTTGCGCGGCGAGCAGACAGCCGCCGCCGAGAAGGAACAAAATGAGTTTTTTCATGGTCGAAATTTAATGAGTTTGGGTCAATCAATCACGTTACGTTCGGGTTAAAATTTCCACATCAGGTCGGCCATCGCGTGGACGGCGCCGCTTTTTGGTTCACCCGCAGAAGCGTTCAAACCAGGATTAATCAAATCATTCAGAAAGCAACTGAATGTGAAAGTCAACGAGTCGGTTATCGAGTAGTTGGCCTTGATCAAACTGCCTTTCACGTTCGTGCCGCCATAATAGCCAACCGCACCTCCGGTGGGAGCGTTTTGGTAGTAAGCGCCGTTATCGTCATCCACCAATTGGTCATATATCGCGTCGGCTTCGAGATATTCGTAGCGATAAGAAATGTCCCAGGTGTGTTTCTTGCCGGATTTGCCGAAAGTGATGCCCGCCCAGTAGCCCTGGTTGTTGTTGTTGTTGTTTTGATTCGCATCCACATTGTTGATGTATTCGCCGGCCAGCTTGATGGGGAATGCGCCGGGGTATAACGGAAACGAGTCCAGTTTATAGGTTGCGCTGGCATCAGCGATGATGGGCGTGTAATTGTTGACCAGAGCTCCGCCGGCCGTGCGGGTGTTGCCTTGATTGACATAGGGCACATTGGCGGTTGTGAGATTCGTTGAGTTGATGATGGCATATCCACCGAGACCGAGCGACGTGCTGATTCTCCGGGTCCAATTCGCATTCCAAATTGCCTGTCCGCCAAAGAGTGCCGGGGCCCGAACGGATCCTTTGTCCGTGCCACCGACCTCTTGATCCTCCACGAACGCCACGCCGTTGATCAGGATGGAATGTTGATCATTGAAGGTGTAGCCACCTTGCAACGCTGCGCCTTCCGGCGTCCAATCCGGGTCGAACACCATGGGTGTGAATTGGAGGGGATTATACATTTTGCCGATGGTCGCTGAAAGCAACCAGCCGTCGCTGTTCAACGCCGTCCATTTGCCGTAGGCGGTGTCAAAATAGACGTTCTTCTTCGTGCCGTTATCCTGAAGCGTGCTGTTGTTCGAGAGGGGTTGCCCGCCATAACCGCTGCCCGGCGCCGCATCGCCCGAGGTCAGGCTGAATCCCGCCTCCAAATTGTCCTTCATCGAGATTATTAAGCCGGCGCGCAGCCGGTAACGGTAGCGGATGCGATCATCAAAAGTCTTGTTGCCATCAGTGCTGGCTTGATCGTCAAACCGTCCGCGGAGATCGCCGTAAAGTTTGTAACTTGTTATCCAGTCCGGCATCTGGAATTTGGCGTTCATGGCCTTGTTGAAATCGGCGGCGGAATCCTGCTGGTTTTCGGCCTTCAACTCCTTCGCTTCGTCCACCGTGAGGATGCCTTTTTGTTCGAGCTTGTTGAGCAGCGCGTCCACGGACGATTGCGCGTGAATGTTCGGGGTGAGAGCCATGAGCGCTGTGGCTCCGGCAAACAGTGCGACTTTTGTATGATTTTGTTTTTTAAGTTTTTTCATGGTCGTTGTTTCAAAGTGCAAGGACACAATGAAACAACGAGGTTACGACCCTGCGGCGGGAAAGTTACATTTCGGTGACAAAACCTGACTGAAATTACGATATGCGATTTACGATTTACGAATCACCCACAAACCAGGTGCATGGCGTAAATCGTATATCGTAAAACGGAAAAACAGGCCTCCTAACATCGGCTGCTACGATTTTTCAGACACGTCCTTGGCAGTTCAAAAGCTCAGAGCAAAACCGATAGCCAAGGCCGCAAGTATGAATACACACACCGCAAAAGTCCAAAGGCGTCTTCGCTTCAAACATTTCTTGCACCGATAGACTTTCCAATAAAGCAAGTTGCTGCCCATCAACTCAGTGTCTTCAACTGTCACCGGTAGTCCGCACGATTTGCAAACCGCCAAGCCATCCACCGGCTTCGGCATTTTGCTGCTCATATTGGTTGTGGTTAATTTGGCCTTGCCGAAATTTCCAGCATCCGCTCAATCGGCAACCGTGCCCGTTTCAAAATTTCCTTCGGCAATTCAATTCGCGGAGCGAGTTTTTTCATGCAGTCGCGCACCTTTTCGAGCGTGTTCAACTTCATGTATTTGCACTCGCTGCATCGGCAGTTGTCCGATGGCATCCGCATCACGTCGAACACTGGCGCACACAGAAATTCCTTGCCCGGACATTCCTTCTGCATCCGGTGAATGATGCCCGACTCCGTGACGATGACAAACCGCTTCGCCGGGTTGGTCTTGCAGTAGCTGATCATTTTCTCTGTCGAGCAAACCGCGTCGGCCAGATCGCGCACTTCGCGCAAACTTTCGGGATGGACCACCACTTTCGCGTCAGGGAATTTTTCACGCAATCGCAGCACTTGGTCGCGCTTGAACTCCACGTGCGCATAACAGTCGCCATGCCAGAGCGTCATCGGCCGGCCGGTCTGTTCCATCACCCACGCGCCGAGATTTTCGTCCGGCACGAACAACAGGTCTTTGTCCTTTGGCGCGGCCTCGACGATTTTCACCGCGTTGCCGCTGGTGCAAATCACATCGCTCAACGCTTTAACCGCCGCGCTGCAATTGATGTAGGCGATGGTCCAGAAATTTGGGTTGGTTTTTTGCAGTTCGGCCAGCTTGTCGGCAGGGCAGCTTTCCTCGAGCGAACAGCCGGCGTCCTTGTCCGGCAGCAAGACGATTTTGTTTGGGTTCAAAATCTTTGCCGTTTCGGCCATGAAATGCACGCCGCAGAAAACAATCACGTCAGCGCCCGTCTTTGCCGCCTGCTGGGAAAGGCCGAGCGAATCGCCCACGAAATCCGCCACGTCCTGGATTTCCGGCACCTGGTAATTATGGGCCAGGATGACGGCGTTGAGCTGTTTTTTGAGCGTAAAAATCTCCTTTGCCAGCGGCTTAAACCGGCTCTTCGCCATCGCCTCCCGCGGGTGGATTTCTGCGACACCAATCATGGCAAGAAGTTACTGCCGCGAATCGGTGGCGTCAATTTCTGTAGCGTGGCACAGGCGTCCTCGCCTGTGAAATTCAGCACACAGGCCGAAGGCCCGTGCCACTCTTCACAACCAACGCGTATTCTTCCGCCGTTAAAATCCGCCACTGGCCTAGGGGCAAATCGCCCAGCCAAAAATTTCCGATGCGCATGCGGATCAAACGCAATGTCGGGTGGCCAATGGCGGCGGTCATGCGGCGCACCTGCCGGTTTTTGCCTTCGATCAGTTCCAGCCCAATCCAGCAATCCGGCACGTTTTTGCGGACTCGGATGGGCGGGATACGTGGGGGAATTTGTGGTAGGGACGGCTCGCCGAGCCGTCCGTCGCGGGCATCTCGGCGAGATACCCCTACCTCCGGTTGCGGCTCCAGAATCCATGCGCGGCACGGCAGCGTTTTCCGGCCTTGGATGGAAACGCCGCGTTCGAGTTTTTTCAGAGCTTCGGGCGTGGGAATTTTTTCGACCTGCGCCCGGTACTCGCGTTCATGCGCATGGCGGGGGTGCAGCAGCCGTTCGTTCCATGCCGGCTCGTCGCTCAAGAGCAGCAAGCCCTCGGAATCTGCATCCAGCCGGCCAATGGGATAAACGTTTTTTGGAAAACCGAATTCCGCGAGTGTGCGATTGAGCAGGCCAACCGGCCTTCGCCCCGGCGCGGGTGTCGGCGTTTTGTCCGCGCCGGCGGGAGTGAATTGCGAAACGACGCCGTAAGGTTTGTTGAAGGCAATGAGCATGAACGCGGGGATTCTTTAGCTGAAACCCCGCAATTGGGAAACCACTAAACATCAGGTGTGACCGGGCCGCAGCCGAAATCCCCCTCATCGTCCGCGTTCTCGTAATCAAAAGCAAAGAATTGAGGACGAGACGGGTGCATCTTGACACCCGCACCATGATGGAGACGCGAAACGGTTCCTCATCCGAGACGACCAGAACCCAATCAAACAAAGGTGACTAACAAATTCGGAAATAAACATCGGGCGCGCTCCCCCATTCCGACTGAATCGTTACGGCCAAAGTGTGAATTCCAACTTTGGCCGCCACTTCGCGGCTGGAAATTAGAAAACACGGCTCAATCAGGGTAATCGCCGTCAAAATTTGATGGACTTTTCACGCGTTTCCCAGACCCTGTTCCAACCATGTTTTCACTGCAATTGCTCTTCGGAAAGGCCGACCGGTTTTATCAACTGCTGGAAGATGCCGCCAGCGAAGCCCACGAAAGTGTCCGGCTGGTCATTGAAATGATCAAATCCCCCGCGTCCGCCAAAGGTCTGGACGATCTTACCCTCGCGCGCCGCAAGGAGAAAAAGATTGCGGAGCAGATTACCGCGGAACTGGTGAAAACATTTGTGACCGGCCTCGAACGCGAGGACATCGAGGCCTTGTCGCTGGCGCTGCGCAAAATTCCCAAGACGGTCGAGAAACTGGCGGAGCGCATCAACCTCGGCCATCAGCACATTCAAGACGTGGATTTCACCCGGCAGATTGAAATCATGGAACAAGCCACCGACGTGGTGCTGACCATGGTCAAGCAGCTTCGCGACATGAAACATCTGGAAAAAATCCACGAGTTGAACACCAAGCTCCAGTATCTCGAAAATGAGGCGGACCACTTGATGGGGGATTTGCTGAAAGACCTTTACAGCGGGCGCTACGAGGCCACGAAAGCCATGGTCATCCGCGACCTTTACGAGTTGATGGAGAAAGTCATTGACCGCTGCCGCGACGCCGGCAACGTGGTCATGCATATCGTGCTGAAAAATTCCTGACCGCGCGCGATGATTCTCATCTTCACCGTCATCCTCGCGGCGCTGGTGTTCACCTACATCAACGGCTTTCACGACACGGCCAATTCCATCGCCACGGTCGTCGCCACCAAGGTGCTGACGCCGCGCCAGGCCGTGGCGCTGGCCGCCGTCACCAATCTGACCGGCGCCTTCATGGGCACCGCCGTTGCCACCACCATCGCCTCGGGATTGGTGGATCCGAAAGTCGCCACGTCTGAAGTCCTGATTTGCGCCCTGCTGGCCGCCATCGCCTGGAGTCTGCTGACGTGGTGGTTCGGCCTGCCGTCGAGTTCGTCGCATGCGCTCATCGGCGGCTTGTGCGGCGCGTGCCTGGCCGCCGCGCACAACAACTGGCATGTCATGGTCTGGTCCATCCCCAACCGCGAGCATTGGTGGAAAAGCAGCGGCCTGCTGTGGAAAGTCATCGCGCCGATGATCTTCTCGCCCATCTGCGGACTGGTGTTCGGTTTTCTGTTGATGGGCCTGCTTTATTTCCTGCTGCGCAACTGGCGGACGTCCGCCGTCAACAAGACCTTCGGCAAACTGCAGCTCCTCAGTTCGGCTTACATGGGTTTCAGCCACGGCACCAACGACGCGCAAAAAACCATGGGCATCATCGCGATGGTGCTGCTGACCGGAACCAGCAGCGGCGCGTTTGATCATCTGCCCGACTGGCTGTCCTTTGTGCGCACCGCTCCGCCGCAAGGGGACCAGCCCCTGGCCATCGCCGCGTGGATCAAAGTCCTTTGCGCTTTAACGATGTGCGCCGGCACTGCCTTGGGCGGCTGGCGCATCATCAAGACCCTCGGCCACAAAATGGTCCGTCTGCATCCGGTTCACGGCTTCGCCGCCGAAACCACCGCCGCCACCGTGCTCCTCACCGCCGCGCACTTCGGAATGCCCGTGTCCACCACCCACGCCGTCACCACCTCCATCATGGGTGTCGGTTGCGCGAAAGGATTTAATTACCTCAAGCTGGAAGTGGTCGAACGCATCATCTGGGCGTGGATCATGACGCTGCCCGCCAGCGGCGGCGTGGCTTACCTGCTGGTCAAGCTGGCGCAGGTCGCCGGCTGGATTCCATAACCCCAATTCCTCTCCCCGGGTTGGTAGGGCGGGCAGTCCCCTGCCCGCCGCCAAATGTGATGAGATGTCCAAACGTTAGAGCGTTTCCAGTTATTACGTAGCGCAGGCTTTCCAGCCTGCGGGTTCAGGCGACTTTCCAGTCGCCTCTTTCGTGCTGATCAATCACGGGACAAGAATGTCCCGCAAACCCGCAGACAAGAATGTCTGCGCTACATCAAAGTTGTAACCGCTCTAACAACCGGCCGCCGGCACGCACGGAATGACGCGCCCCACCCTTCAATTCGTGTCAACTTTGGCGTCTTTTTTGCGCCTTTGCGTTGTAATCAGCCGTTCAGCTTGCGCAGGATCTGTTCCGTGATGGACTGCACGGCGCAGGTGACCCGGATGCCATTCGCCGTTGTCGCACAGTTCGAATTACTTGAGGCCGTAACGCGGGTCGGGGATGCCGAGGCTCTTCTTGATTTTGAGCAGGGCCTGCAATCGTGCGGGCGAAATGGTGTTCGGCGTCCGGCCCAATTGCGAAGCGACGAGGATGGTGCGGCAGTAGGATTCGAGAATTTCCATCTTGAAGTAGGCGTCCTCCACGTTGTTGTGGCTCCACGAAACGACGCCATGATTGGCCATGAGAATGACGTTGTGTTTGTCCACCAGGCGGGCGATCTGCCGGCCCAACTCCGGCGTGCCGGGCGTGCGATACGGCGCGATGGCGGCGGAAACGAACACTTCAAATTCCGGAATCAGGCACGTAGGCGGCACAATCCCCGCCACTGCAAAACCCGTGGCCTGCGGCGGATGGCAATGCACCACGGCCACCGCGCGCGGCTGGCGTTTCATGATCTGCAGGTGCATGAGAATTTCGCTGGTGAGTCGTTTGGCGCCAAAAAGCTGGTTGCCCTTGAAATCCACCAGGCACAGGTCTTCGGGCTTCATGAACCCCTTGCTCACGAGGGTGGGTGTGCAAAGCACGATGTCCTTGCCGACACGGATGGCGATGTTGCCGCCGTTGCCGTCCACATAGGCCCGCTGCCAGAGGCGGCGCCCGATGTCACAGATTTGCAGTTTCAATCCGTGAATTTGCGGCGAGTTGAAAAAGGCCTCGATTTCCGGCTTTGAGCGATGTCGTGACGGACTGCTTGCATCCATGTTACCGGCATTCTAGGTGGGGAATCGAAGTGGAATCAACGGAAATCGCGCGCAGGCTTCCCGCCAGGGCGCATCTCAATTTTTGAACAGTGGCGGAAAATTCTCATTAGCACCGGGCTTCAGCCCGGTGATGATGATCGAAAAACGTCGGAAAGCCGTTTTAACGGCTTTGGTGTGCAGGGAAACCCGTTGAAACGGGTTTTATACTCGTGACCGCTTGGTTCCCACCCGGCTGAAGCCGGGTGTTAATGAGAGGCCACCTTCCCGCCGCCACCCACCAGCCTGCCCAATTCGTTCATCACTTTTTCCACGCTGATTGCCTGCACCCCGGTGATTTCCCTCAAAACCACCAATCGTTCGCCTTGCGGTCGCCAGACCTCCTCCAGCGTGTCCGCCCACAGGACAACGCACGGCAATCCCACCGCCGCCGCCAGGTGCGTGATGCCCGAATCGTGACCCACAAAAGCCGCGCAAGATTGGATGCGTTGTGCCAGTTCCGCAAGCGGCAACCCTTGGGCGATGGCACAGCGCGCCGGCGGCAGCAAAGCAACCAATCGTCGCAAGCGTTCGCCCTCCGCCTCGCCGCCAACCAGCAGCAGGTTCCAACGGGTTGTCGCCATGATTTGTTCGATCAACCCGGCCCATTTGGTTTCCGGCCAGTTTTTCTTTTCGCTGCCGCTGCCGGGATGAAGGGCCAAAGTAGGGCGGGCGTCTCGCCTGCCAACGTCAGTGAAGCCGACATCGTCTTGAAATTCCGTTTCGCTCGCGCCGGCGCGCTCGTGGGGCCGGCGGGACGCCTGCCCTACTTTAAGTCGCGGCACCGGATCCGCGTCGAAAATTGCCAGCCGTTCCAATGGTTTGAGAAAAACCTGCGTGGCGTGGAGCCGCTCCGCCTCGCCCGGGCGGTGCGGCCCGGCAATGAACTGGCCGACCGCACAACGGCAGACATTGGTTTTGAAAATTTCGTCGGGGTCATAAAGATACGAAATGACCAGGTCGAACTCGAAGAAGTAATCCACCAAATCCGGCTCAAGGGTGCCGCCGCGGGCGAAAAAGCCCGCCAACCCGTGCGCTTCAATCGGTTGCACCCGGTCCACCAAACCACCTGCCAGCGCGAGTTGGGCAATGTGCGGATACCCCAGTACTTCCAGGTGCGCTTGCGGAAATTGTCGTCGCAAGGCGGCAATGGCCGGCAGGGTGAGAATGAAATCACCGATGGCCCCGCCGCGAATGACCAAAATCCTGGGTTTGATTGCGCTCACATCGCCCGAAAGGCGGTCAGACCGAGAATCAGCACGAACACCGCGAACGCCAGACGGATGCTGCTGCCGATGCGGATGCGGTCTTCGGTTGCCGTCGCCCAATTTAAAATGTCGCGCAGTTTCCACGGCGTCACGGTGAACCAGATGCCGGCGATGACAAGCAGATAGGCCCAAATTTGAATCACCAGCACAAATCGTGATTCGCCCAGATGCGGGCGCCCGGTATCCACCATCAATTTTGCCAGCAGCAACATCAGGATCGCCAGGCCGCGCACGGCCAGAAAGTCCTGCACAAAAATGCACGCCAAAATTCCCACCGCCGTAAAACCGGCCATCATATACGGTTTAAAAGCCGAGAAATCCGCAATCGGTTCGACGTTCACGTTCCAGACAAACCACGCGGTCGCCAGCAGCATGAGCACGATGCCGACGGGCAGGTTGCGGGGAAACTTGCGTA
Organism: Verrucomicrobiota bacterium; assembly: GCA_049511835.1. Classification (GTDB taxonomy): domain Bacteria; phylum Verrucomicrobiota; class Verrucomicrobiia; order Limisphaerales; family UBA11358; genus UBA11358. The sequence continues at coordinate 782 of JBEKXN010000052.1, read as the reverse complement.
CGGCGGCGGCGAACTGTGCCGGTTTGGTCAGACCATAAATCTGCGGCACGCTCACGCCCGCACCGAGCAGGATGGACAAAATTGAAAGCTTCATTATGAAAAGCTAACCACGAACTCCGATAAATCGCGAGTAAATTGACACAAAAGGACATGAAAAATTCAAAACATAGGTATCGGCCTGATTGCAGCCTTTACCAGACAATGTTGCCTGTCAATTCCCCACCTAACTTTTTCTGGACAAACATTTTCGCCGGACGCAAAGTCAGAAGCATGAAAAAGGATAGGCTGCACAACGTGCTGTCCATTATATGTTAGACCACTTGGCATGGTATGCAGCAGAAGCAAAAAATTGGCGGCTGGAGATTGGCGCGGATGCTCTTGGCGGCGTTTTTGGGGCTTTTGCTGTTCGCCTTCCCCACTGGACAGATTCCACCTGATAATGGTATGTGGCGATGCGGACCATTTTTATTTTATCCCAGCTCGTTTTTCACGATGGTTGGAGTTGTGGCTGTGTCCACTGGTTGTGTTTTATTTGGTACCGCGCGAGGCAAGGCGTTCGAGATAGTTGGCTGGATTTTACTAGGCATCATGATTATTTTTACGTTGATGGTATCAATGTTGATGGGATGAGCATGAAACGCTAGTGGTCTAACGTGAGGCTGTGTGAAAAGTGGGACATGATTTGAAACGTTTACGCCGGAAGGTGGTCTGATACAAGCATGAATCATCGTACCGGACTGGACCGGTCCCAAACGCTGCTCTTCCCCGAACGGCTGGAGGAT
>JBEKXN010000051.1:0-21984 GCA_049511835.1 Verrucomicrobiota bacterium | reverse complement strand
AAATAGGTCAACTCAAACCAGTCCGGCAAGCCGTTCGTGTCGGAATCCTGGGACTCAGGGAAATAATGCGCAGTGGCGATGGTGTTGTTGGTGACGGTGAAACTGAAGCTGCCGAGCGCAATGCCCTGACCGTCTTGCTGGCGCACGCCGTCCAGATCCCAATACACAAAACGATAGCCCGAAACACTTTGACCCCACAGGTTTGGAGTGGTGATCGCCGTGCCATTTGTGACCGTGTTCGTGATTGATACGAACCCGGACGGGCTGCTGATCTCTTGGTAGGTAGGCGATACATTCAAGTTCATCGTGACAATGAGGGAACGCGCCTCGGCAATACCGCCATCCACGTATTCGTCCTGCGGCTTGGGTTCCCAGACCAAGGGGTTCAGTCCCAGGGCAAATTCCTGGGCTACTGTGTAACCATCACCATCCGGATCGGAGTTTGGATCCTGTCCCAAACTGCCAAAATAGGTCAACTCAAACCAGTCCGGCAAGCCGTTCGTGTCGGAATCTTGGGTTTCGGGCAGGTAGTGTGCGATGGCCACGGTTGGCTCGTAGAGCATGAAACTCGCGGGATTTTGGGAACTGCCCAAAACGTCGCTGGAACGCACACCGTTGATGGTCCATTGGGTGAACCGATAGCCGCCGTTGCTGGTTGGCGCGGTGACGGTAGTCACGGCGACCGGCGTATCCAGATAGTTGGTTTGAACAACTATACCGGGCGGATCGGAGATTTGAATGCACACCACCGTGGCGGCATGAGTGGATGATCGCAGAACGGAACCGAATGCCAGAATCCAAGCCAAGTACAACCATCGTGATGGGCGCAGTTTCAAGTCAAACCAAAGTTGGAGGTGGCTTCTCAAGCGACTATATTCTCCGCTACTTCGACAAGGTGAATTTCCTGGCCACCACTACATGATTAGCGGTGCAACCCACCCCGAGAATTTCGATTTTGCCCATTCCGGAAGGAACTGCGGTTTGGCCATACTCGTTGTCGCCCCATGCGATGACCGTACCATCGGCACGCAGCGCCAAGCTGTGGCAATAGCCGGCGGCGATGGCGGTGACGTTGGTAGCCGTTGCAGGAACGTCAGTTTGGCCGTATCCATTGCTGCCCCACCCGATGACCGTGCCATCAGCACGCAGAAACAAGAAGTGAAATCCGCCTGCAGCGATGGCGGTGATGTTGGTTGCAGTTGCTGGGATATCGCCCCAATCGAAACCCCACCGGATGATCGTGCCATCGGCACGCAGCGCCAAACAAGGACCCCAGCCTGGGGCGGCAATGGCGGTGACGTTGGTAACTGTTGCTGGAATGTCAGTTTGGCCATGAGTATCATCGCCCCACCCGATGACCGTGCCATCAGCACACAGCGCCAAACTGTAATAACTGCCGGCAGCGATGGCGGTGACGTTGGTAACCGTTGCCGGAACGTTAGTTTCGCCATAAGTATTATCGCCCCATGCGATGACCGTGCCGTCGGCACGCAGCGCCAAGTAGTAGTTGAGCCCGGCGGCGATGGCGGTGACGTTGGTAGCCGTTGCCGGGATGGTTAGCGGCCAACCCCACGCCCACCCGACCACGGATGTGCCATCAAGAACCAACGTGGAACCCTGACTGAGCGCAATACTACGTATGTCCGAGAACGGATCGGATGGAAAATTTATTTGCCCATATCTATTGTCCCCCCAACCGTAAATCAAGCTGTAGTTGTTAGTCGGCGGGTATCCTTTTACCACGGAACCGTGGTCAACACTTTGGAAGATAGTTTGGTTGCCATAAGGGCCGGCTAACGCCCGGTTAATTTCCGAGGATGTGACTGGCCTGAAATTAACCTTTGACCCAAGAAACCATCTCCCTAACGAGGTCGTCGTTGTCCCGCCAGCCAAACGCCCGCCACTGTAGCCATTTTCCAAGCCATAAATTACCCCGTTCGAAAGCGCCAATCCCGAATCACCCTTCGCAATCAGCCAATACCAGACCGGAAGAAAATCCGAATCGGTAAAAGGCCGGTCGTTGACAGTGAGTTCCGGATCAGATCCGTGAGCCGGCAGGGTGATCCAATGGAAGGGCAACAGGCCACGGTTGTCCTTGGCGAGGATCTCGACCTGAACGTTACCAAAGTTGGTGTTCCAATCGGTGGCCACGTTCCAGGTAAGATGCAGGTTCGTGTTGGCCGGGACATTCGTGCCCAGGTTCGCCGCCGTCCCTTCAACCAGCGTGCTGATCTTGATGATGTCGGAGAAATTGGTGCCGCCGTTCAAGAACCCCAGCGCCGCCACGTCCACCGTGGCGTTGTCGGGGTCGTTCACCCGGTAGTCAATGTCCATGAAAGTGGTGCCGGGCCGTTGGGCAGCCGAGAGGACAACGGGGGTGGGCGGTACATTGGTGGCGGCAGACAGCACTACCGTGCCCGCCCAAATGAAGGCCAGCAGCCAGAGCTGGAACCGGATTTGAAATGGTGTTTCGATTTTTATTTTCATGATTGCCTCCAATCGGTTGTGTGAATTGAAATCAGAAGAAATTCTTGCGAACTGTCAGGAAACACGCAATTAGAACTGGCGGACTCAGCCACAACCGCGTCTGCCTCAGGCAACGCGCGGAGCCGGGCAAGCCCGGGAAGGCTGGAAACACAGGCCCACCGGGCGGTGATGATGTTATCGTAACGTTCTTCCCCCGGTTTCGACAAAAGACCTATGAAACCAGCCTCAAGAACAAGCGCCGCTGCGCGCGGAATTATACAGCGCTCTTTCACCGTTTTACCTTTTGATGACATTAAGTTTCCCTTAAAAAATCAAACAAGTAAAGAAATTTCAGCGGACTGAACGAGATTTGAACAAAGTCTATCCATAAATCCACCTGATGGACAATGTGCAACCTTTTGCTTCAAGTAAAGTGACGGTTTGTCATTAAGTTTTTGCGTATTTTGTGCCTTCTGGCGGCAATTATTGGAGTGCATGGCCTGTTCCACCATGGCCATACGATACTGGAAGTGAAACGCCCCACCTTGCGGGTTGCTTCGGGTTTGATATGTGGGCGACGTGGTGTCGCTATCACGGCAGGAAAACATTTATTGCGGAGCAGCAAAAATTATGTCAAATATAAGCGTATTAAAGGCGATGATTTTCGCCAGGAAATGACCAGTAATACAACATCAGAACCAAGATATCCGGCGCGGGCACGAACACCAACGGACCCGCCGCCGAAACAGGGACTTTATGACCCGCGCTTCGAGCATGAGGCGTGCGGCGTGGGCTTTGTGGTCAACCTCAAGGGCAAAAAATCGCATGCCATCGTCCAGCAGGCGCTCCAGGTGTTGCGCAATCTCCAGCACCGCGGCGCGTGCGGTTCCGAAGCGAACACCGGCGACGGGGCGGGCATTCTAATTCAGGTGCCCCACACGTTTTTGGAGGAGGCGTGCCGCGAAATGAAGATCGTCCTGCCCGGCCCGGGCGGATACGGCGTCGGCATGGTCTTTCTGCCATCCCATCCCGGGGAACGCTACAAGTGCGAGGTGCTGTTCGAGGACATCGTCGCCACGGAAGGTCTGCAACTGCTGGGCTGGCGGACCGTGCCCACCGAACACAGTTCACTGGGTCAAACCGCCATCGCGTCCGAGCCCATCGTGCGCCAGGTGTTCATCGCGCGTCCTGACGGTTTGGCCGACGACCTGGCGTTCGAGCGCAAGCTCTACGTCATCCGCAAACTGGCGGAGCGCGGTATCCGCGCCTCGGGCCTCCGGGGCGGTGACAAATTTTACGTCTGCAGCCTGTCCGCCAAAACAATGATTTATAAAGGCATGCTGACGCCGGAACAGGTCGAACGGTACTACCCCGACCTCACGGATTCGTCACTGGCCAGCGCGCTGTGCCTCGTTCATTCGCGCTTCAGCACGAACACGTTTCCCACCTGGGAACGTGCGCATCCCTACCGTTACGTGGCGCATAACGGCGAAATCAACACCCTGCGCGGCAACATCAACTGGATGCACGCCCGCCAGTCGCTGTTCGCGTCCGATTTGTTCGGCGATGATCTCCAAAAACTGCTGCCGGTCATCAACGAGGACGGCAGCGACTCGGCCATGTTCGACAATGCGCTGGAGTTTCTCGCGCTCTCCGGCCGCACCCTCCCGCACGCCGTGATGATGATGATTCCCGAGCCGTGGGAAAATCACGAGAGCATGAACGCGGAAAAACGGGCGTTCTACGAATACCATTCCTGCCTGCAGGAACCGTGGGACGGCCCCGCCTCCATCGCGTTCACCGACGGCGTGCGCATTGGCGCAACCTTGGACCGCAATGGACTGCGCCCCTCGCGTTACTACGTGACGAAGGACGGCCGGGTCATCATGGCCAGCGAAGTCGGCGTGCTCGACCTGCCGCCGGAAATGATTGTCCAGAAAGGCCGCCTGCAGCCCGGCCGGATGTTCCTGATTGATACCGAGCAGGGCCGCATCGTGGCGGACGAGGAGCTGAAGAACAAGGTCGCCTCGGAGCATCCGTATCACGTCTGGCTCGACCGGAACCACGTGCTGCTGGAAAATCTGCCCGAGATGCCACACGTTCACGGACCGGACCACCGGACCGTGCTTCAGCGCCAGCAGGCATTTGGTTACACGTTCGAGGACCTCCGGTTTATTCTCGGCCCCATGGCCAGCGACGGCGTGCAGCCGCTCGGCTCGATGGGCACGGACACGCCACTCGCGGTGCTCTCGAACAAGCCGCAACTGCTCTACAACTATTTCAAACAGCTTTTCGCGCAGGTCACCAACCCGCCGATTGATCCCATCCGCGAGGAAATCATCACCTCCACGGAAACCATGGTCGGCTCGGAGGGCAATCTGCTCCAGCCCACGCCCGAAAGCTGCCGCACGATCAAGTTGGAGCATCCCATCCTCACCAACGAGGAACTCGAAAAGCTCCGTCACGTGGACCGCCCCGGTTTCAAGCCGGTCACCCTGCCGATTTTGTTCAAGGCGGCGGAAGGCGCCCGGGGCTTGGAAGGCGCGCTCGACCAGTTGTTCGCTGCCACCGACAAGGCCATTGCCGGAGGCTCGAACATCATCATTCTTTCCGACCGTGGCCTCAGCGCCGAAAACGCGCCGATTCCTGCGATGCTCGCCGTCGCGGGCCTGCATCATCATTTGATCCGGCAGGGCACGCGCACACGCGTCGGGCTGGTGCTCGAATCGGGTGAACCGCGCGAAGTTCACCACTTTGCGCTGCTCATCGGCTACGGTTGCAGCGCCATCAATCCCTATCTCGCGTACGACTCGCTCGACGACATGATTCACGAGGGATTGCTCGTAGGCATGGACCACAAGACCGCCGTAAAAAAATACATCAAGGCGGTGGTCAAAGGGGTGGTAAAAACGATGGCCAAGATGGGCATCTCCACCATCCAGAGCTATCGCGGCGCGCAGATTTTTGAGGCCATCGGCCTGGATCACAACGTCATTGACCGGTATTTCACCTGGACGGTGTCGCGCGTCGAAGGCGTCGGCCTGGATGTGCTGACCGAAGAGGCGCTGGCCCGCCACCGCCAGGCGTTTCCCGACCGCCCGGTCAATCCCGACTCGTCGGGACTGGACACCGGCGGCCAGTATCAATGGCGCAGCGACGGCGAGTTTCATCTGTTCAACCCGCAGTCCATTCACAAGCTGCAGATCGCCTGCCGCCTCGGCAGTTACAAGTTGTTCAAGGAATACGCGGAATTGATCAACCACCAGGCGCAAAATCTCTGTACCCTGCGCGGCCTGCTCGAATTCAATTGGGCGGAGAAATCCGTGCCTCTCGAAGAGGTCGAGCCGGTCGAGGAAATCGTGAAACGGTTCAAGACTGGCGCGATGAGCTACGGCTCGGTCAGCCAGGAAACGCACGAGACGCTCGCCATCGCCATGAACCGCATCGGCGGCAAGAGCAACACCGGCGAAGGCGGCGAAGACCCCGATCGCTACGTCTGGACGAACGCACGCGGTGACTCGAAGAACAGCGCGATCAAGCAGGTTGCGTCGGGCCGCTTCGGCGTGACGAGCCATTACCTCGTCAACGCAAAGGAGCTTCAAATCAAGATGGCCCAGGGCGCGAAGCCGGGCGAAGGCGGCGAACTGCCCGGCCGCAAGGTTTATCCGTGGATCGCCAAAACGCGGCTTACCACGCCGGGCGTCGGCCTGATTTCGCCGCCGCCGCACCACGACATTTATTCCATCGAAGACCTCGCCCAGTTGATCCACGACTTGAAGAACGCGAACCGCAACGCGCGCGTGAGCGTGAAGCTCGTCGCGGAGGTCGGCGTGGGCACCGTCGCCGCCGGCGTCGCCAAGGCGCACGCCGACGTGGTGCTCATCAGCGGTCACGACGGTGGCACGGGTGCGTCGCCGTTGTCTTCCATCAAGCATTCGGGCATTCCGTGGGAACTCGGCCTGGCCGAAACGCACCAGACGCTCGTGCTCAACAATCTCCGCAGCCGCATTTATGTCGAGACCGACGGCCAGCTCAAAACGGGCCGCGACGTGGCCATCGCCGCGCTGCTCGGCGCGGAGGAGTTCGGTTTTGCCACCGCGCCGCTCGTCGTGCTCGGCTGTCTCATGATGCGCGTGTGCCATTTGAACACCTGCCCCGTGGGCGTGGCCACCCAGGACCCGCGGCTCCGCAAATTCTTCACGGGCAGCCCCGACCACGTGGTCAATTTTATGCGGTTCATCGCCACGGAATTGCGCGAGATCATGGCCAAACTCGGCTTCCGGACGATAAACGAAATGATCGGCCGCACGGACAAGCTGGCCCCGCGGAAGGCCATCGAGCATTGGAAGGCGAAGGGCCTCGACTTCACGAGCATTTTGCAACGGCCGGATGTCTGGCCGGAGGTCATCCGCTACCGGCAGATTGACCAGGATCACGGCATTGAAAAGTCGCTCGATGTGACGCGGTTGCTGGACATCTGCGAGCCGGCCATCGAACGTGGCGAGCGCGTCCACGCCGACCTGCCCATCCGCAACGTCAACCGCGTCGTCGGCACCATCACCGGCAGCGAGATCACGAAGAAATGGGGCCCGAACGGCCTGCCGGAGGACACCATCCATCTCAAGTTCTCGGGCAGCGCGGGCCAGAGCTTCGGCGCATTCATTCCCAAGGGCATGATGCTCGAACTCGAAGGCGACGCGAACGATTATTTGGGCAAGGGCCTCAGCGGCGGCAAAATCATCGTCTATCCACCCGCCGGTTCGACCTTTGTCGCCGGGGAAAACATCGTCATCGGCAACGTGGCCTTTTACGGGGCCACGAGCGGCGAGGCATTCGTGCGCGGCATGGCGGGCGAACGGTTCGCCGTGCGCAACAGCGGCGTGAATGCGGTCGTCGAAGCCGTCGGCGATCATGGTTGCGAATACATGACCGGTGGACGCGTGATTGTGCTGGGCCGGACGGGGCGCAACTTCGCCGCGGGCATGTCCGGCGGCATCGCCTACGTGCTGGATGAAGCCGGCGATTTCCCGGCGCATTGCAACCAGGAAATGGTTAGTCTCGAAAAATTGAAAGACGCCGACGAAATCGAGATGATCTGGAAATTGATCCAGCGACACCAGGCTTACACAAAGAGCGACCGCGCCGCGAAGGTGCTGGCGGACTGGCGGAAACTCGTGCCGAAATTCGTCAAGGTGATGCCGAAGGACTACCAGCGCGTGCTCGAATCCATGAAGAAGGTGAAGGAACAGGGCCTGACCGGCGACCAGGCCATCATGGCCGCGTTCGAGGAAAACGTCCGCGACGTGGCGCGCGTCGGCGGCGGCTGACGCGGGAAAGCCCGAAAACCGAATGACGAATGACGAATGAAATCCGAATATCAAATGCCGAATGCCGGGGTGCCTGTGGTTGGTTCTCGTCCGAACGCTTGCTGTTTTCGGATTTCAGATTTCGGGCTTCTTTCGTCATTCGTCATTCGTCATTCGGATTTTGAATGCTGGGCGACAAAGTTGCATACTGATTTCTAACAAGCATGGGCAAACCCACAGGATTTATCGAGTACCTGCGCGAAGTGCCGGCGGACCGTCCGTCGTCCGCGCGCATCGCGGACTGGAAGGAATTTCATCTGCACCTGCCGGAGGCCGCCCTGCGCAAACAGGGCGCGCGCTGCATGGACTGCGGCACGCCCTTCTGCCACACCGGCGTGCTCATCAGCGGCATGGCCAGCGGCTGCCCCATTCACAATCTTATCCCGGAATGGAACGACCTCATCTATCGCGGCCTGTGGAAGGAAGCGCTCGAGCGGCTGCACAAGACGAATAATTTTCCCGACTTCACCGGCCGCGTCTGCCCCGCGCCCTGCGAAGGCTCGTGCGTCCTCGGCATCAACGCCCCGCCCGTCACCATCAAAAACATCGAGTGCGCCATCATTGACCGCGGCTGGGACGAAGGCTGGGTCGCCGCCGACCCGCCGAAACAGCGCACCGGCAAAAAGGTCGCCGTGGTCGGCTCCGGCCCGGCGGGGCTGTGCGCCGCCGCGCAACTGAACAAGGCCGGCCACACCGTCATCGTTTTCGAACGCGCCGACCGACCGGGCGGGCTGCTCATGTATGGCATCCCGAACATGAAGCTCGACAAGGAACAGGTCGTCATGCGCCGCATCAAACAACTCGAAGCCGAAGGTATCAAATTCGTCTGCAACACCGACGTAGGCGGAAATTTTCCGGCGGAAAAACTGCTCAAGGAATTCGACGCCGTGATTCTCGCGACCGGCGCGACGAAGCCGCGTGATTTGCCGGTGGAAGGCCGCCAACTCAAGGGCGTCCATTTTGCGATGGAATTTCTCACCGCGAACACGAAGAGCATCCTCGACGGCAAAAAGAACGGCAATTTCATTTCCGCCGCCGGCAAGGACGTCATCGTCATCGGCGGCGGCGACACTGGGACGGATTGCGTGGGCACCTCGATGCGCCACGATTGCAAGAGTCTGGTGCAACTGGAAATTCTGCCCGCGCCGCCGGTAGACCGCGCTGCGGACAATCCGTGGCCCGAATGGCCGAAGATTTATCGTTTGGACTACGGCCAGGAGGAGGCCGCCGAGAAATTCGGCGCCGATCCGCGTATCTATCTCACCACCGCGACAAAGTTTGAAGGCGATGCCAACGGCCAGGTCAAGGCCGTCCACACCGTGGAGGTGAAGTGGGAGAAGAACGACAAGGGCCAGTTCATTTCGAAGAACGTACCCGGCACGGAAAGGGTCTTGTCTGCGCAATTGGTGCTGCTGGCGATGGGCTTTCTCGGACCGGAACAGCCGTTGCTCGACGCGCTCAAGCTCGAACGCGACCAGCGCACGAACGTGAAGGCCGAGTTCGAGAAATACTCGACGAACCTCAAGGGCGTGTTCGCCTGCGGCGACTGCCGCCGCGGCCAGAGCCTGGTCGTGTGGGCGTTCAACGAGGGCAGGGGCGCCGCGAGGGAGTGTGATTGTTATTTGATGGGCCACACCGATCTGCCGTAGGGTAACACCGTGCGTCCCGCCTGTCTGGGCAAGGGGAAAATGGCCGGCTTGAACCCGAACTCTGAAGTTGAATTTCTGCGCAAGCGGAGTGCGGCCGTCCCGGCCGGAATGACATTCAAAATGAGGGACGCTTGGGTGCGGAATTCGCGGCTCATAAACATGAATAATTGCCCGGAATGGGGGTGCCGCGAAAAGCGTGGCTGCACAAGGTATTTTCCGCTGCTTGACACGAGGAAGAAGCACTGTTTAATTTCACTCAACCATTGACCAACTGAGTCATGCGCTCCAATTTTTTCTGCCTTCCGGTTTTTACACTGGCTGTTTTAACCATGACGGACCCCGGCTGGGCTCAACCCATGGCGGTCGCGGCGGACAAGAACATTCACTGGATGGGCACTTGGGGGACATCGCCGCAATTGACGGAACCGCAAAATCTGCCGCCACCGCCGGGTTTGACCAGCAATACGCTTCGCCAGGTTGTCCATGTGTCCGTCGGCGGGAAAAAATTGCGCGCCCGTTTTTCCAATGCTTTCGGCAACGGGCCGGTGGCCATCGCCACGGCCCATCTGGCCTGGTCAGCAGGCGGCGGTGCCATCAAAGCGGAAAGTGACAAAGCGCTGACGTTTGCCGGCAAACCTGCGGTGACGATTCCTCCGGGGGAAATGATTTTTTCGGACCCGCTGGATTTTGAACTGCAACCGTTGTCTGATGTTGCGATGACAATTTATTTCCACGAGACGGCGAGCGGTGTCACCGGACATCCCGGTTCCCGGGCCACGTCGTATTTGCAGACCGGCGATTCGGCTTCCGCGGCAGACGTGCCGGCGGCGGCCAAAACCCAGCACTGGTATATTTTGACCGGCATTGATGTGGAGGCGGAAGATTCGGGCGCGGCCATCGTCACGTTGGGCGATTCGATCACCGACGGACGCGGTTCGGAACCCGACAGGAACAATCGCTGGCCGGACGATTTGGCCAATCGGTTGCAGACCAACGGCGGCACAAAAAACATCGCGGTTTTGAATGAGGGCATCGGCGGGAATTGCGTGTTGAGCGGTGGCCTGGGGCCGACGGCGCTGTCGCGTTTCGAGCGCGACGTGCTCGACCAGAACTCGGTGAATTGGCTGATTGTGCTTGAAGGGGTCAATGATATCGGCGGCAGCAACGGAACCAATTCACCGGTGGCGCACGATTTGACCGCCGCGTTTCAAGAAATCATCGACCGGGCGCATGCCAAAAATATCCACGTGTATGGCGCAACGATTACGCCGTTGGGCGGATCATTTTATGACAAACCGGGTCACGAAGCCGCGCGCCAAACGGTCAATGACTGGATTCGGACCAGCGGCAAATTTGATGCGGTGATTGACTTCGACGCCGTGGTGCGGGATCCGGCGCACATGACGAATCTTCAGTCGGCGTACGACAGCGGGGACCATCTGCACCTGAATGTGGCAGGTTACAAAAAAATGGCTGAGGCCATTGACCTGAAATTATTTAAGAACTGAAACCCTGGGGATGGCGGCACGTCTTTATTGACTCAAACGAACGCAAAACCTAGTTTGGGCAAAAGTTCCCGGCAAATTATGCGGCACAAAAATTTTCCCGTTATCCTTTTCCTGTTCGCTGCCTTGACCGCGGTCGATATTTGCCGCGCGCAGCCGAAGCCAACCCAAACCAATGATACCAATCTGCCGGGGCCGGCGAATTGGAGCGCCGAGCAGGATCATCGGAACATGATGGAGCAACTGGGCATCAAGACGTTGCGGCCGGGAGCGGAGGGTTTTAATCGCCAGGCGCCGAATTACCAGAACACCGACGAGGCGAAAGCGAATCCTTATCCGAATTTGCCCGACCCGCTCACACTGAAAAACGGAACGAGGGTAACCACGCCGGAAATGTGGTGGAAACAGCGGCGCCCGGAAATCGTCGGGGACTTTGACCGCGAAGTTTACGGCCGGGTTCCGAAAAACGTGCCGGAAGTGACCTGGGAAGTGACCGGCATAATCCGGACAAACAACGGCGCGGTTCCAGTCATCACCAAACAGCTTGTCGGCCGCGTTGACAATTCCTCCTACCCGCTCATCAGCGTCAACATTCAGTTGACCTTGACCACGCCCGCCCAGGCCGCCGGCCCGGTGCCGGTGATGATGGAATATGGGTTTGGAAATTTTGGCGGATTTGGCCGCGACCGCTTCGGTGGGACAAATCGTTTTGGCGGGACGAACGGATTTCGAGGTTTCGGCGCATTTGGCGGCGGACCCGATTGGCAACAACTGGTTCTATCCAATGGCTGGGGTTACGCCATCATTGTTCCCACCAGCTATCAGGCCGATAATGGCGCCGGCCTGACGAAGGGCATCATCGGTTTGTGCAACAAGGGACAACCGCGCCAACCGGATGATTGGGGCGCGTTGCGCGCCTGGGCGTGGGGCGCGAGCCGCGCGCTGGATTATTTTGAAACCGACCCGGCGGTGGACGCGAAGCAGGTCGGCATTGAAGGACTTTCCCGTTACGGCAAGGCGACCCTGGTCACGATGGCTTATGATCAGCGTTTCGCGATTGCGTTGGTCGGTTCTTCCGGCGAAGGCGGCGCGAAACTTTCCCGTCGCCATTGGGGCGAACTGGTGGAAAACCTCACCGGCTCCGGCGAATATCATTGGCTGGCGGGTAATTTTCTCAAATACGGCGGCCCCTTGACCCCGGGTGATTTGCCGGTGGACGCGCACGAATTGATTGCGCTTTGTGCGCCGCGCCCGACGTTCATCAGTTACGGCGCGTCGTCGGGCTCTCCCGGCGCGGAAGGCACCTGGGTGGATCAGCACGGCAGTTTCATGGCCGCTGTCGCTGCCGGCCAGGTCTACAGGCTTTTGGGCAAAAAAGACCTGGGCACTCCCGGCAACTATCTCACCGACCCGATGCCGCCAGTCAATACCGCGCTGATTGACGGCGAACTTGCCTGGCGGCAACATGACGGCGGACACACCGACGCCCCGAATTGGCCGGTGTTTTTGAAATGGGCGGATCGCTACATCCACGGTCCGCCACCGGCAACCAAAGCACAATAAAGGACATTCACAAAAACAAACCTCTATGAAGAAAAATTTTCCGCAATTTCCATCTCGCCGCCTTTTGATCCTGGCTTCTTTGACCGTGGCGACCCTTTGCCAGGCACAACCAATGGCCGTCGCGCCCGACCGGACCAATGGCGTGTATCAGGTCGGCGACACCGTTCATTGGACGGTCGAATGGAAAGGCGACAGCAACGCACCTGCCGCGCATTACACCCTCAAGAGCGGCGGCCTGACGGAAGCCGGACAAGGCGATTTGACCTTCAGCAACGACATCGCCACGGTGGAATCCAGGTTCGACAAACCCAACACGATGTTGCTCGAAGTGGATTGGCAGCCGACAAATAATTCCGACCGGGTCTGGGGCGGCGCCGTCGCCGCGCCGGACAAAATCCTGCCGGCCGCCCCGCCCCCCGCCGATTTTGATGCGTTCTGGAAAGCCAAGTTGAAAGAACTGGAAAAAATCCCGGCCAATGCACAACTCGAGAAGGTGGATGTCGGCAGGACAAATATCGAGTATTGGAAAATCACCATGGACAATATCAACGGCACGCACATTCAAGGTCAGCTTGCGCGGCCGGCGATCGGTGAAAAATTTCCGGCGCTGCTCATTCCGCAATACGCCGGCGTTTATAAATTGCAAAAAGGCTGGGTGACCGACCGCGCCAAAGATGGCTGGCTGGCATTGGACATCGAAGCCCACGACATCCCGATTGATAATCCCGATTCGTACTACAAGAAAATATATGCCACCGGCGGTGAGTTGAATAATTATTGGAACATCGGCAACGACGACCGCGACCAGAGCTATTATTTGCGAATGTATCTGTCCTGCGTCCAGGCCATGAAATACCTGAAGTCACGTCCCGATTGGAATGGCAAGACGCTGGTCGTGATGGGTCAAAGCCAGGGCGGACAGCAGACGTTGATGCTCGCGGGCCTTTGCCCCGACGACGTTACCGCCGCGCTGGCACTGGTGCCGGCGGCTTCTGACATGCTGGCCCCCGAAGTTGGTCGGGCGACGGGCTTCCCGAATTGGTATTTCAACACCAACGGCAAGGACCCGAAAAAAGTGCATGAAACCAGCCGGTATTACGACCCGGCGAACTTTGCGCGCCGCATCAAATGTCCGGTGCTCATCGCTCTGGGATTGCACGATGAACAACTCGCGCCGCCGGCGAGCATTCTGGCCGACGCAAACGAAATCACTTCACCCAAGGAAGTCATCATTCTTGCGAACTCCGGCCATCAGAATGAACATGGTTCGCAGGAGCCTTTCTTTCATCGCGCCTACTCTGATTGGCTGCCGGCTTTGAAGGCAGGCAAGCCTGCGCCCGTGAGGCAATAAAGTCCTACAACGGCGGGTGGCGCGTGAACCTTGACCGGAGTTTGCTCAGGTCTTGGGAAGACCGGCCCTGACCGCATCCTTTGCCATTTTCCCATTCACCAAACGCCAGAGGTTCAGGGGATTTTCATCTTTCAGCGCGTCCGGCAGCAGCGAAGCGGGAAAATTCTGGTAGCAAATCGGACGGACAAAACGATAAAGCGCCGCCGTTCCCACGGAAGTGAAGCGCACGTCGGTCGTGGCCGGATATGGGCCGCCGTGGTTCATCGCAGGACAGACCTCGACACCAGTTGGAAAACCGCTGATGAGCAGCCGGCCCGCCTTGCGCTCCAAAATTTGCAGCAATCGTTTCGCCTGCTCAAGATCGTTGGGCGTGCCATGCACGCTGGCCGTGAGCTGGCCTTCCAGATTTTCCGCGATGTCCTCCAGTTCTGACATGGTTTGCGCCGAGACCAACACGGCGAACGGCCCGAACACTTCCTCGGCCAGTTCGGGATGCTGCCGGAAATTTCTGGCGTCGGTGCAGACCAATACCGGCTCGCCGTGCGTTTTTCCGGCATCGGGATCTTCCTTCGAGCGCGCGAGCAATTTCACTCCACTGGTTCCAGCCGCACGGGCAAGTCCCTGGTGATACGATTTGCAAATCCCGGCATGCAGCATCGTGGCGGGAGCGGCATTCTCGAAAGATTGTCCGAGCGTCCGCTGAAATTGATCGAACCCGGCGCTCTGCAAACCGAAAATCAAACCGGGCTTGGTGCAGAATTGCCCGACCCCCATCGTCACCGACACCCGCAGGCCTTCGGAAATTTTGGCTGTCTGCCCACACAGCGCTTCCGGCAGAATGAAAATCGGGTTCAGACTGCTCATCTCGGCAAAGACCGGAATCGGTTCCGACCGCGCCGCCGCCGCATCAAACAAGGCGCGCCCGGCCGCCCGCGACCCGGTGAAGCCGACCGCGCGCGCCAACGGATGCCTCACCATTGCAATACCAATCACCTTGCCGGTGCCGTGCAGCATGGAAAACACACCGGGGTGCAGGCCGCACGCCGCCACCGCCCGGCGAACGGCTGAGGCGACGAGTTCCGACGTGCCCGGATGACCGCTATGCGCTTTGACCACGATCGGATTGCCAGTTGCCAACGCTGAAGCGGTGTCACCTCCGGCCACGGAAAACGCCAGCGGGAAATTGCTCGACCCGAAAACGATCACCGGCCCGATGGGAATCAGCATCCGCCGCAAGTCGGGTTTGGGCGCCGGTTGGCGGTCGGGAATGGCCGTGTCAATCCGCGCATCCACCCACGAACCTTCCCGGACAACCTGCGCGAAAAGTTTGAGCTGGCCGGCTGTGCGTGCGCGTTCGCCCGTCAGCCGCGCTTCGGGCAATCCGGTTTCCTGATGCGCGCGGGTGACGAGGTCATCGCCCAGTGCCATGATTTCATCGGCAATGCGTTCAAGAAAAACCGCGCGCTGTTCACCGGTGGTCTCGCGATACGTCCTGAAAGCCTGCTCAGCCAATTCCAAGGCGGCGTTCACGTCCTTTTCGCTCGACAGGTGAAATTCAGGCGGCAAAGGCTTGCTGTCCAACGGGCTGGTGGCGCGAAGGGTCTTCCCCTCGCCGGGGCTGAGCCGGTCGCCGATAAAATTCTGGCCGTGCAGGTTCATAAAATTAACAAAATGCCTATCGGTAGGGCGCGTTGTCCCTAACGCGCCGCAGACGGCTTGCTGGGACAGCAAGCCCTACCTTTTTCATCCAGGATCAAGAACCGCGTCAAACTAACACTACCGGGTTGCGGAGCAAACCGATTCCGGTGATTTCAATCTCGACCACATCCCGCGCCTGTAGCGTAAAGGTTTCGGGCGGAACGATGCCGGTTCCCGTCAGCAGCACGGCGCCGTGGGGAAAAACCTGGCCGCGAAAGAGAAAGCTGGCCAGCTCCTCGAAACGGCGTTTGATCTGGCCGGCCGAGGTTTCGCCCGCGAACACATTTTTCCCATTCCTTTGGATTTTCATCCGGATTTTCCATTCCCGCGCTGCCGCTTCCGTCGCGCCCACCGTGATCCAGGGACCCAACGCGCAGGAGCGGTCGTAGATTTTCGCCTGCGGCAGATAGAGAAGATTTTCCCCTTCGATGTCGCGTGAACTCATGTCGTTGCCAATCGTGTGGCCGACAATCTTCCCGCGCGAATTCATCACCAGTGCCAGTTCGGGTTCCGGCACGTTCCATTTCGCGTCACGCCGGATGCCGACCGGTTCGCCGGTCGCGACGGCTTTTTCCGCCAGCGATTTGAAAAAAAGTTCCGGCCGTTCCGCTGCATAAACCTTGTCGTAGGCGGTGGCGCTGAAATCGGATTCCTTCATGCGCGCGGTCTTGCTGCGCAAATAAGTGACACCCGCCGCCCAGACCTCCTGCCGCTCCACCGGGGCGCACAATTGAACCTCCGACAAGGCCAGGCGCGGCAACTTTTCCTTCGCAATCCGGTCGAGTTGCGAAACCGGGTCGGCGCATTCCAATAGCGGATGCATCTGATTGATTCCCGCCGGCGTCAGGTCGAGCAACGTGGAATCGTCCGCAACCAAACCCACGCGAACCTGGCCTTGCTTGTTTTTGAACCGGCAGAGTTTCATAAATGCAATTATCGTAGGACAGGCGTCCCGCCTGTCTCCATCTTTTTGTAGCGGCGCTCTATGAGCGTCGCTGTGTTCGTTTGGCGGCGGTCATAGACCGCCGCTACAGTGCAAAGCAAACTTTTTCGGATTCATCATGGGAACGTGATTCCTCAACGGATTCGTTGCTTTGCTTTCGGCAGCAAAAAAGCAAGCCCGGCACAACCCAGCATGCCGGCGCCGATGACGCTGAAAGCAATCGCGGTGCTGTGATATTCTTTCAAGAGCGAGCCGATGATGTACGGTCCGGCAAAACCGCCCAGATTGCCGAAGGCATTGACCAGCCCCATGATAATCCCCATCACGTTCCGCGGCAGCGTTTCACCCGGAATGGCCCAGAAGGGTGCCATGCCGGCAAACGGACCCGGTATGGCCAGACACATAAACGCATAGGAAAGCCAGAAGTGCTGGCCCAACCGCACGCTTAAAATGAGACTGATGCCGCTCATTGTATAAACCGCCGCGACATGGCCCCGCCGCTCGTGCGTCTTGTCCGAATGCCATGAGGTAAGGACCATCACCACGACCGCAACTGCATAGGGAACTGCGAAAAGAATCCCATATTGCAATGCGCTGAAGCCCTGGCCCTTCAACCCGTTCGTGAAAAAAGTCATGCAACCATAGACGGCGCAGTTGTGAAGAAAATAGAGGGCGATCATGACAAAAATCATCGGCTGGCGAAACCATGCCCCAAATGAAACCTTGACGGGCGACTCCAACTCCACCTGTTCCCGGCGCAAAGTGGTTTCGAGAAAATCCCGTTCCTCGGGCGAAATCCATTTCGCTTCCCGGGGATGATCCCGGATGCAAAACCACCAGAGGGGCAGCCAGATGAAAGGCAATATTCCTTCCAGGATCAGCATCTGCTGCCAGCCATACGCGCCCAGCAGCCAGCCGGTCAAGGGCGCGGACCCCACAATGGCCAATGGCTGGCAAAGGTTCCAGTAGGCGTTGGCGCGCGCGCGTTCGGCGCGCGGGAACCAACTCGCCAGCAGGACCAGGGTGGCCGGAAACACGGCGCTTTCCGCCACGCCCAGCAGGAAGCGCATCCATTCAAATTGCCTGAATGTTTGCGCCAGACCGCAACCCACCGCGCAAATGCCCCAGGCAATCAGACACAGGCTGATGAGCTTTCGCGGGCTCCAGTGCGACGCGAAATAGCCTCCGGGAATTTGCAACAGAAGGTAGCCAAAGAAGAAAATGCCCGCCGCCTCGCCCTTCATGCGGTCGTCCATGAAGAGGTCCTTCATCAGGTTCGAAATTTTCGGGTCGAGGGCGAGCGAAACGTTGGTGCGATCGATGTACGAGATCGTGTACATGAGCAACGCGACGGGGATGATGCGCCACCAACGTTGTTGTGTCATAAGTTCGGAGTGCGGGTTTTTAGCAAGCCCGCTGGCGTTTGGCGATATGAATTCCGGCAAGGAATTTTAACCGCGGCCTGTCCGCCATAGCCTCGGCGACGGCGGAATGAACACGGATGGACACGGATAAACGCGAAATTCATTGGCCGCAAAAAAGCGCAGAATCTTTTACGCGAATTGCACGAATTGGCGCGAAATCCGGAGGGCGTAGCCGACGACGTGAGTCGGCGCAAACTTTTCTTTGAAACCGTAAAAAACGCGTCCTACTCGAAAAGTGGGGTGCCCGTCCTCCTCAGTAGCCCTGCTACGGAGACCACGCCCTACTTCTTGTGCTCTTCGTGTCCTTTGTTTCCTTGTTGTTCAAAATCCGGATTGAAGTTTGGGCTGCAGAGCTTGGCCCTCCGAGATTTGATTTTGTGCCTTTTTGCGGCTGAAAAGTTTTCGTGTCTTTTGTACTACTATCCATGAAAGTTTTGTTCATTGGCGCAAATTTTCGGAGCGCGACTGTGTGCGGCGCACCAGTCGCAGCAGTCTGGCTGGCGCGAGGACGTTCAAATTTTCCCCTGTCTGCCGGCTTGCAGACGCGCTGCGGCTGGTTTTTTAGAGCATTTCCAGTTATTACGTAGCGCAGGCTTTCCAGCCTGCGGGTTCAGGCGACTTTCCAGTCGCCTCTTTCGTGAGGATGAAACACGGGACAAGAATGTCCCGCAAACCCGCAGACAAGAATGTCTGCGCTACATCAAAGTTGGAACCGCCCTAGACACAGCCGCGCTCCGTTTTCTTGCGGCCATTGCCGCGCTAAGTGTTTCGTGGTTGAATCTTCTGTCGCCCCTCCTGGGGCTTGGGAAATATTGGGGTCTTTTGCCCGGGGTGGCGCTCGAAGACTCGCTTACCCCGGGCTATTCTCCTTCGGGCCTCCGGCCCTGTCTTAACTTTCACGCTAATTCGCGTTCATTAGCGGTTAAAAAGTTTTCGTGTCTTTTGTGTGTTTCGTGGTCAAAGCTTGGTTTGTTGAATTGCTTTCGGCGGGTCTCCTGACATCTTGATGTTTGAATCAAATTATGAGTTCCAGCCACGACGTGTTCGATTCCGCCATCCCGGAAATCTATCAAATTCAGACCCATGCCCGCGGTCCGGTGGGGAGTCTGCCGATTACCGGGGAAATGCTCCGGAACAGCCCCAGCGGCGATTTGTTTGGGATGACGCAAAACGCCGGCATGGGCTGGAATCCGGCTGAGGCCGGTCGCAAACAGTTTTTAATTCTCAGCACCCAGGGCGGATTGCGCGCGCCTGACGGCGAACCGGTTGCGCTCGGTTATCACACCGGTCATTGGGAAATCGGATTGCTCGTTCAAGCCGCCGCGGAGGAATTTCGCCGGCTGCAAACCATTCCCTTCGCCGGTTTTTGCTCCGACCCGTGCGATGGCCGGACCCAAGGAACCGCGGGCATGTTCGACAGTCTGCCTTACCGGAATGACGCCGCCATCATTTTCCGGCGCCTGGCCCGCTCGCTGCCATTGCGCGCCGGTGTGCTCGGCGTCGCCACGTGCGACAAAGGTTTGCCGGCGATGATGATGGCCGTCGCGGGTCTGCCGGATTTGCCCTGCGTGGTTGTTCCCGGCGGAGTCACGTTGCCGGCAGACGCGGCTGAAGATGCCGGCACGGTGCAAACGCTGGGCATCCGCTTCGCCCATGGACTGGTTACGTTGTCGGAAGCGGCCGACCTGGGTTGCCGCGCCTGCGGTTCGCCGGGCGGCGGCTGTCAATTTTTAGGCACGGCGGCGACGGCGCAGGTGGTCAGTGAAGCGCTTGGACTTTCCTTGCCGCATTCGGCACTCGCGCCTTCGGGACAACCGGTCTGGCTGGACATGGCCCGGCGTTCGGCCCGCGCGCTGCATCAACTGCATGAACGCAAGCTCAAGCTGCGTGATGTTCTGACCTCCGGGAGCATCCAGAACGCGATGATGCTGCACGCGGCGTTTGGTGGCTCGACCAATCTGCTGTTGCACATTCCGGCCATCGCCCACGCTGCCGGGCTGAAACGTCCGACGGTGGATGATTGGATTTCCGTCAACCGCCGGGTCCCCCGGCTGGTCAGCGTGCTGCCGAACGGGCCGATTCAGCATCCCACGGTCCGCGTGTTCCTGGCGGGCGGCGTGCCGGAAGTGATGTTGCATCTGCGGCGATTGAATTTGCTCAACGTGGAGGTGCTCACCGTCACGGGAAAAACTTTGGGCGAAAACCTGGATTGGTGGGAGAAATCCGAACGTCGCCGGCGTTTCCGGGAATTATTGAAGCAGCAGGATGGTGTGGACGCCGACGAAGTCATCTTTCCGCCGGACAAAGCCCGGGAACGTGGCCTCACTGGCACGTTGGTTTTTCCGCGCGGCAATCTCGCGCCGGAAGGTTCGGTGGTGAAAGCCACGGCGATTGATCCGTCGGTCGTGGACGCGGACGGCGTTTATCGCAAGGAAGGCCCGGCGCGCGTTTTTGTGAACGAGAAGGACGCAATGGCGGCCATCAAACAAGGACGCATCAAAGCCGGTGACGTGCTGGTCCTGACCGGCGTTGGGCCGATGGGCACGGGCATGGAAGAAACCTATCAGGTCACCGGTGCGCTTAAACATTTGCCCTTTGGCAAACAGGTTGCCTTGTTGACCGACGCGCGTTTTTCGGGGCTCTCAACCGGTGCGTGCATCGGGCATATCGGCCCCGAAGGACTGGCGGGCGGTCCCATCGGCAAGGTTTTGGACGGCGACATCATTCGAATTCATATTGATTGCACGCGCAATGAGGGAAGTGTCGATCTGGTGGGCGAAGGCCGGCGCAAGTTCACGCCGAAAGAAGGCCGCCGGCTGCTGGCCGCCCGCGTACCGCGAAAAGACCTTGCGCCGAATGCCGCTTTGCCGGAGGACACGCGGCTTTGGGCCGCCCTGCAACTGGCCAGCGGCGGGACGTGGGCCGGGTGCGTGTATGAAGCGGAGCAAATCATCGCAACGCTTAAAGCCGGCCACCAAGCGTTAAATTTATCGTAAAACGAGCAAGGGATTCTTGCCGTGCCGGGGAGAAAAGTGTCAATCGTAAGGACTGTAGAGCATTAAGCGTGAGCGGGCGAAGGGTGTCTCCTGGCGGATGGACGGAGTAGTCTGAGGTGTGAAATAAAACTCAAACTCAACTTGCAACCCACCGGAGAACCACTGGGAAGATTATGACTGGAATAGACCTGCACCGCAATAACGCCCTCTGCGGCTTGATGGTTCAACCGGCTCAAAAGGACTGAAAACCGGCAAAAATTGGCCTCTTTCGTGCTATTTGGATTGCTAAATTGCTTAAAACCTTTGAATAATATGGCCATGTCAACGGTCGCCGAACAACTCCGTGTCGCGCGCGAAGCCCGGAAACTTACGATCCAACAGGTTGCGGACGTCACGAAAATCCGCACCGACCACATCCGCGCGCTGGAAGAGGGGAACTTCAATGTGTTTTCCGCGCCAATTTACATTCGGGGTTCGGTGAAAAATTACGCCACGCTGCTCAAGCTCGACGTGCCGCAAATCATGGCCGTGCTCACCGACGAGCTGGGGCGGACGGAAAAATTCAGCGAGCCGCCGCCGTTGACTGAAGCGTCGAACACCCCGCTCGACCGGCT
This sequence comes from Verrucomicrobiota bacterium, assembly GCA_049511835.1. Lineage (GTDB taxonomy): Bacteria > Verrucomicrobiota > Verrucomicrobiia > Limisphaerales > UBA11358 > UBA11358. The sequence continues at coordinate 409 of JBEKXN010000051.1, read as the reverse complement.
GATGTTTCTGCTCTCGAAGCTGAATTGGAAAATCGGGGTGGTTGGCACCACTGTTTTGGGAATTGTTTTGATCGTTTTCTTCGCCAGCTTCGCCTGGCGGCACCATAAACACACCGATTCGCTGGCGGGTTTGCAACCGGCGGTTTATCAATCGGCGGATTCCGGCCAGACGTTGCCTCTGGCGTCACATCGCTAAAAATATTTCGGAGGAATGAGCTGCTGCGAATCCCAAACTTGATCACCGGAGAAGTCAGGGGCTCGTGAGCACAATCCGCGCAGCGGACGTTAGAGCGGTTACAACTTTGATGTAGCGCAGACATTCTTGTCTGCGGGTTTGCGGGACATTCTTGTCCCGTGATTGATCAGCACGAAAGAGGCGACTGGAAAGTCGCCTGAACCCGCAGGCTGG
>JBEKXN010000050.1:0-22276 GCA_049511835.1 Verrucomicrobiota bacterium | reverse complement strand
AACCGAGGCCGGCCAGACCGACGTGAATGCTGCCGCTCATCTCTGCCAACATTGGCGTTAACATATTTTTTCCTTTCGTTGCTCAACGGCTCCCGCGATTGAACACGGTCAAGCCGCTGAAATTTTCCATGGTTTAATGGTGACCTTCGCCGGCTGCCTCTTCATGCGTGCAAATCAACGCCGTGAACACGGCGGTCAGGAGCATGAAAACCATCGCCTGGATAAAGCCCACCAGCAGTTCCATGAAATAAAACGGCACGGGTAGCAGCGCGCCAAAGACGACCCTGGCCCAGGCGGGATGCTGAACCAGGTTCGACATGGCCTCCAGCAGGCTCTCGCCTGCAAACATGTTGCCGTAAAGACGGAAGCTCAAAGAAATCGGCCGGAAGGCAATCGAGAGCATCTCCAGAAAGCCGACGGCGAAGAACACCACGATCATCAAATACTTGATGACGCCGGTGCTGTCGCCTTGGGGGCCGAAAATGTGCAGGAAGGTGCCTTTGACGCCACTGAATTGGAGAGCCCAAACCGTCCAGCAAGCGAAGAAAATCATGGCCATCGCGAACGTCATGTTCAGGTCGGCATTGCCAGCCCGCAGCAGCGGTCGTGTCACCTCAAAACCGTGTTCACCTTGATGTCCCCAGCCAATCGTGCCGGCACCGGGAATCAGCCCGAACCAGTTCGTCGCCAAAATGAAAATGAAAATCGTCGCGAAGAACCAGAACGTTTTCTTCACCAGTCCCGTTCCGATGATGCTCTCGAGAAAACCGTAAAGTCCCTCCACCAGCCATTCCCAGAAGTTCTGCGCGCCCGACGGCACTTCCTGAATTTTCCGGGTGGCGAACCGGGCAAATAAAATCACGCCCACCGCCACCATCCACGTTACCAGCATGGAATTGGTGACAAAACCGCCTTTACGACCGAGGGACTGGGCGCTCTGAGGAAGGCCATGTTCCGCGGAAGCGGCCGGTGCCGCGCCGGATGCCACCAAAGTGGCGGGCTGGGTGGCAGCAGGAGCGGCTTCGCCCGTTGCCGCGTTCAACGCGGCGAGTGGGGCGCAAACAAGAAAGGCGCACGCGATTATCAGTTTGAGTGGTTGCATCTTACCTCAGCAAATCCATCCGCCGAACCCCACCTCTTTGTTCTCCCACAGTTTCGGTCGGAAGCTTAAAGACACTGCCGAAACGCGGGAAAATCACAAGCACTTTTTGGGGAATTCCCACACGAATTTTGACCGAAGAGAACGCGAAAATCAAAATCGGCGCAGTTCTTCCGGCGTTTTCCCCTGTTCGCGGAGCGTCCGCAAACTCAGCGAGTCGTGACGCTTGGCCAGCCGCTTCCCGTTTTCGTCAAGCATCAGTGCGCAGTGGTAAAACGCCGGCGGCGTCAAACCCAGCGCCCGGTAAAGCAGAATCTGCCGCGCCGTGCTCATCAGCAAATCTGCTCCGCGCACGACCTCGGTGATTTGCATCGCCGCGTCGTCCACCACACACGCCAGTTGATACGCCGGCACGTCGTCGTGCCGCCATACGACGAAATCGCCAAAATCCTTTCCCGCCACGAACTGCTGCGCGCCAAAATTGCCGTCCGTGAAGGAAATAGCCTCGCCGTCGGGAACGCGAAAGCGCCAATTCGGGGCGCGTGGCACGTGACAGGTGACCAGCCTTCGCTCAGAAGCTTCGGCACGGCAGGCAGGTGACAAGGAAGCAAGCGCGGCATTCATGTCACTTGTCACTTGCCACTTGTCACCCTTGGGCCGGCACGTGCCGGGGTAGATGGGTCCCTCGTCGTCGCCGGCGTTGGGCGCGCTGGCGGCATCCCGGATGTCCTTGCGCGAACAGGTGCATGGATAAATGAATCCGCGTTCACGGAGCTTTTCCAGCGCGGCGGCGTAGAACGGCCGCCGTTCACTTTGCGAATACGGTCCAAAAGGCCCGCCGCAATCCGGCCCTTCCTGCCATCCAAAGCCAAACCAGCGCAGGTCTTCGATCATTTGCGGAACGAACTCCAGTTTGAAGCGGGTGGAGTCAATGTCTTCGTTGCGCAAAACCAAAGTGCCGCCATTCGCCCGCGCCCGCTCCTGCGCCACCCAAAACGTGCGCGCATGGCCGAGATGCAGAAGACCCGTCGGCGACGGCGCCAGGCGTCCACGGTAGGCTGAGTCCGCAGTCTTCTGTCCACAGCTTACAGTCGAAACGCCAAGATCTTGGGTGTCCGAAGGTTTTTGACCGGGGACCGGAGACTGTGGGCTGCGGACTTGTATTTTGCGTGTCAGAACGGCTCCTGGGGGTTTGCCGCCAGCCATTCGCCCAGGCCGGGCAATGGCACCGACAAAACTTTTTGGACCTTGACGATGTTCAACGACGTGTCCAACGCGCGCGGCGGACCGGGGAAATTCTTTGCCGAACCCGGTGTGATTTTGGGATTGAGCTGCGGCCAGCGCGCCGCAATGAGCCGGCCGATTTGCCAGCGCGAAAGTTTTTCCGCGCCCGCAACGTGAAAAAGTCCGGTGCGCCCTTGATTCACCAGTTCCCAAATTGCGCGCGCCGTCTCGCCGGCAAAAATCGGGCAGCGGAATTCGTCCGTGAACAGTTTCATTCCTTGCGATGTTTGCAGCGACCGGCGGAGCTGCTCGTTGAAACCGCGATTGCCCGCGCGCGACACGCCGCCGTTGAGCGATGTGCGCACGACGGTGTGGCGCGGATTGCGCAAAACGATTTCCTCGGCGGCGGCTTTGGTTTCGCCGTAAATGTGAATCGGGTTCATCGCGTCGGTTTCGGTGTAATTCCCTTTGCGGCCATCAAAAACCAGGTCCGAGGAAAAGAAAATAAACAGAACGTCAGCCGCCAATTCCGCGAGAAGGCGGGTGGCTTCAACATTCACGCGCCGCGCCAGCGCAGGATCAGCCTGCACCGCTGCCAGCGTGCTGACCGCCGCGCAATGAATGATGAGTTGCGGTTTGTCTTTCTGAAACTCGCGGCGAACGGCATCAAAATCGAGCAAATCAAAATCGGCACGGGTCAACGCCCGCACGCGCCAGTGCGGGGCGAGCTTCGGCGCGGACTGGACGATATAATTTCCAATCAGCCCGTTGGAGCCGGTAATCCAAGAAAGTTTCATCTCTATAATATTTGGATAACAGAATTATAACGGCAATTGTAAAGAAAGATTATCTATTCGTAATCGTCAAAGTTCCATGCATCCAGCGGAAAATCTTGGATGATCCATCGGGCGAGATGATTTCATAACACTCACTTCCCGGTCCCGGATCAAGTCGGATGATCGTGCCTTTTGGCAATGTAGAATCAACACATCGTTCAGTCAGTTTTCGCGTCAACACGGCTTCGGGCGGTTGATTCAAATCCCTGATTAAATACAATTCACCAAATACGGGATTCCCGAAATCTTGATTTTGCGTGAAAGACGGTAGCAAATACGGAGCTAAATCCCTTTCCGTGATAACTCGGTTCAGTTGAGAGGCGTTTGTCAGTCCACGTTCTAAAGCCCACTGATGTTTTGCAGCGTCAATCTGACGAAGATGGTTAATGATTGCATTTAATTTAGTTGAGCCGCCGTGAACAAAATTTGGAACGGCAATAGCAACCAGCAGTCCGATGATTGCGATCAAAAGGACAACTGTAAGCAACCATGACCAGGATGATTTGGAAGAAGCGGAATCAGAATCCATAATTTATAATCACCACAAAAACACAGAAGTTGCATACAAACGAGCATTTCGTCCCGGTAGGGACACCCGGAAATTAGCCAGCCACAAGGTGGCTGGTAATTATGCCCACAAAATTTTGCGTCCTGAAGGGACATCGGGTTTTTCACCTTCCGTCGTGCCGCCGGCACGAATTTAATTTGTCCGTTTGCACCAGCCACTTCGTAGCTGGCTAATTTCCGATCGTCACTTCGTGACTTTGCCTCAATCCACAAACCGTTTCGTCAGGTTTCCAAAAGCATCAATCCGCCGGTCACGCAGGAACGGCCAGTGCGTGCGCGCGTCGTCCACGGCGGCAAGGTCAACGGGCACAATCAAAATTTCCTCCCGGTCCGCGCCGGCTTTGGCGAGGATTTCGCCGGAGGTCCCGGCTACAAAACTCTGGCCCCAGAATTCGATGCCTTTGCCCGCGAGTTTTTCGTGCCCGATGCGGTTGACCACCGCCACATAGCAACCGTTGGCGATGGCATGGCTGCGCTGGATGGTTTCCCACGCGTCGTGCTGACGTTCGCCCAATTTCTTTTTCTCGTGCGGATGCCAGCCGATGGCGGTCGGGTAAAACAGGATCTGCGCGCCTTGCAGGGCGGTCAGCCGCGCAGCTTCCGGATACCATTGGTCCCAGCAAATCAGCACGCCGATTTTGCCGTAACGTGTTTGCCAGGCCTTGAAGCCGAGGTCGCCGGGCGTGAAATAAAATTTCTCGTAGTAAAGCGGGTCGTCGGGAATGTGCATCTTGCGGTAGATGCCCAGCAGCGAGCCGTCGGCATCAATGATCGCGGCGGTGTTATGATAAACGCCGGCGGCGCGTTTCTCAAAAAGCGAGGCGATGACGACTACCTTGTGTTTCTTCGCCAGTTTGCAGAAAGCATCGGTGCCAGGGCCAGGGATGGGTTCGGCCAATTTGAAATTTTCGTGGTCTTCGTCCTGGCAAAAATACTGCGAGCGGAACAATTCCTGGGTGCAGATGATTTGCGCGCCGCGTTGGGCCGCGCGGCCGGCGAGCGCCAGCGTCTTTTTCAAACTCGCGTCGGGGTCGGCGGAGCACGCGGTTTGAATCAGCCCAAGTTTGACGGTTTGGGCAGGAGCGCGTTTCATTTTTTGGCGCGTTCGTTGAGCCGCGCGGTTTCTTCGAGGATGATGGTTTTAACGTGCGTTTCCTCGGCCTGATGGGGGGCAGTCTGGCCGAACAGTTCGCGGATGAATTTGCCGAGCGTCTCGTTGGTCGGGCCGTAACCGCCATGGTAGATGTAGTATTCGAGGTCATACATCAACTGGTCGGCGGTCGCGTAACGGCGGGTCAAATCCCGCGCGAGACAGTGATGCAGAATATCGTTGAGTTTGTCGTCAATGCGCGGGTCGAGCGCGCAAAAATCAGGAATCGGCTGGTTCAGGATGCGGTTGCGCGATTCCTCGGAGGTTTCGCCCTTGAACAAATTCCGCCCCAGCAACAGATGCGCCAGGACCACCCCGGCGGAAAAAAGGTCGGAACGCTTGTCGGTAACTTGAAAATCGGCCTGTTCGGGACTCATGTAATCGGCCTTGCCGGCGATGACTTCACCCTCCTGATCGGTCAGAAAGCCGCGCGCCTTGGCGACGCCGAAATCGGTCAGCTTCACGTCGCCCTCAAAGGCGATCATGATGTTTTTGAAACTCACGTCGCGGTGAACGATGCCCAGCGGCTTGCCGTCCTTGTCGGTTTTGGCGTGCGCGTAGGCCAGGCCGCGCGCGACCCGGCTGGTGATGAACACGGCGAGTTCCTTCGGCAACACGCGGCGTTTGTCGGCCAGATGGCGGGTGAACTGCTCCAGATTCACGCCGCGAAGCAATTCCATGGCGATGAAACAAACGCCGTTGGTTTCGCCGAGATGATAGGTCTGGACGATGTTCGTGTGGATCAAATCGGCGACGAGTTTGGCCTCGCCGATGAAATTCTCGATGAACATCTTCTGGCTCGCGTAATGGGAGCGGATGATCTTGATGGCGATACGCTTGACGAAATTGCGCGCACCTTTCTGCTCGGCTTCATAGACAATCCCCATGCCGCCCTCAAAGATTTTGCGGACGACTTCGTAGTGAAACTCGCTTTGAATTGTAAAGAGCGGCACGGGCGGATGGTGTGAAAATGTTCCGCAAAGTCAAGTCCGGGTCTCAGACGGTAAAAAGAAAGCCCTTATTTTTTATGTTTTTTTGCTTGCACAACCCGGGCGAACTTCTTTAATTCTACCCAAGTCAAATGACTTTTTAACCAAAAACCGTAAAACAACAACCATCAAGGACACCGATATGGCAAACGCACTCTCGAAATCCCAACTCGCCGCCGCAATTGCTGAGAAGGCTGAAATCTCCAAGAAGCAAGCGGTCGAAATCCTCGAACACATCGCCACCCTTGCCTACAAGCACGCGAAGGACACCTTCACACTGCCCGGCATCGGCAAGCTCGTGCTGAAGAACCGCGCCGCCCGCATGGGCCGCAACCCCAAGACCGGCGAAACCATTTCGATTCCGGCCAAGCGAGTCGTGAAGTTCCGCGTCGCCAAAGCCGCGAAGGACGCCATCCTCGGCGGCAAATAAGCCCCGGCTTTAATCAAAGGCGCTTCGACTTGTCGGAGCGCCTTTTTTGTTGAACTGGACAATTAACGCCGCATCGTCCACAAAGTTGGACGAAACCATGAATGCCTGCGTAAAAGAACTTCTGCCAAATATTCTAGGCGGATGTGTTGTTGCGTTGCTCACGGTCCTTTATCTAAAAGTCCACAACCGGCTGGGCCGGTTTCATCTTACCCGCGTATTGGGAACGGCGCTCAAACCGGATGCTCCCCTGGTGATTGCCTACGGAAAATTCGTTTTGCCGCCCCTGGTCGTCAATGGCGAACGAATTACCCATTTCTACCGGAAGCAACCCAGACCGGGCGGGGCCGTATCACTCGTAGGAACATTTTCCATTGAAAATCCGGTCAGCGAATCCGAGGTGCGAGCCTCCACCTATCTGGCCCGGTTGTTTGGCCAGGTAAAAATGAAGGATGTCAGATTGGTTTCTGATTCCATAGCCGTTCAATCGAACGAAGGAAATTTCGTGGCTCTGGGAGGCCCGGGAACTAATTACAAGACGACGGACATTCTGGCCTGCACCAGCAACATTTTCATCGAAATGGAGCATGAATATTTTGTTCTTAAATCGGGAGAACGGCTGCCGTATGAAGCCACGCCTGAGCATGACTACGGTTTTATCCTTAGAATTCGTTCCCCGTATTTTCCCTCTTGTTCGCTGATCGCCTGTGCGGGGTTGGGTGAATGGAGCACCAGCGGGGCCACCTGGTTTTTGTCGAGAAAGTGGATGGAATTAATGAGGCTGGGCGATTCGTGGCGGACAATCTGGGGCTTTCGACGTCAACCTGATTTTTTGGCCATTGTGAAAATCATCAAAGGCCAGGACGATTCCGCATCACTGGTGGCTTATTATCGAAATAGAAAAGGGCAGCCGGAAAAAGTCCTGTAAAAAAAGCCCGATTTGAAATCCCGCGTCTGATTTGCCCTTCGCCGACGGCTGCCGGCACCGCGGCAGCAAGTAAGCCAGGACTTTCTCCCAAGGCATTCTGATTTTGGCCGGAGCGCCTTTTTTTGTTTAATTTTGGAACGCGAATGGCGGATGCTGTCAGGGCGATCATTTGCCATGCGTAATTTGAAATTATGAAAATCGCTGTTGTCGGTTGCGGGGCCGTGGGGAGCTACTACGGCGCCAGGCTCTGTCGCGCCGGACAGGACGTTCATTTCCTGCTCCGCTCCGACTACGACGCGGTGCGGCAAAGAGGCGTGACCATCCGCAGCATTGAAGGCGATTTTCACGTTCAACCCGGATGCGCAAGGACGCCGGATGAAATCGGCGTGTGCGACGTGGTGTTGATCGGACTGAAAACGACCGCCAACGACCAGTTCCCGAAATTGCTGCCTTCATTGGTCGGGCCACCGACTGCCGTTGTCACGCTGCAAAATGGTCTGGGCAACACGGAACAATTGGCGCGGCTCTTTTTGCCGGAACAGATTCTCAGCGGACTCTGTTTTGTTTGCCTGAATCGCGTCAAACCGGGCGTCATCCATCACCTGGAGTACGGGATGATCGTGCTCGGCGAGTTTCAGCGCCGGGCCGGGCCACGCACGCAGAAACTGGCGGCAATGTTTCGAGATGCCGGGGTGCCCTGTAAAGTCACGGACAACCTGGCGCAGGCGCAATGGGAAAAACTGGTCTGGAACATTCCCTTCAACGGACTCGGCGTCGCCGGCGCAGCGGGTTATGAGGTTTTTGCCACCCGTCACCCGCCACCCGCCTGTCGGCCGAAGCCGCGGCAAAGGCTGGTCATCCGTCACTCTCCCGGCCCGGTTTTGACCACCGACAAACTGCTCGCCGATCCGCGCTGGGAAAAACTCCTGCGCGAACTGATGTTGGAAGTCCTCGCCGCTGCCGCCGCGTTGGGGTTTGAGATTCCCGCTTCCTGTGCCGAAGAACAAATCGAACGCACACGGACGATGGGCGCTTACAAGGCGTCCACGCTTCTGGATTTTGAATGCGGCCGGTCGCTGGAACTGGAAAGCATGTTTCTCGAACCGCTGCGTCGGGCGCAGAAGGCCGGCGTGCCCGTGCCCCGGCTGGCCGCGCTCTGCGCCGTGTTGCAACAGTTGGACCAAACGCATTAATTCCCAATTATGCCCTGAATTTTATCCGTGTTCATCCGTGTTCATCCGTGGTTAAATTAAATCCATGAAACCTCGCGTCCGATTCGCTCCCTCGCCGACCGGTTATTTGCACATCGGCGGCGCGCGCACCGCGCTCTTCAACTGGCTTTACGCCCGCCACACCGGCGGCACGCTCATCCTCCGCATCGAGGACACCGATGCTGCGCGCAACACGCAGGAGGCCGTGGACGTCATCCTCAACGGCCTGCGCTGGCTCGGCCTGGACTGGGACGAAGGCCCGCTCACCGGCGACGCCACCGGCCCAAGCAAGGGCAACTTCGGTCCCTATTTCCAAAGTCAGCGGAAGGAAAATTACCAGCGCCGCGTCGAGGCGTTATTGTCGCGCGGCCTCGCCTACGAACATGAAGGCGCGGTCAAATTCAAAATGCAGCGCGAGCCAATCACGATTCATGATCTCGTTGTCGGCGATGTCGTCCGCAAACTCACCGACCGCGAGGAGGCCGATCCCGATTTTGTAATTCAGCGTTCTGACGGCCAGCCGGTGTTTCATCTCGTCAACGTCATTGATGATTTGGAAATGGATGTCACGCACGTCATGCGCGGCGAGGACCACCTGAGCAACACGGCCAAGCACATCGCGCTCTTCCAGGCATTCGGCGTGAAGCCGCCGCATTACGCGCACATCCCGCTCATTCTGAACGGCGACGGCACCAAGATGAGCAAACGCGACAAAGGGGCGTCGCTCACGACTTATCTCGACGAAGGTTTCCTGCCCGAAGCCGTGGTGAATTATCTCTGCCTGCTCGGCTGGTCGCCCAAGGACAACCGCGAAAAACTGACGCGCGACGAGGTCGTTGAGCGCTTTGATTTGCCGCAAATTCTCCGGCACAACGCGCGATTCGACTACGAGAAACTGCTCTGGTTGCAGGGCGAATATGCCCGCGAACTCGGCGATGACCGTTTTTACGAACTGGCCGTCCACGCTTTCGCCAAGGCCGGCGTAAACACGAACGCCTTTCCCCTGCCCTACGTCAAGGCCGCGCTCGACACCTGCAAGGGCAAGTCCAAGCTGTTCAGCGAGCTGCCCGCCTACGCCGGATTTTATTTCACCGACAAAATCGAATACGACGTCGAGGCGGCGAAAAAAGATTTCGTGCCCGAAAACAAACCGCGACTGGAAAAGCTCCGCGACGCGTTTGCCGCTGCGCCCGCGTTCAACGCCGGGGCGCTCGAAGCCGCGCTCAAGGAAACCGCCAAGGCGCTCGGTGTGAAAGCCGGCGTGCTGGTACACCCGTGCCGGCTGGCCGTCACCGGCAAACCCGCCGGCCCGAGCCTCTACCACCTACTCGAAGTGCTGGGGAAGGAAAAGGTGATGCAGCGGATTGAGCGGGCGATGGAAAATTTTTAGGAAAACAATGGGGCAGTCATCCATCAATTTGGCTGTTATCTTGGCCGCACGTCACAGTTCAAGTGGTGATGAAGAGATGCCCATGTGGTTAATAACGACCATCGCCTTTGTTATCATTTTTGCAATTGCTGCTTTCTTCTACGATCCAAAGAAATGGTACGGTCGCATGCAATGTACCAAATGTGGCTACCAGTGGGAATCACGCCGAAATACACCTCCGGTGCGTTGTCCAAAATGTAGCTCAACTACGATCTCGCCCCTCAGTGGTTTGTGACGCGCAATTCGTGAGTTATCGCTATACGCCTGACGCTTTTGGAATCCCAACGGAATTCAAATCATCCAGCCCAGGGTTGCGAGGAACGAGCTACCCTGGGTTATCGTCAAATGAAATCATCAACCGTAACGCGGTTGCATCACCGCATGCCAAACCGATGCAACCCGTTCCGGGTTGCGTTCATTTGCGTTTGTCCACCCAGCGTAGGCCGACTGTCGTCGTCCAACGCTGGGCTGATTGATAAAATCCCTTTGGGATTTATTCTTTTGCAACCCTTCGCATCGTTTTGAATCCCAACGGGATTCAAATCATCCAGCCCAGGGTTGCGAGGGACGAGCCACCCTGGGTATGTGACCACACCAATCATCAACTCTGAAAGAGTTGAATGAACCGCCGGGCTTCTCCATCATCCCGTCATGCCCCAATCGCTCGCCAAAATTCTGGTTCACACCGTTTTCTCGACCAAAGACCGCCGCCTGCTTCTCCGCGACAAATCATTGCGCGATGAATTGCACCGTTACCTCGGCGGCATCCTGACGAATCACGATTGCCAGCCCCTCATCATCGGCGGCGTGGAAGATCACGTTCACCTGCTCTCGACGCTCTCACGCACTTGCGAGGCGGCGGAAATGGTCAAGGAAGTCAAACGCGGTTCGTCGCTCTGGCTGAAAACGAAAAGTCCCGACCTGAACGATTTTGCCTGGCAGAATGGTTACGGCATTTTTTCCATCGGTTTTTCACAGGTCGAAACGGTGAAGCATTACATCGCTGGCCAAGAGGAACATCATCGTAAAGTTTCGTTTCAGGATGAGTTCCGGGAATTTTTGCGGAAATACGAAATTGAATTCGATGAACGGTATGTTTGGGATTGATAAAACTCTTTCAGAGTTGTGAATGCTTTTGTGGCTTGTTACCCGGCGTAGCCGCTGATGCGTCAACGCCGGGCTGAATGATAAAATCCCGTTGGGATTTCATTTTACCTTCATTTCGTGTGTTTCGTGTATTTCGTGGTTTATCATCCGCTTTAATATCGCCTCCGGAAATGGCTTCCATTAGACTCCGTGTCCGTGCTGAATCCCTTCATCCATTGGATTGAAGCCAAAGGGCCTTACGCGCCGTGGCTGTTTCTGGCGCTGTTCGTTGTCGCGTCGTTCCTGATGGTCTGGCGGCTGGAAGTTTTGAGCGCCAAGGGCTTCGAAGGCACGGTGCTCGGCACGCTCGTCATGCCGTATTGCACCGGCATGGGCAACCTGATCTTCACGTTCATCATCGGGCGCACGGGCGGTTCCGGCGCGGACGTGATGACGAACTCGCTGGTCAACAATGTCACGAACATGACGCTCGTGCTCGGCCTGCCCGCGATTTTCTGGCGAATGAGCATATTACCCAAGCAAAAGAAGAACGGCAAAACCGGCAACAAGGCGCATGAACTCAACCGGCTTTCGCTGCTGCTCACGCTCACGGCGGTATTGTTTTTCACCGGCGCGGTCTGGGCGCTCGGACGCAAGGGTGAATTGAATTTCAACGACGGCCTGGTGCTGGTGGGGCTGTTTTTATTCTGGCAATGCTTCCATTTTTTTGAAGTGCTCAAGGCCAACGTGCGGCAGGGCAAATCCATGGGTTGGACGCTGCCGTTTGACCTGGCCATCCTGGCCGTCGGCGCGTATGGCATTTACATCAGCACCAGTTGGCTGGTGATGTGGATTTCCGGCATTCAAACCGGTTTCATCAGCGCCAAACATCTCGGCTGGCTCAGCGGCTGGCTGATGGTGCTGCCCAACGCCGTGCTGGCGCTTTACTACGGCTGGCGTGGGCAGCCGGAAACGGTTTACGCCTCGCAGGTCGGCGATGCGCACGTCTCCATTCCGCTGTGCCTTGGCATTTACGCGCTGTATCACACAATGGTCATGCCGCCGTTTTTTCAAATTGGAATGTTCATCCTTCTGGGCGCGACGCTGGTGCATTTTTTCTTCGTCGCCCTGTTCGGACAATTGCCGCGCTTCATCGGCTGGGTGTTGGTAGCAGCTTACGGATATTTTCTCTACAAAGGTTTGCTGGGCTGAAGCGCCGCCACACCGTCACAGGGGCTTTTTGAAGAACTGCGTGTCTCCGGAAACCGTCAGCGGATTATCCCGTACCCTGTCGCTCAACTCGGCAAACGGCACCTGGGCGTTGAGCCAGCGCGGATTTTTCGCGATGGACTCCATGGATTCAGCGGTGTTGTTGCAGATGAGGTAGGCACCGGAGCCCAAAACCATGAACGACTCGAAACCCGTGCCGGCGCCATACCGCGCAAATTCGAAGTCACCCACGCCATATCTCCCGCCAACCAGTTCCGCGCGCAAGGCGCCCAAATCCCTCACGAAATTCTTCAGGAAATCGTCATTGCGCGGGCCGTAGTAAACCAACACCCGCGCCTTGTTTTCCGCGAGTGACACCACCGCCCATTCATCAAAAACGGTCCGGCCATAGCGCGCGTTCATCTGGTTCGCGCAGGTCCTGATGAAACTTTTGGCTTCGTCCAGCGTCATGATGAATTCTCCGACCGCAGAGCAAAGCACGTTTGCCGCCGGGGAACAAGGGAAATCCGGTCTTGCCCTCGAAAACCGAAAAAAAAGTTGGGGGACGATTTCAAAAAAATTTAACTGCACTGGCAGCGGCAAATTTATACGCTCCGGGAACATGCGACCGTCCACCCAGCCCGAAAACCAGCCGGCAACCACGCCCGCTGAAAAAATGAAGGCGTGGTTCCACTGGCTGTTTGTCGTCCTGCTCGCCGCTGCCTTTGTGCTGGTGCTCGCGGCGAATGCCATGTCGCTGGAACTGCCCGGCCGGCCTGGCTGGCCGGAGGCGCTGCTGATTTTGCTGGCCACGGTGAGTACGATCACCGCATTCGCACGGCAGTTGGCGCTGCAAAATGTTTTGCTCGCCGCGTCCGTCATCGCGCTCATGGGCGGCGCGGTCCATGCGCTCGGGGTGACAACGGGAATTCCGTTCGGTCCGTTTCTGTTCGGCGCGGAAGCCGGACCGCAATTTTTCAAGACGCTGCCGTGGGCGATGCCGCTGATCTGGGTCATTGCAGTTTTGAATTCGCGGGGCGTGGGGCGGTTGATTTTGCGCCCGTGGCGGAAAGTCCGAAGCTATGGTTTCTGGCTCATCGGCCTGACGGCGGCACTGACGATGTTGTTCGACCTCGCCTTCGACCCGTTTGCCTCGCGGGTGAAACATTACTGGCTTTGGATGCCGACAAAATTTCCACTGACCTGGCAGGGCGCGCCGCTGGTAAACTTTTTCAGTTGGGCGGCCGTGGCGCTGCTGATGCTGGTGTTTGTCACCCCGGCGCTCATCAACAAAAATCCGGCCCGGCGGGTGCCGGATTTTCATCCGCTCGCCGTGTGGCTCGGCGCGATTTTGCTTTTCGGGATCGCGTCCGCTTTGCACGCAATGTGGGTGGCTGTCGCGCTGGATGGGACCATCGCCGTTCTGGCGGCAACGTTTGCCATTCGCGGCGGGCGGTGGTGACCCTTTATTTTCGATTTACGATATACGATTTACGCGGCAGGCGTGAATTGGGAAATGATTCGTAAATCGTCAATCGCATATCGTAAATTCAATCAGAATCCGGCCTTCCGGCTCCTACAGAGAATCGGGTTTTTCCACCCCGGTGTGCCGGGTGATCTTCAAGCGGGCCACGCGCGGTCCGTCCATCTCCTCGACGCGCAATTCACAGGCGCCAATCGTCAGCGCGTCGCCGGCCTTCGGAAAACCGCCGAGCCTTTGCGTCACCCAGCCGCTCGCGGTGGCAACCGTTTCCTCGTGTTGCGTTTCACCGATGATTTTTTCCAATTCATGCAGCGGCAGCGTCCCGGCGGCCTCCCAAATGTTTTCACCCACGACCGTCAATTCGGATTTTTCCTGGTCGAATTCGTCCTGGATCTGGCCAACGAGCGATTCGAGCACGTTTTCCAGCGTGACGATGCCGACCGTCCCGCCGTACTCGTCCACGACGATGGCCAGGTGCAATTTCCGTTCGAGAAACAATGGCAGCAGTTTTTCGAGGCGCGCGGTTTCCGGCACGTAAATCAACGGGCGCGCCACCGGCAGCAAATCCGCCGCCGTCCGTCCCGCTGGAGCGGGATCACGCAAAGCGGGATAAAAGTCCTTGATATGCACGACCCCGCGCGTCTTGTCCAAATCGCCGCCTTCGCAAAGCGGAAAGCGCGAGTAGCGCGTCTTTTCCGCCAGCGCGAGACATTCGGCCAGGCTGGCGTCGGTGTCGAACGCGATAATTTCGTGGCGCGGGCGCATGACCTCGCGCACGACGCGGTGGCACAAATCGAGCGCGTTGAGAATGATGTTGCGACCCACCGCCGTGCCCTGCGCCGATGTGATCAAGAGACGCAATTCTTCCTCCGATTGGGTGCGGTCCGTTGCGCCGTCAGGCTCAATGCCAATTCTTTCCAAAAGCCAGCGGGCCGCGCAGTTCAGCAACCGGTTGAACGGATAAAACGCCTGGTAAAACCAGCGCAACGGATACGCCGCCCCCAAAGCGATGGGCAACGGTTTTTGAATCGTCAGCCATTTCGGCGCGAGTTCGCCCACCGAGATGTGCAGAAACGTCAACGCGCTGAAACCAACGGCAAAGGAAATGGAGTGCAGCCAGGCGCTGGACACGACGCCGAGGGGAACAAGCAGTGGCTCAAGCAAGGTCGTAAAGACCGGCTGGCCAATCCAGCCCAGGCCGAGACTCGCCATCGTGATGCCAAGTTGCGTCGCGCTCAGATAGGAATTCAGATTACGGACGATATGCTGCGCCATTTTCGCCCGCCGCCAGCCTTTGGCCACCAGGACGTCCAGCTGGGTTTCGCGGATGCGGACGAGCGCGAACTCGGCGGCGACGAAAAATCCGTTCAGCAGCACCAGCGCGCAGACGGCCAGGATTTTCAGCACAACCGAAATGATGGCGTCCCAGTTCACAATTTCACCTCGCCGAACATCAACTTCAGGATGTCTTCCAGGCTCACGATGCCCATTTCACTTCCGTTGTGCGCCAGTACGATGGCCAGCCGCTCGCCGGCGCGCTGCATCCGGCGCAACGCGACTTCCAATCGTGTGTCCTCGCCGAGAAACAACGCCGGCGTCATGTGCGCCGCGGCGGGCTTTTGCAGATCAAGATCATCGCGGAACAGCAGCGGACCGAGCATGAGCAATCCGGCGATGCAGGGGCGTCCGTCGCGCGTTTCCCAGACCGGCAGGCGCGACAATTTGCGTTCGCGCGCCAGCGCCAGTGCGTCCGTGATGGGCGTTTGCGTTTGAATGGTCACCGTCTGCGCCAGTGGCGTGGCAATCTGGCGGACGGTGAAAGTTTGCAAATCGAGCACCCGGTTGATCATCGCGCGCTCGTCGGTCGTCAACGCCTGAGCGGATTCCTGCATGACTGCGAGCATTTCCTCACGATTGCCGAACAGCCGCCCGGTCAACGCCCGCCCGCCCGTCCAGCGCAACACCGTCTTGGACACGCCTTCCGCGATCGATACGAGCGGGCTGAGCACGAAATGAATGGGCCGGAAAAGATTCGCCGCCGACAGGCACAGTTGATTGGGATACGCGCGGAACAGCATTTTCGGCAGCAAATCGAACAATGCGTAAAACAAAAAAACCGCGACTGCAAAAACGGCGGTCTTCCCGGCGGGATGCGCGAAAAACCATTCGTGCAGCTTGGCCACCGTCCAGCCGAGGATGACAAAATTGGCGAGCGTGTTGCCGACGAGAATTGTCCACAAAAATTTTTCCGGGTTTTCGAGAAAGCCGTGAAGCAATTTCGCCGAGTGTTTGCCGGCGCGCGCCAGCCTCCGCACCCGCAGCCGGTTCAGCGCGAACACGCCCGCCTCCATGCCGGAAAGCAAAAACGACGGCCCCAGACACGCGGCAAAAACAAGCCAGTCGAGAAGGTTCGTGTTCATTTATTTCACCCGCTGAACCAGCAACTTGCGCACGCGCCGTTCGTCGGCGGCCTCCGCGGTGAGTTTCAACCCGCGAAATGTTGCCGACTCGCCCGCCGCCGGCACGACGCCGAGCAAATACGCCAGCAACCCGCCCATCGTTTCCACCTCGTCCACGTCGCCGAGCGCGGGAAATTCGCGGCGAAAATCGTCCAGCCGCATCGTGCCGCTTACGCGCCAGCGGTCCGGCGCGAGTTTTTCCATCACCAAACCTTCCGTCTGCGTTTCCGTGTGGATTTTGCCGACGAGCTGGCCGAGAATGTCCTCCATCGTCACCAGGCCCGCCGTGCCGCCGAATTCGTCGAGCACGATGGCCAGGCCGCGCTGCTGTTTTTGCAGGCTCTTGAACAATTGCAGCAGATTCATCGTCTCCGGCACGAATGAGGGAAATTCAATCGCGTCGGCCAGGTCAATTTTAGGATCCAGCAGCAGCGCGCGCGTGTTGAGAATGCCCACGATGGTGTCCGGCGTTTCGTCATAAATCGGCAGGCGGCGGTGTTTGAACCTTTTCGCCGCCGCAATCATTTCCACGACCGTCGTGTCATCGGAAATGCACGCCATGCCCGCGCGCGGACGCATCACGTCGCGCGCCGTGCGCTGGTCGAGGTTGATGATTTGCAGGATGATTTCCTTTTCCGATTCTTCGAGCGTGCCCTGACGGTAGGCCAGATCCAGCAATTCCTGATATTCGGCGTCTGTCAACGCGCCGACACCTGGTGTGAGGTCGGTTTGCGGCACGATGATTTTCAAAATGGCCGTGTTGAGCTGCTGCGCCGCGCGATGCAACGGCGCCGTGATTTTTTCAAAAACCAACATCAGCCACGCCACCCGCAAGGCCCAGCGTTCCGGTCGCCGCACGGCCAGCGTCTTGGGCAAAACCTCGCAACCCAGGAGCGTCAACACCAGCAACGCGAGCATCGGCAGCCAAAGCGTCCAATGCGCATTGAAAACCATCCGCAGGGCCACCGCGAGCATCGCGGCGTTGGCGAAGGTGTTGCCCAGCGCCAGCGTGGCCAGCAAATCTTGCGGGCGTTCGAGCAGTTGCGTGACCATTTTGCCCGCGCCCGGATGATGTTCGGCCAGTTGCCGCGCCTGCCATTTGCTCAGGGAAAACAGCGCCGTCTCCGCCAGCGCGAAAAAGAAACTCGCGCCCGCGAAAACCAAAATCGCCGTTACCGCCATCCCCATGCGCGTAGTTTGAAGCAAATTGCCCGCCGAAAAAAGCAGAAAGCAGAAAGACGCGAATCCTACGAATTGACCCGAATTTAGTTGCTTGGGTAGGGTCGCCTCGCCGAGGCGACCGCACGGACGGCTCGGCGAGCCGTCCTTACCATTTATCTTTCCAAAACCGCCGTCACCGCCGCGTAATTCGCTGTGTGGCTCAAGCTGACGAGCAATCGCTTTGCGCGGCGTGACTGGAACAATTTTTTCCCCTTGCCGTGCAACACCACAAACGGCTCGCCGGATGCCTTGCGCCGGATTTCCATGTCCTGCCAGCCGAGTTGTGCGCCGATGCCCGTGCCGAACGCCTTGGAAACCGCCTCCTTGGCCGCGAACCGCGCGGCGAGAAACGGCGCGGGATTTTTGTGCGAGAGGCAGTAGGCGATTTCGTCCGCGAGCAAAAGGCGGTTGAGAAACCGCTCGCCGAATTTTTCGTAAGACGATGCGATGCGCGCCACTTCGATGATGTCAATGCCAATGCCAAGAATCATGGGATTTACGATTTACGATTTGCGATTGACGCGCAAGCAAACTCGACTGGACAAAAATGAAAACGCTCCTTGACGCGCAAGCAAACTCAAAATAATGCCTGAATGCACACTGACGTTTTTCACCCGCGATAGTTTTCCGTCAACCGCAGCATGTCTTTGACGGCTGTTTCCAAGCCTGTCATCACCGCACGGCTGATGATGCTGTGGCCGATGTTTAATTCCACCACGTGCGGCACACGGCAAAACACCGGCAGGTTGACGTAGTTCAATCCGTGTCCGGCATTCACCTTCAGGCCGAGCGCGTGCGCCTGCTGCGCGCCGGCGATGAGACGGTCGAGTTCGGGAAAATCGGTGGGGCGAGACTCCGTCGAGCCCACATTTTTGGGGGATTTTCTCGAGTCAGGGCTCGACAGAGTCTCGCCCCACCGCCGATGAAATTCCTCCGCGAACGCACCGGTGTGCAACTCGATGAACTGGCTGCCGGTGCGCGCGGCTGCTTCAATCTGCTTTTCGTCCGGCGCGATGAACAAGCTCACTTCGATGCCCGCGTCGTTCATTTTCTTGCGCGCATCGGTGATGGCCTTTTCCTGCGCCGCCACGTCGAGTCCGCCTTCGGTCGTCACTTCCTGCCGCCGTTCGGGCACGATGCAAACGATGTCCGGCTTCAATTTCAGCGCGATGCCAATGATTTCCGGCACAATGGCCATTTCCAAATTCAGCCGCGTCTTGACAATCTCACGCAATTTCCAAATGTCGCGATCCTGCATGTGGCGACGGTCCTCGCGCAGGTGCGCGGTAATGCCGTGTGCGCCCGCGGCTTCGCAAAGCTGGGCGGCCTCGGCGGGTTCGGGTTCGCCGAATCCGCGTCCACGATAGCGCGCCTCACGGAGCGTCGCGACGTGGTCAACATTGACGCCGAGTTTGAGCATGTCAGTGTAACGGCGGCGGAGCGGCCGGTGGAGCACCGGGAGTTTGCACGGGTGGCGTACCAGGAGTTTTCGGGTGCGGACGCCTGGGTTTTGACGGCGGCAAACGCAAATCGCAGCCCGGAAAATTCGTCGCCTCAAGCCAGTTTGCCAGCGCGGTGAGTTCAACCGCTGTGAGCCCACCCGGCGCTTTACGCATAAACGACAATTCATTCGGCGCGGTCTGCATGACTTCGGTCACGTTGTTGCCCAGCGTCGGGCCGACCCGGTCCAACCATTTGCCCGCGGCGGATTGCGCATCGAGCTGCCGGTGCTGCGTAACCATCAGCGCCAGTTGAGCCAGTTGTGGCAACAGTTTCAGGCGTTCGGCAGTGATTTCCCAGTGGTAATAAACCAGGTTGGATTGGGCAAGCCGCATGAACAGTTCCGGCGGCAGCGGCTTGGTTTTTGGTCCGTTTGGAAAAACTTCGGCGATCAAGAAGTCACCTGCCGGTTCATGTAGCGCCGTCATATTCGGCGCAATGAACGGCAATCCGGTCCAGGTAATCTGGTTGTTGGTCATCTCCATCGTGAGCGGCATCATGAAATGGCTCTGCCAGTTGGTGCTGGCGGACAACTTTTGGTCGAGTTGCGTGAGCGCGTTGGACGCGTCCGGCACCGGCACGGCGGCGAAAGTCTGGAGCGGCATCAGTGCCAGCGCCCAGATGAACACCTGGTTCGGCACGGGTGAAATTTCGTACGGCTGCGCCCAGGTTCGCTTTTCCAGCCACGGCGCAATGCCCCGCGCCGCCGTGAAGCTGACGAGCGGCTGGTGAATCGTGTTTGTCGGCATCCGCCATTTTTCAAGTGTCATCGCCAGCGGCTGCGGGAAAATCAGTTTGCCATCCACATGCAAATTGCCATCGCGTCCGACGGCCTGCCATCGCATCTCCGGCAAATCAACTGCGCCCAACGATGGCAACCAACGCGCCAAACGCGGCCAATCCAAATCCGCGGTCAACCAGTTGGTTCCCGCGACGGCAATTCTGGTTTTTAAAAACGGTTCGAGAATTTCTTCCCGCAATGACAATTTGTCCTGACCGCAATCAATCACAACCCAATCGCCGTTGCGCGTGAAGCAAAACAAGTTTGGCGGATCGTGTTTTTGCAACAGCCATTCGCCAAGATTTTTTATAATGACATCACGGCCTGTCCAAGCTTTCAAAACCGCCGCCAAATTTTTATTCCAAAGCTGCGCGCGAGCGTCATTCAGCCGGATCGCCAGCGCAAATTCCGGCGACCCGTTCGTCGCGTCGCGCACCTCAAAAATCCATTCCGATTTCAGCAAATCATCCAGCAGCGGGCGCAATTGCGCCGCGCCGTCACCCGCGCCGGCGATGATTTTCGATTTAAACCACACGTCAGGCGCACGCGAAAGCTTGTCGAGCGTTTGCTCGCGAAGCGCCTGCGCCTCGGGTGAACACCAAAGATTTGTGAACGCAACGGCATTGGTGTCGGCGGAAATCTGTCCGGCGCCCGCGAAATGAACTCGCGCAATCAAGTCCGGTGCTGGTGGCGACGCTTGAGTCACAATCGCAGCCATCATTGCCGCACAAAACAAAAATGTTAAAAACTTGTTCATAGAAGGGCCTTTCTGTGCCAAATACGCCGCCGCTTGGCAAATCCAATCATACTGGAGCGCGGAAGACTTGTCCGCAAACCGTTGGAGTTCAAGCCTCAGCTTGTTCCCCCCCGGCGCAACATTTCTGATTGCCCCGCGCGCTAAATCCGGTTTTGATTTGCCGTGCTCAAACTCCGCCCGTTCTTTAAATACTGGCTGCCGGCGTTGCTTTGGATGGCGCTGATTTTTTCAGCGTCGAGCGATTCGCATTCCTACGAACGTTCCTCCCTCCTGGTCGAACCGTTTTTGCATTGGTTGTTTCCGCAAATGCCGGAAGCGCAGGTGAAAGAAATTCATCTCGTGATCCGCAAATGCGGACATCTGACCGAATACGCCGTGCTCGCGCTGCTGCTCTGGCGCGCGGTGCGCCAACCAGTGAAAAATGATCCCCGTCCCTGGATTTGGCCGGAAGCCGGCCTCGCGCTCGCCCTCGTTTTTCTTTACGGCGCCAGCGATGAATTCCACCAAATTTTCGTGCCGACGCGCACGGCGCAGGCATCTGACGTGTTCATTGACACCGCTGGTGGCGCGGCAAGTTTGCTCGCGCTTTGGATTATTGGCCGCTGGCGAAAACGCTGGTAAGGACCTGCCATGAAACGTCCGTTCGTCGCCGTCGTTTCCTGCTACACCATCGGCTCGTTGCTCGCCGAAATTTTTCGGCCGCCGCTCGTCGCGCTTTTTGGAACCGCCTTTGCCGTCCTCGTCCTCGTCCTCGTCCTCGAAAAACTTCGTCCCCTGTTGTTTTGGCTGCTCATCGCGTTGGTCGGCTGGACGAATCTCGCCAGCCGGACGGCCATGGTTTCACCCAACGACTTGCGCGCGTTGCTCGGCGATACCAACGCCATCGTGACGGTGCGCGGGACTTTGATCGAAACCCCGCGCTGGCGCATCACCGAACGCGACGGCCAGCAAACCGAACGCTCGGTCGCACAAGTCCAGATCACTGCTTTGCGCCACGATGCGGGCTGGCAACCGGCCGCCGGATCCGTCGTCGTCACGACGCCGGGGACGCTCGCCGCCAGTTTTTTCGCCGGGCAGCCGGTTGAAGTCACCGGCGTCATCAGCCAGCCGGCGTCGCCTTTGGCTGAGGGACTTTTTGATTACCATGATTACCTCCAAACGCGCGGAATTTTTTACCAGCTCAAAACCGGTTCCACGAACGACTGGCAGCTCGCTTCTCCGTCGTTGTCCCATCCCCCGCTGACCGACCGTTTTTTGAATTGGTCGCAACGCACGCTCGCGCTCGGTCTGCCGGGGGAAGACCAGCCGCTGCGTTTGCTTTGGGCGATGACGCTCGGCTGGCGAACCGCATTGACGGCGGACATCAGCGAACCATTTTTGCGGGCGGGCACCATGCACCTCTTTGCGATTGACGGCCTGCGCATCGCGTTGATCTCCGGCATGCTTGTGGCCCTGCTCCGCGTGTTGCAGGTTTCGCGGGCCTGGTGCGGCATCGTGGCGATTCCAGCCATCTGGTTTTACACCGCCGCGACCGGCTGGGAATCCTCCGCCATTCGCGCGTCGGTGATGATGACCGTCGTCCTCGGCGGCTGGGCGTTGAAACGGCCGGGCGACACGGTCAACTCGCTCGCCGCCGCTGCGTTCATTATTTTGCTGTGGGAACCGCGGCAGCTTTTTGAAGCCAGCTTTCAACTTTCTTTTTTCGTCGTGCTCGTCATCGCGCTGATGCTGCCACCGCTGAATAAAATTTCCGACCGGCTTTGGCAAGGCGATCCCTTGCTCCCGGGCGAGTTGCTCCCGCGCTGGCGGCGCGCGCTCATCGCGACGCTGCGAATGTTGTCGCGTTACTTTGCGCTCTCGTTCGCGGCCTGGGTCGGCTCGATTCCGCTGGCGGCAAAGTATTTTCACCTGTTCAGCCCC
>JBEKXN010000049.1:0-22828 GCA_049511835.1 Verrucomicrobiota bacterium | reverse complement strand
CAGCAGCGATTGCGGCTTTACCAGAACCATCAGCCCTGGCGGGAGTCTTTTTTGTCCACCAACCCCCGGCCAGGGGACCTGCCAAAATATTAACCGGCATCTCTGTCCTTGCCGTGGGGACAAAATCGCATACAAAGAACCCGATGTCCCGTCCGCGTCTCATTGGCTTGTTGCTCGCGCTGGTCACGCTGCTGGTCTATCTGCCGGTGGCGCGCGACGGTTTTGTGAATTACGACGACCAGGATTACGTCACGGAAAATTCCGTCGTGCAAAAAGGACTGACGGGGACGGGAATCAAATGGGCCTTCACCACCGGCCACGCCAGCAACTGGCATCCGCTCACCTGGCTTTCGCACATGGCGGACTGCGAACTCTTTGGCCTCAACCCCGGGGCGCATCATCTCGTCAACGTGCTGTTTCACATGGCGAATGTGGCCTTGCTTTTCCTTCTGTTGCTCCGGTTGACAGGCGAATTGTGGCCGAGTGCATTCATCGCCGCGTTGTTCGCGTGGCATCCGCTCCATGTGGAATCCGTCGCCTGGATTGCCGAACGCAAGGACGTGTTGAGCACGTTTTTCGCGCTGCTGACGCTGCTGGCCTACACGCGTTATGCCCAAAGTGTGACCAGTGACAAGGGGCAAGTGGCAAGAACAGAAAAAATCGCCCCCGTGCCCGCCTTGTCACGTGTCACGTGTCACGTGTCACTTTTCTACGGTCTGGCCTTGTTCTTCTTCGCGCTCGGCCTCATGGCCAAACCGATGCTGGTCACGTTGCCGTTTGTGATGTTGCTCCTGGATTACTGGCCGCTACAGAGGGTTTTAACTTCCAACTCCGCGTCATGTCGAAGCAATGCAAAGATGGATCAATTTTCAGCCGTCTTGCGCCTCGCGTTTGAAAAATGGCCGTTCTTTCTGCTGGTGCTGATCTCGTGCGTCGTCACTTTTCTCGTGCAGCGCAGCGGGGAGGCGGTCATGACGTTCCAACAATTTCCGCTGCATTTGCGAATCGCCAACGCCTTGATTGCCTACGAACGGTATCTCGGAAAAACATTCTGGCCGTCGGGTTTGGTCATCTTCTATCCGTTGCCCGATCATTGGTCCTGGATACGAGCCATGGCGGCAACCGCCATAGGTCTGCTGGGCGGCATCTCCTGGCTCGTCTGGCGGATACGCCGGCAATGCCCGTATTTGCTGGTCGGCTGGCTGTGGTTTTTGGGCACACTCGTGCCCGTCATTGGGTTCGTGCAAGTCGGCGGAGCGGCGATGGCGGATCGTTATACTTATTTTCCGCTCATCGGGGTGTTCCTCGCCGTCACCTTTGGCATTTGCGATCTGGCAGATCGATTTCAATTCCCCAAAACGGCAACCGCAACCGTAGCTGGTTTGATTCTCGCGACCTGCTTGATTCTTACCGAAAACCAGCTGCGTTACTGGCAAGACAGCGAAACGCTCTTTGCTCATGCGCTCGCGGTGACAAAAGATAATCATGTCGCGCACGTCAACCTGGGCGTCGTGCTTGAACAGAAAGGCGAATTAAACGAGGCGCTCGCCGAATACCGCGCCGCCGAACAACTGGCGCCGGAACTTTATCACATTCACTATAATCTCGGCAATCTGCTCGACAATTTGGGCCACCCCAATGAAGCGCTCGCCGAATATCGCGAGGCCATGCTTCTAAAGCCCAGCCTGTCCTCTTTGCATAACGGCGCTGGCATTGTCCTGGCCGAACTCGGACGTTCCGACGAAGCCATGAGCCAATTCAATGAAGCCGCGCGGCTCGATCCCGCCTATCCATGGGCGCACCTCGAAATCGGCAGGCTGCGTCTCAAACAAGGCCGTGACGCCGAGGCGATTGATGAGTTTCGTGCCGCGCTGCGGATTGACCCGAACAATTATCAAATCCTCGCCTACACCGCCCACGTGCTGGCCGCCGACGAAAACCCTCAAATTCGCGACGGCCGGACCGCGCTCGTGCTCGCCATCAAGGCCAAACTTCTGACCGGTGACACGCAACCGATCGTGCTCGATGTGCTGGGCATGGCCTGCGCCGAAACCGGCGATTTCACCAACGCGCAGGAAGAGGCGCAAAGGGCGCTTGACCTCGCCCGCGCCGCCAAAATGAAGAAACTCGAGCCGTTGCAACAGCGATTGGAGCTTTATAAAAACCACCAGCCGTGGCGCGAATCATTCCTGGCCACCAACCTGGCGTTGGAAACGTTTCCCCAAATTGGACCGCGCTGATTCGCCGGATGTTTCCCGTCCGCAACTGGTTCCCATCTCCGTCCTTGCCGCACGGGCAAAATCATATACAAAGAAGTCCGATGTTTCGACCGCGTCTCCTGGGTCTGTTGCTCGCGCTCATCACGCTGCTGGCTTATTGGCCGGCGTCGTACGACGGTTTTGTGAATTACGACGATCAGGGTTACGTCACGGAAAATTCCGTCGTGCAAAAAGGACTGACGTGGACGGGAATCAAATGGGCCTTCACCACCAGCCGCGCCAGCTACTGGCATCCACTCACCTGGCTTTCGCACATGGCGGACTGCGAACTCTTTGGCCTCAACCCCGGGGCGCATCATCTCGTCAACGTGCTGTTTCACATGGCGAATGTGGCCTTGCTTTTCCTTCTGTTGCTCCGGTTGACGGGCGAATTGTGGCCGAGCGCATTCATCGCCGCGTTGTTCGCGTGGCATCCGCTCCATGTGGAATCCGTCGCCTGGATTGCCGAACGCAAGGACGTGTTGAGCACGTTTTTCGCGCTGCTGACGCTGCTGGCCTACACGCGTTATGCCCAAAGTGTGACCAGTGACAAGTGGCAAGTGGCAAGAACAGAAAAAATCGCCTCCGTGCCCGCCTTGTCACGTGTCACGTGTCACGTGTCACTTTTCTACGGTCTGGCCTTGTTCTTCTTCGCGCTCGGCCTCATGTCCAAACCGATGCTGGTCACGTTGCCGTTTGTGATGTTGCTCCTGGATTATTGGCCGTTGCAGCGGATGACCAGTGACCAGTGGCCGGTGTCGAAAGTTACGCGTCTGGTGCTGGAAAAATGGCCGTTTTTTCTGCTCACCGCGGTTTCGTGCGTGGTGACTTTTTTTGGCCAGCGGAACCTCGAGGCGGTCGTAACCTTTCAAGATTACCCCCTGAATCTGCGGCTCGCCAACGCGCTGATTTCTTATGAGCAGTATCTGGCCAAAATGTTCTGGCCCTGGCCCCTTGCCTGCTTCTACCCGTTGCCCAATCATTTGTCATGGATACGGGCCGTGGCGCCAACGGCGGCGACCGTGCTGGGCGTCATTTCCTGGCTCATCTGGCGGACGCGCCGGCAATGTCCTTACCTGCTGTTCGGCTGGCTCTGGTTTTTGGGAACACTGGTGCCGGTCATCGGTCTGGTGCAGGTCGGCGGCGTGGCAATGGCGGATCGTTTCACTTATTTCCCCCTCGTCGGCATATTCATCGCCGTGGCGTTCGGCGTCCGTGATCTGGCGAACCGGTTTCAATTTCCGAAAGCCGCTGTTGCCGCCGCCGCCGCTTTGATCCTTGCAACCTGTTTGATTCTTACCGAAAACCAGCTGCGTTACTGGCAAGACAGCGAAACGCTCTTTGCTCATGCGCTCGCGGTGACAAAAGATAATTATGTCGCGTACGTCAACCTGGGCGTCGTGCTTGAACAGAAAGGCGAATTAAACGAGGCACTCGCCGAATACCGCGCCGCCGAACAACTGGCGCCGGAACTTTATCACATTCACAATAATCTCGGCAATCTGCTCAACAATTTGGGCCATCCCAATGAAGCGCTCGCCGAATATCGCGAGGCCATCCTTCTAAGGCCCAGCCTGCCCTATTTGCATAACAGTGCCGGCATGGTCCTGGCCGAACTCGGACGTTTCGACGAAGCCATGAGCCAATTCAATGAAGCCGCGCGGCTCGATCCCACCTATCCATGGGCGCACCTCGAAATCGGCAGGCTGCGTCTCAAACAAGGCCGCGATGCCGAGGCGATTGATGAGTTTCGTGCCGCGCTGCGGATTGACCCAGACAATTATCAAATCCTCGCCTACACCGCCCACGTGCTGGCCGCCGACGAAAATCCCCGAATTCGCGACGGCCGGACCGCGCTCGTGCTCGCCATCAAGGCCAAACTCCTGACCGGCGACACGCAACCGATCGTGCTCGATGTGCTGGGCATGGCCTGCGCCGAAACCGGCGATTTCACCAACGCGCAGGAAGTGACGCAAAGGGCGCTTGACCTCGCCCGCGCCGCCAAAATGAAGAAACTCGAGCCGTTGCAACAACGATTGGAGCTTTATAAAAACCACCAGCCGTGGCGCGAATCGTTCCTGGCCACCAATACGCCGCCAAAGGATATTCTGAAAAATTGAGTCACGCTTTTGTCAACGCACAGAGTATTCGCCACACCCGCGAATCCTTTAAAACTTTTCCCGCGGCAGGTCGCCCCCCCAGCCACGGCAAACAAAAAATTCTCTTCGCATCCAGAAATTCGACCAGCAGGCTGACATTCGTCGAAGCGGAAGCGTCCGGCTTTGACAGCGACATCAACACAACGCGCGCCCGGCAGGACGCGCTTCGCGGCAACGCGGCGAACGTCAGCAAAACTTGATTCACCGCACCGAGCCGGTTTGGGCAAACAATCATCGGCGTCGCACGCAGGGCCGCAATCAAATCGCGTGAGTTAAAATCCCCGCCGAGCGGACTCAACAGGCCGCCGGCGCCTTCAACCAACACCACATCAAAACGTTTTTGCATCGTGCGGACATGCGCGAGCACGTCCGTGAGCTTGACCTGCCTGCGTTCGCGGCGGGCGGCGAGCAAGGGCGCCACCGGCGCACGGAAATGCCACGGATTGATTTCGTCGGCTGTGAGCGCGCCCTTCATGGCGGCGCGCAACACTCGGGCGTCGTCGCGTCCGCCGGAACAAACCGGCTTGAGGGCCGCCGCGTTGACGCCGCGTTCCCGCAAGTGACGCGCCAGCAGCGCGGTCAACACGGTTTTGCCCACGCCGGTGTCCGTGCCGGTGATGAAAAACATCGTTCGCTTCATTCCGGCAACAGCAAAGCGGAAATGTCATGGGTAAGCCATCAAAACCGTTGACGGAATCGGCTGGATTCAGCTACTTTGCACGGCTCGCTGACCAGCGGGAATTATTGTGAACATCACCGTCGAAAATCTGGCTCCGTGCAAAAAATTGCTGCGGGTGGAAGTGGACGCGAAGGCCGTGGACGAGGCGTTCGACACTGTCACGAAGGACTTTCAGAAACAGGCATCGCTACCCGGGTTCCGCCCCGGCAAGGCCCCCCGCGCCCTAGTGCTCAAAAAATACGAGCCGGACATCAAGACCGAGGTCAAACGCAAGCTCATTGGCGATTCGTACCGCAAGGCGCTGGAAGAGAAAAAAATCACCGTGATCGGCTATCCGGACATCGAGGAAATCCAGTTTGGCCGCGGCCAGGCGCTGCAATTCGCCGCCACCATCGAAACCGCGCCGGAATTTCAACTGCCCGAATACAAAGGCCTGCCGGCCAAACGCGAGGCGAAATCGGTCACCACGGCGGACGTGGATCGCGCCATCGAATTGCTCGCCAAGCAGCACATAAAGTTTGAGACGGTCGCGCGCGAGCTGCGCCTGGGCGACGTGGCGGTGGTGAATTACACCGGCACGTGCGACGGCAAGCCCATCACCGACACCGCGCCGACAGCGAAAGGTTTGACCGAGCAGAAAAATTTCTGGGTGGACGCTGCGTCGGACTCGTTCATTCCCGGTTTTGCCGATCAGCTCATCGGCACGAAGGCGGGTGACAAACGCACGGTGAACGTGGATTTTCCAGCCGATTTCGTGACGAAACAACTCGCGGGCAAAAAGGGCGTTTATGAGGTCGAGGTCGTCGAGGTGAAGGAGAAAGGTCTGCCGCCGATTGATGACGACTTCGCCAAAAAATACGACGCGGAAAACCTGCCGAAGCTCCGCGAAGGCGTGCAACACGATCTGGAGAATGAATTGAAGTATTCACAGGCCAAGGCGGTTCGCGGCCAGATCATCCACGCGCTGCTCACCGCCACGAATTTTGACCTGCCGGAAACCGCCGTCGCGCACGAAACGCGCAACGTGGTTTATGACATCGTGCGCGAGAACAGCCAGCGCGGTGTGGCGCGCGATTTGATCGAGAAGCAGAAGGACGAAATTTATTCCGCCGCAGCGCAGAGCGCGAAGGAACGCGTGAAATTGTCGTTCCTGATCCAGCACATCGCCGAGAAGGAAGGTATCCAGGTGTCACAGGATGAGGTTTTGAAGCGCGTGCAGTCCCTGGCAATGGCATACCAGATTCCATTGGAGAAATTCCTCAAGGACCTGCAGAAGCGCAACGGCGTGGCAGAGCTGTACGACCAGATTGCGCATGAAAAAGTGCTCGCGTTCCTAGAGCAAAACGCCAAAATCGAAGAAGTCCCCGCCGGCGCCGCGAAAGCGGGCTGAGCGGGAGTCCGGCCGCAAATTTGATTGCGGCGCGTGATTTTTGTTTGCCGGCGCGGTCAAATTAACCAAACAGTTACCTTTGGGCGCGCTGGTGCGTCTTAAGTTTAACGAATTTCGGCGAAAGCCGCAAAATGGCAGCAACATGAAAAGTTTCAGCGTTCTTTTGGTTTTCATTCTCGCGGCTTTGACGGCCGCGGCGCAGACGGATACAAACGCGGTCGCCGCACAAGCGGACACAAATGCGATCGTCGTGCCCGCAGACACCAATGCGCCCGCCGTACCATCAACCACAAATGGAGTTGCCGTTCAAACGGACACGAATGCGATCGCTGCACAGGCTGAAACGAACGCGTTCGCCACCCAACCGGGCACAAACACGGGTGCCGTCCAAACCAACACGATGGCACCCGCCGCGCCAACGGGCAGGACCGCCACGACGCGCGAAATGTCATTGGTGGACTGCATTCAGGAGGCGCTACAGTGCAATTTTGATCTGCAAATCCGGCGTTATGACCCGCAGTTCTACCTCTATAGTTTGCGTTCCGATTATGGCGACTATGACCCGACGTTCAACCTTTCGGGCACGCACGGATACAATACTACGGACGGCCTTTTAACCAATGGCTTCAATTCCATTATAACGATCTCAACGAATACCTCAAAGACGAATTTTGTCCTGTTTCCCCGAACCTCGGGCAAGAACAACGTTTTCGCTTCCGACCTGGGCGCATCGCTGCCGTGGGGATTGGATTACAAATTTGTCGCAAACCTTGAGCAAGACTACGGAACCACCTTTTCGGGAACAACGAATCGCAACTCATACTTGGCCAAGAACACTTATGATTCGGTGGAAGTGGACCTGACCCAGCACCTCTTGAAAGATTTTTGGATTGATACGACGCGGCTGAACATCCGGGTGGCAAAAAATCGTTTGAAATACTCCGAACAATCCCTGCGTCAGCAATTCATCACCACCATTACGGCCGTCGAGAACGCCTATTATGAACTGATCTTCGCCCGGGAAAATGTGAGGGTCCAGCAGGAGGCGCTGGATCTCGCCCAGACACAACTCGACCAGGACAAACAACGGGTGCAAATCGGCACCCTGGCGCAGTTGGATGTGCAGCAGGACGAAGCCCAGGTCGCGCAGAGCCGGGCGAATTTGATTACGGCGCAATATACGTTGGTCACGGACCAAAACGCCTTAAAAAACCTGATTACCGACAATTATCCAAGCTGGCATGACTTGGCGGTCGAGCCCACCGAGACGATCACCAACGCGTCGTTGCAGTTGTTTGACCTGCAGGACAGTTGGAGCAAGGGCTTGACCGAACGGCCCGATCTTGTGCAATCGCGCCTCGACGCGGAAAAGCAGGGCATCCAATTGAAATTCGACCGCAATCAACTTTTCCCGGCACTGGATTTGGTTGGTTCGTACGGTTATGCGGGTGATGCGCGGGATTACGACGGCGCTTTTGATGAAACCGGCCGGGGCGACGCGCCTTATTACACCTACGGCGCGAAGCTTTCGTATCCGCTCGGCAACATCAAAGCCCGCAACACTTATAAGGCGGACAAAGTGACCGAGAAACAATATTTGCTCACCTTGAAGCAATTGGAGCAGACCATCATGGTGCAGATTGACAACGCCGTGAAACAGGCCCAGTCCGCTTATGAAAGCGTGGGGGCCACGCGGCAGGCGCGCATTTACGCCGAGGCCGCGCTCGACGCCGAGCAGAAAAAATACGCCGTTGGCAAAAGCACCACTTTTACCGTGCTGCAACTCCAAAACACGCTCACCGCCGACCGCGGGCAGGAAATCCGCTCGCTGGCCAATTACTACGAAGCGCTCGTCAACCTCGCGCAACAGGAAGGCAGCACGCTGGAACGCAACCACATCAACATCGAGGCGAAGTAAAGCAGCGCAGGCGTCCTGCCTGCGAGTTTTCCCCGATTTTCCCCCGTGGCTTGCGGCGGGCAGACGGGACGTCTGCGCTGCTTTTCACCAGAAATGCCAGGCACCGCGCCAGACGATCCATAAACCGAGCAGAAAATTCGTGATGGCGTGCGCCATCATTGCGTCACCGAGCCGGTTTTTGCGAATCACCAGCCATTGATAAGCCGCACCGCACAAAATGCCTGCCACCCATTCGTTGTGGGAGAAACCAAACACGGCCGCGGTGACGAGAAACGGCAACGGCAAAAATTGGTTGAGCGGCACCGACAGGAAATCGGGCCGGGCGACATAGCGATACAGAAACGAGCGGTAAAAAACCTCCTCCAGCGGCGGCACGACAAGCGTCGAGCCGGCCACCCGCATTACAATCATCAACCACGCGAGCGCCGAACCAGCACCAAATTGTTCACTGGGGTCCCAGGTTTTTAGTGAAGCCCCCAAAGAATAGGTGAAGCCGAACTTCGCCCAAAGGGAGTTTTGCGTCGTCCATTCCCCGGTGATCCCGACCCAGGCGGCAAATATCACCACGCCCACCACGACCGCTTCCCAGCTCATCGCCCAGCGCATTTCGGAAACGAACGGGCGCATTTCCCAGATCAGCCACACCCCGGCAAGTGTTTTCGCCAGGTAAAACCAGTAGCGCGAGGCTTCCCCGAATTGCCCCTGGCAACACGTCAGCGCGAGAAAAATGACAAATGGCGCGACGCGGACGAACGGCGGGGACGCGGCGAATGGTTTGCGCAGGAACATCGGTTCATCTGCCAGGGAACAGCTTTGGCTGGAAACCGTCCACGCTCTCCAGCGCAAGGGTGTTCGTTGAAATTTCCTTCACGCGTTTGGGCGCACCGTTGGTCAGGCTCACAGGTGGATATTCCCTTCGAGTTCGCGGATGGCGCGGCCCACCATGCGGAAATTGATCAGGTTGCTTTTCTCGACAAAACCGGCCAGCAACGCCTTGTCGCAGACGGCGTTGACCAGCCGGGGAATGCCGCGGCTGTAATGGAAAATGCGCCAGAGCGCCGGGCGGGTGAACTGGGGCTTGCCCTTCGCGCCGGCCTGGGCGAGCCGGTGCTGAATGTATTGGGCAACTTCGTCGCGCGTCAGCGGCATGAGATGATAGCGCACCGTGATGCGCTGGCGCAACTGGCTCAGGCGCGGGCTGTTGAGCCGGTCGCGCAACTCCGGCTGGCCGAGCAAAACGATTTGCAGCAGCTTGCGATTCTCCATTTCGAGGTTCGACAAAAGCCGCATCTGTTCGAGCAATTCCTCGGTGAGATTTTGCGCCTCGTCAATGATCAGCACCGCGTCGCCGCACTGCTCGACCTGCTGGACCAGAAATTTGTTGATGGCCGCCACCGTGCCGTGCCGGTCCATGTCTTTGACGTCCAGGCCGAATTCCGTGGCAATGGCCCGCATCAATTCATTCGCGTTCAGCACGGGGTTGACAATCAGGGCGGTGGAAAAATGGCCGTCCAGTTGTCGCAACATCGCGCGGCAGACCGTGGTCTTGCCCGCGCCGACCTCGCCGGTGAGCTGCACGTAGCCCTTCCGCTCGCGAATGCCGTAGAGCAGATGATTGAGCGCCTCGCGATGCTTGTCGGTGAGAAAAAGAAATCGCGGATTCGGCGTAATGTCGAACGGCGGCAGCGTCAATCCATAGAATTCCAAATACACGCTTGGCTTTTAGCAAAAAACCCGCTCCGGTCAAAGAAAACGTTTTGAGGTGGTTTTGGCGCCGGGCGCCGATTTGTTCGAGCCACAACCTCAACGCCACACCAAAATTCTGTGGACGGCGTTGACCAAAGCCTCCGCTTCCGCCGCCGTGCCAATCGTAATTCGCAAATAATCCTTCACCTCCGGCCGGTCAAACCAGCGCACGAGGACTTTTTGGACGCGCAAGCTTTGCTGCCACGCCGGTGCCGAAAATCGCGGTGGCCGGGCAAGAATGAAATTCGTCCGGCTCGGCAAAACCCGGAAACCGAGCTTCGTCAACTCGCGGCTTAACCATTCGCGGGTGGCGATGATTTTTTTGAAATTCGCCCGGTAACACGGCAAATCGCCCAGCGTGGCTTCGGCGCCAATCTGGCCCAAGCCGTTCACATTGTAACTGTCGCGAATCTTGTGCAGCGCCGCGATGAGGTCGCGATGTCCGACATAATAACCGACGCGCTGGAAACACAGCGAATACGCCTTGGAAAATGTCCGCGCCACGAGGACGTGCGGATATTTCAACGCCAGTTTCAGCGCGTTTTCCCCGGCGAAATCCACGTAAGCTTCGTCCAATACCACCACGCCACGCTGTGCTTGGCAAAGCGCGTCGAGTTCGTGTGTCGAATACCCGCGCCCGCTGGGCGCGTTCGGCGTGGTCACGAACGTCAGGGCGGCGCGGAAATTCCAGATCCGGCCGCGCTTCAACTCCGCCAGGCTGGGCAGACCGAAATCCGATTTGAGCGGCACCGCATTCCTGGCCGCGCCGTGAATATCCGCCAGCACCGGATACAGCGAATAGCTCGGCGTGAAGTGTTGAATTGTTTCGGAGGGGCGAGCTCTGCGAGACCCTAAATTGTGGCGTCGTGGAACTCCGCCCTCCGAAACCGGCTCTACAAAACATCGCGTCGCCAGCGCCAGCAATTCATCCGAACCGTTGCCCACGATGATGTTGTCCGCGTGACAGCCGTGCAATTTCGCCAGCTTTTCGCGCAGCGCCTGCGCCGTCGGGTTTGGATACAGCCGCAGCCGTCCATCCACCGCTGCCTTGACCGCCGCCAGCACCTTCGGCGACGGCGGATACGGGTTCTCGTTCGTGTTGAGCTTGATCAACCCTTTGATCTTCGGCTGCTCGCCATAGACGTAAGGATGCAACCCGCGCACGAGCGGACGGACTAAAAGTTTCGGATTTTTCATTTTGTGGAACGAATTTCGGCAGAATGTCCATGCGCGTCTAAACCTTCCAGTTCCGCGAATTTCTTCACGGCGGACAAAGCTTTCTTGAGTGCGGCGCGGTTGTATTCCACCAGGCTCGTGCGGCGCTGGAACTGGTCCACCGTCAGCCCGGCAAACGATGCGCCCGCGCCGCCGGTCGGCAGCGTGTGGCTCGGCCCGGCCACGTAATCGCCCAGCACCGTCGGCGACCACGGCCCCAGGAAAATCGCGCCCGCCGTCAAAATGCCCTCCGAAACCTTGCGTGGATTGTGCGTCATCACTTCGCAATGCTCCGGCGCTAGCCGGTTTGCCAGCGCCACCGTGTCGGCCAGTGTCGCCACTTGTATCAGCCAGGCGTTGTCGGCAAGTACACGCCGGATGTATTCGCGTCGCGCCAGCTTGGGCAACTGTTGTGCAATTTCGACCTGGACGGCTTTCAAGATTTTCACCGAGGTCGTCACCAGCCAGACGCGTTCGTGACCGGAACCGTGCTCGGCCTGTGCCAATAGATCGGCGGCGGCAAATTTCGGATTGGCCGTGTCATCGGCAATCACCAGCAATTCACTCGGTCCCGGCAGCAGATCAATCGCGACATGGCCGACCAGCAATCGCTTGGCGGTAACGACATAGGCGTTGCCCGGACCAAAAATCTTCTGCACGCGGCGGATGGTATTCGTGCCGTAAGCCATCGCCGCAATCGCCTGCGCCCCGCCTACGCGGTAAATCTCCGTCGCCCCCGCAGTGCGCGCCGCAAAGAGCAGGGCGGGATTGATTGAGCCGTCCCTGCCACAGGGCGTGCAGACGATGATTTCCTTGCAACCCGCCACCTTCGCCAGCGTGACTGTCATCAGAACCGTGGAGACGAGCGGCGCCTTGCCGCCCGGGATGTAAGCGCCCACGCGCTGGAACGGATCGAACTTTTCACCGACCCTCGCCCCGTGCGAGTTCCGACACTCCCAATTGCGGAGCAGGGATTTCCTGGCGAAGCTGGCGATGTTTTTTTCGGCTTCGGCCACGGCGGCGCGCAGCGATTCATCGGCTTTGAGCGACGCCACCATCAATTCCGCCTGCGTCACGGCGAGTTGGCTGGCAGCAAGCCGGGCCCCGTCGAATTTTTCGGTGAACTCCAGCAATGCGTCGTCACCGCGGGCTTGAACGGCGTCGAGGATGACGCGGGTGCGTTGCTCAATGACCGGATCGAACAGGCTGGACGGCGCAGTCAGCTCGCGGAGCTTGGTGGCAAAATTCGCGTCGGTATGGCGGATAACTTTCATGCTGGCAGGTTAGGAAATTTTGGCGGCAAAGTCAAAATTCACTGTAACGTCGAGCCTGTGGCTCGAATCGGCGCACAGCGCCGACACTACACCAGCTTGCGAAAAACTTTCCTTCGGTTTTCATCCGCGTATAGCGGCATGGCCGCCACGCGGCTTTACGCCGTGTTCATCCACCCGCTTCTACGGAGGCCGGGCGCAGTGTTGCTACGGCGGACAGGTCTGTGGTTAAATCATTTGCGCCATGCGTAATCCCATCATCGCCGCGCTGGACGTGCCGACGGCCGAGGCCGCGCTGAAACTGGCGGGCCAAATCGCACCGGCAGTCGGCGCGTTCAAGATCGGCGGCGAGCTGTTCACCGCCGCCGGGCCGGACATCGTGCGCCAGATACGCGACACGGGCGCAGCGGTTTTTCTGGACCTAAAATTTCACGACATCCCGAACACGGTCGCCAAAGCCGTTGCTTCCGCCACGCGGCTGGACGTGCAGATGCTGACGATTCACACGAGCGGCGGTTTGGAAATGATGCGCGCAGCGGAAAAATCCGCGCAGGACAGAGCGAAATCGCTCGGATTTCAACCGCCGCTTGTTCTCGGCGTGACCGTGTTGACGAGTTCCAACGACGGCACGCTGGCGGAAACCGGCTGCGAGCCGGATGTCGTTGCCCAAGTTGAACGCCTCGCCCGTCTCGCGGTGAAAGCCGGTTTGCGCGGGCTGGTTTGTTCGCCGCTGGAAATTGTTGCGCTGCGAAAAATTCTTCCGGCGGACGTTCAACTCGTCACCCCCGGCATCCGGACCGGCGCGGAAAAGGCCGACGACCAGAAGCGCACCCTGACCCCGCGCGAGGCGATCCAAGCGGGCGCGAACTGGCTGGTGATTGGCCGTCCGATTGTCGCAGCGGAAAACCCGCGTGCGGCGGCGGAAAAGATTCTGGAATCGTTAAAGTAGTGCAGCCGTCCCGGCTGCACTCCGTTCTCAAATCAAGCCACGCCGGAAACAGGCGAGACGCCTGCGCTACTCTATAATTTCAACAACGAACGAGGTTTTGCCCGGCCGCCTCGCGGAAATTTCAAATGCAGTTTGAATCCGGCTCCTTGCCGCTTCCGCTTGCGCGTAGCTGGTTGACTGGCCCGCTGGTGCGTGTGCCAGGATGTGCGCCAGTTCTGCCTATTGTTGACATATTTGGGGAGTTCTGGTTAAATCTTGCCTGTGAGTGGGGGAACCCGGCAGGGTAAACTTGGGAAGCCGGCAGTTACAGCCGACAGCGCTACTTTCCTTGCCAAAGTGAAAGTGGTCAAGCAACTTGCCACTGGTAACCGTCCAAGCTCCGCGATTTTTTCAAGCCAGGCTTGGATTGAGATCGGCCGCTCGCTCAAGCTATCCGGGCGTGAACTGCAAATCGTGCGCGGCGTGTTCGACGACCGCACGGAATTCGCTATCGCCTTCGAGCTTGGCATTTCGCCGCACACTATTCACTCGCACATGGAGCGGCTGTACCACAAACTGACCGTGTCCAGCCGGGTGGAATTGGTTGTCCGCGTTATGGACGAGTTCCTTGTGCTCACCATTTCGCCACAGAGTATTCCCCCCTTGATCTACTCGCACCGAGCCATCAGTCACGGTTCCCTTACCACGTAAACGTTTCCGGAAAAGACGATCTGGTACCGCTCTGCATCGTCTTTGTTCGCGGCTGCTCAATGGCTTGCTCTCTCGCTGTCAAACCATCACTTGCCGACGCGGTTTAGTTCTTTGCCACCAGCGTTTGGTAATGACGTGCTTCTACTATCGGCTGAATAGCCGACGGTTGAACAGCCTACTTCCGGCAATCGCTCATTTAGAGTAAAAATAAGCGTGATTCCCTTTGAGCCTCCGCGCTGTGTCGCGTTGAGAAAGCGACCAGACGCGACTGAAGAGGAAAGATGCCAAGCACATAGCAAAGATAACGAAAGCGAGAATACAATGAAAATGCGACCAAAAATCATGTCATGTGTTAGCTTGGTTGGAACGCTGATGTTTTGTTTAGCGCAACCTTCCCAAAGCCAGTCAATACCCATAGCATTAACCAACATTGATGCAACAGCATCGCCAGCAGGCGGCGCGACAAACTTCGCAGCCGTTGATGTGGCCGGTTTCTACGGTTCACCAGGAGCAAACATCTATTTGGGGCCGGCACAACTCTCGTTATGGACAAATTCAGGAGACCATGCGGCTAACATAGGCGTCCTTAATCCGACAGCGGGCACCTTCGCACTGAATTGGACTTGCCAAGCTCTTTTTGGTGTGTTCGATGCTTCAGGGTCTCAGATTGGAACTGGGACGCTCTTCGTAGACTCGCCAGAAACTGGAACTTATAATACCAATACGGGAATAGTTCTGAGTGAAACAACATCACCAAGTTCAGCGCAGATGGTGTTAAAGCGCTCAGGGTCGTCCAATTCCACCACAAACAATAGCACAATTGTTAATATCAATTTTTTCCTCCTCGCCGCGATGGCTCCGGGAGAGTACCAAGGCACGTTCCAACCACCGCCACCCGACCCGCTGACAATCACTTTACCGTCGGCGCTTGGCGGCGGGGTACTGAACGCCGATCTTAGCGGCACAATTGTGCTTGCTGAGGGGACGGCTATTCCCACCCTGTCCGAATGGGGCCTGATTATTATGGGAATGCTCTTGTTGGTGGCGGGCGCGTGGTTTCTGTTGCGGCACCGGCGGGGGGAAATGCCGGCTGTCGGCGGAGAATAATGCCACACGGTAAAGTGGTCAACTTTTGTGCTGCTCGTCGTGAGCACCTGCTGCTCTTGTGGCGGAACGGTTCACGAGAGAAACGCGAATGATCTGTGAGCAGCTCCAAAAAGAAACACCTCAGACCATTGCCGCGCTACCTCAGCGGGCCTAAACCTGTTGAGCCAAGGGCGTCATTGTCCGGCCAGTTAGTCCGTTGGTGCGTTGCCTGGTTCCGGGCCAAGAATCCCGTGTTACGGTTTGTGGTTGTGTTCGGGCTGCTGCTGGGGCTGTTTTATGCGGTCGTGCCTCCCTCTTCTTTCCACAACACTCTCTCTGCTCCATATTTGCGGTTCAGCGCGCGCATGGCGAGTCCGGTCTGCAACTGGTTTGGTCAGCGCACCAGCGCGGTGGGGGCGACAATTTCGTCAGCCCGGTTTTCTCTTAGAATTGGCCCGAACTGCGACGCGAGCGACCCTTCAGCGCTCTTTGTGGCAGCGGTGTTGGCCTTTCCAGTGCCGTTCCGTCGAAAAATCCCAGGCATCCTCTTAGGCGCGATGATTCTTGCGGTGGTGAATCTGGTCCGGATCGTGAGCCTGTTCCTGGTGGGGGTCTATTTTCCCAAAGCATTCGATTGGATGCACGTGGAAGTGTGGTCAGCCATCTTCATTCTGCTGGCCATTGTCTTGTGGACACTCTGGATTCAATGGGCGATGAAGTTTCGCCCAGTGACGTCGCATGTGCCGAGCTAGGTCCATCTTCAGCTTTTTGTGCCGATTTGTGATCGTGTTCGGGTTGCTGGTTGCGCCGTGGCCCGGCTGGCCGGAAACTTACGCCCAATGCCTGCAGAAAAGCGCGACGGCGGTCTATGGCTCGTTCGGCTCCAATGGCATTGTTACGTTCACCCGGACCCCGGCGGACACCCCAGCGGACATAAAGAAGTTTCACACCGTTTTCGACACGATTATTTATGTCGCAAACTGGAAGCAGTTGGATGCGAGCCTTGGCGGGCAGGTCTGGTGGTCCAGCTTCAGTAGCCGCACGATGGCCTATTTACCCACCGCCCTCGTGATCACGTTGATCCTGGCCACTGGCATTAGCTGGCGGCGGCGATTTTGGGCGCTGGTGTGGGGGCTGGTGTGGATTCACGTGTTCATCGCGTTTTTGTTGGGGCTGATGATCGTCGCGTTAATCTGCGCCCATCCGCAGCTTGGTTTGTTTGAAGTCTCACCGTTCTGGCAAAAGGCGGTATCGTTACTGAGAGAATTCTTTCTCAACCGTGTCGGTACGCCTTTGGCCACAGCCGTGCCCATCTGGATGGTCGTCACTTTCAGGCGGGATGACTGGATCCACATTCTGGGCCAAAAGAAGGCTGACGCGGGCCAGCGGTGGAAAAGTCCGACGACCAGAAACGCACGTTGACTCCGTGTGAGGCGATTAAAGCGGGCGCGAATTGGCTGGTGATTGGCTGTCCGATTTACGCCGCGGAAAATCCACGCGCGGTGGCGGGAAAAATTTTGGAGTCGTTGAGTTAGGGACTCGTGGAACTCGCCCCTCCGAAAAAATCACTGGAGAATTTCGACAACCAGCGGAGTTTTAGCCGGGGGTTTTACGGAAATTTCAAATGCGGTTTTCAACCGGGTGATGGCGGCTTTGACCGACGCTGAGTCCACCGCGTGAACGCGGCACAGTACTTCAGATTTTTCCACGCGTTCGCCGGGCTTGGCAATTCGATCAACCCCCACGTCGTAATTGATGGCCGATTCTTTTGTCAGCCGACCGCCGCCGAGGTCGCGGATCACTTCGCCGATGAGCCGCGCGTTGCACTTCGCAACGAACCCCGGTTTTTCGGCTTTCAATTCGACCACCACCGGCGTGGTATGATCGAGTGCCAGCTTTTTATTGAACGCATCCAAGTCCGCGCCTTGAGCAACAATCATTTCGTCCCACTTTTTGCGTGGTGCGCCGGAATTCAAACAGTCCGCAGCCTGCTTGCGTGCGGCGGCGAGTGACCTGGCTTTGCACGTCTGGACCAGCAAATGCGCGGCGCAATCGAGAACGAGTTCAAGCAAATCGGTAGGGCCGCGCTGCTGCGCGGCCTGGCTGACCAGCAGGTCAGCCCTACCAGTTTCCAGACACGCCACGCTTTCCTTTACTTCCAGCCAGTTGCCGGCGGCGCGGCCCAGCGGCGTGTTCATGTCGGTTAGAATCGCGCGTGTGTTCACGCTGCATTCGTTGCCGAGCGACACCATCGCCTGCGCGAGCTTGCGCGCGTCAGCCTTGGTTTGCATGAACGCGGCGCAGCCGAACTTCACGTCCAGCACGAGTGCGTCCAGGCTTTCGGCGAGTTTTTTGGAAAGGATTGAGGCGGTGATGAGCGGGATGCTGGGCACGGTGCCGGAAACGTCGCGGAGCGCGTAAATTTTTTTGTCCGCCGGAACCATCCGGTCGGTCTGACCGCAGATCACGCAACCGACTTTCTGGATCTGCGCGATGATTTTTTCGGCGGGTAGCAACGTCTGGAAGCCGGGAATGGAATCGAGTTTGTCGAGCGTGCCGCCGGTGATGCCGAGGCCGCGCCCGGAAATCATTGGCACGCGGAAGCCGAGGCACGCGAGCAGCGGCGCGAGCGGCAGCGAAACCTTGTCGCCGATGCCGCCGGTGGAATGCTTGTCCACGAGCGGGCGTTTGTCCCTGGGGAATTTCAACACATCGCCGGAATCGCGCATGGCGAGCGTGAGCGCGGTGGTTTCGGCGGTGGTCAAGCCGCGAAAATAAATGGCCATGAGCATCGCGGCCATCTGGTAATCGGGAATCTTTCCGGCGGTGAATTCGTGGATGAAATTTTGAATTTGTTGTGACGCGAGAATTTTTCCCTCGCGTTTGCTTTCAATTAATGAAAGAAAGTTCACGGTTCAGCCCGTAAATTTCCTGGCCGCGATACTGGCGTTGTGGCCGCCGAAGCCGAACGAATTGTTGATGATGACGTTCACTTTCAGCTCGCGCGCGGTGTTCGGCACATAGTCCAGATCACACTCGGGGTCGGGCGTCTCGTAATTGATGGTCGGTGGGACGACGCCATGTTTGATGGCCAGAGCGCAAACGGTCATTTCCACCGCGCCCGCGGCACCGAGCATGTGGCCGGTGGCGCCCTTGGTGGAACTGACAGGCACCTTTTTCGCCTGGCTGCCGAAAACGGCCTTGATGGCCTGGGTTTCACAAACATCACCCTGCGGCGTGGCGGTGCCGTGAGCGTTGATGTAGGAGATGTCCTCGGGTCTCAGGCCGGCCTGGCGCAGCGCCATTTTCATGCAGCGGGCCGCGCCTTCGCCGCCGGGGGACGGCGCGGTGACATGATGCGCGTCGGCCGTGTTGCCGTAACCGATGATTTCGCAATAAATCTTCGCGCCGCGTTTTTTGGCGTGTTCCAATTCTTCGACCACGATGACGCCTGCGCCTTCGCCCATGACGAAGCCGTCGCGTTCCTTGTCGAACGGGCGTGAGGCGCGTTTGGGATCGTTGTTGCGTGTGCTCATGGCCCGCATCGCGCAAAAGCCGCCAATGCCGATGGGCACGATGGTCGCTTCCGCGCCGCCGGCGAACATCGCCAGCGCGTCGCCCATTTTGATGCAGCGCCAGGCTTCGCCGATGGCGTGATTGGCCGTGGCGCAGGCGGAGCAGGTGGCGAAATTCGGCCCGCGCAAATCCTTGTATATCGAGAATGTGCCGGAGGCCATGTTGCCGATGAGCATCGGGATCATGAACGGCGAGAGCCGGCCGGGACCGCGTTGGAACAAAATCTTGAGTTGCTCGGTGGTGGTGGACAAACCGCCGATGCCGGAGCCGATGATGACGCCGATTTCGTCGCGGTTTTCCCGGTCGAGGTCGAGTCCGGAATCGAGCAGCGCCTGGTGCCCGGCGAAAATGCCGAACTGCGAATAACGATCCGTCCGCCGGACTTCCTTCGGCGACGGAAATGCCGGCAGCGGATCAAATTTTTTCACCTCGCCGGCGATCTGCGTGTCGAACGGCGTGGCGTCGAACGCGGCGATGCGGTCAATGCCGCACTGGCCGGAAACGAGGCGGTTCCAGAAAACATCGAGTTGATGTCCGAGTGGCGTCACCACCCCAAGGCCGGTGACGACCACGCGGCGGTCTGTCCAATTGCTTGCCATAAATTGAAAAGGGGCAGCTCGCTGAGTTCAGTCGAAACTGCCCCGCTGTGGTAAAACCCGCAACTATTTTTGATGTTCTTCGATGTATTTGATCACATCTCCGACGGTCAGGAGTTTTTCCGCCTGTTCGTCCGGCACTTCGATGCCGAACTCCTCTTCCAGCGCCATGATCAACTCGACGGTGTCGAGCGAATCCGCCCCGAGGTCTTCGATGAATTTCGCCTCCGGCGTCACCTGGTCCGGCTTCACGCCGAGTTGTTCGACAATGATGTCCTTTACCCGTTGGTCTATAGGTTTGTCAGCCATAAGTTAATTTTGACCTGTCTCTATGCCATGAACGCCAAAATCGTCAAGCCTTGAATCATAAATTTTTTAGTCACATCACCATCCCGCCGTCCACCGCCAAAACCTGCCCGGTGATATAACGCGCCGCCGGACTGGCGAAAAATAATGCCGCCGCCGCCACGTCCTCCGGCTGGCCCAGACTGGCCAGCGGAATCTGCTTGAGCAGGCCGGCCCGCGCCTCCGGGCCGAGCGCCTCGGTCATCTTGGTCTCGATGAATCCGGGGGCGATGGCGTTCGCGGTGACTCCGCGCGAGGCCAATTCCCGCGCGACGGACTTCGTGAAGCCGATGACGCCGGCCTTGCTGGCCGCGTAATTGCACTGGCCGGCATTGCCGATCAGGCCGATTACCGAGGCGATGTTGATGATGCGGCCGGACCTCTGTTTCACGAAGGCGCGGCTGAATGCCTTGGTGAACAGGAACGTCCCTTTGAGGTTGATGTCCAGCACAGCATCCCAATCCGCCTCGCTCATGCGCATGAGCAGGCCGTCCTTGGTGATGCCGGCGTTGTTCACGAGGATGTCCACGCGACCGGCCTCCTTCAAAATCTGCTCGACGGCGGCCTCGACGCTGGCGGCCTCGGCCACGTTGGCGGCCGCCGCCCAGGCTTTGCGCCCGAGCTTGCGCGCTTCTTCGACCGTTTCCTGCACAAAGTCGGTTTTCAGGTCCACGGCCACGATGTCGGCCCCCTGGGCGGCGAATTTCAACGCGATGGCGCGGCCAATGCCCCGGCCCGCGCCGGTGATCACGGCGATTTGATTCTCAAGTTGTTTCATAACTGCAAATGTTTAACCACGGATGCACGCGAATGCACACAAAAAAATTTGCAGCCGCGCCTCGTAAGCGCGCGGGTAAGATATTGGCAGCTACCCATTACCCATTTAACGCCTTCACCGTCGCTTCCAAGCTGGCCACATCTGCGACGTTGAGCATCTGCACGTTCTTATCAATGCGTTTCATGAAACCGCTCAGCGCGGTGCCCGGCCCGAGTTCGATGAATCGCGTGAAACCTTGCGTCAGGAGGCAACGCATGGATTTTTCCCAGAGCACCGACGACGTCACCTGTTCGATCAGCCGTGCAGAAATGTCCGCCGCGTTGCCGTGCGGTTCCCCTGTGACGTTGGAAATCACCGGGACGACCGGCGAAGAAATTTTTATTTTCGTCAGCTCGGCCTGCAATTTCGGCTGGGCGCTGGCCATGAGCGGCGAGTGATACGCACCAGCAACCGGCAAAGCGATGGCGCGCTTGGCACCTTTGGCTTTGGCCAGTTCAACCGCTTTGGTGATTTTGTCCGCCGCACCGGAAACGACAATTTGGCCCGGGCAATTGAGGTTGGCAAGGGTCACGCCCGCTTCGGCGCAAACTTCGCGCGTGGGCGCTTCATCCAAGCCGATGACCGCTGCCATGCCGCCGCGCGTGGCTTCGCAGGCCTCCTGCATGAACCGTCCGCGCTGGCGCACCACGCGCAAGCTGTCCTCGAAGCTCATCGCGCCCGCTGCCGTCAACGCCGTGAATTCGCCGAGCGACAATCCGGCGGTGGCATCAAATTTAAACGACGGCACGCGCTCCTTGAGCAATTGAAACGCGACCCAGCTCACCAGAAAAATTCCCGGCTGTGCGTTTTCGGTCTTGGTAAGTTCGGCTTCCGGGCCGTTGAAACAAATCGAAGCCAGATCGTAGCCGAGCGCGGTGTTGGCGCGGGCGAACCAGCCTTTGGCCGATGGAAATGCGGCGGCGAGGTCTTTCCCCATGCCGACGGCCTGCGCGCCTTGTCCGGCAAACAATAATGCGGTTTTGCTCATAAGCGGCGCATACTAAACACAAAAAGAGGTGCCACGTGTCAAGTGTCAGGTGTCAAGTTTTGCCAGGCAACCACGCGCAGCACATGACACATGGCACGGCACTTGACACCTATTTCCTCTGATACGTCCCCATCAACTGTCCTTCGGCGAGGACATGACCTTCCATCGCCTTGAGCAAATCCTTTTTCGTGGCGCCGGGTTTGAGATCCAGCATCCGGTCGAGCGCGTAAAGTTTGAAGAAGTAGCGATGCGGTTTGCCGGGCGGCGGACACGGCCCGCCATAGCCCAGGCGTGGCCAACCGTTCAATCCCTGCTTCGCGCCGTTGGAGACGAACTGGGTTTTCGC
Organism: Verrucomicrobiota bacterium; assembly: GCA_049511835.1. GTDB lineage: Bacteria > Verrucomicrobiota > Verrucomicrobiia > Limisphaerales > UBA11358 > UBA11358. The sequence goes on along the minus strand of JBEKXN010000049.1, from coordinate 799 downwards.
CACATCTTCCGGAAGTCCGGTCGCATTCGCCGGCAAATCGTAAAGCACCCAATGCACCCACGTGCCGACGGGCGCGTCGGGATCGTCGGCGATGAGTGCGAAGCTCTTGATGGTGCCGGGCGTCCCGCCTTGCGGGATCCATTTGAGCGGCGGCGAAATGTCGCTGCCTTCGCAGGAATATTTTGCCGGAATTGGCTGACCACTTGAAAACGCAGTGCTGGTGATTTGGATATTCATAACTTGTTCCTTCGCGGGTTTGGGTTCGTCCGAGCAACTGGCTGTGGTAAGACAACCGAACAATGCAGCGACGAAGAGAAAATTCATCCGCGCGTTCATGGCGCGATTTTATCCTGCTGCCTGCAAACGCAAATGAAATTTTGGCACAAAAACATTTCTCGCCCCCATGCCGGCGACCAGCGGCGGACGCGTCTTCCCATTGCGGATGGCTGGGCCAGTTGTTGCCACCGATGCTTCAAACCGGGCTGGTTCGATGGTTGGGCTGACGCACGACACGGCGGGGCGGGGCGCGGATATCGCCGAGGTGCGGCGGTTTGCTCAAAAGGCCGTCCACCGACAGGGGCAGGCCGTTGTCTTCCTTCTTGAACACACCCCAGCCGGGTGTGCTCTTGGCCGTCTTTGAGCGAGTTCAATGGCGAAGAATTCGTGCAACATAAGCTCCATCCACATTGTCCACAAACGGCAATAATTCGCGTTCGTAATCCAATTTGAAACCGGCGCGTTCGCTTAAAAATTGTTCCACGACCCCGCTGTTTTCCTCCGGCTCAAGGCTGCACGTGCT
>JBEKXN010000048.1:0-23076 GCA_049511835.1 Verrucomicrobiota bacterium | reverse complement strand
CCCCACCGCGCCGCGGCTCGCTCGGAGAGCGAGCCCTACCTTTTCGAGCAGCTTTCTGCCAGCCAGTCGAGATATTTTTTGTTCCCGGCGCTCAACGGCAGGACGATAAACTCCGGCGTGTCGTAGGGATGTTGGGCGAGGACCAACTTCTCCAGCGCGGCGAGTTTCGATTTCTGCGTTTTCAAGACCAGCAAAACCTCCGCGTCGGATACAATCTTTCCCTGCCACCGATAATGCGATTCGATTTTGGGGATGAGGTTCGCGCACGCAATCAGGCGCGCTTGCAACGCCGCCCGCGCGAGCGCCCGGGCCGTTTTCAAATTTGGCGCCGTGACCAGAACGACGGCGAATTTTGTGGCGGGTTTCATTGCATGTGAGCGCCAGCGGCGCGGCATATTTGTAGCTCCAAATCCAGTTGTGACACAAGCTCCGTCAGGAGCGGCATCATCTGAATATGTCGCTCCGCTGGAGCTTGGGAATTTAATGGTATGCGATTCTACAAAGATTTCGCGCCTACGGCGCTGACAACTGTCCGAATTTGGTTGTAGTGTCGGCGCTGTTCACCGATTCAGTCGAGCCACCAGCCTAACAGCCTGTTAAAGAAGTAGGAGACGACGTAAGGAGTCTCTAACTTGGTCTTTAGAAACCAAGGGAATTTGAGACTCGTCACCTCGTCTCCTACAAAGAGTTTTTTTAACAGGCTGCTACGCCATGCTTCGGCGCGGCAAGCAGGCTCGACGCTACAGTCACGAAGCCGGCAAAGGGGCTGTGCAGCCTATCCTGATATTAGGCGACTCGTCCACCATGCTCTCTAACTCTGTCTTCAATAAATCGGCTCAAATCCTCGCCAAGCGATGCTGTCGGCAAAGCAATCGCATGGTTAAGGTCGGTCTTCTTGTCCCAAAAGACAAAAATCATATCAGGAAACTTCCACGTCGCTGTGACCTGCGACCACTTGAGCGTCGAACTGCCTTGCGTGCTCGTGATGGTGAAACTCTCTGGCTCGATGCGAACGGTGTAGCGCGGCGCAGCTCCAGCAGCCCGAATCTGGCCTGTCGCCCAATGATGCGCAGCCCATGTCGCAAACGGCAAAATGGAAATGCAAATGAGAAGCCAATAACCGCCGCCTGACTCGCCTCGCTGCAAATGCCGCAAAACGCCGAAAAGCCCGATAATGCCAATCGGAAGTAAAACCAAACACGGCTGACGAATCTGGCGGGAAAAATGCCGGCGTCTGATAGCTCGGTAAACATCCGCCGACTTCTCGAATGTAATCTCACGCGGGCTTATGGCTGATGATGTAGTCATAAACGCAAAGTCGCCTAACAGATAATTGGCGGCTTGGTTTGCAGCCTATCCTTGGCGAGAGTTTTTACTCCGCTTGTGAAAAACACCTTTATCCACAGGCTTTTGCCGGTTCCAATGGCAGTTTTCATGGTCAAACAAAGGCAGCTAATGGTTCCGTTGCGGTTCATGGATTAATTCCGTTTTATTTCACGCCGGATTTCTGTTTAAGTCAAGGAATGGACGCCGCATTGCCGCCGCTCACCGCCGGGACGCTTTACCTCGTCGCCACGCCCATTGGCAACCTCGAGGACATCACGCGGCGCGCGCTGCGCGTATTGCGCGAGTGCGACATCGTCGCCGCCGAGGACACGCGCCACTCCGGGCGACTGTTGAAACATTTCGGAATCTCCAAACCGCTGCTCAGTTATTTCCAGTTCAACGAAGCCAGACGCAGCGAGGAAATCATCGAACGGCTCAGACGCGGCGAGAAAGTCGCGCTGGTCACGGACGCGGGCAGTCCCGGCATCAGCGATCCGGGCGAACGCGTCGTCAAAGCGGCCATCGCCGCCGGCTTCCGTGTCGAATCAGTGCCCGGCCCGTGCGCGTTGGTGGCGGCGATGACAGCGAGCGGACTGCCTACGGATGAATTTCATTTCATCGGTTTCCTGCCGCACAAATCCGGCCAGCGACGGAACAAGCTGGAATCGCTCAAAAGTTTCGACGGCACGCTGGTGCTTTATGAATCGCCGTATCGAATCGAAAAGCTGCTCGTCGAACTCAGCGAAGTTTTTCCTGAACGGCAGGTGGTGCTGGCGCGCGAGCTGACCAAGAAATTCGAGGAATTTCTGCGCGGCAAACCGGGCGAATTGCTGGCGCTGGCGAAGAAACGGAGTTTGAAGGGGGAGTTTGTGGTGATGGTTGGTCCATTAATGTAGGACAGGCTTCCGGCCTTTTCTGTGTTACAAGTCGGCGAATGATTGGAGCGCCGGCCTCCGGCACGGCGTGTTGGAGTTCAGGCCCTGACCCGCATCGGTAAAAAAACTGAAGTTTGAACTCCAGCGGGAATTTTCGCCGGGCCGGAGACCGGCGCTCCAATGGAAATGGGTTTGAATTCGGTTCTTTGACGAACCACAATGCGCCGTAATGAAAACGGCATTATTCCTGAACTGCACATTCTTTCAAATGATTACCCCGCCGGCTGAACCTTCCAAATGATGCGTCCAGGACACGGCAAGAACCAATTTCAGGAGAAACCCGCCAGCGGCGCGCGCTTTTCCAGGCGTTGGTCGGTGATTCACGATTTGGGCTTCGGTTGCGCGCTCGTGTTGATTGTTGGCGGCGCGCTCGCGGTTTACGCGTCCGGCAGTTTGACTTCGCCGCCCGCCGGCTGGCGCTTCCTCGGCCCGGCCCTGGCGGGAATGATTGCCGCCGGCATTCTGAAATTCATTTTGACCGGGCGCGTTTTGACGCCCGGCGAAGCCGTCCGGGATCTTCTGTTCTCCGGCCTGCTCGCCGCTTCGGCGTGCCACCTGTTGCTCTGGCAGGCGCCGCAAAACTTTTTCGGACTAATCCAGCTCAGCCCCATCAGCGCGGCGGTTTTTTACCTGCTCTATCACGGCGCCAACACCTATCGCCTGGTGAACTCAAGGAAACACCTGGACACCATTGCGGGCGCGGTAATCACGGTTATTCCCTTCGCGTTGGGGCTGCCGCTCGCACTGCTATCGGATCAACTGGCGGGTTCGCTGGGCAGCATTGTCACGGCCGGTTTGCTGTCAGGTTCTCCGGCTTGGTGCATGGGAATCGGCCGGACGCTGTTGCTGTTTTTATTCAACGTAATCTTGGCCCAGGCACTTGCCCTGACCGCGTCCCGCCGCCCGCTGACCAGCGTGAGCGCGCATCTCTGCCTGCTGCTGGCCGCCGCTGCGTCCATCATCGCTCCGGACGTGGCGGATTTGGGTTCGGGAAACTTCGCCGCCGGATTGCCCGGTGCGTTGAAACCGGTTGCCGCCGTTCTGGCCACGCTGCTCTCGCAAGGCGCGCTGTGGGCGGAAGTTTTTATGGTGACCGGGATGATCATGGACGGCATGCGCATCATCGCGCCGACGCGCACCACGTTGAAAGCGCACGCCGTCAGCGGGATGAAAAAGGGCATGGTGTTCAGCGGCGTCCTGATGGCGCTCCTGCAACTGCTCCACGTCGTCGGCGGTGCGCCGGTCGTGCAAAATCTTTGCCGGACGGTTCCGGCGCTGCTGTTCGCCATCGCCGGCGCGGTGACGTTTCCATTATTCAAGGCGATCATTGAAACCTTTGACGGCAGCCAGTCGTTTTTTCGTCGCGCGCTGAGGACCTACCGCGAACCGGTGCTGATGGCGCGCGGCGTGGTCGTTGGCATTGCCGCCGCCATCGCGTTGGGCATGAATCTTTCGGCGCGTTCAACTTCGCAGCGCGTCTATTTCGGTCTGGCGGCGGGCGCGCTGGCTTATGCCGGCGTCAGTGCGCTGCGCGATCTGATTTACGGCATGGGGAACTGCGGCGGGCTGAAATCGTGGCGCGTGTATCTGGTGGAGGGCGGGCTGGGCGCGTTTGTCGGCACCGCGTTCGCGTTCTATTTCGACAACACACAAATTCCCGTCGTGCTGGACAAGCTCAATCTTTACAACGCTTTCGGGCTGAAACCGGCGGCGGATGAATTTTATCCGTTGGTCAGCAAGTGGGGGCACATCCAGCTCGGCACTTATGCCGGCGGTGCGAAACTGCTCTTCAACGAAGCGTTGAAAGGCGTGATTGGCTGGGGCGTGGCGGCATGGCTGTTCGCTGTCAATCGCTCATTTCTCACCGCGCTGTTCCAACGCGACACCGCGCCGATCTGGCGGATGTTTTCCCGCAAGGGTGTCGCCGAACTGACCGAAAACACGATTCAAGTCCTGCGTTGGGGGTTGTGGATGGCGCCGATTATTTTCACCTTCCTCAAACAAATGTCCGTGCCGACCTGGTATAATCAGGACGGCGCGGTTCACACCGTTTTTTGCATTTTCAAGGATGCCACAACAAACACTGCGGGCTTCCAGGCGTGGAGCCTGAAAGTTTTCATGTGGGTGCTGGCTTACGATTTCTTCCGCATTTTGATTTGGATTGATCACATGGGTCTGCGGGTCGCCACTCTCGTCAATCTGAGCTTCATCGGCATGGACCGGCTCGACGAACGTTTTGCGCGCTTCATCGGCCCGACCGCGTCCACGGCGCGCTGCATTCCCGAAGGCATCAAACGCTTCACCACCTGGGCGCCGCTGCTGATTCCGTTTTTTATTCCGAGGGGAAATGGTTGGAACTGGGCCTGGTCGCAATCCGAAGCCATCCAGAAGGCATCCGGCGGCGGCCTGGCGGAAACACTGGGACATTTTTCGGCGTTGCAAATGGCGCTGGCGGGAATCGCGGCGGTGCTGGCCGTCGGATTTGTTTCCTTTGGTGTCCGCGCCTGGCGTTCCCGTTCCGCAAAAGGCCGGCAAACCAGTTTCCGGCTGGGCAACCACGCGTATGCCGTCGAATGGAAATCCAGCGGCGAAATCACCAGCACGCTGGTGGAACATGGATGCGACCTCACCCGCCGCGCCTATGACCGCCTTGAGCCTGCCGGTCGCGCTTTGTTCGTGGCCGATGTGGCGCCGGCCGGGCAGTCGAAGTCGTGGCCGGTCATCGGCAATTTCCCGGCAGAAATCGCGCCGCCCGTCACGGTTGAACCGAATGACCCGGTCCTCGTTCTGGCGCAGACGGTCAACGAAATCCAGACGGTTGTGCGCATCACGCTGCCATCCGATTCCGACGCCGTGGAGCTTTGGGAAATCACCGTGACAAATTCCGGTTCGCGGGCGCGGAACCTCAAAGTCGTGCCGTATCTGGAATGGGTGTTGAATTCGCCGCAGTCGGACCGCAGCCACACACAATACAACCGCCTGTTTCACGAAGTGAATTATGACGCCCGCCTGAATGCGTTGATCGCGGCGCATCACGAAACCAGACAAATCGGTTTGCTGGCGGCGGAAACGCCGCCGGAAGGATTTTTGCAGGGGCGAGTGGATTTCATTGGCCGCGCGGGCAGCGTCTGGAAACCGCGCGCGCTGGAAACGCTTGCGTTTCAGAAGCCATGCACCACCGAACCGTGTCCGAGCTTTGATGCCATCGGCAGTTTGCTGCTGAATGTTTCGCTGGCCCCCGGCGCGACCGGCAAGTTGCGATTGTTGATGGGCTGTGCCGAAGATCGGCAGCAGGCAGCGGATTTAATCTCCCGCCATTTGAAAATTCAGGCTGAAAAATCGCCGGCAGAACATTTTGCATCTTCCGGTGGGGCGAGCGTACCCGCGAGCCGGCTCGTCAGTAGCCTCGCCCCACCAAACTGTGTTACAGCCGAAAAATCGCCGGTACCCCAGCCGCGCATCGGGCACGGCGAAATTCCACCCGGCACGCCGCAGCCGTATTTTGAATTCGCCGATGGCGGCAACACGCTCCACGTCCGCACGCCATTCACGCCACGGCCCTTTGACCACACGATGGCGAACGCGCTTGGCCAGGTGCTTTGCGTGACCAATCGCGGGTTGCACACCTCGGCCAGCCTGAACGCGCAGCAGAACCGGCTCACGACGGACTGGGCCGACACGGTGACGAACGAACTGCCGTCGGAGATTTTTTACCTCTACGACGTCGGTGAGCGGCGCTGGCTCTCGCCCACCTGGCTGCCGTTGCGCGATGCCGAAGCCGGATACGAAACGGATTTTGGCGTGGACGGCACGGCGACGTTCCGCATGAGGCGCGGCACGCTTTCCACGGAATTGACGGCATTCGTGCCACCCGACGAGCCGGCGGGCTTTTATCTTCTCACCATTCGCAACGACGGCGATGCACCGAAGAAAATCCGGTTCGCGCCGTATTTCCGCATCGCGCTGGCCGACCAGCCGGAAAACTCCGGGCCGCTGAAAATTGAGAGGGACATCGCGAACGCCGCCATTTATTTCACCAATCCGCGCAACACTTTCCGTTCCGGCCCGGCGTTTGCGGCGATTTCCATGACGCCGGAAAAAATCGAAACACGGCGCGGTCGTTTCCTCGGCCCGGGACGTTCACCGGCCCATCCCGCCATGGTGGAGACGGGCGAACCCTGGGCCGGGCCGACCGATGACCTGGCGGCCATCGCCAGTTTTCTCGTCACGCTGGAAATTCCCGCTGGCGAGTCGCGCACGATCTCGGTCATGCTCGGCCAGAGCGACACGCGCGAACAGGCGGCGGCGGTGGTGCGGCGCTGCCGGACGGTGGCAGCCGCGCAAGCGAAGCTGGCCGCCACCCGTGCCTGGTGGCTTGACCTGATGCGGACCCTGCAGGTTGAAACCACCGACCCGGCATTTGACCGTCACCTGAACTGGCTGAAATACCAGGCGCTCGCGGAACGCCTCTGGGCGCGCAAAGGTTTTTACCAGTCGAGCGGCGCATTTGGTTTTCGCGACCAACTGCAGGACGCGGTCAATTTGATCTGGGTGGATCCGGTCCTGGCGCGGCGGCAAATTTTGCTGCACGGCCGGCAGCAATTCGCCAGGGGCGACGTGTTGCACTGGTTCTTTCTCCAGCAGGATGGCTGCACGGGCCTGGGCGCGCGCACGCACGCTTCCGACAACCTGCTCTGGCTCGGCTGGGCGGCCGCCGAATACGTGCGCCTGACCGGCGACGAATCCATTTTCGACGAGACGCTGCCGTATCTCGTGGCGGAAACGCCGCTGCCACCGTTGCCCGAGGGCCGGTACGGGATGGGGCTGTTCGCGCATATCTCGCCGCGTGAGAAGACGCTCTGCGATCACGTGCTGCGCGCCGTTGATCTGGTTCTGGAAGAACATTTCGGCGCGCACGGCCTGCCGCTGATGGGCACGGGCGATTGGAACGACGGGCTGGATGCCATCGGCAGCGAAGGCCGCGGCGAAAGCGTCTGGCTCGGTTTCTTCCTCCATTACACCTTGGAACATCTCCTCGACGTGGTTGAAAAGCGCAAAGGCGCTGTGCGCCGGCAATTCTATCGCGGTCGGCTGGATGAATTGAAGGCCGCCATCGAAAAGGTGTGGCGCGGCGACCGCTACCTGCGCGCGATTCACGACGACGGCACGGAAATCGGCGTGAAAGACAGCGGCATCTGGGAGATTGACGCGTTGAACGCCGCGTGGGCGGTGATGTCCGGCATCAACCGCGAACGCGGTCGTGTCATGTTCGACACCGCCTTGCGCGTGCTCGAACGCGACGACGTCATCCTGCTGGGCTGGCCCGCGCTGCATGAGGATTCCAGGCCGTATCTGGGCCGGAGCTGTCACTATCCGGAGGGCGTGCGGGAGAACGGCATGTATTGCCACGGCGTCCAATGGTTGATCGGCGCCGCGCGCCTGCTCGCCGGGCAATTCGCGGCGGACGGCGATCTTCCAACGGCGCAACTTTACCGCGACGCCACGATCCGCCTCTGGCGAAAAATCGCGCCGGTTTCGCACGTCACACCCGATAAAATTGAAATTTACGGCGGCCAACCAAACAAACAGGCAGCGGACCTGCTCACCAACTTTGAGCCGGGCCGGATGATTTGGAACGGCTACACCGGCGCTGCCGGCTGGATGCTGCGGCAAAGTTGCGAAGGCGTAATCGGTGCGACGCTGGTCAACAATCGCATGGTGTTGCCGGACGACTTGTCACTGCCTCGTGGAGATTTGAAAATTGTGCGCTTGCAACGGGAAATGCAGAGTTGAAATTGCAAACAAGGCGTGGCTTAATGCTACTTCCGGCGTATGGAATTGGTATAATGCCGCAAGCGTAAGTCAAATGCCCAAGAAAACTCGACGAATCAGCAGAGACAAACGTCGGCGGAACGGCGTTGCTGCACTGCATGAGGATGCGCCGCCGTATCATGTCAATGGCGATGCTTCGCAACGCGGACGGGCAATTCCGCCACCCATCACACGCCTTGCGGAAAAAAAGAAGCTTATCCCGTTCGGCTGGTATGGTGGAAAGTTCTCGCATCTCGACTGGCTGCTGCCGCTGCTTCCCGACTGTCATCATTACTGCGAGCCGTTCGCCGGTTCTGGCGCGGTGCTCCTCAACCGCGACCCATCGCCAGTGGAAACTTTCAACGACTTAGACGGCGAAGTGGTGAATTTCTTCCGCGTTCTCCGGGAAGAAAAAGAACGCCTGATTGAGGCCATCGGATTAACCCCGTTCGCGCGCGAAGAATTTGCGATTGCCTGCGAAGTCAGTCCTGATTTGCCGCTGTTGGAACGCGCACGGCGGTTTTATGTTCGCGCCCGGCAGGTGCGCACGGGTTTGGCCCAGACGGCATCCATTGGTCGTTGGGCGAATTGTAGAAACGACAACTACGCGCACGTGTGATTCCAGTATCTGCAATCAGTGCGCAATCGACCATGCTCCCTTACAAGCTCCTTCCGACCAATTGGAAAAGCGACCTATCAGGCCTCTTGGGTGAAGCGGAATCCGATCTGTTGATAACATCGCCATTCGTCAGCCGCGATGGTACAAAATTTCTCCTTCAAAATCTGAAAAGCAGTGCCCGATCAACCATTCAGCTTCGGTTCATAACCAACCTCTCTCCGCAGAATATCTGCCAAGGCGCTACAGACCCAGATGCTTTACGTTCCCTCGTTGAGGAAATCAGGGTATCGAACATGACTCATCTTCCACGCCTTCATGCCAAGGTGTATATCGCCGATACGAAATGCGCGATCATCACCTCGGGTAACCTTACGGCAGGCGGCTTGATGCGGAATCATGAGTATGGCGTCCTTACAACTGATCCTACCACCGTCTCCAGAATTCGTGAGGACATTGAAGCTCTTGAGCATTTGGGAGCACATGTCAATTCAGCGGAATTGGAGGCTTACTGTGCCGTTGCGAGGAAAGTCCAGGATGCGTTCCGGGGGCAGATGTCGTCGGTGCAGAAGCGCGTACGACAGCAATTCAATCATGAAATTCGACTGGCAGAAGACCATCTCGTTCGGTTGCGCCTGCGTGGGTCATCGCCAACAAAGATCTTCGAGGACACAATACTCTACCTGCTGAAAGCCAGTGGTTCTCTCTCGACACGCGAGTTGCACCCGCAAATTCAGGCCCTCCACCCCGACCTCTGCGACGATGCTGTTGACCGCGTCATCGACGGGCAGCACTTCGGGAAAAGGTGGAAGCACATGGTTCGAACCGCCCAATCTCATCTCAAGGAACGAGGTCTAATTGAGATCGCTGAAAACAGGTGGAGATTAATAAAACATGAATAATTCGCTCCGATCCAGGTGCTCGTTATCGAGCAAAGCGCGGACAGCGCGAATCAAGACGCTGCTCTCCGGCGTGAACCGTGTGCCGGGCGCGCTGCCGCTTTCGACCGACGACACCGTGAATCTGATTAAGCAGCATCGTCGCTGCAAAGGCTCAAGCCGGCTTCCCTTCTTGATTGTCGCTGCGGCTTACAAAGCAGCCAAAGCCGAACTCGATGGGCGCGTGCTTAGACTTGCTGCCCGCAATGCCGCCAACGGACAAGCCAGCGAGTTGCGCGAGATTCAAATTAGGTTGGTAGGAGACGACAAAACGGTAACTCTGTGTGAGATGAAAAACAAGGCCGTGCAGCGCAGTGACATTGACCGCGCGCTCCAGAAAATCGCCGCACAAGGGAAACATGTTCAGAACTACATCTTCATTTCGACCGAGGCCGTTGCAGACGACATTCGTGAATATGCTCGTTCCAAATATGACGAAACGGGCGGTGTCGAAATCGCAATTCTTGATTGTATCGGATTCCTGCGGCATTTCCTGCATCTCTTTCACCGGCTACGAAAGGATTTTCTCGACCAATACCAAACCCTCGTTCTTCACGAATCGGACAGCGCAGTCAGTCAAGGCTTGAAAGAGGCGTTTCTCGCCTTGCGCCAAGCGGCGGAAAGTGCGGATTGAATTCGCATTGCTTGACGGCACGAACTGCCGCCCAACCGGCATGAACATTTTTTTCCGAAAGATAGATTCCATCGCCGCCGCGTTGCTGTCAGCGCTTTTGCTCGTGCTTGTGGCGGGCTGCCGGACGGTGCCGCACCGGCCAACAGCATTCAATTTTCCCGAAGTGAATCCGGTGCATACGCACACGCGGCTGCTGCTGGAAAACGCGCTTCGATATGCCGCGCCCGCCAATGCCATGACTGACCCGGCGTCCGGTTATCCGGTCGAAGGCTGGAATCAAGAGCCGAAGAAGGGCCTTTACCTGCGCCAGTTCACGCAGTTGACGGCCATCGGCGAGTGGCTGGAATTGATGGCTAACATCACCGCCGGTTACGCGGACAATCCGTATTTGTCGCGCGCCGACGCGCAAGCGCGGCTGGCGCGAATCACCGACAGCCTGTTGCACGACCAGCAGGACCCGCGGCTTAGCGCCAAGGGATTGCTGGTGAATTTCATCGGTTTTGAGAATTCGCAACGCCTGCCGCCGCTGTCGGAAATCATCGAGAAACAGAAATTTATTGACGCCTTCGGGGATGAAACGGCCGCTGCCATCTGGAAGGGAATGCGCGAAAAGGGCTGGATTATTCCCCGGCACGACGGCAAGGAAGCAGACATCAAGCGAAGCGCCCAATATGGAACGAATTATTTCAGCGGCCCACTGGCGCCTTATGCGGACGATGCGACGACGGCGCGGGTCATGGCGTTGATGGACCGGCGGGTGGTGCAAATCATTTTCGGTGACAACGCCAATCTCTCGGCATCCGTGGCCAAGGCCATCGGCGCGTTGTTGCGGCCGGAAATCAAGAACGATCCGGCCATCGCAACGCTGCGGGCCGGGCTGGAAACATTTCTGGAGAACCAAAAGCCGGGTTACGAGCATTTGTTCGACACGAACACCGGCACGTTTGTCTTCGGTTGGGACGCCACGCGCGACCGGTTGTTCGGCTGGGAGGACGGCGCGGGCAACTTCACCGTCGGGCACATGAATTATCTGGTGAACGAATTTCGCGGGCCGCTGATGTTCGTCACGCTGCGTTACGGTATTCCGGCGGCGGCAGTGGCCAACGCGGGCTTCTGGATCAAGCCTTACCGTCAGCAATCCACCGCTGACATTTACACGCTGGCCACGTGGGAAGGCTCGGCGTTTCAATCATTCGGCCTGACGGTGTTCATGCAGGAGCTGGAGAATCCCGCCTGGCGTAAAATACTGAACGACACGGCGGACATTGAATTCGACTTTGCGAACAGCCACCGCTTGCCGGGGTTTTTGTCGGAAGCTTACAGCGGTCGGGGCGTTGAATACACCGGCATCATTGGCATTCCGGACCTGGCCATCACCGAGCAGCCGCGCATCACCAATGCGCCATCGCTTTACACCTTGGGTGCCGCCAGCCAGATCGCGCCGGACAAAGTCGAACATTTTCTGGAGACGAACTGGCCGACGATTTCACGGCTGTTTACGAAACATGGCCCGTGGGAAGGCTATGACACCGCGCGCGGGGTTGTCATCAAACACCAAACCACCGCGCATACGCTGGCGCTTATCCTGGGCGGCATCGGCTCCGCGCCGGACAACATGCGGCGCTATCTTGAATTCAAGGGACTGAATGACAGCCTGCTCGCGTGGTATTCGCCGGGTGAAGCGGTTGATTTTCTGTCGCCGGAAACAAAAATCATTCCTTGGACCAGCGACAGCAGCCCGATTCATTTTTCACGGAACGGTAATTCATTTCGTATCGAAAACCGTCCGTTGCGAAATGGCCGTGTCACGTTGACGGTGCCGCAAGCCGAAGGCGTCAACCTCGCCGATGGGGAGTTGCTCATCCATTACCGCGCCTCGGTGCCAATCGAACACGCGGTCATCACGCTGACCAGGGTTCAAGGCGGTCCTTATGCTGAACCACAGTTTCCCACCCGGATATTTGTGCGGTTCAGCGCGACGGAAAGCGGGGCAGGGGAAATCCATGTGCCCCTCCCGGCCACGCCGGGTCTGGCCCGCACCAAAGAACTCGTGCTGGCTTTGGGAAAAGACAGCGAAGCGGTGGCGGCGGATTTGACGATCACAACGCTGAAATTTGTCCCATCGAGACGATAATCGAGACACAAACTTTGACCATGAAAGGATTGCTTGCCAAAACCCAGAGCGCCGAGCATACCGATTTGAAATCTAAGAAAGTAAGAACCGAAGCCAACGCGCAACAGCCGAGCTTGATCTGAAAATAGCCCAGTGCTTTAGCGCTGGGTGAACCGGTCAAACGAACCATAAAAGTCCCGTCAGGGACGAAAGAAAATGCACTCATTCAACTCCTGCCTGATGCATTGCGTGTTCTCCGCCAAGGAACGGCGTCCGTTGCTCACGACGGCCATCAACGAACGACTCTGGCCTTACCTCGGCGGCATCACGCGAGAAAACGACATAAAAGCTCTGGCCATTGGTGGCGTGCCAGATCACGTGCATTTGCTTTTGAGTTTGCCCGCCACGCTCTCGGTTTCCAAAGCGATGCAATTATTGAAAGGCAATTCCTCAAAATGGTTGCATGAAACCTTTCCACAACTCCGGCAACACGATTTCGCATGGCAGGAAGGTTCTGGTACGTTCAGCATCGGCGTTTCAGGTGTGAAGGACACAATTCATTACATCCAGACGCAGGAGGAACATCATCGCAAGAAAAGTTTCCACGAGGAGTTGGAGGTTTTCTTGGAGAAGCATGGATACGATTACCGATCGGAGATGTTGGATTGAAGTTCTTTCGTCCCTGGCGGGACTTGATTTGTTTTGTTGGACGATTAACCAGCCATAAATGGCCGGGCTATTTTCGGTGAAGCAGGCGATGAGGAGAACGCAGGGTTGAGAACGGGCATTACCTCACACAAACTTGCCCGGATTCAGAATGCCTTTTGGGTCGAGGGCGTGTTTCACGACGCGATGGAGTTCGCGCACTTCCTTTGAAACCGCCTGCGGCCACCAACGCTTTTTGGCCAGGCCGATGCCGTGCTCGCCGCTGATGGCACCGCCCCAGGAAATGATCTGGGCGAAGAGTTCATCGAGAGCGGCTTCGGCGCGTTGCTCGGCGCGCGGCTGGTTCAGGTCCACCATCACGTTGGTGTGGATGTTGCCGTCGCCGGCGTGGCCGAAACACGCGACGGGCAGGCCGTGCTTTTTTTGTAACTTTGCCGTGAACTTGAAAAGATCTTCAAGCTTACCGCGCGGCACGACGATGTCTTCGTTGAGCTTGGTCAGGCCGGTGTCGCGGAGGGCATAGGAAAATTCGCGCCGGATTTGCCAGATTTCCTCGCATTGGGCGGCGCCGAGGCCGCGCTCGACCGACAACGGTTTCTGCCGGCGGATGATGCGCTCCAATTCTTTGATTTCAGCGCGGACGGAATTTTTCTGGCCATCCAATTCAACGATGAGATGAGCGCGGCAACCGCGCAGGCATTCGCTCTTCGTGCGTTTATAGGCGGCGGCGAGCGTGAATTCGTCGGCCAACTCGAGCGCGCAGGGCAGGAAACCGGCGGACAAAATGGCTTGCAGCGCGCGCACGGCATTTTTCATCGAGCCGAAACCGACGGCGAGGTTGGCGCGGAACGGCGGCAAGGGAATCAATTTCAGCGTGGCTTCGGTCACCACGCCGAGCAGGCCTTCGGAGCCGACAAACAGGCGGTGAAGGTCAAAGCCGGTTTTGTTTTTGTGGGTACGCCCGCCGAGTTTGACGATGGAGCCGTCCGCCAAAACGACTTCAAGACCGAGAACATAATCGCGCGTGACGCCGTATTTCAAGCAACGCGGGCCGCCGGCGTTGGTGGCGATGTTGCCGCCGATGAAATTGTCCGCGCGGCTGGCGGGATCAGGCGGATAAAAGAGGCCGCGCTTTTCCACCGCCTGCTGAAGCTTTTCCGTGACGACGGCGGGTTCAACCACGGCGACAAAATCGGCGGCGTTGATTTCCTTGATGCGGTTCATCCGTTCCAGTGAAAGCACGATGCCGCCGCGGACGGGCACGCAGCCGCCGACGTAGCCATGGCCCGCGCCACGCGGGGTCACCGGAATGCGATGGCGATTGGCAAAGTGGAGCAGGGTGGAAACGGATTGGGTGGAGCGGGGCAGGGCGACGGCGTCCGGCTGGTGCGAAGCAAACCATTTGTCGCCGGCGTAATTGGCCAGGATTTGCGGGTCAAAAAAGATTTCGCCGGCCGGAAGAATGTTTTTACTCCGGCGAAGGAGTTTTAATTTTGCAGGACTCATGGCAATGGCCGGGGGGGATTGGAACACTTTGGGCGTCCGGCAGGATCGCGTTGTTGCGCGGCCTTCAATGTCCGGCGGCACGGCAGCGCCGCCCTGCCTTTGATGGGAAGTGGCATCATTCGGCGGGCGCGGCCGGCGTTTCCAAAAATTCCTTCGCGTCGGCAGCCTCGGCTTCGGGGACTTGGACGTGGATGCCGCCGGTGGCAAGCGAGTAACCGTCCATGCTCAAGGCGGACAGTTCGCCCGCCACGAACGGATGAAAGCCCGCCGCTTCGAGCCGGGAGCGGACGAGCTGCGCGTCGGCAGGACTCAGGGCGGTGAAGACGGTGGCGAAGTCCATGACGGAATTTTGTTGGCGCAGAATGGCATTCAGACGGTCGGCACTGCTATTTCCGCAAAAACGATGACGCCCGCGCCGGTTTGGAGGAGGGTCTGGACCTGGACTTCAACCTGCTGGCCGACATGCGACTGGCCGTTGTTGACGACTACCATGGTGCCGTCGGGCAGATAGCCGATGCCCTGTCCCTTGTCCCTGCCTTCACGCACGATTTTCAGTTGCAGTGTTTCGCCGGGAAGCAAAATCACCTTGAGGCATTTGGCGACCTCATGGAGATTCACGTAGCTGATCTTTTGCAACTCGGCGATCTTGGCCAGGTTGTAATCATTGGTATAAAGCCGGGCATTGAGGTTGTGCGCGAGGTGGATAAGTTTGGTGTCCACTTCAGGTTCTTCGGGAAAATCGCCATCGTGAATGCGGACTTCCGTGTGCGCGTTGCGCTGAAGGCGGTTGAGCATTTCCAGTCCGCGGCGACCGCGGGCGCGCTTGATGGGGTCGGAGGAATCGGCAATCTGCTGGATTTCCTGCAACACAAAACGCGGCACGACGACCAGACCCTCCAGAAAGCCAGTTTCAATCAAATCGGCGATGCGCCCGTCAATGATGACACTGGTGTCGAGCAGCAGCAAATTGTCCGGTTTGTTTTGCGGCGCAAAACGGACATAGGGAATGATCAATGAAAAATCCTCCTTGTTGCTGCGCATGGCGAGGATGATGCCGATGTAGCCGAAGCCCAGGAACAGTCCGAGCCGGATGAGCCATTGGACATTGTCGGGGGCGTTTTCGAAAAGGCCGGAGCGATCCACCAGCAGCGCGACGACGGTGCCGAGCAACAGACCAAACGTCGTGGCCGAAAACGCGCGGAGCGAAAAACCCTTGAGCATTTCGTCCACGGCAACCATCAGCCCGCCAAAACCGAAACCCGTCATCATGCCGATCAAGCCGCTATGACTTAGCCCGACAAATTCCGGGCGCACCTGGCTGACGGCGTAACCGCCCGTCGTGCAGAGAGCGAGAAACAAAATTCGGATGGCCCAGAGTGGAGTCATGGTTCAGTGGGGGGTGTTGGTTGCCGTCGTCCCGCCCGGCGGGATGCGCAGCGGTTCGTGGTGCCAGAGAAAACGCCACAGTCCGAGCCGGTTCAAATTGCTCGATGCAATGGCAAGATTGTTTGCGATGGCTTGCACGTTGGTGGCCAATTGTTCGTTCTGCAGCATGGTTCCAGCAAGACCTTTGCCAGATTGGACGTCGTTCAACAAACTTTTCAACACTTTGGTCGAAGATTCAATGTTTTTCACCGCGGTGGTGATATCCATGCTGTTGGTTGCCAGCACGCCTTCGGCGGCATTGGCCAGGTGCATCAACTCCTGTGAAAAGAAAACGACATTGCTGACGGCGAGGCTGGCCTGCGGACCGTTGGTGGCGATGATCGCGTTGATGTCGTTCACCGTGCCCATTGCCTGTTCGGAAAACGTGCGCATGTTGTTCACGGCCGCGGAAAAGTTGGTGAGCGTGGTTTCGTTCAGCACGACGCGCCGCAAATCTGTGACCGAGTCATCGAGTTTTTTGGCGGTTTCGTCAATCCGCTTGATAAACCCGGAGGTCGAGCGCGCGACTTCCTGCAAGTTAAACGCCTCCTGACAATCGACGTCCGCGCCATCCTGCAGCAACGGCGGCGAATTCGTTGTGGGAATGATGGAGACGTATTGGTCGCCGAGAAAGCCGGATTGCTCGATGACGAAACGCGCGTCGTGATAAATTTTGTTTCCCTTGTAAATGTTCAGGAGAATCGTCACGCTTTTGCCGTCATTGGCGAGTTGGATGTCGGAGACGCTGCCGACCTGCACGCCGGCGAGCAAAACGCCCGCGCGTTGCTTCAGGCCGCCAACGTTGCCCGCGTGCAGGCGCAATTCGTAGGTGCCGCGGAACAGGCTCGTGCCCTTGCTGAACTGAATCAGCAACACCGCCAGCAGCGCCAGCCCGATGAACACAAACAGGCCGACTTTGGTTTCCAATCGCGATTTATCCATGACTCAAGGCAAATTTTCCTTCGGATCGGCGACGCCGTCAACAAACTGCCGCACCACCGGGTCCAACGAGTTGAAAATCTGGTCCGCCGTGCCGTTCGCGTAAATCTTTTTGTTGTGCAACATCAACACCCGCTGGCCGACGCGCCGGGCCGTGCGCATGTCGTGCGTGACCACCACTGTCGTTACTTTCAGCCGGTCGCGCACGCGCAGGATCAACTGGTCAATGCTGTCGGACACAATCGGGTCCAGCCCCGTCGTTGGTTCATCATAAAGCAAGATTTGCGGTTCGTAAATGACGGCGCGCGCCAGTCCCACGCGTTTGCGCATGCCGCCCGACAGTTCAGACGGATTTTTGTCTTCCGTGCCGGGTAAATCAACCATTTCGAGTGTTCCGGCCACCCGCCGGTCGATTTCCGCCTCGGTCAAATGTTCATGCCGGCGCAACCAGAACGCCACATTTTCCGCGACCGTCATTGAATCGAACAACGCCGCGCTTTGGAACAACATGCCGAATTTACATCGCACGCGCAGCAACTGGCGTTCGTTCATCGGCACGATGTTTTCGCCGTCAATCAACACCGCGCCCGTGTCCGGCTGCAGCAGGCCGATGAGGTGCTTGAGCAGCACGCTTTTGCCGCTGCCGCTGCGGCCGATGATGGCGACGGACTCGCCATTTTCAATCTTAAAGCCGACGCGGTCGAGGACCAGTTGCGCGCCGAAACTTTTCTGCAAATCCCGGACTTCAATCATAAGAAACTCACCAGTTTGCCCAAAACCAGCGTGAGGAAAAAGTTCGCGATCAGGATGGTGATGGAGGCGTAAACCACCGCCTCCGTGGTGGCCTGTCCGACGCCTTCCGCGCCCAGCCGGCACGTCATGCCCTTGTAACAGCCGATGAGCGCGATGACGCCGCCGTAAATGAATGCCTTGATCAGGCCGATGACCAGGTCCGTCTGGTGCGTGTATTTGAGCATGTTCGCCCAGAGATAGGTCGGCTCGATGTCGAGCAGGTTCACGCATACGAAATAGCCTCCCAGGATGCCGATGGCGGTGGATTCCACCGTGAGCAAGGGCAATGCGATGTGCGCCGCGACCAGCCGGGGCACGACCAGATAATCCACCGGGTGGGTGGCCAGGGCGCGAAGCGCGTCAATTTGCTCCGTCACGCGCATCGTGCCGATTTCGGCGGCCATCGCCGCGCCGACGCGGCCGGCGACCATCAACGCCGTCAACACCGGGCCGAGTTCACTGCACATTGCAACGCCCACGACCGCAAGCGTGGCCGTGTCCATTTTGACCTTGTGAAACTGGAAATAAGTCTGCGCGGCCAGTACCATGCCGGTGAACGCGCCGGTAATGAGCACAACCGACTGCGATTTTACGCCGATGAAATAAATCTGGTAGAGCAAATCGCGCCACGAGACCCGCCCCTTGAGCAGCGACACAACCGCCTCCTTGGCCAGCAAAGTGATCTGGCCCAGCTCGGCGAGCACTTCGTTCACGCGTTTGTTGGCGGAAAGGCTGAACATGAACATCAGGGCCACAGTATCAAATCGGCGGGTTTTGGCCAGCGCCGAAGAAAGGAAAGGGGTCAGGCCGTGAATAATTGCGTTCAATCATACCGGTTTTCTTCCCCGCCGACATCTTTCAAATCCTTCAACAGCCGCTGCTTTAATCTGTTCAATTCACCCTCGCGGCTTTCCTTCACCAGTCGGATTGCTTTTTGAAAGGGGTCAGGCCGTGAATAATTGCATTCAATCATACCGGTTTTCTTCCCCGCCGACATCTTTCAAATCCTTCAACAGCCGCCGCTTTAATCTGTTCAATTTACCCTCGCGGCTTTCCTTCACCAGTCGGATTGCTTTTGACACCCCAGATTCCTCGCCCATCCGCAACCGTTCACTCACCCACCGCCGCCCTGCTGTTGTTCGCTGGCGCAACCACCACGCCAACACCTGCTTTTCAGCCATCCCCTTGGGTTTCTCCGCCAACCACTGGCCGTCCAAACCCAATGCCACCAACCCTTGCGCCACCAGTCGCTCCGCTTCCGACTCCCCATGCGCCCGCTTGGCTTGTCCCAAGTAAGAGGCCGCACGCCCCTTGCCAAAAGTTGCCTTAACCATTTTCAACATCCGCCCCCGAAATCCATCGCCCCCCAAATACCACCCACGCCGTATCCTTTTCCATTCACCCTCCAACGCCTTCCTGCCGGCCCTTATTCCCAACTCCAGCACCCGTCCCTCCATATACGCCTCATACCCTTTCCGATCCCCAGGCTCCAACCCCAGATTCCCCAGCACCCGCTCCGTGATCAGCCAACCCGGCCTCGGCCGGCGCGGCTTCAAATACCACGGATAGCTGCTCCACCGGTAGCCGGCCAGCGGCTCAACCCCCGCCTGGATCAGCCCCGCTCGCGCCGGATTCAGGTGAATATACGTGCTCACCACCCCAAAATAATTGCCTGCCGCACCATCCACCACCAACGCCTTGTAGCGCCCTTGAAACAAATGTCCGAAAACCGAATGCCGCGAATTGTAACGCTGGGTGTAGGTGCCTTGCAACCACTTCATCCCCGCCACCAGGTTCCCCTCCGGCGTCTCGACCAACAAGTGATAATGATTGCCCATCATCACATGGGCATGAATCCGCCAGCCCGTCTTCTCACACGCTTCGGCCAACGTCTCCAGCCACACCTGGCGATCCAGGTCGTCGGCAAATATCGCCTGCCCCTGATTCCCACGGGCCATGACGTGGTAAACCGCCCCATCATATTCAATCCGTATCGGGCGAGCCATCGCCAGCCATCCTCTTCACGACCATACCTTTTGTCAATCCCTTTGTACCATTATTCACGGCCTGACCCCTTTGCGGCCTGACCCCTTTGTTATCTAAGGGCTATTCGGAACCGACCCGTTTAAGGTGTCGCATCGGATATCTATCTTTAAAGTAATGATATTCCTCGGCAGCCTTATATCTTGCATCTAATCCTTGCAACCCAATAAAACCAGAGACTAGACGAGGGTGACCCTGATTCCAGAAAAGCGGCCAAGCAAGGTTGACAGTTCCATCTTTATTAAATTCAGTCTTCATTGTTACCCAACCGGCGAAGAAAAGCCTGTCTTTACTAAGCGGTGCCGACTCTGGCAATTCAAAGATAATTCTCAGTAACAGATATATCTTGCTATCATTGCGTATTCCATCAATTGAATTGGGTTGAATCGCTTGGTAACTACGTAACACATCTTCGACAGATGTTTGATCGCTTTTTTGAATAATTCTTGCCACTGAAATCAACTGTTTCCAACTGGCTTCAGAATAATTTGTCGATCTTTCGGGCCAAGGATCAATATTTGAAAGCATTTCTGCTAACTTCTTCGCATCCAACGAATCAGCAGCGTATGAATTCATGGCCACAAGTATTGTGCTCGAAACAAGCAACCAAGCTAGACTTATAAATTTATTACACATAGATTGAGTCAATAATTATGGGCTGTGTTGTGGATTTCCATTATCGTGTTGGGCGCAACAACAATTCCATTTTTTCTCGAAAGAGTTTCTAGCTCCAATTACCAAACCCACTTTGCTCCACCATGATGGCTTTGTATAAGTGCTATTCATTGGGCCTGCCGCTGGAACTTGATGGCCCCAACTTGCTACGTCTTTACCATATTTTCCCGAAGATAGAACAAGTTTTATTACTCCGGTTACACTCTCACCTAACCCAGTTGAATTTGGAATACCCCCGATGATATCTGTGTCATCTGCACTGAAAGGACCAGTTGTCACCTGAATTGCTTCGAACCAATTGTCTTTATCTTTGAAACGCTTACCACTACAATCAGTATAATTTTGTATTATTGTTATTTCCTGAACTAGCCAATATGAATTATCGAAATTACCAGTATAAGTCCAAGAATTAGACCATCCGCCACATGTCGTAGCCCTCCCTCCGGAAAATTTTACTGAAAAGGAATTTACACGCCCATCGCCATCAATTGATATAGTTGGCATATTTTCAATAAAATTATACAAATTAATACTACCTTCTTCTTCCAACGGGTCTCTATTTAGCCACGTTCCAGTGCTTGGAGTGTAATCGCGATAGAGGTATTTAATCGTTCCCTTCACGTCATCCGCATATTGCGTGCTAAAACGTATCGGGTTCAGTTTTCCAACCGAGCCGGTAATGCGAATGGTCTGCCCAAAGGGATCATAATCGTAGTTTGCACTGGTCGTTCCATCGGCCGCACTCACCAATCCGGCAACGTTTCCATTGCCATCAAAGGCCGCGAAATGCGTCCCGTTGGTCTTGAAACTCACCGCCAGTAATCCACCGGCACCACCGGTTCCTTGCATCGTGCTGCTCAAATCCAGTCCGCGCAGGAACGACATCACCAAACCATTCGTCTGATCCAGAATGGCCAGCAGCACCTTGCCATCCCACACAAACCGGTTCGTGTATTGCGGGACATACGCGCTGCCATTCCAGCTTGACACAATCCGTTGGCTCCATCTGCCATCCGTCAAATAACTCCAGTCTTCCTTCATCCGGCCTGCCGGTGGAACATTGGTCAGGCTCGTGCTGGAAATAAGCCGATTCTCCGCATCCCATACGTTCGTCCACAATCCATCGCTGGTTTGATTCCCGTCAGCATCATAGGTGAAGGCTTGAGGTGTCTGTGGCACCAGCAAGTTGCCAAGGTTGGTGAAGCTGCCACTGGCCACAGTCACACCTTCCCATTGGGAGGCCGCAGTGTTGTTGGATTTGATCGTGGACCAGAAATATTCCCCTTTGCGCCACGCGGTCTGACCGTTCACCGTCACTCCATTGGTCGCCAAAGCCACGCCGATAATGTCGTTGGTGCCAGGGTGGTCACGGCTGGTGATCTGGTTGAGCGAGTTCACGGAATAAGATGCAGCCCGGAGGGCCGCGCTACTTCCACTGGCATCGCCGCCCGCCTTGGTCTGCGTGCGGTTGCCAATGGTGTCAAAAAGGTAGCCGAATTGCTGGCCGGGAACGAGCGTGCCATCCGCAAAATATTTCACCCCGTTGGTCACCTGACCGAGCGCATCATAGTTGTAACTCCAATACGAATTATCCGCCGACATGCTGCGAGTCCGTTGATTGGCGTTGTTGTAGTTGTAATTGAACGATATGGGACTCGCGGAGCTCGCCCCTCCGACTGACGAAATCTGCGTCAGGCGATTCAGGGAATCGTATTGTTTGGTGGTCGTCATGCGCAGGACGCCGTTGTTGGTAAACAGAATCTGGCCCACCAAAGGTGAGTTGGCAACGTAAGAATACGCGGCCGAGTTGCCGTTGCCGTCCGAAACGCTGGACAGGCGCGAGGCGGCATCGAACGTGAAGCATTGTTGAATGAGTAGATTGTTGGATTGATAAACAGTCAGATTGGTGCGCCGGAGGAGATTATCGTAGCCGTTGGTGATGGCGAGGCCGTTCAATGGGCCGCCGGTGTAGGATTCGCTCAACAATTGGCCCGCGTCATTGTAGGTTTGCACACACACCGTCACGCCGTTCGTAACGGCTATCTGCCATCCCCGCCGGTCAAAACCCGTTGCCACGCCGGGCGTGCCGTCATTGTGGCTGGCCTGATTCAAATCGCCCGCGCCGTTGTAACCATAAGTGGTATTCGTCCCGCGCGCCCAAATCCGGCTCTGCAACCGGCCCGCCGCCGTGTAAGTGTAAACCGGTCCTTGGCCGTCGGCATAAACCTTGTTCGTCAGGAAGCCGCGATAGCCGTCGTAAGCCCACATCGTCACGCGCCCGCCTGCGAGGCTGATGAAATTGCTCCAGTTGGTCATGGTCTTCATTCGTCCGGCGTAATCATAACCGTAGCCAGCTGCATAAACGCGCGAGCCATAATTCCGTCCCATCAGACCCGTCGGGTAAAATTCGTTGGTCACGCTCGTCTGAAAGGGGTCAGGCCGTGAATAATTGCGTTCAATCATACCGGTTTTCTTCCCCGCCGACATCTTTCAAATCCTTCAACAGCCGCTGCTTTAATCTGTTCAATTCACCCTCGCGGCTTTCCTTCACCAGTCGGATTGCTTTTGACACCCCAGATTCCTCGCCCATCCGCAACCGTTCACTCACCCACCGCCGCCCTGCTGTTGTTCGCTGGCGCAACCACCACGCCAACACC
>JBEKXN010000047.1:0-23218 GCA_049511835.1 Verrucomicrobiota bacterium | reverse complement strand
GGCATGGTAAATCTTCAGGTGAACTTCAGTTCAGTGATGATTTGAAATCCGATTAACGGGAACAGTCTGACAAGAGCAAGGTTAGTCTCACAGTTAAACATCACATGAGTAATAAATTGTTTGTAGGAAATCTTTCCTTCGACACCACTGAAAACGATCTGCAGGACGCCTTCGCGGCGCACGGCACGGTCGTTGAAACCAACCTGATGATGGACCGGACCACCGGCCGTCCCCGTGGTTTTGGTTTCGTCACCATGAACTCGCCGGAAGAGGCGCAGAAGGCCATTGCGGCGCTCAACGGCTCGCAACTGGGCGGTCGCGCGCTCACCGTCAACGTGGCCAAGCCGCGCGAAGAGCGTCCGGCCGGCGGCGGCGGTCGTCGTGAATACGGCGGCAGCGGTGGCGGTCGCAATCGCTACTAATAGCGCTTGAGATTTCACGGCGGGGCCGGGGTAAAACCAGGCCCCGCCTTTTTTTGCAAATTATTCCAGTCCCGTGACCTCGGCATCGAAGGTCATCAGCGGTCTTCCGCTCTCAACGGCAATCTTTGACCCTGTAAACCGGATTTTCCTGGCGTAATAAATCTTCATTCCGGTTTTGGCCGAAATGTTCACATTCGAAAGCGTCACGTTGGTAATGGGCGCTTCCGGCAAACCCCGGATCGTGCCGGCGGTCGGACAATTGGCTGCGGTCACGTTGCGGATGATGATGTTTCTGTTGAAGGGCGTCCGGTCGGTGATGGGTTCGGGCTGCTCGATTGACGGGTCCTTGGGCGCATTCCGTTCCGGATAATAATCAATGATGTAAATCGGGTTCTTCACGACCGTCATCTTGAGATTTTCATACGTGCAATTCTGCAGCAAACCGCCATTCCCGCGCATCGTCTTGATGCGGATGCCGGCGTCGGTCTGGTCGAAAGTGCAACCACTCACCGTCAAATCCTCAACCCCGTCGGTGGTGCCTGAGCCGACCGAACATCCGTGCCCGTGCATGAACGTGCAATTTTTGACCTTGTAATTTTTATTCCCCGGAGTGCGGCTGCCGGTGGGTTTGATGGCAATGTTGTCGTCCCCGACATCAATCGTGCAGTCGGCGATGAGGTAGTTCCATCCGGAAGGGTCAATGCCGTCGGTGTTGGGCGCGTTGGCCGGCGCTTTAATGGTGATGCCTTGGATCGTCACGTCCAGGCAATTCTGGGGCACCAGATGAAACATCGGCGAGTTGCTCAAGGTGACGCCGTGGACACGCACCCGGGTGCAGTTCGACAGCTTGATCAGGTTCGGCCGGGGCGGCCTGGACTTGCTCGCCCGAAAGGCCGTCCACCAGGCATTGCCCTGGCCGTCAATCGTTCCCTCTCCGCTGATTTCGAGGTCATGCGCGCCGCTGGCGCTGATGCCGTCCTGATATTTCCCCCTGGCGGCCGGGTAATTCGTCAGTTCGTCGCTGATTAAAATAAATGCGTCCCTGGCAAGATGCAGATTGATGCTGCTGGCGAGCGTGAATGGCTTGGTCAGAAATTTCCCGGCCGGAACCAGCACCATGCCTCCTCCGGCGGCGGAAGCCGCATCAATTGTCTTCTGAATGGCGGCGGTGTTCATCGTCTTGCCATTGCCGACCGCGCCATAGTTGGTGACGTTGAAGGTCGCGTTGGGAATCACCGGCAACGGTATGTTTTGCGCCGGGACACCGAAGGCGCACACGAGGACGAAGCCGGCAACCATTGCGGTGACACAAGTTTTGGAAAGACTCGTGAAAGGATTCATTTCGCAAGGGTAACGTCGCCCGAGGAAGCGTCAAGGTTTCAGCGCGGTTCCCCGCGGGCGTAACTAGCGCCTGTATCCTGGCAAAAGGATCACGCGGCTGGAAACCGCGCTCACTGGCAGGCAAGATGCCGCCTCCACAGTAGCGGCACGCCATCCCGGCATGCCAGTGATGGCGGCTTCCAGCCGCCAGTTTGGCGCGGGTACTCGGAAAAGCGCCCGTTCACCATGGTATGCTATGGCCGCGACACAAACGGATTGCCTTTGATGTAAAACCGCAAATGCCGCTTCGCCCAATGCCGCGCGTAATCCACACCCACGCGCGGGCGCTTCACAATCACCACGGGTCCGGCTTTCAGCGGCGCGGCGATGTAAAAATCGTCACTGAGCAGGTCATGGGCGTTCAGGCGCCGGTCAATGTGCAACGCGCGGCAGAGCAGGCCGGGACCGCCGGTCCGGCCTCCGACATGGCGCACCGGCTCGATGGCCCGCAACAACACGGCGGACGCATGACCTTCGCGTTCCGTCACCACGTTCATGCAATGATGCATTCCGTAAATGAAATAAACGTAGGCGTGTCCCGGCGGCCCGAACATGACCTTGTTCCGCTCGGTCAGCCCCCGCGCCGAATGCGCCGCGAGATCGTGCGGGCCGAGATACGCCTCCACCTCCACAATCCGGCCGACGCGCCTTCCGTGGACCAGATATTTGCCCAGCAATTCCTTGGCGACCGTAATCGTGTCCCGGTCGTAAAATGAGCGCGGCAGCTTTCGCATGGCGGCATTATACCAAAAGTCTCGCGCTTTGGAGAGACTTTGGCGGGGCGCCGGGTTAAATTCGCGCGCATGAGTTCACGACGGGTCATTGTGGTCGGCGGCGGCGCGGCGGGATTTTTTGCCGCCATCACCTGCGCCGAAGCCGCTCCCGATGCGGAGGTGGTGGTGCTCGAACGCGGCCCACAGTTCCTCTCCAAAGTCCGCATTTCCGGCGGCGGTCGCTGCAATGTCACCCATGCCTGCTTCGAGGTGCCTGAATTGACCGCCCGCTATCCGCGCGGCGGGCGGGCGTTGCTGGCGTCCTTCAAAAGCTTTCAAACGAGCGACACGGTGGCGTGGTTTAAATCGCGCGGTGTGAAGCTCAAAACCGAGTCCGACGGCCGCATGTTCCCTGTCAGCGATTCCTCCGAGACCATTGTGAATTGCCTGATGAATGCCGCAAAAACGACGGGGGTGAAGTTGCGGCTGAATTGCGGCGTCGAACGCGTGGTGAAACGTGACCAAGGCGGATTTGAAGTGACAATCGCGAACAAGACATCAACTCCCTCGCCTCCGCTGGAGGAGAGGGGCGGGGTGAGGAGGCCGATTCAAATCAATGAACGAACCCCTCGCCCCGGCCCTCTCCCCGCCGCGCGGGGCGAGGGGGAAATAATGGCGGGCGAAATAATTTCCTGTGACCGTCTGTTGCTGGCCATGGGCGGATGCCGCGCGGCGGCGGCGGGGCAACTGGCGGTGTCGCTCGGGCACACGCTCGAACCGCCCGTGCCGTCGTTGTTCACGTTTCGCACCGAATCACCATGGCTGCGTTCGCTGGCGGGCGTTTCCGTCGAACCGGTTGAGGTGTCCGTGCCGTTGGCAAAACTGCGCGAGCGCGGCGCATTACTGGTGACGCACTGGGGCTTGAGCGGTCCGGCGATTTTGCGGTTGTCGGCGTGGGGCGCGCGAGCGTTGCATGGATTCAATTACCAGTTTCCGTTGCAGGTCAACTGGCTGCCGCAGCTTCATGCGGAGGCGATTGCCGCCGAACTTAAATCGCGCCAGGCAGCGCAACCCGCGCGCCTCGTCGTCAACGTGCCGGTGACACCGTTGCCGTCGCGTTTGTGGGAACAACTCGTCCTGGCCGCCGGCATTGCGCGCAACACGCGCTGGGCCGCGCTTTCACGGGCCGCGCAACACCGGCTCGTCCGGCAATTGATTCGCACGGAATTCCCGGTCACGGGCAAGAGTCTGAACCAGGACGAATTCGTGACGTGCGGCGGTGTGCGCCTGGGCGAGGTGAATTTCAAGACGATGGAGAGCAAGGTTTGTCCGGGGCTGTTTTTCGCGGGCGAACTGCTGGACATTGACGGCATCACCGGCGGCTTCAATTTTCAGGCCGCGTGGACGACCGGCTGGCTGGCCGGGAAGGCGATGGCGGCATGAAATTGGTCGGGTCACGAGTAATTCGGTGGAACCGTTTTGGCGGTTGACCCGGCAGGCCGGGGCTATTTTTTAATCAGATTCGGAAAGATTGTGCGATTTTGCATTCGGTGGTTGTTATATGGTTAGGCGTCATTGAGCGCGCAAAAATTATGAGCAGCATTGACATTGACGAGGTTCCAAGCCACATCGCCCGTTATGTATAAGAATACTAAGAATGCCAAACAGTTTGTTTTGGGTTGCGCAGGCTTAACCGCAGGCATAGCACTCATGTTATTGGGCCAAGGCAACCACGAGTTGCTCATGTGGTGCGGCCTGACAATCTGGTTCATCACGGGTATCTTGTCTTCAAGCGAGGAAGGCGCAGCCAGAAGCGCTCCTTTTGTAGTGCCTTTCCTTCTGTGCATAATGGTTCTGGTAGTCTGTAGTATTTACCTCCCAGCACCGCTCGATTCCGGCACGCATAAGCCTCCGACTTGGTATGTCATTTTTATGATTACGATATGGGCGACTTTGATTTTTACAGAGTGTTGGAAGTATTTTCGTCGACATTCACCAAAAGACGATGACCATGCGGCCTGAATCGCTACACCTAACGTGGGATGCCCGATTCAGTTCCGCTTCGCGGTTCACGTCTTTTACCCAACGTGGCTTGACTAAACTTGTTAACAAAAAGTCCCAAAATGAAAAATACCACTCAGAGGACTTCTGAAATCTGGACGAATACCACATTATGAATACCGACTCATTACGTTATGCTGGATTTGCGCCTCGACTAGCTTCGCTCATACTGGATTGTTTTATCATCCTGCCGCTCGGCGTTTTAGTATTATGGTGTAACTCACACTATCGCCTGTTCTCCGTTTATTATCTGGTTCCTGGTACTTTGTTCGGACTGTTTTACAGCGTCTATTTGGTTCGGCGTTTTGGAGGCACGCCCGGCAAGCTCATGGTGGGCATTCGCATCCGAACGTTGGATGGAACACCGGTCGGTTATCGCGAGGCATTTCTCAGATATTTCCCGGATTTCGTTTTGGGCTTGCTGATGTCTATCGCCATGCTTTTCCCCTTGTTCCACATGAGCGATGCCGAATACCAGTCGCTCTCTTTTGCGGTGCGCACCAGCCATATGGTCGAGCTTGTTCCTTCGTGGTACAAGCCGTTGCAGTGGGTCGAGACTGTTTGGATATGGGGCGAACTGATCGTATTGCTTACGAATCGGAAGAGAAGAGCATTGCACGATTTCATCGCAGGAACCGTGGTCGTATACACGTCGCCTCCCGAGAAACAAGAAGCGTAAGGCGTTGATATGCAAGGAAACCCCGCATTTTTGCTCTTGAGTCATTGCCCCAATCCAAGGGTGGTTGGAATGTTAACAAGGGGATGGAGCCAACGCCGATTACGGCTTCAGTTCCACTATCGCGGGCAACGGTTATTGTTTCGGCGTGGCTCATCTTGATTGGAAAATGAACATTATGAACATGACTGACAGTGAACTGCTCCGGCGTTATGTGCGTGACCGTTCCGAGACGGCTTTCGGCGAACTGGTCCAGCGGCACATCAACCTCGTTTATTCGGCGGCGTTGCGCCAGATGAACGGCGATACGCATCTGGCGGAAGATGTGACCCAGTCGGTTTTTGCCGATCTCGCCCGCAAGGCCACCCGGCTCATCCGGCACACCTCGCTGACGGGCTGGTTGTACACCAGCACCCGCTTTGTCGCGGCCAACATCCGCCGGATGGAACAACGCCGCAGCCTCCGCGAAAGAGAAGCCCACGCCATGAATGCCATTATCTCTTCCACCGAGCCGGAACCCGATTGGGCGTTGATTCGTCCCTTGCTCGACGAAGCCATGCATTCGCTGGATGAGCAGGATCGCGAGGCAGTCCTGCTCCGCCATTTTGAAAATCGTTCCTACGCGGAGATCGGCACGCGTTTTGATCTGACGGAAAATGCCGCCCGGATGCGGGTGGAGCGCGCCCTGGAAAAATTGCACGGCACATTAACCAAACACGGGGTGACTTCCACGGCCCTGGCCATTGCCGGGTTGCTGACCGCCAATGCCGTCGGCGCAGCGCCGGCGCATCTGGCAGCGAAGGTGGTGCGGACGGCACTGGCCGGCACGGCGACTGCGGGCGGATTGTCCGTCTTATTGGCCCAGCTTCTCGCTGTGTCCAAAATCAAACTGGCGGCGGCAGCGGTGGTTCTGGCCACGGTGGCGGCTTTGGTGGTTGCTTCCCGGCACACCGGGCCAACCGCTTCAGGGACGGTGGCGGCCGGCGTGATAACGAGAAATTCCGTCGCGGATGTTTCCCCGGCCACGACCGCGCCCACGAATCCGGTGGCAATCGTTCCCGCTGTCCCGCTGCTGACAAACGGTTCGATTCTTCGATTGGAGATTGTTGCTGCCGACAGCGGCAAGCCCATCCCCATGGTCCCGATTGAATATCGGGGCTGGGTGAATGGAAAGTTTGAGGGAAAATGGTTTACATCGGACCGTTTTGGCATCTGCGATGTGATTTATCCGACCAACATCACCGAGCTGGGGCTGACGACGCGCAAGGATGATTTCGCGGATACCCGGCTGTTGTGGCGGCCACCGAATGGCGATGTCATTCCCACCAACTACATTCTGCGGGTGGAGCGCCCGACAGCCATCGGCGGACGGGTTGTGGATGCTGATGGCAAACCGGTGGCCGGCGTAAAGGTCGGTTG
Source organism: Verrucomicrobiota bacterium (assembly GCA_049511835.1). Classification (GTDB taxonomy): domain Bacteria; phylum Verrucomicrobiota; class Verrucomicrobiia; order Limisphaerales; family UBA11358; genus UBA11358. The sequence continues at coordinate 16,547 of JBEKXN010000047.1, read as the reverse complement.
GAACCACGAAGATGATCCAACCTCATTAAAACTTCCGCAAAATCATGAATTCAGCTGGATTGAGGTCACGACCGACAAGGACGGGCGCTGGCGGATCAACCGCATTGCGGAAGACATGATCCACCGTATTTACGGCGGCGCCAGAGATCCTGAACACGTGGATTCAGACACGGTTTTTGCCGGCCGGAACAAGACCGCCGAAAAGCAACTGCGGGATGGTACGCATGTTTTTCAACTTGGGCGGGCGGTGACTGTTCAAGGTTTGGTGGTTGATGCTGAAGGATTGCCGATTCCCGACGCCAAGGTATCGGTCGGGCATATTGGAGAATCCAGCCTGCGCAATGGCAAGACCCAAAGCGACGGCACATTTTCCATTCCCGGCTGCCCGCCGGGAAAGCATCTGGTCAGTGCCGAAGCCCCGGGTTATGCCGCGACGACCGTGGAAGCCGATCTGGCTGTGGATGCTGGACCCATCCGCCTGACGCTGCGACCGGGCAAAACCCTCCGCCTGCAGGTCGTGGACAAGGCGGGCAGCCCGGTTTCCACGGCACACCTCTGGCTAAACACATTTGAGCGTGGTCGCATTGACTCGAATCGCCCCAAACCGGTCCAGGTTGAATACAATTCTCAAACCGACCACAGGGGTCGCGTGGTCTGGACGAATGCACCTGACGCGGAACTGACTTTCGATGTTCGGGCATCAGGTTTTATGCGGGTGGATGGTGTGAAAATCCATCCAGACGGCGAGGAACACGTCATTACGCTGCCATCAGCACTGGTGGTGCATGGCGTGGTGTGGGATGCAGCCACCGGCCGGCGCATTCCCCGTTTTCGCATTGTGCAGGGCTGGCCGGGGCGGAATCCGGTCGAGGGGACGACCAATGTGCAGTGGAGCACCATTGGAAGGCTCTGGCTCGAGTTTGTCAACGGTGCTTACACCAACAGTTTCGAAGAGGCGGTTTGGAGCAGCACGGAAATTCGCGGTTGCATGTTGAAATTTATGGCCGACGGTTATGCCCCCTTCATTTCGCGGGCCATCGGGCCGGATGAAGGCGACGTGCAGCTGGATGTGGTTTTACACCGGGCGGCGGCCACCGTGGTGACGGTCAACAAACCCGATGGTCAACCCGCCAGTGATGCGGATGTGGGTTTGGTGTCTCCGGGAGCTCACCTGTGGCTGACTCAGGGAGGGTTTAATCGTCAGAACGTCCAAAGCGGCGGTTCACTCCTGCGGACAAAAGCGGATGGAACATTTGAACTGCCTCCGGATGACAGCATCACCCGGGTGATGGTGGCCAGCCCGGACGGCTATGCCGAGGCGGTTCCAACGGCGTTGTCGGCCAACCCCGTCCTGCAGCTTCAACCCTGGGGCCAACTGCAGGTCGCCTGTTTTTCCGGCGGCAAACCGGCGGTGGGGCGCGAATATGAACTCGAACTCGGCGGCGGTTCACCCGATACCGTCTCATTCGATTTTGGAATGACCCGCGTCAAGACCGACGAGCGGGGACAGTTTTCAGTTTCGCAACTGCCGCCGGGCAAACATCAATTGGTCCGGCTCATTCTGGTAAAGGTGACGGGATCAGGCTCCCAAGGACGAATGCAGGGTGACAAAACACCCTTTGAAATCCGGCCGGGTGAAACCACGACGCTCAACCTGGGCACTTCAACTTATACGGTTACAGGCCGATTGCAGTGGCCACCCGGCGTTCAACGACAGTCGCAGTGGCACATTGACGTCAGTCTTTACACTCCGATGCCGGCCATGTCACCGGAGGTCATGACCAATGCAGCGGCTCTTGCCGCGTTCCTGCAAACGGATGAATTCAAGGCTGCGCAACAAAATATGCATTCGTATCAGGCAACCATTAATGACGACGACACCGTTTTGGCGGATGAAGTGCCGGCCGGGGATTATATGTTCGGAGTCGCCGTGTTCGAAGTGCTGCCCGGCAATTCCTCAGGGGGCACCGTTAGCAGGTTCAAGAACTTTTTTCAAAGCACCGTCAAATTGACCATCCCCGCCAATCCACCCTCCGGGAATCTCGACGCCGGGGTAATCGAGTTGCAAGCCGCCTCGTTTCCTCCTTGAGCAGGCCATCGCTGGCTGGCGTGAGCGGTGGACAATCCACTGCCTGAATGACCGGCTGGCTGGCTGGCCGTGCGATGGCTGCGATGTGAACCAAATAGCTGCTCCGTGGCTGAAGATAAATTCCCGGCCACGTTCAACTTTACACGCCAATATTGCGACCATAATCTTGATGCATGGCCAACCCTGCTCCACTTCCGAGGCGTTTCACATTTTACCCGGTGCTTGCGTGTTTTCTTGGCGCGCTGCTGGTCGCCGGTTGCGGGAAGCCGGCTGACGCTCCCAAAAGTCAGGCCACTGTGACCACCGATTCCGCGCCGCCACCGGAGGTGGCCGGCCCGGGCCCCGGGGAGAAAGTCTGTTTCGCGTGCAAAGGGGAAGGCACGGTGTCTTGTCCCGTGCCCGGGTGCGTCAATGGGCAGGTGGATTGTCCCGGCCCCTGCCTGAAGCTCTCCAAAGGGGTTTGGAAACACACTGACATTGACGGAAACCCTTCCGACGTTTGGTGGCAGATTTTCACGTCGCCCGACGGTCACTACTCGCTGGGTATTAGCGAACATCACCTCGGCGAAGTCGTCGCGATGCAGGATGGCAAACCCACGCTCATCGGCAAATGCAAGATTTGCGGCGGCACCGGCAAGGTGACCTGCGATGTCTGCAAGGGAACGGGCAAGGTGACCTGCCCAATTTGCAATGGAAAGAAGTTCATTCCGGTCGCCTGGACGCCCACGGACAACCCGTATTTCAACAGCCAGCCCGATGTGATCCGGCTTGCGGACGGACAGGTACTGTTGGGGCGGATGGCGGCGTCGGTGGGCGATGATAGAACGATCGTCACGCGCGACAAAAAAATCCTGCACGTGAAAGCCTCGGACATCCTGCCCAAGACAGGGACAAATTCTCCCGCAGCGCCGGTTTCGCCGGCAAAATGAGTGCGCCCGGGTTTTCACGCTAATTTTGCAAATTTTCGCGAATTGAACCAAATAGCTGCGGCGCAGCGACAGAGAACAGCCTTGGGCACAGTTTCTCCGAAACAATTTTCCGGTCGGCCAGAACTTCCTGTTCAGCCGCGATGATGGAGTTGCGCATGGTTTCGGCGTCGGGCGCGCCGAAATGGATTTCCTGCGGCTTGAGCTGCCCAAGTCAGGAATAGGGCGGAATAGGCCGGAACAAGCTGGAAAGCAATGATTTATGAAGCGAGGACGACGACGAATGGTTCGGTTTGTCCAAGGGGCGATTCACGGTGGAGTAGGGGCAATGACCAGGCGGCTTCGTCAATGTCAGCGCGGAGTGTGCGTTTCAGTTTTTTGTATGGCTCGTCGGCGCCAGTGAAGCAGACGCGGCGGACGAAGAAACGCTCGCCGTTGTGGTCCGTGTTAATGACACCAGCAGCGATGTCGTTTGTGGTTCGGTTGCGAATTTCTGAATCCACCCGCCTTCATTCACTCCCGCCTTGTGTTTCATGCTGTTTGCCGGATAATGTCGCGTGAATACTTTTTTCAAACCCAACTTATGAGTCCCAAGACTGCCAAACCTAGGGAAACGCCGGAGAGCCGCTGGCTCTCCTACCGGCCCGAAATCAAAGTCCTCGATTGCACCATTCGCGACGGCGGATTGATGAATAACCATCATTTTGACGATAAAACCGTGAAGATGGTGTACGACACCTGCGTCGCCGCCGGCGTTGATTACATGGAACTCGGCTACAAGGCCTCGCGCAAAGGCATCAAGCAGGGCGAACATGGCTGCTGGAAATATTGCACCGAGGAGGACATGCGCCGCATCGTCGGCGACAACCAGACGAATCTCAAACTCACCGTCATGGCTGATGCCGAACGTTGTGATTATCACGAGGACATTCTGCCGAAAAAGGACAGCGTCCTGGACATGATCCGCGTGGCGACCTACATCACCCAGATTCCCACCGCGCTCGACATGGTCAAGGACGCCCACGACAAGGGCTATGAAACGACCGTCAATTTGATGGCCGCCTCGATCGTCTCCGACCGCGAATTGGACGAGGCGTTGGAAATGTTCGCCAAATCCGAAGCCAAAGCCATTTATCTGGTGGACAGCTTCGGGGCATTTTACAGCGAGCAGATCCATTATCTGGTGAAGAAATATCTTTCGCACTGCAAACCGGCCGGCAAGGAGGTGGGCATGCACATGCACAACAATTTGCAACTGGCCTACGGGAACACCATTGAAGGCATCATCGGGGGCGCCAATTTTCTCGACGCCACGATGGCCGGCCTGGGCCGGGGCGCGGGCAATTGTCAGATGGAATTGCTCATCGGTTTTCTCCGCAACCCGAAATACCAGCTCCGTCCCATCCTCGACTGCGTGCAGAATTACATCGAGCCGATGCGCGCCAAACTGCGGTGGGGTTACGACCTGCCCTATCTGCTGACGGGTCTCCGCAACTTGCACCCGCGCGCCGCCATCAAGTTCAAGGAACTTGAACTGAAAGGCGAGAAGGGCGACATCCTCAAATTCCATGATGACGTCACGGATCAGGAATAAGGCGCTTGCCGCAAAGAGGCACAAAAAGCATAAAAACCGGTAGGGCGGGCAGTCCCTTGCCCGCCGCTCGGAGGGGCGAGCTCTGCGAGTCACAAATCAGAAGTCAGGGCGTCGTAGAACTCCGCCCTCCGAATCGTGTTTGCAGCTTCGCGCCATCCGCGTTGCCCGCCGTTCACCACTTTTCCCAATGCACGTATTCGCGGTTGAACCGGGTGCGCGGCCCCTTCTCCTCACCGGGATGGCCGATGGAAATGCATGCGACGGGGATGACCGACGCGGGCAATTGAAGAATCTCCTTGAGCTTCCGGATGCGGTCTTCCCGCGGGTGGACACCCAGCCAGCAGGCGCCCAAACCAAGGCCATGCGCGCACAGCAGCAGATTCTCGATGGCCGCCGAGCAATCCTGCAATAGATAACTGAGTTGGTGATCGTGTGCCGCATTAAGATCGCCGCAGACCACGATCCCCAGCGCAGCCGTGGCCAGCATGCCGCCGTTGGGCAAAGCCGCCGCGATGGTTGACAGCATTTCCTTTTTCCGAATGACCACAAAGCGCCAGGGGTCTTTGGCCACCGCCGAGGGCGCCGCCATGGCCGTTTGCAGCAGTTGGGTGATGGCCGCCTCGCTGACTTCGCCGGGCGCATAAACCCGGATGCTCCGCCGGCCGAGGAGGAACTGGAGTCTGTCGTTTGTCGTCGGGCTCATGATTTTGCTTTCCGCCTGGAGTTTACTCCGCACCGTCAAATCCGCATGGCCACAAAATGCATGGTGGCAGTTCCATGGAAGAAAACCAAGGAAACAAAGACCGGAAACTGTCCTCGAAAAATCGCGGGTGACACGTGACCGGTGACACGCCAGCATCTGCTCGTCGCGCCGACTTGCCGCGCCAAAGCGGAGCGACGCCGGGAGCACAATGAAGGCGGAAGCCCGGTGTTTCAAAACCAGGAACGGAGCACGCGGGGCCTGCCGACGGGCAACAGGCACAGCGGTTGTTCGTCAACGGCAAGGCCCAACACCCGTTTGACCTGGTCGTCGTCAAACGCGCCCACGATGACGGCGCCGAGTTCCAACGCCACGGCCTGCAATTGCACGTTCTGCGAAGCATGGCCGGCTTCGATGTGCACGTAACGCTCCGCCCGTTCCTTGTATCTTACGGCCGTTCGCTCGTAAACGCCCGCGATGACAATTATTGCCGGCGCGTTTTGCAACCACGTCTGTTCCTGTGCCGCGGACGCGAGTTTGACCCGCCTGTCCCCGTCGGTCACACGGCTCAGGTCATGCCCCTGGGGCCGATACCGGTAAACGCCGGCGGGCAGACCCTCCACATTCCCGGCCACGATAAAAACTTCCAGCGGATACAACGCGCCGGCGGAAGGGGCCGTCCGTTTGCCCTCCGCGCTGGTGATGCCTTGGGCGGCCCAGAGCAGTTGCGAGACTTCGGCCAGCGTCAGCGGCGTGTTACGGAACTCCCGGGTGGCCCTTCGATGGCGCAAGGCCGATTCAACCGAGGTTTTGCTGTCCTCGCGCGGCTTGGGCAGCTTGATCACGACGGTGGGTTTGTTGGTGGCAGGAGGTTCGCCCGCCGCAGGTGTTTCCCCCGGGCAAGGCGCTGCCAGAACCATCGCCATCACGAGGAAAATCAGGAAGAATATATTGCTTTTCATTTCACTCCAGATTTGCCCAATCCGGACCGCCGGTCAAGCGCCAGACCGCCCCCTTTCGGATTGCCACAGAAGGAAACGAAGGCCAGAACCAACTTTCACCTCTTCGTTCACTTCGTTTGCTTCTGTCGGTATCCGGTGCTTATGTGTGCGCCTTCACGCCTTTGCGTGAAACTGGAAAAACGAAACGGGCGATCATTTGCATGACCGCTCGCACGAGGAAATGGACGTTGCCCGCCTACTCAAAATCCATTTCGTAGCTGTAAACGTTGCCGTTGAGCTTGCTTTGGATTTTGTAGTTCGATTTGTTGATGACCGCCTGCATCGGCTTGTTCTCCGTGAGGACTTCGGCGGTGAAGCCGCGGATGCCGTTGCGGCGGGCCACGCGCATCAGGTGCTTCAGGAGGAAGGTGCCGATGCCGTGGTTCTGCCACTGGTCGCTCACCACGAACGCCACTTCCGCCAGGTTGGTCTTCGGGTCGAGATAATAGCTGCCCACCGCGATAATCTCCTCGCCATACGCCTCGGGCAGCGTGCCAACGATGGTCACGTCGTTGCGATGGTCAATATAAACGAAGTCCTGAATTTGCTGCCGCGACACGCGCTGGGAGTGGCTCATGAACCGGTAATAAATCGTCGCCGCCGACAGCTTGTAGAACAGGTCGCGCATCCGCGGTTCGTCGGTGGGATGAATCGGGCGAAAGTTCATCTGCGTGCCGTCGTTGAGCAGGTAGGTGGTGCGCAGCTCCTTGGGGCCGACGAGGATTTTGCCCTCCAGATCGGCCATCTCGATGGAAAGATATTTCGCGTTGATGGCTTCGCGCAACAGGTCGGCGCGGAATTTGGGGTGGGCGATGCTGATGAGCGCCAGGGCGCGCTCCTGAATGCTTTTGCCGTGCAGATACGCCACGCCGTATTCAGTCGCGACGTAATGCACGCCCGCGCGGGTCGTCACCACGCCGGCCCCCTCGCTGAGGTGCGTCACGATGCGCGAGATGGTGCCGCCCTTGGCGGTGGAAGGCAGCGCGATGATGGCCTTGCCGCTGCGCGACTTGGCGGCGCCGCGGTTGAAATCCACCTGCCCGCCGACGCCGGAGAAAAACTTCGAGCCGATGGAATCGGCGCACACCTGGCCGGTAAGGTCTATCTGCAGCGCGGTATTGACCGCGACCATCTTGTATTGCTGGCGGATGACGGACGGGTCGTTGACGTACTCCGTCGGCTGGAAGGAGAAGAGCGGATTGTCGTCAATGTAATCGTAAATCCGCCGCGTGCCGATGGCGAAGCTGGCGACGATTTTGCCATGGTCCGTCGTCTTGCGCGCGCCGTTGATGGCGCCCGACTCGATCAACTCAATGATGCTGTCGGTGACCATCTCCGTGTGAACGCCGAGGTCTTTCTTGCCCTTGAAGAAGCCGAGCAGCGCCTGCGGGATGCGCCCGATGCCGAACTCGATGGTGGAACCGTCTTCCACGAGCGCGGCGATGTATTCGGCGATCTGCCGGGTCGTCTCGGTGATTTCCGCCGGCGGCACTTCGAGGATCGCCGCCTGCGACGGCACCAGCAGGTCAATGTCATGGGCGTGGATGCAGCAGTTGCCATGCGTCCGTGGCATGTTCGGGTTCACCTGCGCGATGACGAGCGAGGCATTTTCCGCGGCGCTCTTCACAATATCCACCGACACGCCCAGACTGCACATGCCGTTCTGATCCGGCGGCGTGATGTGGATGAGGGCCACGTCGAGCGGGAGCTGGCCGGAGTCAAACAGGCGCGGGATGTCCGACAGGTGGATGGGCGTGTAGTCGCCCAGGCCTTCCTGGATGATGTCGCGCACGTTCTCGGCAATGAAGAAGCTGTTCACGCGGAAGTAATGCGCCAGTTCCTTGTGCGCATAAGGCGCGTCGCCGAAAGTAAGCAGATGGACAATTTCGGTGTCCGGCAGTTCGGTGGCGCGTTTGGTGAGGGCGCTGACCAGTTCCAACGGCTCGCCGGTGCCGGTGCCGATGAACACGCGCTGGCCGGGCTGGATTTTCTTTACCGCCTCGGCGGCCGTGAGGACTTGCAGCTTGTAAGTCTCCTGCCAGTTGGGATCGTAGGTGATGGTCTTACTCATGTGCTTTGCCCACGGTTGAAAGGGTCATGCGCGCATCGGCCACGTAAGCTTGAACGCCGACCGGGCCGACGATAAACGGGTTGATGTCCAGTTCCTTGATCTCCGGATAATCGGTGACGAGCTGGCTGATGCGTTGCAACGCGCCGGCAATCGCCTCCAGGTCCACGGGCGCCTGGCCGCGCGCGCCCTGCAGCAGCGCGTAGGAGCGCGTGCCTTTTAACATTTGCATCGCCTCCTCTGCCGTGATCGGCGCAAGGTGGAAAGTCACGTCCTTCATCACTTCCACGAAAATGCCGCCCAGACCGAACATCAGCATCGGCCCGAATTGCGGGTCGCGCGTCATGCCCAGAATCACTTCCCGGCCGCGCTGGCCCATTTTTTCCACATACGCGCCGCGGAGATGCGCGTTGGGCGCGCGCTTTTGGATGCGCAGGATCATCAAATCGAAGGCGTCGCGGACCTGCTCGGCGTTGGCGAGATTGATGCGGACGCCGCCGAAATCGGATTTATGAATGATGTCGGGCGAGGAAATTTTCAACACGACCGGGTAGCCGATGCGTTCGGCAATTTCCACAGCCTCGTCTCCAGTCTGGGCCAACTGGCCACCGAGAACATTAAAATCGTAGGCGCGCAGGATTTCCTTCGCCTCGACTTCGCCGATCTGCGTTATGCCGCTGCGCTCCTGCACGTTAATGATGCGGTCCACGCGCCGGCGGTTGACGGGGAAGCGCGTGACCATGCGCGCCGGACGACGCTTCCAGGCCGCATAATCGCACATTGCCCGGAGCGCGGTGATGGCGCGGTCGGGCGACGTATAATTCGGAATGCCCAAAGCCATCAACTTTTCCTTTGCCGCCGCCACTTCCGTGCCCCCCATGAACACCGCCAGCATCGGCTTTTTGCCCTGGTGCGCCGCGCCGAGTTTCTCCGCCAGTTCCAGCGGCTTGGTCATGTTCTGCGGCGTGACCACGACCACGATGGCGTCAATCGTTTCGTCATTCTGCATGACTTCGAATGCTTTCACATAGCGGTCGGGTTCGGCGTCGCCGATGACGTCAATCGGGTTGCCGAACGCGCCCGCCGCCGGCATGAAGGCGCGCAGTTTCGCGTCGCTTTCCCTGCTGGGCGAAACCATTTTCAAGCCCGACGACTCCGCGGCATCCGCCGCCATGATGCCCGGGCCGCCGGCGTTGGTGATGACGGCCACGCGCTCGCCAGCCGGCAGCGGCTGCATGGCAAAGGCCGTGGCGTAATCGAACAACGCCTCGAAATTTTCCGCACGGATGACGCCGGCGCGTTTGAACGCCGCGCCATAGGCCATGTCCGCGCCCGCCAGGCTGCCGGTGTGTGACGAAGCGGCTTTGGCGCCCGCCGAGGTGATGCCGACCTTCAGAATCACGACCGGTTTGATGGAAGCGGCCTGTTCCGCAATGCGCAAAAACTTGTCGCCTTCCTTGATGTTTTCCAGATAACCGGCAATGACTTTGGTTTCCTTGTCTTCCGCGAGCGCCTGGATGAAATCCACTTCGTTGAGGTCCGCCTTGTTGCCGAAGCTGATGACTTTGCCGAGACCGAGCTTCTGTTCCGCCGCCCAGTCGAGGATGGCCACGCAGAGCGCGCCGGATTGGGAGATGACGGAAATTTTCCCGGGCGGCGGGACGGACGGCGCGAACGTGGCGTTCATGTGATGGTCCGTGTTGAGCACGCCGAGGCAATTCGGCCCGACCATCCGCACGCCGCCGGCGCGGCAGATTTCGACCAGCTCCTGTTCGGCCTTCGCGCCCGCGGCGCCGACCTCCTTGAAGCCGGCCGTGATGACGATGACCGATTTTATACCCGCTTTAATCGAACTCTGGAGGGCGTCTTTCACGTATTTGGCCCCCACCACGATGATGCTGAGGTCTATGGGATCCTTGTACTCGCCGATGGATTTGTAACATTTAAGGCCAAGAATTTCATCCGCCTCGGGATTGACCGGAACGATCGGCCCTTTGAAGCCGTTGTTGACGAGATTGGCCAGCACCGCGTAACCCACCTTGTCCGGGTGGCGGGAAGCACCGATCACTGCGATGGCCTTGGGATATAAAAGCGTCTCGAGCATAAATTTTGACCGCGCAAAAAAATAACATCCGCACTTTCCAGGCACCCGGCTCACCAAACCTTGTTGAAGACTTTACCAATTTTGCAGCGGGTTGCCAATGACCGGGAAAAAACCGCTGGCGGAGTTTCTCCGGGGCATGGCTTGGCTCAACCCGCGCTGCGGAGGCTTGTGGAATCCAAACCCCACTTGCGCGCGTAGGCGAGCAGTTCCCGGTCATTGTGCAAACCCAGCTTCTGCCGGATGTGCTTGCGATGCGCACCCACCGTGACCGGGCTGATTTCCAGTTCTTGTCCGATGCGCGCTTCATCCCAGCCGCACGCCATCCGGCACAGAACCTCCTGCTCGCGTCCGCTCAACAGCTTCTGGAACGCCTCCGGCTGAGACAACCACTCGCGTTTGACCTGCGCAAAAAACTTGCTGTAGAATACGCCGCCCTTGGCCACTGTCTGGATCGCCTCCAGCAGCAATTCCGGCCCCGCCGTTTTTTCCAGGTAGCCATGCACCGGACTCTGGCTTACCCGCCAGATGGTGTGCGGGTCCGTAAGTCCGGACATCGCCAGCAGTCGCACCCCCGGCAGCTCGGCCACCAGCCGATCGGCCAGTTCCATGCCGTCCATTCCAGGAAGTTCGAGGTCCAGCAGCACCAGGTCCGGTCGCGCGACCAGGCACATTGTCAAACCCGCCTCGCCATCATGGGCGCATCCCACCATCTCGAACTCTTGTTGACTGGCCACCCAGAGTTTAAGCCCTGCGGCCATCAGCTCCTGGTCTTCCACAATCGCCACCCGGATGGGTTTTGCTGACATGCCCGCAAGGATGGCAATTGCCGCCGCGCCCGCAAGCTGGAACTACCCGAATTAGGGTAAATTTTTGGCATTGAACCCGCTCTGTTCCATCCGATGGTTAATCTTAAATCGTCGTAAAACAAATAAAACCATGAAAACAAACCTTATCAAACTCACCTGTGGCCTTGCCCTGCTGGGCGCGGCGACCCCGGTTCCGGCACAGTCCCTCTTCGATGTCCAGTTTAATACAAGCGGACATCAACAAACAGGGGCGGCTGTTATCGGACAATCCGGTGATTACTGGAACCTGCTGACAACTAAATCAGGAACATCATCCCTGATGGATTCACAAGACGCTTCGAGCGGTGTTTCATTCACCTGGGCTTCCCAAGGCCTCGAAGGCAGTGGCGTTTATCCGGATGGTTTTAGTGGTGGCAGTTACGCCAGCTTAATGGGGGGATATGTCTTTGAAATTGGAAGCCAAACCATGAGTTTCGCCAATCTGCCAGCCGACGCTTCGTATACTCTTTATATTTACACCCAAGGTGATTATGCATCAGATGACCGGGAGACTTCAGTGACCGTTAGTGGCACAACCTATACCACTGCTCCGACTGATGGGGCCGCGAACACTTTTATCGCGGGGCAAAACTACTTGGAAATCACCGGCATGACCGATGGAAGCGGAAACTTGCAATTCACATACCAGGCTGCCGTAGATGAGGCTGATATTAACGGCATCCAGTTAAGCATTAACCCCGTCCCCGAACCCTCCACGCTGGCGCTGGCCGGGTTGGGCGGGTTGAGCCTGCTCCTGTTCCGCCGCCGGAAATAATTCAATTCACAACCAATAAAGGGATAAAAATTATGAAACAACATATTCAACGTTCAGGTTTGCTGGCCTTGGTTTTGGCTGCCGGCTTTTTCGCAACAACATTTCGGGCGTCGGGCGTGCCACTCGGCGTGCTCACCATAGATGAGAGCAACCCTTCTGCCGTCGTCATCGGCGGCAACCGCGCGGCCAGCGGCACTGATGGAGGCACGACTGCCAATTATGGCGTGGATCTTGTGAATTTCTTTACCGCTGCTGTCAGCATCGGTGCTCAATCCGCCAGCGGCACTCCCAGCCTCCAACCCGTAACGGGAGGCAATATCTACAACTATTATAACTCGGATACTTACCAGGCCACCGGCGGGGAATTGCTGGATTTGAACCTGTATTCTTCCGGCACGAGTGCCCAGACTTTTACCCTTGGCAGCGCGGCTTTTAACGGTGGCACGGAAGTCATTAATTTGTTCGCCTACATCGCGGATCTTCCCACCACCCTCTACGCCGGCGGCAATATCTATGCCGGAGATTCCAGCGGTCCAGGCAACGGCACGGTCATCGGCCAATGGGAGGTTACAGCCATCCCGGTCCCCGAACCCGCCACGCTGGCGCTGGCCGGCTTGGGCGGGCTGGGGCTGCTCCTGTTCCGTCGCCGGAAATAATCAACCGTTAATCTGAAACCGCAGAACAACAAATAAAAAAACATGAAAACGAAACTGCTAAAACTCGCCTGCGGCCTTGCCCTGCTCGGCATGGCGGCCACGGCCTCGGCGCAAACCTCGCTGGTGGCCGGATGGAACATGTATAACTCCAGTTCCCAGACATTCCCGTATGCGGCCTCGACGATTGACGCTTCCGTCTCCAGCGCGGCAATGAATTATGCCGGTCTGTTTGGTTTTGACGACATCCGTGGCAGGTGGGCTTCAACCAACTACAATACAACGCTCGACACTGCCACCGCGCCTTATCTGGAATGGACCGTCAATTTCAATCCCGGCGAAACCGTCAGCAACGCCGCGTTTTTTATCAACCTGGCCAAGGTAGATTCCAGCACCACGTTGAGCCTGCGCTCCAGCCTTGATGATTATGGCACTTCACTGGGGGATCTGTCTTCCGTGGATGGCAGTTACCAGAACTATATGTTTTCGGTGGGAACATTGAGCGACAGCGTCACCTTCCGTTTGTTTGTTTACGACGTGTCAACTTCCCAGGGGACGACTTCGGACGATCTATACAATGTAGATTGTGAGAGCTACTACCCGACCATCGGCGGCACCTACAACGCGGACATGCGAGGCGACCCCGCCGGCCTGCTGGGGGACATCACGACGGTTCCCGAACCCACCACGCTGGCGCTGGCTGGTTTGGGCGGTGCGAGTCTGCTGCTGTTCCGCCGCCGCAAAAATTAAATCGGGAAACGGTTTGGGTATTGGGTGATGGATGCGGAATTCGTTCCGCATCCATTTGTTTGGCGGGGTGGGACATATCCAGTTAGCCAGCTAGTCTTGAAACAATTTCCATCGCGGGCGAAACCGGCGCCGGTTCAACGGGCGAGCAGTTGGGCGCGGTATTCCGTGGGCGACTGGCCCAGCAGCTTTTTGAAGACCCGGTTGAAGTGCGTGAGCGACTGGAACCCGACTTCAAACGCGATTTCACTCACGCGCAGGTTCGGATTCAGCAACAGGTTTTTCGCCTTCTCAATGCGAACGCGGGACAGGTAGTCGGTGAAATTGATGTCCGTGACCTTCTTGAACATTTTGCAGAAGTAGAACGTGCTCATATTGACGGCCTTGGCCGCCCGGGCGAGCGAAAGTTCCTCGGTGTGGTGCTCGTAAATGTATTCCTTGGCGCGCTTGATGATCGGCGGCTCGGCGTTCTTTTGCTGGATGAAAATCTGGTTGCCCAGCATCGCCAGATGCTGCGCAAAAATCACGAGCAGCCGGACGACGGATTCGTGCTGTCGGGCGGTCACCACTTTCGTGGAAAAGTAAGCCCTCCGGAGCGCGTCCCGGTCCACTTCCACGCCCCATTCCGCCACCAGTTTGGCGGCCCGGTCAAACTGACGCCGGGTCGGCTTCCGGCCGAGAAGCTGTCCGGTTTGCAAATAACCGATGAGCCGGTCGCCCAACCGCACCGGCACGGCGGTGTCGAGCAACCCGACCGGACAGGTGATCGTCTTCGGTTCATGGGCGGCTTTTTCGCAAAGCTGTTCCCACACCTGCAAACAGGCGGCGCACGCGTGACTTTTCTGCGACATCAGCGCGCAAAAGGGATTTTCGTTCCGCTTGCCGTGATGCGGCAACTGCCAGGTTTCCACCGGCTGCAACGACACCGGCAAACCCGTCAACACGTTGAACGCGCGCTCATACTCCTGATAAACCTTCGAATCCGAGATGGCTTTGATCAAGGCGCGGTTGCTATTGCCACTGCTATTGCCATTGCCGCTCATCGCGACGACTGAGGCCCTGGCTTTGGCGGAAGAAACTTTTTTCGCGGCACCCGTACCGGGAACGTTTTGATGAAAGCACGGCTCAACCAAACAATCCTGCAAGGCGCGGGGAGTCACGGGCGTCCTTTTCCCCTCCTTTGCAATGGTTGTCTGCATGGAAACAAATTAAGCAAACCCCCAGCGTGCGTCAAGAGGAATGGCCTTGTTTTAATCACCGTCGGGTCGAAGGATGGTGGGCGCTGAGGGATTCGAACCCCCGACCTACTCGGTGTAAACGAGACGCGCTAGCCCCTGCGCCAAGCGCCCGGACCAGGGGCCAACCTATCCCATGCCCGTTGAGGTGACAACGGTGAATATTTTTCCGTCCCACCCGCCTGATTTTTCAAAATTGAGTTCCGAGCCGAAAAACCAAACCCGCTTAAAAGGGGCGGGGTGGAGGACCAAATCCGCCTCATCTTTGTCGAAGCCGAAAATTTTTGTAAGATTCTGAATTTACAAACGCAGGATGTAGTGCGGCGTTGGCAGTTTTAATCGATATTGCGGTTTTCTTAAAACCAGCGATCGCGATTGGAAGCCGGCGGGCTAAACTTCCTTGTTGTCCCGGCTTTGAATCAACAGGGCGGAAATGACCCGTTTGACCTGCGTGGAAGACAGGATGCTTTTGAGGGTGGACGTGAAATTCTCTTCATTTAAGCACTGTCTTTGCACATGAGTGGTGTGGTCGGTCAAGGTCAGGGGATAGATGGTGATGGAGTATTGCAGGGTGAGAATCGCAAATTTATGATTGTTGATGGCGGGGGCCGTGATGGCAAAATTGTAAATGAGGATGTTGTTGTTGGTCGGTTCCTGCTCAATTGAGCCGATCAAAACGCCCTTGGTGAGCTGGCTCAAAATCGAGGCCTGCTCGCGTAAAATCGACGTTGGCGTTCTCTGGTTGGCGGGGGCATTGATCTCCCCCCACATGTTTTCGACACTCATAAGATTATGGTGTCCCCATCATACCCTTGCGACCAATGACTGCAAACATATTGGCGGCGTGACAAAAACGAAAACGGGTCCTGAGTATTGACACATAACACGGCGAAGGCCGGCGCGGGGTCAGGCGGCTTCGGGTTTAAAGGATGGTCTCCAGTGTCTCCACCACTGTCCTTACACAACCCGTGCAGGTCTTGTTCAAAAGATCGTTCTCCTTGAAATAGCGCTGCCCTTCGGGTGTGTTCAGGTCGCAGCCCTGCAGCAGTGTGCGACAGAGGCACGTGCCGTGCCTGGATTCAAATCGGGACAGCAACTCCCGCACTTTCCCGTACGTCGTTTCCGTAGGCGCCCGGTCCTGCCCCTCGCCGCGTCCGTGCTTGAGCCCGATGGTGAGTATGCCTCCGGCGACCGCTCCGCATACTTCCTGCCTCCTCGCCATTCCCGCCCCAAACCCGCAGGCGAGCCGGAGTGCCGTGTCCTTGTCGAAACCGAGATCGTCACAGAATGAGAATAACACCGCCTGGGCGCAGTTGTACCCCGCCAGGAATTTCTGGAGGGCAATGTCGCTTCTGGTTTTCATAGGTTTTTCTGACGCCGTTACACCTTTGCGTTAAAGTTCATCAGCAACTTCAAGTACAGGGGGCATTCTGTCCGAAGGTTCCATCCGCCCGCCGGTGCAGAATCACGTGGTTCCCATCCGGGTCGAGGATTTCGACGGCCTGGCAGCACCCGTAATCCTGAGGTTCCTTCACAATCCGAACGCCCTGCCGCTTCAGCTCTTCGTATGCCGCATGAACATCCTCAACCGCCAGGGCGATGCGCCCGCCGGGAACCGGTTCCGGCAGCTTTTCTCCTCCCTTGAGGGATAGCGTGAGGTTGCCGCAGTTGAACTCCGCCCATTGCCACTCTTCACTGTAAACCTCCTGCGGCAGACCCAGAACCTCGCGGTAGAATTTTGCCGCCCGCGCCAGGTCGGATACCGGATACATGACGAAGTCGGTGCCGCGGATTTTCATTGGTGATGCCC
>JBEKXN010000046.1:0-26376 GCA_049511835.1 Verrucomicrobiota bacterium | reverse complement strand
ATCCTCCAGCCGTTCGGGGAACATCAGGGTTTGGGAGCGGTCCAGTCCACGTTGATGATTCATGCTTGTATCAGACCACCTTCCGGCGTAAATGTTTCAAATCATGTCCCACTTTTCACACAGCCTCGCGCTGGAGCCAACGCCGACTGCCCCTTGAGTTTATGGATGGTTTGAGTTATACAACGATTATCGAGGTTGCGGAGCCGCTCGCCCGTCGGCGTGGCTCAGCTTTGGATCGTTAGGCATCGGAGCGCATGGACCAAGACTATACAATCGGGCACTTCCAGATGATGACGGAAATTGCGACGAGGCTTGCGCCGTTGTCCGCGCAGATATTGGAGCACCGCTACAATTACGAGTCATTTGGTTCTTGGTGGTTTACTTTCAGACGGGCTGGTCGGGAGTTTCGCATCCTATTTGATGGTCGTGATCAGTGGTTATATCTTGAAGATGCAGCAGATGATTTTCGCGACATTGACATTCGGCGGTTGAAAAAACCAACGGCAGACATTCTGGTGTGTGAGACTTGTTCTCTAATCAAGCAGAAGACATGAGTATATTTCCGATGCCTAACACCTATTAAGCCCGGACGGTCAACAGGAAAAAGCATTCCCTGACGGAAAGATTATTCTTTCCGTTTTCGCGTCCTCAAAACGGGAGCTTCCTAAACGGGTCCCGAGTATTGACACAAATTCACTCTTTCAGGTGGTAAAGCTGGTTGGCCACGTGAGTCCATGTCCTCATACCGGTCTGCCATCCATTTCAACGTCATTGTCGTCTCCTGCCGCAATGAGGTCGCATCTCGAGGCCTCGGAGTGCGGCTGTCCCGGTCATAGCACGCTCGACAACTCAATAACCCTTGGAATTTCGTACGCTCATCCCGCAATCCAGACAGCTGCGGGTGGAACAAGGAAAATAGTTTTTAATAAAGCGGCTGTTTGAAGGAGACGCTTTTCGCCATTGACCGCTCACGCCAATGGGTGACATCTTTCCGGCACACAACGATTACCTTCGGTAGTGCTGAGGGGACGGTTTAGAAAAAATGCGCCTGCCCGTTCTTGAGAATGGTGCCATCGGTGACGCGGCTTCACTGAGAGGAAGCCGCGCGGTTTTCATTTTCACCGGATGCTTGCTGCTGCTGCTGTTGGTGGGCTGGGTGGATTACATTACGGGCTATGAACTCGGGTTTTTCGTGTTTTACACCGTGCCGATTGGGCTGGCGGCCTGGTACTTGGGGCGCTGGCCTGGCATCTGGGTGGCCCTGGGGTCAACGATAGCCTGGTGGCTGGCCGATGCTTTGGCCGGAGCAAAATATTCCTCACAGTTTTCTTTTTGGTGGAACAGCGCCGTTCATTTTTCGGCATTTGTGATCAACGCCGTGACCATTGCGCAAATCAGGCTGGAACTGAGACAGCGCGATGAGCTGGCGGCCAAACTCGAAACCGCCCGCCAAACCTTGCGCGCGGCGGCCAAGATCCTGCCCGTCTGTCCCCTCTGCGGCAAAGTTCGTCCCCAGACCGGGCGGAACGATCAGGCCGAGCTGCGGGACCTGGCCCAAGGCAACGCCGACCTCAGCGGCGCTCTCTGCGGAGAATGCGCTCAACCCGCACGAAGGAGTTGACGGCGCGGGACGGCAGGCGCAAATTCTTGTTCGCTTGGGTGACAAGATAAAATTTCACGTTTGGGATTCCCTTTCACCGCGACGGCGCAAGCTGCTGTTCTGGGTTGTGGGGCTGCTGCTGTTCTACACGGTCACCGGGTTTCTCATCCTGCCACCCATCATCCGCGCCGTGGCGGTCAAGCAGTTGTCCAAACAGCTCGACCGCGAGGTTTCCATCCAGAAGGTGAAGCTCAACCCGTTCGCGTTTTCGACCGCCATTCGCGGCCTGCTCATCAAGGACAAGGACGGCGTGCCGTTTGTTTCCTGGGATGAGGTTTACGTCAATTTCCAGCTCTCGTCGTTCCTGGGCCATCCCTGGGTTTTCAAGGAAATCAGCGTGACCGGCCCCTTCGCACGGGTGCAAATGAACCAGGACGGCACATTCAATTTTTCCGATCTCATCACGAAGTTCTCGACCAACGCGCCCGCCGCTCCGCCCAAGGCGCCGGCCAAACCCATCGCCCTGCGCATCGGCCGTCTGCAAATCACGAACGCCACCGCCTCGGTGACCGACCTGACGCATCGCACGCCGTTCAAACGGCTGATTGGTCCCATCAACTTCATGCTGGAAAATTTCCGCACCGATCCGGAAAATAAAAATCCCCATGCCTTCAGCGGCACGACGGACGCCGGCGAAAAAATTTCGTGGAGCGGGTTTTTCTACCTTGACCCGTTGCGTTCGCAGGGCGAGCTGACGCTCGACAACCTCACGTTGAACAAATACGCCCCGTTGTATCAGGACCGGGTGCCTTTTGAAATCCAGGACGGCACCGTGGGTCTGCACGTGAATTATCACCTGGAACTCAGCCCCACCAACCGGGTCATGGCCGTGACCGACACCGCCTTCGCCCTCCGCAATTTCAAGCTGGCCGAACCTGGTGCCGGGAAGAATTTGGTCGAGCTGGATCATTTTGCCGTGACGGGCGTGAGCGCCGACGCCGTGGCCCGGCAGATGGAAATCGGTTCCGTGCTTGCTGATGGCGGACGGTTTTATCTGCTGCGCCGCGCAAACAATTCCACCAATATTGCCGAACCAGCCCCGCCTGTGGCAGCGACTACGAACGCGCCGGGCGGCATCCCGGCGTTGCTGGGTATGGTGACCAACTACGTCGCCCAGTTCCTCCACACGACGAACCTCTGCACCGCCACTGTCCGCGACGTGGAGTTCACCAACTGCGCTTTTCATCTGGAAGACCTGACCGCGTCCCGGCCCGCCCGGCTCGACCTCGACGACATCGCGGTGAGCGTTAAAAACATTTCCAACGACCCGAAAACAAACCTCACCACCGAACTTTCCCTGCGGTGGAACACCAATGGCACCATCAAGACCGAAACCGTCGTTTCCTTTGTGCCGCTGACGGCCGATGTCCAGCTCGCGCTGGACCGGCTCGACTTTGGCACACTGGATCCGTATCTCGAATCCAAACTCAATCTCTTCATCCCTGACAGCCAGCTCGGCCTTCATGGGCAGATTCAACTTCGCACCCCGGACGGCCAATTGCCCGAGGTCAGCTTCCGCGGCGACACCTGGATTGACGGGTTGCGCGTCGTGGATGGCGTCATCGGCGAGGATTTGTTGAAATGGGGTTCCGTCCGTATTTCCGGCATCGAAGCAAACGTGAATCCACCGAGCGCGACCATCCGGGAAATCGCCCTCGACAACGTGGCAGCGCGGCTGGTGATTGAAACCAACCACACCATCAATCTGCTTGCCGCCCTAAGCCCGGTCGGCGCCACCAACGCCCCGACCGACACCAACGCGCCGGTGATTGCCGCCGCCAAGCCGGTCGCGCCCGCGACCAACACCGCCAAGCTGCCGCCCATTTCCATCGGCGCCATCGTCATTTCCAACAATTCAGCCAGTTTCACCGACCGTTCGCTCACGCCGAACGTGAACATGGCGGTCCTGGAGTTCGGCGGCACCATCGCCGGGATTTCATCCAGCCAGCTTCAGCACGCCAACATTGACTTGAGCGCCAAGGTGGACGGCGTCGGCCCGGTGGCCATCAGCGGCACCATCAACCCGTTCAGCGGCACCGAGACAAATGATTTGAAAATCACCGTCAAGGACGTGGATTTGACGCCGACCAGCCCCTACTCCGGCAAATTTGCCGGTTATCGCATCGCCCAGGGAAAGTTAAACCTGGACCTGGCCTACGACATCGTCGGGCGGAAGTTGAAATCGGAGAATGTCATCACCCTCGACCGGTTCACCTTTGGCGACAAAGTGGAAAGTCCGGACGCAACGCACCTGCCGGTGCGCCTCGCCATCGCCCTGCTGAAGGACCGCAACGGCCAGATTCTGCTCGACGTGCCGGTGGAAGGCAGCCTGGACGACCCCAAATTCCGCGTCGGCAGAGTCGTCATGCACACCCTGCTGAACATTCTCGAAAAGGCGGCCACGTCGCCGTTCTCGTTGCTGGGCGCGTTGGTGGGTGGCGGCGGCGAGGAACTCAGCTACCAGGATTTTGTGCCGGGCGGCGCGGTGTTATTGCCTGCCAACGAAAAGAAACTGGATTCGCTGGTGAAGGCGCTTTATGAACGGCCCGGCTTGCAACTGGAAATCGCCGGCAGCATTGACCCGGTCGCCGACCGCGACGGCTTGCGCCGTGCCAGTCTGGACAAACAAATCCGCGCCCGGCAATGGACGTCGCTGCGCAAATCCGAACGCGCCACCACCACGCCCGACCAGTTGACGCTGACCCCGGAAGAATACACCGCCTGGGTGAAAAAACTTTACAGCGAGGCGGTGGGCAAGGGTGTCATCAGCGCCGCCTTCATCACCGCCCACACCAACCTTGCCGCCATCGCCGCGCAAATCAAATCCTCGTCCGCTGAAATCGAAAAAGGCGCGACCTTGCTGATGCAAGCCCCGCCGGCCGCTGCGCCCAAATCATCCAAAGCCGCCACGGCTGCAACCCCGGCCAAGGCCGTTGCGTCAGCCGATCCGATGGAAACCATGCTGATGGCCACCATTCCCGTCAACGACAGCGATTTTCAAACGCTGGCCGACGACCGCGCCAAGGCGGTTCGCGCTTATCTGTTGCAGACCGGGAAAGTGGAAGCCGCGCGCCTTTTCCTCGCGGAGAATCAGTCCGGTGGTGTACGCCCGGACGGCAGCCGCGTTTATTTGCAGTTCAGATAGGAGCGAGGAGCGCCGGCCTCCGGCCCGGCATCAGGAGTTGCGCATTGGGAGATAAAACCACTTGTAATCTGTCGCGAACGGCAAATTGCCATCTGAATCGCTCACATGGCTAAAAGCCACGGCACCAGTTTCTTTCCGCCGAAAATCCAGACGGCCGCGGCGAGCGCGATGTAAGGACCGTAAGGCATGCGCGATGACCATTCGCGCCGGCGCATCGCGATGAGCGTCACCCCGACCGCCGCGCCAATCATTGAACTGAGCATCAGCGAAAATATCACGCCCTGCCAGCCAATGAACGTGCCAATCGCGCCCATGAATTTCACGTCGCCCAAACCCATCGCCTCGCGCGGCAACACGATTTCCGTGCTCACCGCCTCCAGGCACGGCACGTCGTTGGGATTCATTTTTTCTTCACCGATCTCCAGCGCCGACGGCGACAGCCGCACCAGCACGTCCTGGTAGCCGCGGTCCACCAGTTCAACCGTGCGCGCGTGCAGCACAATCACGTCCGACCGTCGGTAAAACAATTCTTCGTAGGGAATTTCCTTGTCCGGCAGATATACGGAAGTATCGGAAAAAACAATTTTTGTCTCCATCGGCAATTTCACCCGCTGCCGTCCAAACAGCCATTTGCCCATCCTCAAGATCGTGTAAATCACCCCCGCGCCCACCATCGCGCCGATAAAACTCCGCCGTATCCCAACATTCAACGTGTCCGCGTTGTGCAGGGACGGAAGGAAAAATGACGCGACAAAACCCGCGGCCATCCCGCCGATCGTGATTTCATCCGGAATGATGAGATGCTCGAAGTCAATGAACGTCGCCACGATCAGTCCCGCGAGAAAAACCGCGTACACCAGGGCCACCGGCAGGGACGGAAACGGATGACTCGTATTGCCGAACACCAGCCAGCAGCTTAGAAACGCCACGCCCGTGAGCAGTTCAACAACGAAATAGCGCCATGAGATGGGCGCACCGCAATTTTTGCAGCGTCCGCGCAACGCCAGCCACGTCACCAGCGGGATGTTCAGATACCACGGGATGGAATACTTGCAGTGCGGACAATGTGATCGGGGCGTGATGATGCTCATGCCCAGCGGCAACCGGTGGATGCACACGTTCAAAAAACTGCCGACAATGCAGCCGAGGGCGAAGAAGACGAGCGACCAAAAATGGAACGGGACCGCCGACCAATTGTGTGGGTTGAAGATCGCGTCAATGCCCATAGGTGAGATCCCTCGATGTTTTCGGTGGCACTGACGGGCAAATGACTAATGACGAAGACCTAATGACTAAATAATCACGAAGCCCAAATAACAAAACAAACCTGCACGCACACAGTAATTCTTTGGAATTGGTCATTGGGAATTCTTTCGTCATTCGGATTTAGTCATTCGTCATTTTCCGTAAACACTCTCTTCCAAGGCACGGCGCATCACGTCGAGCGGCGCAGGTTGTCCGGTCCAGATTTCAAAAGCCTTCGCGCCCTGGTGCAGCAACATGCCCAGGCCGTTGGCCGTGCGGCAACCGGCGGCTTTGGCCGCTTTGAGCAATGTGGTTTCAACCGGATCGTAAATCACGTCGTAAACCGCGCGGGCCTGGCGCAGGGGAAACTGTTTTTCGTCCAAGGGCGACGGATCGCCGGGCTTCAAACCGAGCGGCGTGGCATTCAACAACAAATCCACCGGGCCTTTCGGAAAACCAACCGTCACTTTCACCCGCGGATGCCGCTTGCGGATTTCCTGCGCCACCGCCTCGGCCTTGGCGCCCACGCAATCCACCAGAAACAATTCGGACACGTTTTCCACCGCCAGCCTTAAAGCCGCCACCTGCCCCGCCCCGCCCGTCCCGAGCAGCAGGACTTTCATGCCTATCAACTCCAGAGCCAGGTCCTCACGCAACGAACGGGCAATCCCATCGGAATCGGTGTTGAAACCCTGTGACCGGACTTCAAGTGGCGCAGGCCTCTGGCCTGCCTGTTTGGAATTTGCAGGCGGGACGCCTGCGCTACGTTTTTTTTCGCCCTGCGTTTCTCCATCAAACTCGTGCAACGGCAACCATGCGCCATTGTTGTCTCGTCCCTCAAACCGGACGGTATTCACCGCGCCCCACGTTTTTGCCGATTCATCCAGCTCATCCACGATTTGCATCGCGAGCAGCTTGTGCGGGACGGTGAGGTTCAGGCCGGAAAACTGCATCGCTTTGGCGCCGGCGATGGCCGCGCGCAAATCGTCGGGGCGGACTTCAAACGCGAGGTAACGCCAGTTCAGGCCGAGCGCGGCGAACGCAGCGTTGTGCATCGCGGGCGACGCGGAATGGCGGATGGGAAAGCCATAGACCGCGCAACAGCGCGTGGCGGCATTGATGGCGGGTTGACCCGGTTGAGACACGCACAATTTATACGCGGCAACGGCGCGGGTTAAAAGCGCAAAGTCCGGGAAACGAAGATGGCAGCGGACGTATCTCAATTTTTTTGGAGATACCTACTGGGCTCTGTTCCGAAATAACATTTGATAATAGCCCGGCATTTCAATGCCGGGTTCGTCATCCAAAAAGGTATTCCGTCCCGCAGGGACGGCTGAATCGGGCCTTTCCTTTCAATCGTCCCTTCGGGACTTATCCACCGGCGGACTTGTTCCCGGCGTTGAAACGCCGGGCTATTTTCAGGTCGTCCCTTTGGGACTGATGAGATGATCGACAACAGGCCTCGTTCAAAAATCGAGATGCATTCGCCGCCCGGCTCAACACAAATCGCGATGGACAATCCGCCAGGACCGGAATAAGGTCGGTTTTATCAAACAGGATACGCTACAGAACAAGTCGTCCATTAACTATTAGCTCGGAGGCACGATATGCAACTGACTAAAATGAAAATC
Organism: Verrucomicrobiota bacterium; assembly: GCA_049511835.1. GTDB lineage: Bacteria > Verrucomicrobiota > Verrucomicrobiia > Limisphaerales > UBA11358 > UBA11358. The sequence continues at coordinate 18,695 of JBEKXN010000046.1, read as the reverse complement.
GAAAAGAGAGACATCCCAGTGATTGCATTCTCCGCACTTGGCGGATTTTTACTCCTCGTGATTGCATTGCAAAGCAGAGATATGGCGACAGGAGTGTTTGTTGGACTTGTGGCGGGTGCGCCCAGCGGAGCAGGCGGTGGTGTTTTGGCATGTATGTTCCGAAGAAGTTTGGAAAAGAAATGACGAGACATACTTAGGAGACAGACTGCTCCCTCTCTCCTCTTTCATTGCTCAACGCGTCGGGCTGATTGAACTGCGTAGCGGCTTTCGGCAGAAAGCCGCACTCTTTCTCATGCCGCTGAGATTGGCGGCGCTCTGCCGAGCCGCCGCTACGGTTTCGCCTCTTTCATTGATTAACTCCGCCGACCGAATAAAGTATGCGCGTGAAATCCAAAGGCACGGTTTATCTCGTCGGGGCCGGACCGGGCGACGCGGGCTTGCTCACGTTGCGCGGCGCGGAATTGCTCCGGCGCGCCGACGTGGTGCTCCACGACGCGCTGGTGAATCCCGATTTGCTCCGGCTGGCGCCGCCGTCCGCCGAACTCATCGCGCGCGGCAAAAACATGTCCATGCCGCAGGAGGAAATCATCGCGTTGCTCATCGCCCGGGCGCGCGAGGGCAAATGCGTCGTGCGGCTCAAGGGCGGCGATCCTTACATTTTCGGGCGCGGCGGTGAGGAAGCCGAGGCGCTGGCCGCGGCGAAAATTCCTTTTGAAGTTGTACCCGGCGTTTCGTCGGTCGTGGCGGCGCCGAATTACGCCGGCATTCCGCTCACGCACCGCGAGCATTGCTCCAGCTTTACCGTTTTCACCGGCCACGAAGACCCGGCAGACGTGAAAACCAGCCTGCGTTACGATCAAATCGCCAAAATCCCCGGCACCAAGGTCGTCCTTATGGGCACCGAGAAACTGTCTGACTGGACCCAGTCGCTCATCCAGCACGGCATGTCGCCGGAGACGCCGGTGGCCATGGTCCGCTGGGGCACCACCGGACGGCAGGAATCCATCACCGGCACGCTGGCCACCATCGCCGACGTGGCCATTGAAAAAAAACTCTCGCCGCCGGTGCTGACGATCCTCGGCGACGTGGTGAAATTGCGCGGGAAATTGAACTGGTTCGAGAACCGTCCATTGTTTGGCCGGCGCGTTGTCGTCACTCGTCCCCTTGGGAGGGACGCCGTGTCGGCGTCCCAAAATTTCAGGGACGGTGGCACGCCGTCCCTCCCAAAAAGATTGGCGGAACTGGGCGCGGACGTGCTGGAGGTGCCGACCCTCAAAATCACGCAACCAAAGGAGACGGACGCCATCGTGGACGCGCTGCTGGGATTAAACGCCTACGATTGGCTGGTGTTCACGAGCGTGAACGGGGTGACGGCATTTTTCGACATCTTTTTCCGGCGGTTCCAGGACCTGCGCGACATCGGCGGCGTGCGCATCGCGGCGGTCGGCCCGGCCACGGCGGCGAAACTGCGTGAGCTGCATCTACAGGTGGATTTGACCCCGGACGAATTTACCGGAACGAAAATCGCGGCGGCGTTTGCAAAATTCCAGACCATCGAAAACCTGAAGATGTGTCTGTTGCGCGCCGAGGTGGCAAACCCCGATTTGCCGCGCGCGCTGGAGGAACTTGGCGCCATCGTGGACGACATCGCAATCTATAAAACCATGGCCGAAACCGAAGACCCGGCCGGCGCAGGGGCGGCACTGCTCGAAAGCGGCGCTGATTGGATCACCTTCACGAGCGGCTCGACGGTCGAACATTTTCACGCGCGTTTTGATTTGCCAAAGCTGCTGAAGAAATTTCCGCGAACGAAATTGGCGTCCATCGGCCCGGAAACGAGCAAAGCCATCCGCACCCTGGGATTGGAACCCGCGCTGGAAGCGAAGAAGCACACGACGGATGGCTTGATTGCCGCGCTGCTGAAGGCGATTTGAAGCATGAACATTTTTGCGCTTCCGGTTGTCTATTTTCTGAATTTTCTGAATGGTTTTGGGAAAATGGAACGTTCATTAAAGAGCACATTTTGGTCCGGGATGGTTTTGGCCGCGCTGGGCCTGGGCGGTGCGCGGCTTGACGCCGCCACGTTCACGGCGTCACTCGACCGTGACACCATTGCGCTGGGCGAAAGCGCCACCCTGTCGCTGACGTTTGAGGATGGGTCGCCACGGAATGTCCCCCTGCCGCCAAATGTCGCCGGTTTGCAGATCGCCTACGTCGGACCGTCGAGCCAGTTCAGCTTCGTCAATGGTGAAACCAAATCCATGGTCACGTACAATTTCACGTTGACACCACGGCAGGCCGGCGATTTCGCCATCCCGCCGCTGGCCGCCGACGTTGGCGGACAGCGGTTAAGTTCATCGCCGCTAAGATTGAAGGTGCTGCCGCCGAATTCGCCGCCAGCGGCAGCCGTCAACTCCGGTTCGGAACTCGTGTTCATGAAACTTACGCTGCCGGAAAAGGAGGTTTATCTCGGCGAAGTGCTGGCTGCCCGGCTGGATGTGTATTTGCGTGACGACGTTCAGAATTTTGGCAATTTCCAGTTTACCGGCACACCCGCCAACGGGTGCACCGTTGGCAAAATGGTTCAAGGTCCCAAGCAACGGGTCCAGATCGGCAACCGGATTTATACGGACATTCCCCTTTCGCTGGCCTTGACCACAATCAAAACCGGGCCGGTAAGCGTTGGGCCATTTACCGCCGGCGCGGTGGTCGTTGTCCCCTCCTCTAATCCGCAGCGCGATTCGTTTTTCGGACAATTTCGCGACCCGTTTGGAATGTTCGGCGGCGGCGAACAAAAACAAGTCACGCTCGCCACGGATACACTGAACGTGGAATCGCTGCCGTTGCCCACCGAAGGCGCACCGCCGAATTTCAACGGCGCGGTCGGCGATTACACCATGACCGTCACCGCCGGTCCGACCAATGTTGCTGTCGGCGATCCCATCACTGTGCGCGTCCAAATTTCCGGCCACGGCGCGCTGGATGCGCTTACGTTGCCCGACCAGCCCGCCTGGCGTGATTTCAAAACTTATCCGCCCACGCAGAACATTAAAACAACGGACCAACTCGGGATTGAAGGCATAAAAACGTTCGAGCAAATCGTCACACCGCAAAACACGGACGTTCATGAATTGCCGGCGTTTTCGTTCAGTTTTTTTGATCCCGGCGCAAAAACCTATCGCACGCTCACGCAGCCGCCGATGCAACTCGCCGTGCATTCCGGCGGCACGACACCGGCGCCGGTGATAGCTGCCACGAAAAACGCCAATTCCCAGAATCCGCCACCGCCACAGGACATTCTGCCCATCAAAGAGCAATGCGGCGTGCTCACGCCAGCCGGCCCGCCGCTGTTGACGCAACCGGTGTTTCTCACCATGCAAAGCGTGCCGGTCCTCGCCTGGCTCGCGGCTTTCGTGTGGCGCAAACGCACGGACAGTCTGGCGAACAATCCCCGTTTGCGGCGGCAACGGCGCGTCGCCCAACTCGTTCGTGAGGGATTGAACGATTTGCATCGCCTCGCGGCGGAAAACAACTCGGCCGAATTTTTTGCCACGCTGTTCCGGCTTTTGCAGGAACAGCTTGGCGAACGGCTGGATTGTCCCGCGTCGTCCATCACCGAAGCCGTGATTGACGAGCGTCTGGTCCCGCTGGGCGTGCCGGAAACAACCCTGGCCGGCCTGCGCGAGTTGTTTCAACTCTGCAACCAGGCGCGTTACGCGCCCATGCGAACGAGCGGGGAACTGGCCGCGGTGATTCCCCAATTTGAAAACGCCGTTCGCGAACTGCAAAACGTGAAAGCATGAAAATGGATTTCTCAATTTTTTCAGTGGAATTACCGTTTACGCTCGCCCTCACCCCGCCCCTCTCCCCCGGGGAGAGGGTGAGCAGCGTCAAAACGCCGGACAATTTCCAGATCCTTGGTGCCATCACTGATTTTGTGTCATCGGCAGTGAGAGGCACGACCACACGGCTTGTTGCACAGATCAAAACGCAGCGAATAATTCTCCCTCTCCCGGGGGAGAGGGCCGGGGTGAGGGCGGACGTCACCACTGATTTCATGGTCGCACCCGAAACGTCCTGTTTCACATCATGTCATCCACTGAAAATATCGAGGAATCGGAAAGTGTTTCCACGCATTTTACTGGCGGCGACCGCCACTGCCTGGATTTTGACCGGCGGCGCGATGGCCGCTGACATTTCGGTTGAATTCAACGCCGCGAACAAACTCTATGCCGAGGGCAAATTTGCCGATGCCGCCGCCACCTACGAAAATATCCTCCAGTCCAAGGCGGTTTCCCCGGCGCTGTATTTCAATTGCGGCAATGCGGAATTCAAGGCCGGCAACTTGGGCCGTGCCATCGCCGCATATCGCCGGGCGGCGCAATTGGCCCCGCGCGACGCGGAGGTGCGGGCCAATCTGGAATTTGCGCGCAACCAAGTGCAAGGCCCGACGTTCCATGAAAGCCGCTGGTCCCGCAGCGCGGAGTGGCTCGGCATGCTCACTTTGAATGAGTGGACGGGGTTGGCCGCGGTCGCATTTTGGCTGATGTTTGCATTGCTGGTGGCGGCGCAAATCCGGCCGTCGCTCAAAACGGCGTTGGGCGGTTTTACCCGGTGCGTGGTGGCGGTTGCCATTTTGTCGTGTGCGTGCCTGGGCATGAACGCCGCCATCCACTTTTCAAAACAAACCGCCGTGGTCGTCGCGCCGGATGTGACGACACGCAGCGGGCCGTTTGAGGAGGCGCAGAGCGCATTCACCGCCCACGACGGCGCGGAACTTGCCGTGTTGGATCGCCGCGACAACTGGCTGCAAGTCACCGACGGTTCCGGTAGAATCGGCTGGCTCCAACGCCAGCAGGTGGAATTTTTGCCCGGCAGTTGAAACAAAATGGCTCCAGAGGCAGGGCTCGAACCTGCAACATCACGGTTAACAGCCGCGCGCTCTACCATTGAGCTACTCTGGAACTCAAATACCTGTTTGGTTTCCACCGGCAACCCGCCGGTTAATCCCGACCTGTCGGGACTCTACCATTGAGCTACTCTGGAATCCAAAGGGACTAAAATCTTAACAAACCGGCAATCGGCGCGTCAAACCGATTCGTCACGCGCGCTGGCAGCGTGGGCAATAAAACGTGCTCCGCCCGGCCTGCCGGATGCGCTTGATCCAGCCGCCACAATCCGGACAAGGCCGCCCGGCCCGGTCATAAACCCGCAACCGCTCCTCGTAATAATCCGGGGCGCCCGCCGCCCGGCCAAAATAAAACAACCCATCCGTTTTGTTCCCGCCAAAATTCAACGGCACGGTGCTGCCGCATTCGATGGCTTCAGCCAGCACTGTACGAATCGCCCGCCAAAGCCGCGCGACCTGTGACCCGGTCAGTCTTCGCGCCGGCAAGCGCGGTGGGACGCGGGCGCGGAACAGCGCCTCACTCGCGTAAATGTTGCCGATGCCGGCAACGAGTGTTTGATCCAGCAATTTGATTTTGATGGCCTGCCGCGAACGTTTCAGCGACCGCCCGAACGCCGATTGGTCAAAGGCGCCGTCGAGCGGCTCCGGCCCCAGCCTTTTCACGGCGGAATTGTCCAGCGTCAACCGGCCAAAATAGCGCGTGTCCTCGTAAATCAAATTTTCACCGCCCAAATCAAACAACACCGCCGCGTGCCGGGGCGGACACACGTTTTTCCGCGCGAGATAAATCCGGCCGGACATGCCCAGATGGCCGAGCAGCGTCACCGGTTTACCGCCGGTTTTCGCGCGAAGCTGAAACAGCAGATATTTGCCGCGACGCGACAGTCCGGTGAATTTTGCGCCCAGCAAAGTCTGGCGGAAATTGCGCAGTGAAGTCGGCGCCAGCACCTTTGCGCGCCGCACGTTCACACCGCGAATGGTTTTGCCGCGAATCAGCGGGCGCAAATGGCGGGCGAGCACTTCGACTTCCGGGAGTTCAGGCATGAATGCAGAGGCATGACGAATGACGAAACCATAATGACTAAAGAATGACAAAACCCAAATATTCCGCGCGCACAAAGGCACGGTGATGGGTTTTGGAATTGGGGCATTTGGATTTCATTCGTCATTCGGGCTTCGTCATTAGTCATTGGTTCCTGGCTCGGTCGATGAATTCATTGGAAAAAGCGAAAACCTGAATCACTCATTTCCACCTTTCGCGTCACCCGGTCACCAGCGTGCCCACTTTTTCACCCATGACCACGCGGCGAAGATTATGCGGCTTGAAGAAATCAAAAACGATGATGGGCATTTTGTTGTCCATGCAAAGCGAGAACGCTGTCGAGTCCATCACCTTGAGCTGCCTTTGCAGCGCTTCGAGATACGTGATTTCCACGAAGCGTTTTGCCTTCATGTTTTTCTTCGGGTCGGAATCATAAACGCCGTCCACCTTCGTCGCCTTCAAAACCACTTCCGCGCCGATCTCGTTGGCGCGCAACGCGGCCGCGGTGTCAGTCGAAAAAAACGGATTGCCCGTGCCGCCGCCGAAGATGACCACGCGGCCCTTTTCCAGGTGCCGCACCGCGCGCCGGCGGATGAACGGCTCGGCGACTTGTGACATCGCGATGGCGCTTTGCACGCGGGTGGGCGAGCCGAGCTTTTCCAGCGCGTCCTGCAACGCCAGCGCATTGATGATGGTGGCCAGCATCCCCATGTAATCGCCCGTGGCGCGCTCGATGCCGTGTTCGCTGCCGGACATACCGCGAAAAATGTTCCCGCCGCCGACGACCACGACCACCTGCACCCCGAGTTCGCGCACCTCGCGGATTTGCCCGGCCATATGCTGGATGGCTTGGGAGCAAATGCCGACGCCATTTTCGCCGCCGAGCGCTTCGCCGCTGACTTTAAGCAGAATCCGGGAAAATTTTGGCTTTTTGGCGGTCGTCATAAAACTGGCAGCGCGCGCGGCATCAGGGAAATTTTTAACAGCCGCCGGGCCATCCGTCAAACCAAAGTCGCGACCAAAATTAAAAAGGTGTCCGAGACGCCTTTGCCATTTTGTTCGAGAACTTTTTACGCCCAGCTTTCATCAAGCGCCGGAGGCGCGACCGACAATAATCCACGGTTTCAACTGTGAGTTAACCGTGAAAACACCCAATCCCCGCAGGGGCGACAGATTCTTTCGTTCCTGCGGGACTTGGGATGTTCGTTCCCATGCTACCCGCAGTTGAAACTGCGGGCTATTTTCGGTCGTCGCTCTGCGGCTGGAAACAAAAAAGGCGTCCATTTCTGGGCGCCTTTGCAATTTTGTTTGAAGAACTTTTCCGTTACGCGCCTTCGCCGACCTGAAACCGCACGAACCGGCGAATGGTGATCTCGTCGCCGAGCTGTTTGGCGATTTGCGCCATGTGTTCCTTCAGGCTGACCTCGGAGTTCCGCTTCACAAAACCTTGATCCACGAGGCAATAAGCCTGGTAAAATTTCTCCAGCTTGCCTTCGACGATTTTGGCAATGGCCTGCGGCGGTTTGTTTTTCACCTGCTCGGCGGCGATTTCCTTTTCCTTCGCCACCACGTCCGCCGGCACCTGCTCGCGCGAGACCACGTGCGGATGTCCCGCCGCGATTTGAAGCGTGATGTCCTTGACGAGCTGCTTGAATTCGTCCTTCGCCACCGTCTCGGCCTTGCCCGCACCGACTTCGACGAGCACGCCGACCTTCGCGCCGGTGTGAATGTAGCCGGCAACGAGTCCGTTGCCGACGACCTCCATCCGCGCGTGCCGGGCGATTTTGATGTTCTCGCGGATTTTCGCGACGAGCGCCTCGCGTTCGGTTTCCAGACTGGCATGGGCATCGGCGGCCAGCCGCTTCGCCGCTTCCTCGCAAAACGCGCGGAACAGTTCGTTGCGCGCGACGAAATCGGACTCGCTGTTCACTTCCAGAAGCACGCCGAGTTTTCCGCCGGGCGCGATATATTGGGTGATGGAGCCCTCCTTCGCTTCGCGCACGGATTTCACGGCGGCGGTGGCCCGGCCTTTTTTGCGCAGAATGTCCACGGCGGCGCCGAGGTCGCCTTTCGCCTCGGCCAGCGCCTTTTTACAATCCATCATGCCCACGCCCGTCATTTCACGAAGCTTGGCAACGTCAGCAGCAGTAATTTGAGACATATAAAAAAATCAGTTGTTGGTTGAGAGTTGAGAGTTGATGGCAACGGGAAATTCTCCCGGGCCGCGGCAAATCAAACCGGCGCCGGTGGAGCGGCCTCCACCGGAACCGCCGCCACCGGCGCGGCTTCGGCGGGTTGCGCTTCAGCCGGCGCGGTTTCTTCCGCCACCGGACGGCGCGAACGTTTGGATTCAAACTCCGCCTGCGCCAGCGTGATGGTCTGGCCGACGGTGGCCAGAATCATGCGGATGGACCGGATGGCGTCGTCGTTCGCGGCAATGGGAAAATCCACCAGGTCGGGATCGCAATTCGTGTCCACGATGGCCACGAGCGGCAGCTTGAGTTTGCGCGCCTCGGCGACGGCGTTGTGCTCGCGTTTGATGTCCACGACGAACATCGCGGCGGGAATCTTGTCCATCGCGCGGATGCCGTCGAAATATTTGTGCAGCCGGCCGGCTTCCCGGCGGATGACCGCCTGCTCCTGTTTGCCATAATTGGCCAGCGAGCCGTCCGTTTCCATTTTCTCAATTTCCTTCAGCCGCTTGATGGAGGATTTGATCGTGTTGTAATTCGTCAACGTGCCGCCGAGCCAGCGTTCGGTGACAAAAAACTGGCCGCATTCCTTCGCGGTGTCCTTGACGCATTGCTGCGCCTGCTTTTTGGTGCCGACGAACACCACCTTGCCGCCCTGGCGGACCGTTTCCGACAAAAAATCGCACGCGGCTTCGAGTTGCGTGAGCGTCTTGCTGAGGTCAATGATATGAATGCCGTTGCGCGCATCGAAGATGAACGGCTTCATCTTGGGATTCCAACGCCTCGTCTGGTGTCCGAAATGGACGCCCGATTCCAACAATTCTTTTATGCCAATGCTTAACACAATTTTCCTTTGGTTAAAAATCCGTCCCGCACTGCGGCGACGAACCATCCCGCGGAACACGGGATTGAGTTTGATGTTGTTATGGCCCGCCACCTTCATCCGAAGGCGGAAATTCCGGCCGTTTGTCCTCTTGCCGAAACCGGCAAAGGGGCGTTCAAAATAACAGAAAAGCGTGAAGTGGCAACAGCAATTTTGCACTGCAATTTGCCGGAAACCGCCGGTTTGTGCTTGTGTCCCCGGCAGGGCGTGGCTCAATTTTTGCTCACAGCAATCCGGGTCCAACGATGTATTATTACACGGCCATTGAACGGTTTGACGGTGACAACGGTGAACGGTGGTTGGGTTATACCCGATGGCTGGGGCGCACCGACCTGACACGCGTCGTCACGCTGGACAGCAGCCTCTGTCCCCCGGTCGTTCATGTCGAATCCAGCGAGGACTGGCCATTCGTTGCGCAAGAGGAGTTCATGCTCGATTTCTATACCAACCTCGACTTTGTCCTGAGGCGTGTTTCAGGTCATCGTCCCTCGGTGGTGATTGCCATCGCCCGCGATCCTTCGGCCGCCGATGTCTCCGATTTCCCGCATCCCGATTTTGAGTTTGCCGGATTTGATATTGTGGACGGCCAGTTTAGCGCCAGCGCACTCCTCAACGGCTGTAATTTCCCCGAAGCGTTTGATGTCTCGGAGCTTTCATCGAAGTCAGGGCTTATCAAGTCGCGGGAGCGGGCCTTTAGGATTCGTGACGCCTTGCACCAGCACTATCCGAACCGCGACAAAAAGAAATCCCATGTCTGGGCCATCTGGCGTTACACCGGAATCACCGACAGTGGCGTCTGATTTTACCGGAGATACATCGTGACACTCGCACCATTTCCCCCTCTCCTCCCACAAGGAGGAGAGGGCCGGGGTGAGGAGCAATGTTTACACACAACCCCTCGCCCCAGCCCTCTCCCCGTTTGGACGGGGAGAGGGAGTTGGTTCCGTTCGGTGGGTGCGTCAAGCTGCACCTCGCGCCGGATTTTTCGCGCCGGGCGGCTTGTCAAAGGTTCCTTGCTGCATTATCGTCTGACAATGTCGTTGAGGAAACATTTTGCATTGGCGGTTCTGCTTTTGTGCGGCCTGCGCCCCGCGGGCGCCGATGTGATTCAATTGCAGGACCAAGCCGCCGTCACCGGTAAAATCCTTGCCGAAAGACCTGATTCCATCGTCGTGGACGTGGGCTACACCGTGCTCGTCGTGCCGCGCAACGTCATCGCCAACATTTCCAAATCCGGCAACACCGCGTCAACGCCAACGCCAGCCGCATCCAACCTGGTCGTCAGCGTCAACGCCATCCCGCAATTTTTTTATTCGGACAACCGCCCCGCCGCCGTCCGCGATGTGCAAGACCTCGTCAAGCAAATCGGCGAGGCGGTCGTGCAGGTCCGCACGCCCGGGGGTCTGGGCTCGGGATTTTTCATCAACGCGGACGGTTATCTGATCACGAATTTTCACGTCATCGAGGGCGAGACGGAAATTTCCGTTGAAGTGTATCATCAACACGACGGCCAGCTTGACCGCGAGACCTACAAGCAGGTGAAAATCATCGCCCTCAACAAATTCCACGACCTGGCGCTGCTGAAAATTGAGGACAAGAACGCGCCCAGGTTCAAATACATCACCCTCGGCAGTTCGGACGTGTTGAGCGTGGGTGATTCAGTGTTTGCCATCGGCAGTCCGATGGGATTGGAACGCACCGTGACCTCGGGCATTATCAGCACCAAAACCCGCCAGCTCGAAGGCGAGCTTTATCTGCAAACCACCGCGCAGATCAATCCCGGCAACAGCGGCGGCCCGCTGTTCAATCTGGGCGGCGAAGTCGTCGGCGTGACGAACATGAAAATCACCTTCGGCGAGGGCCTGGGTTTTGCGATTCCCGTGGAACTGGTGAAAAACTTTCTGGAACACCGCGATGCCTTTGCCTACTCCACCGACAATCCGAACAATCCGTATCATTATCTGGAACCGCCCGGCCGCACCAAAAACAAGCCGGCGGCGCAATAAATATGGAACCTCCGTCAAATTTGGGTTCCCCAACGATTTCAGGGGAATGAATGGTTGTCCACCAGTCTTCGAGTGACCCAATGACGAAGCCCTAATGACTAATGACGAATGAATGACGAAACCCAAAACAAAAGCAGTGCGAGGCCATCCGCACCGAAAAAGGATGTGCTGGCGACGCACGGGTTGGGCATTTGTCATTCGGACATTCCTTCGTCATTCGGATTTCGTCATTCGTCATTCCCCACGAGCAGCGGGCCCATTGAAAACATCCAGGAAGCTGAATTAATGTCGCAACTTTTCACCAACACCGAGTTTAATCTACAATGACCACACGCAGTTTTCGTTTTACCCCACAACCGGCGGCTGGAATTCTTTCCGCGACGCTGGCCGCGTTGCTGACGCTGGCCACGCCCGTCCGCGCCGCGATTCCGCCGGCGGAAAACCTGCTGCCGTCGGACACGCTGTTGCTCATCACCGTGCCCGACTTCTCCGCGCTGCGCGCCGCCGGCAAGCAATCGCCGCAATGGCTTTTCTGGAATGACGCGGCGATGAAACCGTTCCACGACAAGTTCATGGCCAGTTGGAACGAAAAACTTGTCGCTCCGCTGGAACGCGACCTTGGCGTCAGGTTCAGCGACTTCACCAATTTGCCGCAAGGCCAGTTGACCCTGGCCGTCACGCAAAACGGATGGACCGGCGGCGACGGCCCGGCGCCCGGCGTGCTGTTGCTGCTCGACGCCAAAGGCCGGAGCGATTTGCTCAAAACCAATCTGGCCGCCCTGCGCAAAAAATGGGCGGACGCGGGCAAGCCGGTGCACAACGAAACCGTTCGGGGCATCTCCTTTTCCGTCGTGCCGCTTTCGAGCAATGACATTCCGGCAACGCTCGCCGGTGTTTTCCCCAGACGCCCGCCCGTCCAGGAACTGGGCAAGGAGAACAAACCGCCGCCACCCGGCGAAATTGTCGTCGGCCAGTTTGAATCGCTGTTGATTGCCGGCAGTTCATTGAAAGCCGTTGAACCCGTTGCCACGCGGTTGACCGGCGGGGCGCTGCCGCCGTTGGGCGACAACGCGCTTTTTGCCGCCGACCGGCTTGCGCAATTTCGCGACGCGCCGTTGTATTACGGCTGGTTCAATGCGAAAACCCTTTTCGACGTGCTGATTCACATTACGCCGCCGGAGCCGAACCCGGACGCGCCCAGCCCCGTGCCGCCGACTCCGTGGGACAAAATTCTCGGCGCATCGGGTTTGACCGGTTTGAAGTCCGCCAGTTTCAGTTACCGCGAATCACGCGATGGCGCGCGGGTTGATTTTTACCTCTCCGCGCCGGAAGCAAGCCGGCAGGGCATTTTCAAAATGATCGCCGCCGCGCCGAAGGACGCAAACCCGCCGGCCTTTGTGCCCGCCAACGCCGTGAAATTCTGGCGCTGGCGCGTGGACGGCCAGAAATCATGGGCGGCGCTTGAAAAAATGCTTTCTGACATTTCGCCCGCCTGGCTCAGCAGCCTTAATTCCGCGATCAGTGTTGCCAATGCGACCGCCCAGCAAAAAGACCCGGACTTCGACGTCCGCAAAAATCTCATCGGCAATCTGGGCGACGATTGGATCAGCTATCAAACAGCCCCGGCGGGCAAGACGCTGGCGGATTTGAATTCCGCCCCCTCGCTTTTCCTGTTTGCCGCGTTGAATCCCGAGCAAGCCGTGCTGGCGATCAAAAACGTTGCCGCCCTCACCTCCCCGCAGGAAAACGCACCCGCGCCGCGTCAATTTTCGGGCCGGACCATTTACACGATTGCCCTGCCCCCGCGTTCCGCCGCGCCGCGTTCGCTTTACTGCGCCGCCGGCGGCGGTTATGTCGCCCTGACAACGGACGTTTCGATGCTGGAGACTTATCTGCGAAGCGCCGACAGCAAGGCCAAGCCGTTGAGCGAAACCGCCGGTTTTGCCGACGCCGCACAGCACATTGGCGGCGCGGGCAATGGCCTGTTCACCTACCAAAACCAGCGTGAGACCATGCGCGCGGCTTTTACCGCCCTGAAAAACAGTTCCCCGGACAGCCCGTCATCCAACGGCGCCAATGCGTTCGGCGCCCTGCCTTTTGTCGCGCCGGGAAAAATCTTCGGTGGCTGGCTGGATTTTTCACTGCTGCCGGAATACGACAAAGTTTCCAAATACTTCTATTTTTCCGTCACCAGCGGCAATGTCACGGCGGACGGTTTTTCCTTCAAAATTTTCGCCCCACGCCCGCCGCAGTTGAATTGAGCCCGAAACCGAAGTTGCCGATGATGACGGGGATGGACGGGGCGCCGGAGTGCGCCCGTCCCCGGGCGCAGCAACTGGCTTCCTTCAAATAACGGAACATTTCTCCACCGCCCGCCCATCCCACCTTGCTGCGGCCGGGACGGCCGCACTCCGCCAGCGCAGAAATTCAATTTCGGAGTCCGGATTGAATTGTCCTGGGGGTGCCGGCGTCCTCGCCAGCCAGAGGTGACATGCCGGCGGGACGCCGGCGCTCCCAGATGATGGATCCCCGTCTTCGGAATCATTCCTGCGGATAAACCAGGATGCGGTCATGCACCACGACGACCAAATCGTTCTTTTTGTCGCCGGTGACATCGGCCACGAGCGCCTCGCGCGGTTCGGGCAAGGCGTCCGTGCGTCCGCGGAAGGTGTGCTGCTCGAACACCTGCCAGCGATTGGAAGGGACGAGCTTGTGATGGGAATCAAAGCTGACGAGGTCGAGGTAATTTTTTGCCGTTTCCAAAAACACCAAATCCTTGCGCCCGGTGTTGCTCAAATCGCCCGCCACCACGTCATTCAAATACCCGTCCTTGATCGGCGTGTCGTAGCCATCGAGCGCGGTCAGTTCCCAAACCTCGCCCGCCAGGGGCATCCACGCGACGGCGTTCTGGCCGAGAAACGCCACGCTCTGGATGTTCGTGCCGCCGAGCGCCACCGACTGCAAACCGATGAAATCCGACACCGGCAATTCCACGTTGCGGGACACCCGCCACACGCCCGCCGCATCGCGTTCGCACAACGTCAACTGTTTGTGCTCCGCATCGAGCAGGAAAATCGCCGGCACGTTGTTCGTACCGTTCTGCATCACCGTGGCGCCGGCAATCCGCGAATCGCCCGCCGCGCCGTTGATTTGGTCCTTCACGCGAAACACCCAGTCCGCTTGATTGGTGGACCCCGGTGTTTTGATTTCCTGTTCGAGCACGACGGCGCGCACGAAATTTTTCTGCGGCAGCAACAACTCCGGCTTGCCGTCGCCGTCCACGTCCGCCGACGCCAGCCACGGCTGCTCAATCGCGCCGCCGGGCGGGTCCACGTCCTCCTCATCGAAATCCCCGCCGGACTTTTGCAGCAGCACCTTGATTTTTTCATACGGAATCAACACCACCAGATCCGCCCGCCCATCCTGGTTGACATCCTGAATGGCCAGGGTGGTGGGATTGGATTTGAAATTTTCACTGAGCTTTTGCATCCGCATTTTGCCGTCCGCCGCGCGGGTCACGAGCGAGCGACGGCCGTTCTGATCCACAATCACGCACAGCGACGGCTTCGCGCCGGGTTTCAATGCGCCGACGGCCATCACGAGCGGTTTGCCGTCCAACGGAATGAGCGTTGGGAACGGCAGCCGGCCGTTTTTATCAAATTGCGCCACGCCGACGGCGTTTTCGTCGCGGCTCAGGAGAAAAATACTTGGATGGCCGTCGCCATTCCAATCCGCCGCCGCGAGCTGGCTCACACCGGCCAGGGTGGGAAAGGTCTTGGGCGGGGCGAGCGAACCGTCCGGCTGCTGGAAATAAACCGAAAGCTGGCCGCTGGCCGGCTCGGCCACGAGCAAATCGGGACGGCCGTCGCCGTTGACATCGGCCCAAAGCAGGCCGCGTTGCGCCGCGTCCGTCTTGTTCAGCGGCAGAATTTGAAATTGTCCGCGCCGGAATGCGCCGGACAAAATTTCGGCGGGCTGGCGCGTGAATTGCGAAACCGACGCGCGACCGGAATCCCGCGCAATGGTCACGATGTAATTTTTGCCGCCACCTTCGAGGGTGTCCGCGCAAAAGGAGCGGATGGGCGGTGCCTTGAAATAGATTTCCGGTCCCAGCTGGCCGGCGGTGTTTTGCAGCCGGAACCGCAACGGCGTCGGGCTGTCCCAATCCACCAGCAGCAAATCGTTCCGGCCGTCGCCGTCCACATCCACAATTTGCACGGATTTGGGTGTGCCCGAGCACGGAATTTTTTGCGGCTCGCCGAGCGTGTGGTCCGGCAATTGCGGCAGGAAATACAGCGAGCCGCTGTCGCCGAGCAAAACCAGGTCGGTCCGGCCATTCCCATTCAAATCGCCGGCCGTCAGCGCATTCGCGTTCAACTGTCCGTCCACGATGTGCCAGCGTTTCGGCTCGCTCCAGCCATTGGTGCCTTCGTTGTAAATCACCTCGAGGTCCTTCGCATCGCCGTAAAAAGCGATGTCGGGACGGCCGGCGCCGTTGAGATCGGTCACCACCATCGCGCCCAGGCGCTCGTCGGTGGGAATGGAATCAATGCGAAAACGCGCGTCGGGCGGCAGTTCATTGATTTCGGGTTTGCGCGTCGGGCCGGCGGTGGTCCGGTTGGTTTTGCCCGTTTGATTGTAAAGCAAATTGATTTTTGAGCGCAGATTGTTGGCGACGATGAGGTCGTTCAAGCCGTCGCCATCCAGATCCGCCGCGTGCAGGAGGCTGATTTGAGCGTCGATCGGAAAAATTTCCGGGCCGGTGAAACCGAAGCGGTTCGTGACATTTTCGCCATGCCCGGCGAAAGCCAAAACAAAAAACAAGGCCGGCAAAACACTGGAGCGAGACAATTTCATGGTTCGCATAAACATCCGCAACCTGCCATTCGACAGCGCGCTTGGCGAGTTTTTATTCGCCGATGAAGTGCAAGGTGACGCGGCGCGCGTGTCCGCGAACGCGGTGTTCCCACACATAAATCCCCTGCCAGGTGCCGAGGGCGAGCCGTCCGCCGCGCACGGGAATGTTCAAGTTGACCGCCGTCAGCGCCGTGCGAATGTGGGCGGGCATGTCGTCATCGCCTTCGAGCGTATGCACAAAAAGCGGATCGCCGTCGGGGACCAGCCGTTGGAAAAACGCCTCCAAATCGCGCCGCACGTCCGGGTCGGCGTTTTCCTGAATCAGCAGCGAGGCCGAAGTATGCTGCAAATGAATCGTCAGCAGGCCGTCCTGGAATTGGTTTTGATCCACCCACTGTTCAACTTCGCGCGTGAACTCGCAAAGCCCGCGGCCGCGGGTCGGGACCGTCAATTCGTGGAAAGCCTGGCGCAACATGGCAAACAATGGATGATTGGATTGATGGATTAATGGATGAAAATTCTTTTGTCCAATAATGCATTTATCCACGAATCCATCAATCCGCTTTTTACTGTGCATTCACCGGCGCGCCTTTCGCGTCCAGCATTTTCTCCAGTTCCGGATTATGCGGCTGGCCGGCGTCGAGCGCCTTTTGATAATGCCAGCGCGCCAGTTCCACCAGGGGCGGCAGCTGGCTGATGTAAATCACCGCCAGATTGTTGTGCGCCGGCCCGTAATGGGGATCGAGTTGAACCGCCTTGCGCAACGCCGTTTCCGCCTGCGTGCGCAAGCCCTTGTGACTGAGCGTGACGCCGAGATAATTTTGAATTTCAGGGTTTCGCGGATCCAGCCTGGCCGCCCGGCTCAACGCGTCGAGCGCGGCGTCGTATTTTTCGCGGAGAAATTCAAGGCGGCCAAGCGTGGCCAGGTTGTAGGGGTCGTCCGGACTTTGAGTGACGGCGGCCTGGATGTGTTTTTCCGCATCGTCGAGCCGGCCCTGCTCCATCTCAATCGTCGCCAGGTTGGCCAGCACCAATCCGTTGTTTTCATCATGCTGCAAAATTTTCTGATAATCATCCTCCGCCTTGTCGTATTGCCGGGCGGAAAAATAATTTTGCGCCTCGGCCACCAGTTGGGCCGCGCCGCCGGGCAATTCCTTGATGGATTTTCTCTCCGGGGTGCGATTGGCCAGTTGCGGCGCGGACGGCTTGAACAAAGCCAGTTCCTCCGGCGTGTAAGGGATGACCTGGGCCTCGTCCACCGCCAGCCGCGCCCGCAAGGCGTACACTTCATCGGTCAACTGACTGATTCGCGCCGCGGCGTCCTGTTTCCGGCGGCCGTAAAGCTCCTGGTTCGCCTCGCCCAGTTTCCCCAGCAAATTGTTGCGTTCCTGCGTCAGCGCCCGGATGCGCGCCTCGTTTTCCGCCTGGCTTGGCGCCGGGACCGGCGCGGCATTCACCGCCGCGATCTGCAATTGCCGCACGCGATTTTCCAGGGCCGACTTTTCCAAAAACCCCACTGCGGCGGCCGACTGCAACGCGGCAATCTGTTTCCGCAGCGCGGTCAATTCGGAATTCAGCCGGGCGGCCTCGGCCGCGTCCGGCGCCGCCGGTTTGAAATCGGCAATCTGTTTTTTGAGCAGCGCATTTTCCTCGCGCAGCGCTTGAATCGTCCCGGGACTGGCCAGCAACGCCTGGACGCGCGATTGCAACGCCTGATTTTCCCGGGCCAGTTTGTCGGCGCGCGCCGTTTGCCCGGCCAATTTTTGATTCGCCTCGGCCAGGGCCAGTTCCGCCAGTTTCAAGGCGTCCGATTCCGCCACCGCCGGCCCCATCGCCGTTCCGGCTTTTCCCGGCGACCGGCTGACCTTGAGCAAATCGTTTTCCTTCATCAGCGACCGGATTTTCGCCCTCGCCTGGGTCAGTTCGCGCGCATCAATTGCCGCCGGTTGCGCCGCCAGCGCCTCCTGGAGCTTGGCTTGAAGCGTCGTGTTGTCCACCTGCAACTTTTGCACCTGCTCATGCAATGCGCCGAACTGCGCCTCCAAATCGGCGGCGGCGGTTGACGAAGCCGCGCCCGGCGGCGGCGGTGCGGGGGGCGGCGTTTCGCTTTGCGGGACCACGGGAAGTTTCGTCGTCACTTCGGCGATTTTTTCCATGAGATAATTCAAGCGGAAGTTGACAATTCTCGGGTTCCAATCCGGGTAAAGTTTCTGGAATTTTTGCAGCTCGCCCTGCACCTGGACGTATTGGGCCAGCGCCTGGCGCGGCTGACCGGAACTGTCCAATGTATCCGCCTGCTGCATCAGGCTGTAAATGACGATGTATTGGTCGTCCGGCCCCTGCTGCGCGCGCGCTGGCGGCAACAGCGCGGCCAATATCAAAATCAGCAGTGCAACCAGACGTTTCATGCTCGGATGCTAATCCAGCGGAAGCCGGCCTGGCAAATGATTACAACGGGACTTGCCCCGGCCGGCCTTTGCGGGTAAAAAAAATCGTGTGTCACCAAAGACCTTCCCCGGGCGAATGTCCCTTCGGGGACGAACGCTGCCGGTCCGGCCGGGCGGCTTGATTGTTCTCCTGGTCTTTCTGGCTTATCTTCCCGCCCTGCGCAGCGGCTTCATCTGGGATGACGACTCGTGGACGACGAAACTGTCAGCGCTGTTTCAGGACCCCTCCGGTCTGCGCTCGATCTGGTTCCAGCCCACCGCCCTGCAACAGTATTATCCGCTCTCGGGCACGACCTTCTGGCTGGATTATCAACTCTGGAATTTCTGGCCGCTGCCCTATCACGTGGAGAATGTCCTGC
>JBEKXN010000045.1:0-26652 GCA_049511835.1 Verrucomicrobiota bacterium | reverse complement strand
GGGACAAGAATGTCCCGCAAACCCGCAGACAAGAATGTCTGCGCTACATCAAAGTTGGAACCGCCCTAGACACAGCCGCGCTCCGTTTTCTTGCGGCCATTGCCGCGCTAAGTGTTTCGTGGTTGAAAACTTTGTTGTGGCTGCCGTCCTGCACGCGGCACGTCACGACCATCACTGGCAAAGCCGCACTGGGGTGACGGGTGGCAAGGGACAAGTGACGAGGGATTGGGGCTGAAACGCCAAAAGTTCACCGGGGCGCCGGCGGTTCCGCGCAGCGTTCGTTGCGCAAATTCACCAGCGCCGGCTCGATAAACGGCGTCATGTCCCCGAGTTGCTGCCTGGTCCAATCCTGCGTCAGATAGCGCCGGAGATATTGAGCATACTTCGCCTCCGACAATTCCCCGAACTTCGGCTCTTCCGCCGCGCCGGCGGGCGGATGCAGTTCGAAAAACTGCACGGGCAGGTGGCAGGCAAAATCCATCTTTTTGAGGTCCAACGTGCGCACTCCCGGATGGCTCCGGGTGCGATAATGGATCTGGCGCGCCGTGACATCGTAAACCAGCCGCCACACCGTTTGATTGTCGGAAACTTCCTCCAGCACTCCAAACGCGTAGTCCAGGTTTTCGCGCGGCGTGCCGGATTGGAACGCCGCCGCCCGCGCCGCGGCGCGCTCAAACCGCGTGAAGGGCGCATCCACGTCGGGCTTTTTCCCCAGGTCCCCTGCCGTCGGATGCAGTTTGGCATCCGCCGCCGCGGCCGCGTATGGTTCATTGGCCAGCGCCCGGCAGAACAACTGCCTGCCGCGATGACAAACCGTCTTGCCGTTGAGGTACTCGATCACGGCGCAGTTGCCCGCCGCATCGCATACCAGGTAATGTTGTGGCACCCGCAGCACATCCGTCTCCACTCGAACCTTTTGGTCGGTGGCGATGACTTCCTCCACGGTCTGGCAATTGTCGAGTTGATATTGTATCCATTGGAGCGAGTTGAGGGCCGCGCGCGCGTCGGGCGCGGGATACTGCGTCTCGTTCAGCCACATGCACTCGACCACCAGCCCCGCTTCGTTCATGCCGCCGGAAGGCAATTCCCAGCCCCCGCTGTTGAACGTGACGCTCCCATACCTGGAAACCCACCTGGCCGGAGAACTGCCGGACATCACCATGGCGGATTTTTGCACCTGACGCGGATTCACGATGACCAGTCCGTCTTCCGAAAACCAATCCAGGTTCCGGCCAAAATAGACGTGGTTGGTGCTTTGCAGCACAAACGTCGTGCAGGCCTGTGCCGTGCCGGCGACAAGCAGCACGCACGCCAGCACACCCATGTGCATTTTGGCCAACAAATGGGATGGATGCTCCGTCTTCATGATAAGCGCCCAGTATGCCCCGGTGTTTGCGCCCGTCAACGGGAAAGGCCAAAACGAAGGTTAAAGCCTGAAGGCTCCCACCATCGTCCCGTGTTGCGGGACTTCCGCTTTGCCAAGGCTTCGGTGGACAGGATGGAGGACAAAAAGGCTAAAGGAAGGGCAATTTAAACCACGAAAAACACAAACCACACGCATGGTTTCAAAAATTCTTTTCGTCTATTTGCTGTGTTTCGCGGTTTTCGAGGACGAGAACGAGTGAATATTCGTGTTCATCTGCCTGTCCTCCGTAGCAGCACTGCGTAGGATGGAGGCCCATTCCGCCTTCGTACACTACGGCGCAACAAGCCGCGGTTAAAAATTCGTGTATGGTATTTGGACATCCGCCAGTATTGGGATTCAAATGATTAACTTCCTCTGAAAGCAGAATTTTGACTGGTTCTCAGACATCTCAAGCAGCCGTTTGCACGGAGGCAAAAACTGCTTTGCCGCCGGTAACCGATTGAATTGGCCTTGGGGATGCTCGCAAAACGGGAGAAAATGGATAATTCCATGAAAATCAGAATCGCTTTGGGTTTGTGCGTCGTCCTTGGTGCGGGTTTCATTTCCGTCCGTGCCGCCGACACCCCGGCCCAAGCCGCCGCCCGGGCGGCTTTGGAACGAATGCTGAACCCTCCGGACTATGCGCCAACCCCGTTGCTGCCGGCAACGAACACACTTTCCGTGGCCGTGGTGGAACAACCCGCCAAATCCGCAGCCACCGTAACTGAGATGGTTCCCGATAAAGCGGTAACACCGCAAATCGCCCCGGTGGCAACAACTCCGGTGGCTGCTCCTGCCGCTGTCAGTCCTGCTGCTGTTGCGCCCGTTGCTGCCAGCCCGGCTCCCGTTGCTCCGGCGGTTGCTCCTGCCATGCCATTCCTGATGCTGTGGGGCCTGTTACTGACGCTTCTGTTAATATCGTTCGTGATAATGTCGGTCCTGTTGCTGAAGCTCCGGCAAGTGAAGCTCCTGCTGCTGAAGCATCCCAATGTTATGGCTTCAAGCAAGATTCAACCGGCAGCGGCAGCGGCAACGCCCAAGCCAACCCCGGCACCCGCCGCGACCAAACGTCCAGTCCAGCGGCGAAAGCGGGTCCGTCAACTGAACGGTGCGGAAAGTCAAATCAAAGGCTAAAGGCTAAAACCTAAATGCTAGAGCGTTTATAGTTATGATGTAGCGCAGGCTTTCCAGCCTGCGGGTTCTGGCGACTTTCCAGTCGCCACTTTCGTACGGATGGAACACAGGACAAGAATGTCCCGCAAACCCGCAGACAAGAATGTCTGCGCTACATGAAAGATGGAACCGCTCTAAAGGACGGGCGGTTCAAACCACGAAAAACACGAACCACACGAATGGAGTTCCTAAAAATTCTTTTCGCGTATTTGGTGTATTTCGTGGTTAAAAATCCGTGTCTTGCTTTGTTCTTTGCGGTTTTCGAGGACGAGGACGAGGAGGAGTGAAAATCCGTGTCTATCCGTGTCCATCCGTGGTTAAAATTTCTGCGTCCCAACGTCCGTGCTTTGAATTCGTTCAGTCGGCTGCGCTCTACCACTCGCACAGACTTTCAACGTGCGCCGCAGAACCGTCGCGCAGCCAGCCGTCGAGTTGCGACTGGTCCTTGAGCTGCTGGCCGCGCCGGCGCGGCACGACGATGAACCGGCAGTTCATTTCCGGCAGCACGGTCATGTCGCTCCATAATTTCTCGAATTGCGCCACGGGAAAAACGTCCTCCTGTCCGTGGCCCCAGCGTTTTTTCACGTCCTTGAGCGTGATGTAGGTCGGCATCCTGGCCGCGAGCGCGCGCACGGCGGAGGCCACCTTGCCGGCGTCGGCCAGGTCGGCGCGTGTGAGCTGGAACACGGCGAGGAGCTTGTCCAGGTTGATCCAGCTCGTCATCGAGTTGTAATAGGAAAGCAAAAATTCATCCTCCTCGCGCGGCATCGCCAGGCCTTCCACGATGCGCGGCTGGCCGTTCACGCGCGCCAGCCCGCCGCCGCGGTCCTCGATGCGCCGGGTGATGACTTCAAAGGATAGCCCGCCGCCCAGCAGGATGTGCAAACCGAGCATCGCCGGGTCCACGTCCGCGCCCACGGTGTCAATGTTGTGCAGCATCAGGTGCTTCAGGTTGGGCCGCTGCTCCAGCAGGCGCGCCAGCGTGCCGTTGCGGAGCAGGTTGGGAATCTCGAACCAGTGGCCGACGGGATGCAGACATTGAAGCGGCACGTTGTCGGTGTAGTCGCCCGCCTCGCCGGCCTGCTGCGCCCAGCCGATGAGCGCATGGCGAAGACTGTCGCGCACCTTTTGCTGCTGTTCATCGAGCATTTGCTGCGGCATCTCCTCCCAGGAGAAACGCAAATCGCGCTCCATCGGGATGAGCCGCAAGCCGACCGTGCGGCCCTCGGACAAAACCAGCGGCCCGGAATAGCCGTAGAATTTTTCGCGCGCGAGGAACGTCTCGGTGGGCTGGTGCGAAATGTAGCTGGTGGTGATGACGTGCGGCAGCGGAACGCCGCCGAGGCGGCTGATGCGGCGGCTCTTGGCCAGATGCACTTCCAGGAAGGTGCGATGGCGTCCGCCGAATTTGCAGAACGGATGCAGCGCCTTGACCGTGCCCGCGCCTTGCGTCCACCGGCTGCCCGCGCCGGCGGCCAGCGTGACCACGGCCACTTCGCCTGCCGCCAACGCGGCCATGCCCGCTTCGAGATATTTCTTCGGCAGCTCGCGCGTGGCGTCGAACACGTCGCCTTCGGTCACGTCCTGAATTTGCGTGCTGACCGGCAGACGGTTTTGGGCCAGGCCGATGCGGCCGGACTTCAAATCCGCGCGGACCTGCTCGTGCTGCGCGCGGTCGAAGCCGTAGCGCTCGAGCAGCGCCGGCAACGACTCATCGCTGGTGTCATCAGTCTTCAAACGCGGCAGCAGCCGGTCGAAAAGCGTCTGCACCATGCCGCGCAGTTCGGGCTTGGAACGGCAGGCAGCGGCGAATTTGTCCATTTCCGCGCGATGCAACGGCGGCAGGGCGCGGGCATCCTGCCGCAACAACGGCGGCATCATCAGTGCGTAATAACCTTGCGGCAACAGGGCGGACCGGCCATGCAACAGGTCGGCCCAGGTGCCTTTTTCGTTGATGGCAAAGTCATACACCACCGGCTCCATCGCGAACGGCAGGGAATATTCAAACTCGCGCTTGGTCTGCGTCATCAACTCCTGCAGCCGCGTTTGGCCGGCGGCTTTCTTCGCGGCGTCAAAGATGAATCCCATGCCGCCGCCCGACATGCCGCCCAGCATCCAGAAGCCAAGAAAATCCTTCCCAAATTCGGCCCGCACCCGGTTGATGACGGTTTCCGTGAACAGGTTCGTGGCCCACGGGATGATGGTCTGGATGGGACCGAAGAAATTTCGCGTCGTTGCTGCGCCCAGGGCCGCGACGTCCTCGCGCCGGAGTCCGGCGAGGATTTCCTCCAGAATGGCGAGCATGCTGAGGCGCGCCTGCCACTCGGCTTCGGAACGCAACAGATATTTCTCGCTGACCATTTCGAGGATGGGGCCGACGTTTTGCGCCATGCCGCCATGCACGAGAACCAGGCTGTCCTGCAACTTCTGCCGCAGGGCGGGCGAGGCGTCTTCGTGGGTGAGGATGCGATGCTGCGGCATGAGCCGGCCGCGGCTGACGCCAAATTCGGGATCGCCCTCGGCGGCGAGCACGCCTTCAATCAATTTCATGCCCGGCCAGACGCCACCGGAATCCTGCCAGCCGCCGCCGGAACCGCCGAGCCATTCGCCGAGGATGGCGCGCGCCAGCACGAGCCGGCGTTCGTCTTCCTGGAGCGAACCATGCAGCGAACTGGCCTGGGCGGTTGCCCGCATGCACAACGCAATCATGGAGGCCAGCAGATTCGTGGAAACCGCAAGCCGCGAGCCTTTGGGAATACCGTTGACGGCGCTGACAAGTTCGAGTCCCCTGCCCGGCCCGACGACCCGAGCCAGCAGGTCCGAGAGGCTTTGGCCCGAGCCTTCCACACCGGGCGGAACGATGCCGCCGGCGATGACCGCCGCCTTGAGCAGGCCGAGGTAGTCTTTGGCGAAATCGAACACGTCGGCCAGGTGCGTGATGTCGGCGGTGGCGCCGAGGTCCACGCTGGTCAGGCGCAGCACCGGTTCATCCAGCACGCGCAGGTAGGTTTCGACCGGCGGCCGCGTGGCGGAGTCGCGTCCATGCACGCCGAGGTCAATCGAAACGTTCAAAACCTTGGCGCCCTCGGGATAATCCATGCCGAGAAAGAAAATGTCGCTCCAGCCGCAATGCGTCAGGTCCATGCGCACCGGGGTGCGTTCGCGCAGGATCGGGTAGGTGCCGTCCTCGTCGCTGCGCCGCAGCAGCTCGGGCCGGAGGCGCAGCGGATGATCGGCGGGATGGCCCATGCGGAACATCCATTGATTGCCGCGCACCGAGCGCACGCTGCGGCGGACCTGGTCGGCCAGCGTTTGCAGGGCCAGCCGGTTATAGGCCACGGCCAGCGCGCTGGAAATCGGGTCGGACGGCCCATCCGCCGCCTGCGCCTTGAGAAAAGTGGCGATGGCCTCCTCGAACCGGCGCTGCAGCAGTTGCGTGTAGCCGGGAAACGAAATCAGCGCCCGCGCGTGAACTCCCGGCTTCAACGGCAGATGAAACCGGTGGATGGCATAGAGGAACATCAGGGCGCGGACGCGCTCATAAAGGTTTTTGCTGCGATGACGGAAGGCCTCGAGTTCGACGCACTCGGCCAGCAGTTCCGACAAGGACGCGGCGCGGCAGATGGCGTCGAGCGACTGGTTGCGCACCGCCGGGTCCGGCGAGGTGATGAGTTGAACGAGTTTGCTGGCCATGCCTCAAAAAATGAAAACAACTCCCTCACCCCGCCCAAGCGGGGAGAGGGCCGGGGCGAGGGGATTTGAGCCGGTAAATATTGGCCTCCTCACCCCGCCCCTCTCCTCCCTTGGGGGCGGAGAGGGAGAAATGAATAGTGCGCGTATCAAGCTGCACCTCGTGACATCTGCGCCAGCAGTTCGACAAGCTGCGTCAGGACTTCGTCGCGGTCCTGACCATTGAGCGCCAGCGCCAGTTGCGCGGTGAGCAGGCCGTATTTGACGCCGATATCGTAGCGGCGGCCTTGAAGTTCGCAGGCCAGATAGCGTTCGCTGCCCGCCGCTTTCGCCAGCGCGTCGGAAAGGTGCGCGCCCCCGGCGCCCTGGCCCCGGCCCACCAGCTCCTTCAGGATGTCCATCACGCCCGGTGTCAATGCGTGCATGCCGAAGAAGCAAAGGTAGTGGCCGGCGCGCAAACCGGGCACGATGAGTTTTTGTTCGGCCACGGTCGGCGTCGGTTTTTCCAGCACGCGGTCCACCTGATAGAGACCAGCATGGCCCGCCAGCCGCCGGGCGCCGACCACACCGTAGTGGGGCAACTGGCTCTCGTGCGTGGGCTGCACCGCCGACACCGCGCAGGATTCCGCCGAGGCAATTTCCATCAACTGCCGGGCGCAAGACTTCTGGCCATTGGCAACATAGAGGTGGTCGCCCACCAACAGCAGGAACGGCTCCGGCCCGGTGAACGAATGGGCGCAGAGCACCGCGTGGCCATAGCCCAGCGGTTCCGGTTGCTCGATGAACTGGAGGCGATTGACGTGCGGTCCGGCGGCCGCCGCAAACGCACTTTGATCGCCCGGAGCAATCACCAGGCCGATTTCCTCGATGCCGGCGTGCAGGACTTCCTCCAGCAGGATGGTGAGGGCGGATTTGGACTGGCCGTCGCGGTCCACCAGCCATTGCAAGGGCAGGCGGCGCTGGTCCCGGCCGGCGGCGGTAATGACAGCTTTGCGGATTTTCACGGGAGAGAAGGATGGTTGAGACAAATCGCCAGTTTCATGTGTTGCGAAGCCAAGCATAAGGAGCGGACGGCGGCCATGCAAGTTAAGAGCAGCGCAACTGCGCAAAAACCGCATTCCGATGTCCTGATTGCGCCCGGCACTCCTTTCACTCATAACTTCAGCCTTTGTTTTAAAAACATATCATCGTATCAAGATGCGTTGATTTTTAATTTGCATTGCGAAAGGTTTTTCGTTAGTTTGAGGCCGGTTAATTTGCATCAAGCCAATGCCGGACAGAATTGAACATCTTAAACGCCGGTTGCGCGAGCGCATCGTCATCCTTGACGGTGCGATGGGCACGATGGTCCAGCAATGCAAGCTGGACGAGGCGGCGTTTCGCGGCATGCGGTTCGCGGACTGGCGCGGCAAGGACCTCAAGGGCCTCAACGACCTGCTGAACGTCACCCAGCCAGCGGTCGTCGAGGACATTCATCGCCAATATCTGGAAGCGGGCGCGGACATCATTGAAACCAACACGTTCAACTCGCAGCCCATCTCGCTGGCGGATTACGGATTGGAATTGCTGGCTTACGAACTGAGCAAGGCGGGCGCGGAATGCGCGCGCCGCGCCGCCGAAAAATTCACGGCCGCACACCCGGAACGGGTTTGTTTCGTCGCCGGGGCCATCGGGCCGACGACCAAGACATCGTCCATTTCGACGGACGTGAACAATCCCGGCGCGCGCGGCACGAATTACGACGGGTTGGTCAAGGCTTATAGCGAGCAGATCAACGGTTTGCTCGACGGAGGCGTGGACCTGCTGCTGGTGGAAACGATTTTTGACACGCTGAACGCGAAGGCGGCGTTTTTTGCGATCCAGAAAATTTTTGAGGAGCGGGGAATCGAACCTTTTCTTTATCGGAGGGGCGAGCTCCGCGAGTCCCACAAACCCGAATTGCCGGAAAAGTCAGGGGCTCATGGAACTCGCCCCTCCGAATTTTCAAAACGCATTCCTGTGATGGCTTCGGTCACCTTCATCCAAGCGGGCAGCAACCGCGGCGTGACCGGCCAGACCGTCGAGGCGTTTTGGAATTCGGTTTCCCACGTTCCCCTGCTCTCCGTCGGCATGAACTGTGCGCTCGGGCCGAAGGAACTGCGTCCGCTGATTGAGGAACTTTCCGGCCTCGCGCCGATTTACGTCAGTGCGTATCCGAACGCCGGTCTGCCGAACCCGCTGTTGCCGACCGGCTTTCCGGAAACGCCGGAGACGCTCGCGCCGCAACTCAAGGAATGGGCGCAAAACGGCTGGCTCAACATCGTCGGTGGCTGCTGCGGCACCACACCGCCGCATATCAAAGCCATTGCCGGGGCCATGCGCAGTTTGCCGCCGCGAAAAGTGCCGACGGTCGAACCTTATCTGCGCCTCAGTGGACTCGATGCACTGACGATTCGGGGAAATTCGGAACAAGGAGCGCGGGCGTCACGCCCGCCATCGTTGGCGTCGCGCCAACGACTGGAATCCGGCGTGACGCCGGATTCAGCGACCGAGACGGTCGCGCTCCCCAACGCCTCCATCAATTTCATCAACATCGGCGAGCGCACCAATGTCGCCGGCTCGCCCAAATTTGCCCAACTCATCAAGGCCGGCGATTACGAGGCCGCGCTGGCCGTCGCCCGCCAGCAGGTCGATAACGGCGCGCAGGTCATTGACGTCTGCATGGACGAGGGAATGATTGACGGCGTGGCCGCGATGACGAAATTTCTGAACCTCATCGCGTCCGAGCCGGACATCTGCAAGGTGCCGGTAATGGTGGACTCGTCGAAATGGGAGGTCATCGAAGCCGGCTTGAAATGCCTGCAAGGCAAGGGCATCGTCAATTCCATTTCGCTCAAGGAAGGCGAAGAGAAATTTCTTCGCCAGGCGAAACTCGTCCGCCGCTACGGCGCGGCCGTGGTGGTGATGGCCTTTGACGAACGCGGCCAGGCGGATTCGTTTGAGCGGCGCATCGCGGTGTGCCAGCGCGCCTACGATTTGCTCGTCCAAAAGGTCGGGTTCCCGCCGCAGGACATTATTTTTGATCCAAACGTGCTCACCGTCGGCACGGGGATGGAAGAACACGCGAACTACGCCGTGGACTTCATCCGCGCGACGAAGTGGATCAAGGAAAACCTGCCGCACGCCAAAGTTAGCGGCGGCATCAGCAACGTCAGCTTCAGCTTCCGCGGCAACAATGTCGTGCGTGAGGCGATGCACAGCGCGTTTCTTTACCACGCCATCCGGGCCGGTCTCGACATGGGCATCGTCAACGCCGGCATGCTGGCCGTTTATGAGGAAGTGCCAAAAGATTTGCTCGCGCTGGTTGAGGACGTGCTGCTCAACCGCCGTCCCGATGCGACCGAGCGGCTTATCAAATTTGCCGAGTCGGTGAAGCAAAAGGGCAAGGCCGAGGTCGTCGAGGACGAATGGCGCAAAGGCACGATTGAAGAACGCCTCAGCCACGCGCTGGTCAAGGGCATCGTGGATTTCATTGATCAGGACATCGAGGAAGCCCGGCAGAAATATTGCAAACCGTTGCTGGTCATCGAAGGCCCGCTCATGGCCGGCATGAACATCGTCGGAGACCTGTTCGGCGCCGGCAAAATGTTTTTGCCGCAGGTGGTGAAGTCCGCCCGCGTGATGAAAAAGGCCGTGGCGTATCTGTTGCCGTTCATGGAGGCGGAAAAGCGGGCCGCCGGCGGCGTGCACAAGAACGCCGGCAAAATCCTCATGGCGACCGTCAAGGGCGACGTGCATGACATCGGCAAAAACATCGTCGGCGTCGTGCTCGGGTGCAACAACTACGAGGTGATTGACCTCGGCGTGATGGTGCCGTGCGAGAAAATATTGCAGACCGCCCGCGAGCAGAAAGTGGACATCATCGGCCTGAGCGGGCTGATCACGCCATCCCTTGACGAAATGGCACACGTCGCCCGCGAGATGGAACGCGAAGGCTTGAAACTGCCGCTGCTCATCGGCGGCGCCACGACCAGCAAGGCCCACACCGCGGTGAAGATTGCACCCGGTTACGGCCAGCCGGTGGTCCACGTTCTCGACGCCTCACGCGCCGTGCCCGTGGTGAGCAGCCTGGTCAGCCACGAGCAGAGGCCAAAATTCTTTCAGCAAGTCCGTGAGGAATATGACCGCATCCGGGCGCAACACGCCGGGCGTCAGGTAAAGCTTTTGTCCCTCGAAGCCGCCCGCGCCAACGCGCCGAAGCTGAAGTACGACGATTTGCCGAAGCCGGAGTTCATCGGCGTGCGGGTGCTAACTTCCGTTGTAGCCGCGGATGTAAATCCGCGGAAATCCGGAGGCAACGAATCCACCGATTCACATCGGCGGCTACGGGTTTCTTTGGCCGACCTTGTCCCGTTCATTGACTGGTCGCCGTTCTTTCATACCTGGGAACTGCGCGGTGTTTATCCCAGGATCCTTCAGCATGAGAAACACGGCGAGGCGGCCCGCAAACTTTTTGCCGAGGCGCAGGAGTTGCTCGAAAAAATTGTCGCCGGAAAATTGCTCCAGCCAAAGGGAGTGTACGGGTTCTTCCCGGCCAACCGCGTCGGCGACGACGTGGAGCTATATTCCGACGAATCGCGCACGAAGGTGCGGACTGCGTTCCATTTTCTACGCCAGCAAATTATGAAGGAAGACGGCACACCGAACTGGTGCCTGGCGGATTTTATCGCGGCGGTCTGTGACCGCCGCAAACATTCCAGCGACGCTCATAGAGCGCCGCTACAGGATCATATTGGAGCGTTTGCCGTGACGAGCGGGCACGGTCTGGATGAGCTGGTCAAAAAGTTCAAGGCCGACCACGACGATTACAACGCCATCATGGCCGGGGCGCTGGCCGACCGGCTGGCGGAGGCGTTCGCGGAATTTCTGCACCGGCGCGTCCGCGAGGAGTGGGGCTATGGCAAGGCGGAAAAGCTGACCACCGAAGATTTGATCGGGGAAAAATATCGCGGCATCCGTCCGGCGGCGGGTTATCCCGCCTGTCCCGATCACACAGAGAAGCAAATTCTCTGGAAACTTCTCGCCGCGGAAAAGAACACCGGCATCAAGCTGACGGAAAGTTTCGCCATGTGGCCGGCCAGCAGCGTGAGCGGGCTTTATTTTGCGCACCCGGAATCAAAATACTTCGCCGTGGGCAAGCTCGGTCGCGATCAGGTCCTGGATTATCGTTTGCGCAAAGGCATGACCTTGCCGGAAATGGAACGCTGGCTGGGGCCGTATTTAAATTATGACCCGCCAAAAACAACCGCAGCTCCATGTGGCTGCGGGCCAACGCACTGATTGACCGTCAAACTGGGGCTTGTTTTTCGCTGGATGTGGCCTAAATTCATGGCATGAAGCATGATGTGGTGCCGGTTCAGATTCGGGGGATTCTTCCGGCCAATAATAATAATTTTTGTGCGTTGTTTGTGGGCAACGATGAAAAGGTTTTCGTCATCAATGTCGAGCCGCAAATGGGCCAGGTCATCGGCATGTTTTTGCGCCAGACGCCCAAGGAGCGTCCCCTCACCCACGACCTCATCAACCGGATTTTCCAGGGCTTCGGCATCAATGTCGAGCGCGTCATCATCACGGATTTGAAGAATTCCACCTACTTCGCGCGGCTCATCTTGCAGCAGCAAAACGAACTGGCGCGGAAAATTGTCGAGGTGGACGCGCGTCCCAGCGATTGCCTCGCCATCGCCGCCGCGCAGAAGAAACCGATTTTCGTCGCCTCCCAACTTTTTGAACAGGTCGAGGACATGAGCGAGGTGCTGAACCGGATCAACGAAACCGGCAGCGAAGCCGAATAAAATGTCCGCCGTCAAGACCTCCCAGCCTGTAGCCCTTGTTTGCGGCGACGACGAGTTTGCCGTCAAGCAACGGGCCAGACAACTTTACCAGCAATGGTGCGAAGAGTTGGGCGGCATGGACCACGAAATCATCGAGGCCACTGGATCCAACAGCGGCGAGGCGCTCACCGCGCTGGCCCGGTTGCGCGAAGCGTTGCAAACCCTGCCTTTTTTCGGCTCCGGCAAGGTCATCTGGCTGCGCGATTGTAATTTTCTCGGTGATGAATCCCGACGTGTCGGGACCTCGGATGTCACGGAAATGCTGAACGATCTGGCCGAGGAACTGAAAAATTTCAAATGGTCGGGCGTCCGGCTGCTCATCAGCGCCGGCAAGGTGGACAAGCGCAAAACCTTTTTCAAAACGCTCGACAAAATCGGGACGGTCGAGACTTTTTCCGGCTGTTCGGTGGACGACCGTGATTGGGTGGAACGGGCGGAAATCGCGGCGCGCGCGGCCATGCGCGCACGGCAAAAGGAAATTTCCGAGGAAGCGCTGGCCGAACTGGTCAATCGTGTCGGTCCCCATCCGCGCCAGCTCGACAACGAGATTGAAAAATTGTGCCTGTTCGCCGGCGAGCGGAATAAAATCGAGTTTGCCGACGTTGCCGCCATTTGCACGCGGAACAAAACGGCGCGGGCATTTGCGCTGGGCGATGCTTTGGGCGACCGTGATCTGCCGCGTTTGCTCCGGCGGCTGGATGAGGAATTATGGGGAGTTAAAACCGATTCGCACAAGTCCGAGATCGGTCTGCTTTACGGCTTGATTTCAAAAGTGCGCGCGATGTTGCTGCTGAAGGAGATGTTGCGCGAAGGCTGGATCAAACCGGAAATGGATTACAACCGGTTCAAAGCGCAACTGGAGCGCGTGCCGGCGGATAAACTGCCCGCGGACCGGAGATTTAATCCGCTGGCATTGAATCCGTATGTGCTTTACAAAGCGCTGCCGCAGGCGAACAAATATACCCAGGGCGAATTGGTTCACGCCATGGATTTGCTGCTGCGTTGCAACCAGCGGCTGGTGTCCAGCGGACTCGACGAAGCACTGGTGTTGCAGGAAGCACTCGTGCAGATTGTCCTGCCGCCCGCGGTGGCGGTGTGAACGCGCGAAATTTTTTATAAAAAATGTCAACTTTGTCTGCAAAATTGCTGGTGCTGGTCGGCAAGGATTTTGCCTGTGTGAAAATATCGGGCCGCGCCAATTTTTCGTTCAGTCCCGATTTCAAGGTGCTGCTCGCCGGGCTGGCACAGAAGGGCTACAGTCATTTCATCATTGACCTATCGGAGTGCGTGCTCATGGACAGCACGTTTCTCGGCGTGCTGGCGGGGTTCGGATTAAAAATGAACCAGGCGGGAGCGGCCGATCAACGCGGCATCGAGCTGTTCAATCCAAACGCACGCATCACCGAGTTGCTGGAAAATCTGGGCGCGTTGCATCTCTTCAAAATCATCACCGGCGCGTTGCAATTGCCCGGCGACGTTGAGACCAGCACGCCCGAATCCACCCATCCAACGCATGAGCAAATCACGCGCACCAGTCTCGAAGCGCACCAGACGCTGATGGCCGTCAACCCGGACAATGTCGCGCGGTTCAAGGATGTGACCCAGTTTTTGGCCGAGGATTTGAAGACTTTGGAAAAAGGCACATGAATTTACGATATGCGCCCGTTCCCTAATTCTGATCCATCGTAGCGGCGTGTCGGCAGACCGCCGTATTTCTCAGGCAAATTTCATCGTCCGGCTTTCGGCTGAAAGCCGCTACGCCGTTTCTTAAACCGGCGCGGGCGCCGGCGTTCCCAAGCCGGGCAGTTTCGGCGGCACGGGCTTGGGCGGCGTTTCCGGCAGGGGTGTGCCGGCGGGCGCGCCCAAAACCATTTCGCCTTGCGGCTTGGGCGGTGGTGGAGTGAACTTGCCGGTTTTGACAATTTCCTCGACCTGCGCGTGATCGAGCGTTTCGTATTCGAGCAGCGCGCTGGCAATCAATTCCAGTTTGATGCGGTTGTTGAAGAGGATGTCTTGCGCGGTTTTGTAGCCTGCATCAATAATGCGCTTGATTTCCTCGTCAATTTCGCGCGCCGTGCTTTCGCTGTAACCCTTCGTGCGCGCCATCTCGCGCCCGAGAAAAACAAATTCATCGTCGCTGCCGTACTGCACCATGCCGACCTTGTCGCTCATGCCATACTGGCAAACCATCGCCCGCGCCATGTTCGTGGCCTGTTGAATATCCATCGCCGCTCCGGTCGAAATATCGCCGGACATGATTTCCTCGGCAATGCGTCCACCCATGGTCACCGCGATGTCATCCAGCATTTCATTCCGGCGGCGGCTCAAAATGTCCTTCTCCGGCAACTGCATCGTCGAGCCCAGCGACTGCCCGCGCGGAATGATCGTGACCTTGTGCAACGGATGCGTGTGTTCGAGCATCATGTTCACCAGCGCATGGCCGGCTTCATGCCAGGCGGTGTTTTTCTTTTCCTCGTCCGTCATGGCCAGGCTGCGGCGCTCGCGTCCCCACCGGACCTTGTCGCGCGCCTCCTCCAATTCCTCCATGCCCACGCCTTTTTTGTTCAGCCGCGCGGCCAGCAAGGCGGCTTCGTTCAACAAATTCGCCAGTTCCGCGCCGGAATAACCCGGGGTGCCGCGCGCAATGATGGACAAATCCACGTCCGGCATGAGCTTCACATTCTTGGCGTGGACCTTCAAAATTCCCTCGCGCCCGCGCACGTCGGGCAGATTGACGACCACCTGCCGGTCGAAACGTCCCGGACGCATCAGTGCCGGGTCGAGCACGTCCGGCCGGTTGGTCGCGGCGATGATGATGATGCCTTCCTGCGTGTCGAAACCGTCCATTTCCACGAGCAACGCGTTGAGCGTTTGTTCGCGTTCGTCGTTGCCACCGCCCAGGCCGTGGCCGCGGCTGCGCCCGACGGCGTCAATTTCATCAATGAAAACGAGGCACGGCGTGGTCCGGCGCGCCTGCTCAAACATGTCGCGCACGCGGCTGGCGCCGACGCCGACGAACATTTCGACGAAGTCCGAGCCGCTGATGCTGAAGAACGAGGCGTCGGCTTCGCCGGCGATGGCCTTGGCCAGAAGGGTTTTGCCCGTGCCGGGCGGCCCGACCATCAGCACGCCCTTGGGAATCCGTCCGCCCAGCCGCTGGAATTTTTTCGGGTCCTTTAAAAATTCGACGAGTTCGGAAACTTCCTCAATGGCCTCTTCAATGCCCGCCACGTCCTTGAACATGATTTTGTTCCGCTCCTTCGCGAGCATCCGCGCCTTGCTTTTGCCGAAGCTCAAGGCGCCCTTGCCGGCCATTTTGATCTGCCGGATGAAAAAAAACCAAAACAAAACCCCAATCAGCAAAAACGGCGCCAAGGTCCAGACCATGTTCAGCAACATCGGGTTGGTCTCGCTCACTTCCAGTTTGCCCGTCGGCGGCAACAATGCATCCTTCATCTTTTCCGTGAGCAGGGCCTTCGTGGTGAAAGGAATCAAAACAGGCTTGCCGTCCTTTTTCGAGATGCTTCCGTCCTTCTCGGTTTGGTAATAGCTGCCGACAATTTCAATCAGGTTTCCCGACTGAAGGTTGTAATTGATGGTCGCCTGGGCGATCTGATTCGAGTCATATTTCTGAAAAAAATCGGCCTGCGACAGCGTCGAATTCTGCGCGCCCATGCGGTTATGGAGCAGCATCAACGCCATAATGCTGCCGATGATGGCAATCCACGCGAGCCAAGTTGCCGACGGCACTTTGAAACCGCCCGGTGGCCTTTTAGGGTCGTCACCGTTTTTTCTATTTTGATCTTCGTCGAACATCGTTTTCCCCACTTAGGTGGGCCATAATACCATGTCATTGCCCCTTCCGCAATGAGCTTATTCAGCTATAATTGTGCCAATGCGAATCGGTGCGCTGACGCTTCAATCCAACCTGTTTCTCTCGCCGCTGGCGGGTTATACCAACCTGCCCTTCCGCCTCGTCGTGCGCGAAATCGGCGGCGCCGGCCTCTGCACCACCGACCTCGTCAACGCCCGCTCGCTTTTGGAGAAAAATAAAAATGCTTTCAAGCTCATCGAAACCCGCCCGGCGGATTCTCCCCTGGCCGTGCAACTCTTCGGCTCCGTGCCCGGGGAAATGCGTGATGCGGCACAAATCCTCGAATCGCTCGGCTTCGCGTCCGTGGACATCAACATGGGTTGTCCCGTCCGCAAGGTCTGCAACGTTGGCGGCGGCTCGGCCATGATGACTGAACTGGCCAAAACCGCCGCGCTCGTCCGGGGCATGATCAACGCCGTGAAAATTCCCGTCACCGCCAAGATGCGGCTTGGCTGGGACGATGCCAACCTGACCGCGCCGGATCTGGCGCGGGTGCTTGAAGACGCCGGTGTCGCGGCCGTTTTCGTTCATGGCCGGACACGTGAACAGGGTTTTGGCGGCGTGGTGAATCTCGCCGGTATTCGCGCGGTCGTGCAGGCTGTGAAACATATTCCCGTCATCGGCAACGGCGACGTGACCACGCCGGAGACCGCGAAGAAGATGTTCGATGAAACCGGCTGCGCCGGCGTAAGCATCGGGCGCGGCGCGTTTTACAACCCGTGGATTTTCCAGCATACGTTGCATTATCTTCAAACTTTCCGTAGCAGCGGACGTCAGTCCGCTCTAACTTCAAATGATCTGGAAAGGAATAATGAGCCGACTCACGTCGGCTGCTACGAAAAAAAAGACGACGAACTTCCACCCGAACCAACTTTTGCCGACCGGGTGCGGGTGATGTGCCGGCATCTGGATTTGATGATCGAAGTCTTCGGTGAGGAACCGGGTTGCCGGATGTTCCGCAAAATCGCGCCGTGGCATGCCAAACGGTTCGGCCCATGCCGCGAATTCAACAAACGCGTCGTGCGGGTTTCCACCCGGGCCGAATTCCACGAAGTCTTGGAAAACTACATCAGCTGGCGGCAGCAATTTCTCGACGGGAACGGCGAATTACAGCCGCGTTTCCGTCCGCCGCCGCTGGTCGCGTCCTTCATGCAGGGGCCGGCTCCAAGCCGGCACGAACAAATTCCCGTGCCCAAAGGGCCGGTGGAGGTGTGGTAGCAATTTGATAAAACAATCGTCGCCCTTTTTGAATCCATTGACGGTCAGATTCATTTACATGTTTCGCTAAAGAAGTACCATGAAGAATAAATCACGTCCTGAAGGGACGGTGGGAAAAGCGTCTTGTTTCCATCGTCCGTTCAGGACGAAATTTGTTTTTGGATGACAAACCCGGCACGGTGTGCCGGGCTAATTTCCGTTGTTCCTTCGGAACATTTCATTTCCCAATGCAAAACTGGCTGAAGATGGAGTCGAGCAGGTCTTCCGTCGCCGTTTTGCCGACGATTTCGCCGACGGCATTGACGGCGATGCGCAGTTCCCCCGCCGCCAGTTCCAGCGTTTCACCGGCGCGCAATACATCGAGCGTCCGTTGTGTGGCCGCGCGGGCGCGGGTCAGCGCGTCCTGATGCCGCGAGTTGATCATCACCTGCAACATCTCCGCCTTGATTTCGCCCGACCACACCAGTTCCTTGATGGCGTCCTTCAACGCCTCAATCCCCTGCCCGCTCAAGCAGCAAACCTCCACGATTGGAGCGCCGGCCTCTGGCACGGCTCGTTGAGATGATTTACCAGTTTCGTGCCGTGCCGGAGGCCGACGCTCCGGAGGCAATTCCAGTTTCCTCGGCAAATCCATTTTGTTCACAACGAGGATCCGCTTTTTGCCGGCGAACTCACCCAAATACTTTTCATCAGCGGGCGTGAGCGGCTCGCTCGCATCGAGCACGTGCAGAATGAACTCGGCCCGGGCCAGCGACTCGTGGCTGCGGCGGACGCCTTCCTGTTCGATTTCGTCGCGCGCCTCGCGCAAACCCGCCGTATCAATGAACACGACCGGCAATCCGCGGATGTTGGCCGTCTCCTCGATCGTATCGCGCGTCGTGCCGGGAATCGGCGAGACGATGGCGCGGTCGTGACCGAGCAATTGGTTGAGCAAGCTGGATTTGCCCGCGTTGGGCCGTCCAACAATCGCGGCCCGAATGCCGCGCCGGAGAATCTGCCCTTCATTGGCCGTGCGCAACAATTCGTCCATGAACGCGACACCTCGCTCCAGGCGTTTGAGCAGTTGTTCCTTTGTGTCGGGTGAAATGTCTTCGTCGGGAAAATCAATGTGCGCCTCGACGTGCGCGAGCGTCTGCATCATTTCATCGCGCAAGGCGTTGATGCGCTGTGACAGTTTGCCAGCGAGCTGCTCGTTGGCGGCGGCGAGCGCGAGTTCCGTCCGCGAATGAATCAAATCGGCGACGGCTTCGGCCTGCGCGAGGTCAATGCGCCCGT
The DNA here is from genome assembly GCA_049511835.1 of Verrucomicrobiota bacterium. Classification (GTDB taxonomy): domain Bacteria; phylum Verrucomicrobiota; class Verrucomicrobiia; order Limisphaerales; family UBA11358; genus UBA11358. Next base: position 8,147 of record JBEKXN010000045.1, on the reverse strand, counting down.
TGAGAAAGGCGCGGCGGGTGAATTCGCCGGGTTCGGCCAGGCGCGCGCCGTTTTCCAAAAGCGTGTCGAGCACGAGCTTGGCGGGCAAAATGCCGCCGTGACAGGTGATTTCCACCGTGTCTTCGCGCGTGAACGTGCGTGGCGCGCGCAGGACGGCGAGCAGCACTTCATCCACGCTCCGGCCCTGCCGGACGATTTTACCGTAATGAATCGTGTGTGTCGTCGCGGCGGACGGTTTCAACGAATTTTTCCCGACCGGCAGAAAACTTTTGTCGGCGACGGCGAGCGTTTGCGGCCCGGAGACGCGGACCACCGCCAGTCCGCCTTCGCCGAGCGGAGTGGCAATGGCTGCGATGGTGTCGTCGAGGGTCACGCGGGAAAAATTTCACGGAAAGGCGTGCCGACGGAAAGAAAATAAACAAATGTTTTGACGTTCGGTCGTTCGTCCGCGCCCTCAAAACGGCAGTTTGGCGGCGATGTCAAAAACCAGGTTTTCGATCGGCACGCCCTGGCCGTTCAAGCATCGGATGAAGATGAGCCGTTCCGCGCCTGTCAGCACGACAACGAACAGCGAGCTTATGAAAAACAATCCCAAGGCGTGTGACAGGTGGGATTGCAAAATACGCGGCAGACCGTAATAAAGGACTTTGAGGGAGAGAAAGATGCCGATGCCCCAGGGAATCCAGAGGCTGATCCGCGGCAGGACCCCCAGAAGTCGGAGCAGAAACAACGGGCTTAAACTATAAATCACCACGATCAGAGTCTGCCGGTAAGGATAATGGCTGTTAAATGTTTCGCCCATCAACCTGATCAGGTAGGCACAAACCGCGATGACCACCAGCATCAACATCAGTTGCATCATTTCCCAGACCATGGCTTCGCCCACGGTGAAATTCTTTATTCCATGTATTCCGGCATGCCATTTCCGCCACCCGGCCATGCCCACCCCTTCCGCAATTGAAGCCAGCAACATCGCCGGCAACAGATGGATTCCCAGAATGAATCCCAAACCCCGCTTCGCCTGCAGCACGGCATCCCACTCCGCTGCCGGTTGAAAAATAAAAAGGAACATCCTTATCATTTGAATGCTGTGATATCGCCTTGGCCGCACGCTGACAACATAATCTTTCAGGAACGATGTTCCGGGGTGCCGATTCGGAGCGTTTGGTCCATCAAAAATGGCCCGGGACCGCCGCCATGATATATGGCATTCGAGCGCTGCCGTTGTAATTCAAGGCATATGAATCCGGTGGCTTTCCTGGCCACCCGCGCCCGGCAAATGGTTTGCGTTCGCGCTGGCGGGTTGTGTCATGCAAAAGATTGACTGGCTGGCGCAGGCACAAAATTAAAACGGCAGGTGCGCCGCCAGGCGCGAAATGAAATTTTCAGCGGATGGGATGTGTCCCGCCAAATACCATGCGGTGACAAATCGTTCCAAACCGGTTGCCGCGGCCAGCAGCAGTGAACTCATGAAATACAGTGCAAAAGCGTTGGGCGGGGCGGGCTGCATGACGTACCAGATGCCCTGGTGAAGAACCGCAATGGAAAGCGCGATGCCAATGCCCCAGGTGGCCCACGGAATAATCGCCGGAACCGCGTCCAACAACCGCAACAGGAACATCGGGCTCAATCCATAAATGACCAGCGTGAACGTCTGCTGGTAAGTGTAGCGTCCGTGAAAAGTCTCCCCCAAATTTTTTATGGAAATGGCGCAAACCACGATGGCCAGCAGCGTCAGCAACGAATGCGCTGTTTCATAAATCACCGCCTGGCCGGCGGTGAATTTATGAATGCGGTGGAAGAGACCCGCCGGCGGTTCGCCCCATTCCACCAAACCAAAACCATCCACGACCGCCACCAGCAACATCATCGGAAACAAGTAAAACACCAGCAGAGGTCCCAAATTACGCCGGGCCTTCACCGTCCGCTCCCATGCCGCACCGGTTTGAAATATCAGGAACAGCGCCCTTATCATACGGGCGAAGTGATAACGGTTAAGCCGCGTGCTGACAACCAAATCCGAATAATGGACGGGCACGCGCCGGTTGCTTTCGAACCGCGCCGGTGTAGTTTAACGGCATGAACGCGGCACTTTTTACGGCGCGCGCGGGCGGGAAATGGTTTGCGCCAATGCTGGCTGTGCTGGTGTTGGCCGGTTGCGTGACGCAAAAAATTGACTGGTCGGCGCGGGTCGGGAATTACACCTATGACCAGGCCATTGTGGAACTGGGTCCGCCCGACAAATCCGCGAAATTGACCGATGGCACCGTTGTCGCCGACTGGCTTACGCATCACGCCCAAACCATTGTGGCGCCGGAACCTTACTTTGCGCCGCCCGGCTGTTATTTTGGCCCGCTCACGCCCATGCGCACCGAAACTTACGTGCCGGCCCGATATTTGCGGTTGACCTTCGGCGCGGACGGCAAATTGAAAACCTGGAAGGAACTCGCCGGATAAAATCCGCTTTCGCCGGCGTGCCGCGCGTGCTTAACTCGCCGTGATGAATGTGGATCTCGGCATTTGGAGCAAATTGACAAAAGTGGTCGTCGGGCTGGTTGTCCTCGCCTTTTTGCTGCTCATCGGGATGTGTTATTTGCCGCTCATCCATCAAAACGAACGGATGCGCGCGGAAAAATTGCGGCTGGAAATGGAAGTCGAGAAGGAAACAGAAAAATCCAAACAACTCAAGGCCGAGATTGAGGCGTTGCGGAACGATCCCAAAACCATCGAACGGTTGACCCGCGAAAAACTCGGCTACGCCCGGCCGGATGAAACGGTGGTGCGCTTTGAACCCGCCACCACGAACGCGCCAGGACGCTGAGAAGAACGGGGTGCTGGAGTGGTGGAGTAATGGCGTGTTGATCAGACAGTATCCCATCACTCCGATACTCCATCACTCCGCTTTCTTCAGACCGTCATGATTTCCTTTTCCTTGTGGACAAGGTGCTGGTCAATCTTGGCGATGTATTGGTCGGTCAGCTTCTGCAAATCCTTTTCCGCCTGTTTTTCCTGGTCCTCGGTGATGCCGCTGTCGTGCGCGTGCTTTTTCAACTGTTCCATCGCTTCGCGGCGCACGTGACGAACGGCCACGCGCCCGTCTTCGGCCATCTTCTTGGTGATTTTCACAAATTCCTGGCGCCGTTCCTGGCTCAGTTCGGGAAACGAGATGCGAATGATTTTGCCCTGCACCGCCGGGTTCAGGCCCAGGTTCGCCTTCTGGATGGCCTTCTCAATCGGGTGCGTTGAGTTTGCGTCCCACGGCTGGATCACCAGTTGCCGCGGTTCCGGCGTGGTGATGCCGGCCAGTTCGCGGATGCGCATTTGCGAGCCATAAACCTCCACGATGATGCTCTCGACCAGCGCGGCGGACGCCTTGCCGGTGCGCACGCCGGCGAATTCATTCACGACCACCTGCTCGGTCTTGATCATTTTGTCCTCTGCCTCCAGCAAAATATCGTCGGGTGTCATAGTATGGGCAGGTTAACAAGGCGAATGCGCGTGTCGAATAAAAATTGAGACCCCTTGATGTTCCCTGGAATACGATGGCAGTCGCTGGCAATATGCCGACGGGAAATGACGAATGACGAAATCCTAATGACGAAAGAATGACCAAGCACGAATAGAGCAAGAATGGGAGGGTGCTATTATTGATTTTGGAATTGGTCGTTGGGGATTTTTTCCGTCATTCGGGCTTAGTCATTAGTCATTGATTCAACCCAGTCGCCTTCTCCGCTGGCCGCCCCCGGTTCGATGATGTCGGAGGCTCGACGCTACCACCGTCTGTTGCTAACCTGTTGAACGTGGCGGACATCGTTTTAACCACGCTCAACGCGAAATACATCCACGCCGCGTTCGGCCTGCGCTACCTGCTGGCCAATCTCGGCCCGCTCCAGCCGCGTGCGTGCCTCGCTGAGTTCGACATCAATCAGCGTCCGCTCGACATCGCGGAAATCCTCCTCGCGCGCAACCCCAAAATTATCGGCTTTGGCATCTACATCTGGAACGTCGAACCTGCCACCGAGGTCATCACCGCCATCAAACGCGTCCGGCCGGACATTAAAGTCATCCTCGGCGGACCGGAGGTCAGCTACGAAACCGAGAACCAACCCATCGTCCAGCTCGCCGACCACGTCATCACCGGCGAAGCCGATTTGAAGTTTGCGGAGGTGTGTCGGACGCTTTTGGAGCGCCGGCCTCCGGCACGGCTCGATGAAACTAATGATTCCGAACACGCCGGGCCGGAGGCCGGTGCTCCGCTGCCCAAAATCATCCCAGCCGAACTGCCGGAATTTTCCCGGATCGTTTTACCCTATGACCTCTACACCGACGGCGACATCGCGCATCGCGTCATTTACGTCGAGGCGTCGCGCGGCTGTCCGTTCACATGCGAGTTTTGCCTGTCGTCGCTCGACATTCCGGTGCGGCAGGTTCCCCTGCCCGCTTTGCTCGAACAGTTGCAACAGTTGCTCGACCGCGGTGTGCAACAATTCAAGTTCGTTGACCGCACGTTCAATCTCAACGTGGATATCAGCCAAGCCATTCTCGAATTCTTTCTGGAGCGCTGTCAGCCCGGCCATTTTTTCCACTTTGAAATGATTCCCGACCGATTGCCCGAAGCGCTGCGTGAAGTCATTGCGAAGTTCCCGCCGGGCGCGTTGCAATTCGAGGTCGGGATCCAGACGTTCAACGAGGAAGTCGGCGCGGCCATCAAACGCCGGCAGAATCATGAACGGCTGGAAGATAATTTCCGTTTTCTTCGCAGCCAGACTGGCGTTCACATCCACGCCGACTTGATTATCGGTCTGCCCGGTGAAACGCTCGAAAGTTTTGCTGCCGGCTTTGACCGGCTGATTGCGCTTAACCCGCAGGAAATCCAGGTGGGCATTCTCAAACGGCTGCGCGGCACGCCGATTGTCCGGCATGACGCCGAATGGCAGATGATTTACAACCCGCATCCGCCCTACGAAATTTTAAGCAACAAGCTGATTGATTTTGCGACCATGCAACGGCTGCGCCGCTTTGCGCGCTACTGGGATTTGGTCGGCAACAGCGGCAACTTTGTCGAATCCACACCGCTGATTTGGAGTGTGGCACAGGTCTCTGACCTGTGTGAAAACAAAAATGGCTTCACAGACCAGAGGTCTGTGCCACATTCCCCCTTCCACGCCTTTCTCCGTTTCAGCGACTGGCTGCACGGGCGCACGGGCCGCACCGATGGCATCGCGCTGGTGCGGCTGATGAAACTGCTCTTTGAATTTCTCACCGTCGAACTTAAGTTGGACGCAAAGCCGGTGGCCGAAATACTGTGGCGCGATTACCAACGTGGCGGACGCCACGACAAACCAGGTTTCCTGAAAGATTTCCTGTCCCCGGAAGAAAAAGTGGTCCCGTTGCGCAAAGCCAAAACCGCCCTGCCCAAACGCCAGGCGCGGCATTTGGTTTGAAGCCGGTTTTTGCCCAAAGCCGCCGGCGCAGTTTAATGGCATTGTCAACGCGCTGGCACGCCGATAGCTTTGGGCCGGGTCATATATGACACCGAACCAACAACTGGCCACGTTGAAGGCGGCGGTTTGCGATGTCGCTTTTGACAATGTGACGCGTCAAGCCTACGCCACGGATGCGTCCGTTTACCAAATCGAGCCGCTGGCCGTGGCGTTTCCCGGCAGCGCGCACGATGCCAGCGCCATCATCCTGGCGGCAGCGCAGGCGGGCGTATCGGTCATTCCGCGCGGCGCCGGAACGAGCCTTTCGGGCGGAGCCATCGGCGACGGCGTCGTTGTTGATTTCGCGCGCTACAACCGGCTCATCTACGACCTGAACCTGGAACGCAAAACCGTCCGGGTCGGCGCCGGCGTCGTGCTGGACCAGTTGAACGATTTTCTCCACCCGCACAAATTTTGTTTCGGCCCGGATGTGGCAACCAGCTCGCGCGCGACGCTGGGCGGCATGATTGCCAACGACTCGTCCGGCGCGCATGCACCGGTTTATGGCACAACGGCGGATCACATCAGCCTGCTGGAAATTTTAACCAGCGACGGGCGCGTGGAGATAATAGGTTCCGGCCAGAACTCGCTGCCGAGACAGCGCGACCTGCTGGAGAGCCTGACTTCGCTGAACGAGCTGCAAATTACCGAGCACTTTCCGCCGGGCCTCCTGAAACGATGGCCCGGATACGCGCTGGCCCGGGCGATGCGCGAGCCAGGCAATCTGGCTCATATTGTCGCCGGCAGCGAAGGCACGCTCGTCGCAATCATTTCCGCCGAACTGAAAATTGTCCCGTTGCCGGAGAAACGCGGAGTGGGGTTGTTGTTCTTTGCATCCGTGGGCGAGGCAATGCAGGCGGCGACCGAATTGCTCGATCTGAAACCAGCGGCGATTGAACACATTGACCGTCTGCTGTTGGACCAGACCCGCGGCCAGCTTGAGTTCCAAGCCGCGCGCGATTTGCTCGAACTCGACGCCAAGCCGTGCGAGGCGATTTTAATCGTCGAATTTTTCGAGGACGTTGACGAGCGGCTGGCGCTGCTGGAAAAACGCAAATTGGGCCTGCGTCAACGCATTTTGCAAACACCGGACGAAGCCGAACTCGTATGGTCGCTGCGCAAGGCGGGACTGTCACTTTTGACCGGTCGCAAGGGCGCTGCCAAGCCCGTGACCTTCATTGAAGACGCGGCGGTGCGCCCGCGAGACCTGCCGGCCTACGCCGCCGAACTGCAGAAGCTAATGCGGCAGCTCGGATTGAATGCCTCCTATTACGGCCACGCCGCGGCGGGACTGCTGCACGTGCGGCCGGTGCTGGATTTGCACCGCGCGGAGGACTTGAAAAAATACCGGCAAATCGCCGACGAAGTGGCTGCGCTCATGTTGCAGTTCAAAGGAACGCTGTGCGGCGAACACGGCGTGGGTATTGCCCGCACCGAGTATCTCAAGAAACAGGTGGGCGAAGAAGTTTACCAGCTCATGCGGCAAATCAAGCAGTGCTTCGACCCGTTTAATTTGTTCAATCCGGGCAAAATTATTTCCGATGGCCGCTATAAAATTGATCAAAATCTGCGGCTGGGCGCCGGCTATTCCCTGAAATTGCCGTTCGAACCGGTGCTGGCGTTTTCCGCCAAGGACGGGTCGTTCACCGCCAACCTGGAACAGTGCAACGGGTGCGGCGGCTGCCTCAAGCTGACGCCCAGCATGTGTCCCACGTTCATGGCTACCGGCGAGGAAATCATGTCCACCCGCGGACGCGCCAACGCCATTCGCGCCGCGCTGGAGCTGCGCGGCATCGATGGCGACCCCATCCGTTCGGAGGAACTCGAAATCGCGTTGAGCAATTGTCTTTCCTGCAAAGCCTGTACCGTGGAGTGCCCGTCCAACGTAAATCTGACGTTGTTGAAAGCCGAATTACAGCACGCGCGCATCCAGCACCGCGGATTGACCCTGCACGAACGGCTGTTCAGTTCGGTGGATCAACTGGGCCGGTTGGGCTGCAAGATGCCGCGCGTGGCCAATGTGTTATTGAATACTCCGTTCCTGAGCCGTGTGCTGGGCATTTCCACCAAACGGCTGTTGCCGTATTTCGCGCTGGAGCGGTTCGACCATTGGTTTGCCAAACGTCCACCTTTCCGGGCGGCCTATCGTGGCCGCGTCATGCTTTGGGACGACACCTTCGTGCGCTATTACGAACCTCACGTCGGCATGGCCGCCGTCAAGGTGCTCGAAGCCGCGGGCTTCGAAGTGGTGCTGCCGAAACTGCGCAAATGTTGCGGACGGCCCGCCTTCAGCCAGGGCAATCTCGACGAAGCCGCGCAACTGGGGAGGCACAACCTCGCGCTGCTGAAGGCGGATGCTGGCAACATGCCGGTTGTTTTTCTCGAACCGTCATGTTACTCGATGTTCGCGCAGGATTATCACGAGTTAAAACTGCCGGACGCGGAGCGCATTGCCGCCCGTTGTTTTTTATTCGAGCAATTTGTGGAAAACATGCTGGTTCGGGAACCCAATGCGCTGATTTTTAACGAAAATCCCACGCGCATGATGATTCATGTGCATTGCCACGCCAAATCACTTGCCAATTCAGATTACATGTACCAACTGGCCACCCGGATGCCGCAGCGGACGGTGACGATGCTCGAAGCGGGCTGCTGCGGCATGGC
>JBEKXN010000044.1:0-28462 GCA_049511835.1 Verrucomicrobiota bacterium | reverse complement strand
AGGCAATCACCGCGAATTTTTCCGCGCGCGCAATCGGCGCCAGTTGCTCGAACAATTCGTGCTTGCAGAAATAGCAGCGGTTGGCCGGATTCGAGAGGTAATTGGGATTTTCAAATTCCGCTGTCTGCACGACGCGGACCGGGAATCGGAATTTTTCGGCGATTTCGAGCGCCTCCTGCAATTCGCGCCGCGGCAGGCTCGGGGAATCGGCAATCACCGCCAGCGCGCGGCTGCCCAGCACTTCATGCGCCACGCGCGCGAGGAAAACCGAGTCCACGCCGCCGGAATACGCCACGAGGCACGAGCCATGGGCGCGCAGCGCGGTGCGAAGTTGTTCCAGCTTGTTTGCTGACACGGTTGCAAGCTCGCATTATTTGACGCACTTGTCGAGCCGCACAAAAATGCAATCGTGCTTGACGCGGGCGGCTTTTTCGATTGGATTGTAACCCATATGAAGACAAAATTTTTTGCGGCGTTGGTCGGAATTACCATGGTCACCGCCGGTTGTGTCAAAACAGTGAGCGATACGCACACGGCGACGGTTTCGTTTGGCAAGGACAGCGTCGAGGGGCGTTATCCGCGCACCATGGATCAAGTCTATCAGGCGGCGGTACAGGTCATCCAAAACAATGGGGCGGTCATCACGGAATTTATTCCCCACGACACCACCAACACCGTGCGCTCGTTGCAGGGCAAGGTGGATCAGTGCAACGTCTGGGTGCGGGTTGAGGCCATTGATCCAAGGATCACCTCGGTCGTCGTGGAAGCCCGCACGAAATGGGGCAATAAGGACATTGACCTCGCGCACGAGTTGGAAAAGGAAGTCGCGTTACAACTGACGCGGTGAGCCGTATTTCAAACCGATTTTTGTTCATAAACGCCGGGCTTTACGCCCGGCGTTTTTGCTTGAGCCAAGGTTTTAAATGTTCCGGGACTTTTCCCGGATGATGCTGTCAGGGTTGTGCGCCCGGCTGATGGCGGTGTCGTACGTGATGGCACACTTGCAGTATAGGTCGTACAGGCAATTGTCCATGAGAACCATTCCTTCCTTGCGTCCGGTTTGGATCATGTTTTCCAGTTGATGAAGCTGGTTTTCACGGATCAAATTCCGCACGGCCCCATTCGCAACGACCATTTCATACGCCAGGACGCGGCGGGTGCGGTCCGCCGCCGGCAGCAAGTCCTGGGAAATGATTCCCTGTAGCCCGTTGGACAACTGCATGATGACCTGCCGCTGGACGCTGCCCTCGAAAACGCCGATGATGCGCTCGATCGCGTGCGAAACGCTTGGCGAATGCATGGTGGCCAGCACCAGATGTCCCGTTTCGGCAGCGGTCAGGGCCGTGGCAATGGCCTCGGGATCGCGCATCTCACCCACGACGATCACGTCCGGGTCCTGGCGCAACACGTGGATGAGCGCCCGATTAAACGAGTGCACGTCGGTCAGCACCTCCTGTTGCACCACAATGGCGCGTTTGTTTTCGTGAACGAATTCAATCGGATCTTCAATGGTGACAATTTTGCATCGGCGCTCATTGTTGATCAGGTTCACCATATAATTGAGCGTCGTCGTTTTGCCCGCCCCGGTCGGGCCGGTGATCAGGACCAACCCGTTCGGTTTGCGCGCCAGATCGTCAATTTTCTCGGGCAGGCCGAGTTCTTCGCGCGTGGCCACCTTGTCGCCGCAAAACCGAAAGCTCATTTCCGGGTGTCCGTTGCGCCGGTAAAACGTGGCGCGCACGCGCCCGGCCACGCTATGCAGCAGGGAAATGCAAAGCTCCCATTCCTCCCCGAATTTTTTCTTCTGCTGTTCGTTCAGCAGGCTGTCCGCCATGGCGGTGATTTCGTCTTCGGTCAGCGCGTCCTCATCGGCAATGATGATTTCGCCGTTCACGCGAAACGCGGGCGGCACCCCGGCCACCAGATGCAGATCGGAAGCATCGAATTCATTGGCCGCGGACAAAAGCTGATTCAGATTTTTTGTGCTCATCGGTTGAAAAGTTGCCGCCACCAGCCCCGCACGCGCGCCCAGAGCCCGTTTTGGGAAAGTTGGACAAGTGCCAGATCGGCTTCGTGAGCATGCGGGTTCAATTGTTGCGCCTGCAAGAACGAATTTTTGGCCGGACCGATCAAACCGAGCGCCTGCTGGCATTGGCCCTGTTCGAGCCATAAAATAAAATTGCCGGTGTTCCATTCGATGGCTTGTTGCAGCAATTTCAGCGCGAGCACGAATTGCTCATAATAAAACCGGATCCGGGCCGCCAGCCAGGCGACAAACCAGTCCTTGGGCGCGAGCAACAACGCTTTCTCAAAACAATAATCTGCCCGCGGCTCTTCGCGCGCGAGCATTACGTCGCCGCGCGCAAGCCAGACATAGGGTGTGTCGCCGCGTTCTTCGATGGCAGCATCTGAGAACGCCAGCGCCCCCTGCAAATCGCCGCTGCGGCCGAGCGCGACGGCCTTGGCGGCGAGCAGTTCCGGTTCGTTGGGAAAACGTTCCAACGCCTTGTCGGCCCACAACTTCGCCTCACGATATTCGCCAAGTTCGATCAACATCCGCACCTGACCGGCCCACGCGGCGGGATTTTGCGGATTGAACTCCAGGACTTTTGAGTAAAACCGCAATGCCTGCTCATAATTTCCGGTTTCAAACGCCGTTCGCGCCTCGTTGAAATAATACGCCTCGTCCTTGACCAGCGTTTTTTCTTTTGGCTGCGACTGGTCTTTGGACTCGTCTCCAAACTCAAGATTGACAAACCGGCTCATGATAAAATTTGCCGCCGCCAAAGCCACCGTTTGAAGGGTTTCCCGATGACCTGTTCCTGGGATACAGTTGCCATTTGCAGCATGGTGGCCGAAACGTTTGCTTCGCTCACATTTCCGTGTTCGTATATATCAAGATCAGGCCAGATAAACCAATGCTTTTCCGGCACAGTGAGCGTTCCCGAATCCGGCATGTGTGGCAAAAGCGGCCGCGCCTCGCCATTCACCCTGAAGACGTTCGCGGAAAACTCCACGCGATCTCCCGCCACGGCCAGCACCGGCCCCCAACCGAAACCAGCCCGAACCCAGACCGCGCCGCCGCCACGATGGGCTTCGCCTGTCTCACTGCTTTTCTGGGAAAACATGACCCAATCCCCGCGTTTGATGTCGTATGGCGCCCCCAGCCGATGCACGATCACCACATTGTCCCGCACGCGCAGCGGAATCAGCCAGTGTTGCAGGATGACGTTCCTAATGGGCAGGTAAATGAGCAGGCCAAGCACCATCATGGTCAACAGCGTAAACAGCAGCCGGGAGCTCAACGATGCCTCCAACAGCAACGGGCTGCAGTAATAGACGAACCCGGAAATGTGAATCGAGAGCAGCAGCCCAAGGGCGAAATTCCCGGCCGGATGGCCGAACCACACGATGAATGAAAGCAACAACAACCCGCAACCGGCCAGCGCGGCCCTTCCCCAGGGTCTTGGCCCCCGGATATAAACAGCAAGGCCAGGCACCAGAAAACCGGCCACCAGCCCGGCCAAGGCCATTTCCCGCGGCGCATGAATGCGATCCAAGGCCAGCCGTCGCTGGATGGCGCCGTCAAAAGAAAATAGATGGCTGTACCACCGCGCCCGTCGCGGGTAGTACGCCGAAGCCTCTTCCTGTATGTTCAATCTGGCCACAAGTTGGAGTTCAAGCTTCAGCTTGCCGGCGGTGGACAATCCCGCACATCGCGGGATTGGACTCCAACCTCAATGCCGTTGCTCGATATTAAATCGCACCTGCTCATCCGGTTCGTAAAACTCGCTCGTTTCCCGCTGCGACTTAATTTCTCCGACCACCTGCTCGAAGATTTTCATCGCTTCCAGACAACTCTTGCCTTTGTAGCCTTTGACATGCACCTCGACGCTGCCATCGGGCGCAATCGTGATTTCAAATTCGCGTTGGGGCATAAGATTTTTCAAAAACATCCAACACCCGACAACCAATTGATCGCGCGGGCCCCACGGCATGGGATGTTGAATGTTGGGCGTTCGATGTTGAATGTTTTCTTCATTAAATTCACCCATCCCAATGCCGGACCTTGAGCCGGATGGCGTTATTCTCGTCCACTTCCTCCTCCACGATCACAAACTGACGGGCGTGAATTTCGTCCATCAGACGCCGGTGGACATATTTTTGCACCACGCGCTGGCTCAGTTCCTCGCCGATGGCGCGCAACTCCTCGTCCGAATGGCCCGGCCCGGTTACGCAAATCGAAGCCTTTCCGCGCGCGTCGCGGGAGAAGGTCACCGTCACACCGCTGCGCTGGACCTGGATGCGCTGGTCGCGGCCAAGCTGGTTCGTGACGATTTCGCTTTGTTCGATTTCGAGATTGACCCTGCGTTCGCCGGTTTCACTGACCTGGCTGGTTTGGCCCTGCTGGATGCCTTCCTGGACGATCGTATAGCCCAGGGAGGATGCCGCCGCGACGACCGCCGCGCTGAAGGCCGGCCACGCCGCAATGACCACCGGGGTTAAAATGCAAACACAACTCATACGCCTCTTCGATTTTGATTGTTCAAGAGTTTTGACCGGGCTACGCGCAATTCGTCACGCGACAAGGGGGAATACCGCAATTTGTTCCGCCGGTTGGTCCGGGCCAGGCGCAAGGCCGACCAACCCCGCCCCAAAACATACAGCCCCATCACCGGCAGCAAAATCGGCGACAACACGAGACCAACGAGGGAAGCCAGGAAAAGAGCCGCATAGCGGCGATCCTTGAAATGATCATACAGGTTGCCCCAGAAAGAATTTATTTGGCTCGTTGCTTTATGCGTTCGAATTTCGCGTTTCCGCCAACGTCATAATTCCATCCGCCGCGCGTCCGCTTCGTTTTTCAGGGGGTGGGCGACGCTGGCATTCCGCGCGCGACCGGCGGCCCAATTGCGCTGCGCGCTGATTTTTTCCGACATCGTCTTGGCCAGCGGCACGGTCTGGCCCAGCGTGGCCAGGACGTGCCCGGTGGTCAGTTCCTGCTTCGTGTAAAACGCATCGTAAAGCGCGCTGATGATGGCTTCCTCGATTTCCGCGCCGCTCAAATCCTTGCTGGCCTCAACCATCGTTTTGAGGTCGAAATTCTTGGGATCGCGCCCGCGCTTGGCCAGATGAATCCGGAAAATTTCCTCGCGCTCCTCCTCGTTCGGCAGGTCCACGTAAAAAATTTCGTCGAGCCGTCCTTTGCGCAACAGTTCCGGCGGAAGCTGCGAAACGTCATTGGCCGTGGTCACGACGAACACCGGCGCGTCCTTTTCCGAGAGCCAGGTGAGAAATGTGCCGAACACGCGCGCGGTCGTGCCGCCGTCGGTCGCGCCGGAGCTTTGCGAACCGACAAATGCCTTGTCAATTTCGTCCACCCAAAGCACCGCCGGAGCCACGGACTCCGCCACGGCAATCGCGCGCCGGACGTTTTCTTCCGACGAACCCACGAGGCTGCCGAACATCCGGCCCATGTCGAAGCGCAGCAACGGCAGTTGCCACAACCGCGAAACCGCCTTGGCGCACAGGCTTTTGCCGCAGCCCTGCACGCCCAGCAGCAAAATGCCCTTCGGCGCCGGCAACCCAAACGCCCGCGCTTCGTCCGTGAACGCCACGGAACGCTTGTTCAGCCAGTCCTTCAACACCGTCAGGCCGCCGACGCTGGAAAAGTCATCCTCGGTCTTGTAATACTCCAGCAACCCGCTCTTGCGGATGATCTGCTGCTTCTCGGCGAACACTTCGTTGACGTAATCGCCGCTCAATCGCTGCTCTTGGACGATGATTTTGGCGAAAACATTTTCCGCCTCGCCGAGCGTCAGGCCGAGCGCCGCCTGCAGCAGCCGGTCGCGGCCTTGATCATCAAGATCAATTTGAATCTGTTTCCGGTCGCTGACTTCCGCGACGATTTTGTCGAGCAGCGCGCCCAAATCCTCCTTCGTTGGCTGTGGGAAATTGATGACGGTAATTTCCTTGTCCAGCTCCGCCGGAATTTCCATCACCGGCGAAATCAACACGATGGTTTTAAAGCTGTTTTTGAGATGCTGCGCGATGTCCTTGAGCTTGCGGATGATGGCGAAATTGTTCTTGGTCAGGAACGGATGAAAATCCTTGAACAGGAAAATCGCCGGCTCGACCTGTTCAATCACCTGGTCCAGCGCCGCGAGCGGGTCCTTGGTGGAGGCGTTGCGGTTTTTCTGCGACTGGATGGAAGTGCCGGCCGGGACGATGCCGTTGCTGTAGGTCCACTCGAACACTTTTTTCTGCCGCTTGGCGGCGATTTCCACCAGCAGGTTCTGCACGCGCATTTCCTCGCTCGTGATGATGTAGAGGATCGGATAACGGGCGCGGATGAGGGTTTCGATTTCAGTTTTAAAGTTCATGGGTGGAGTGACAAGTGACGAGTGACACGTGACGAGATCTGCTCGTCGTCGGGATTCAATTTACGCAACAGCCCGGCGAAAAGCGGGGTCAGGTTGTGGACCAGAATCTGGCCGTCCGGCAAAATCAGGAGTTCGCTCACCTGGTTTTTGCCGGGTAAGGCACAATCTTTTTTGGAGCGATGCTTTTTCATGGAACCAAATTCAAACCCAGGCGCTGCGCCAGGTCAACCGCCCGGGCGCTTTCCGGCGTTGAAACCGTTCCGCGCAATTCAGGGTGCCGCGCCGCCTGCCAGGCCGGCCAGAAACCAGTGCGCAGATTCACTTTGACGCCGGGCAATTCCGCTGCCAGCCATTCGGCCACGGGCTGCCAGCAACATTCAACATGCCCCGGCATCAAAAGATGGCGGACGATCAATTCGCTGTGCTCGCTGGCCCACAGCAGGTTTTCTTCGACCACCCGGACATAATCCGAAACTTTTGCCAGCCGCTGGGCACAGGCATCATTGCCGAATTTAAAATCCGCCAGCCAGACATCAAACATTCCATTCAGCAATTCGCGCGCTGGTGCCGACCCGTGCGCGTTGGTTTTCCAAACCAGTCGGGCCGTTTCCGGCAACAGCGACACAAATTCCAGCGCGGCTGGCAGATGAATGGTTGGCTCGCCGCCAAGCACCATGGTGGTTCGCGCGCCATTCTGCAAAGCGGCTTTGGCTTTCACTGCCATCGCACGCGCGTCGAAACCTGCGCCTGCCCGCGGATTCCAACTGGACGCGCCGGTGATACAAAAATCGCAGCGCAAATCGCATCCGCTCAGGGCCACGGCAAAGGTGGGGATCAATTCCAGTTCGTCCGAAACCTCGGTCTGCGCGCAGAAAAAGCGCGCCTCCGCGCCGGCATGGCACAAACCGTTCTCGCCGGCCAGCCGGTTGACGCCGCAGTCGTGCGCGCAGAAGCGGCAATCCGCCAGCATCGCGCACGCGATCCGCGCCCGTTCGCGCGCCAGGACGGAACGTGGAGCGCCGGTCTCCAACCCGGCGTGAAAAGGTTGGAGTTCAATCCCGCGATGTGCGGGATTGTTCGGAGGGCGCGCTAAAGCGTGAACTCCAACGTGCCGGGCTGGAAGCCGGCGCTCCTGTGCGGTGCAAATCATAATTCCAGCCGGGCCACGCGTTCGGACCGGATTTGTTGAGGAGTTTTACCCAGGAAAAGTTTCGCGCGAATCCTGAGCCAGAGCCAGCCGGCCAGGCCGCCACACCACATCGCCAGCATCAGGAACCAGCCGGAGCAGAAGAACAGGATGAGTGAGTTGATGATGGCGATCAAAATCACCGCCTGGCGCACGGAGATTTCCCCGATGCTGAGCAGGATCAGGCGTTCATTGCGGTAGAGCCAGTCCCACGCTGCCAGCAGGGCAAAAATCATAGCGCCGCCGCCCACCACCCCGCATTGTATTCCCGGCTTGAGCAGCGAAATGAACAGCCCGCCTGCCAGGGCACCCAACAGGCAGTAACCCCAAAACCCGCGCGCAGACCAGTTCCTGCCCAAAACAGAAACGAGTGTCGCCAGCCAGAACAGGCTGATGACCCAATCCAAAGGACTGATTGGCAAAAAGGCATAGGTCACCACGCGCCAGACCTGTCCTTTCCAGACCAGCGCCGGTATCAAAGCGAGCCAGCCGTACAGGTCAAAAAGTTGTGCGCGAAGGCCGATCCAGGCCACCGGGAAACCGAGCACGAAGATCAGCAGGAAAAGGCGCATGCCCCACGGCAGCGACGAGAAATAATTTCGGAAGAGGTTTTTCATGGATGGGTTCCTCCAAAAAGACGTTTCCACCATGACGTTTTCGGCCTGGGGAGATCGCCGGTGGATTTCTGGAGTCGTTGGGCAATGCCCGGCGGCACGGGGGTGTGCGCCGCGTCATAGCGCAGCATCTCTTCGGCGTTCGCAAATTCGCGCGCGGATTGCTGTTGCGTCTGCTGCCCGGTCCCGACCTGTCGGGACTGTTGCTGTTGTTCCTCGGAAAGTTTGGTCTGTTGTTTCATGTTTGGCCTCCTCAGGCGGTTTTCTCAAAAAGAGCGGCAAAAGTTTTGCGGGCGCGATGCAATTTCCCGCGCACCGCATCGGGGGATTGCCCGACCAGCGCGCCCACCTGCTCGTAACTCAATTCCTCGTCGGCCACAAGCAACAACAGGAGCCGGTATTCATCCGGCAGACCATCGAGCGTTTTCTGGATTCGCTGGCCCAGCTCCTTGATTTCCAGGACCCGCAAGGGCGAATCGGTTCCGGCCGCGGCGTTTTCCCATAAAGCGTCGTCCGCGTTGGAAAACACGTGGCGGTCATGCCAGCGCTGGCGGAGGTTCTGGCAATGGTTGATGGCGATGCGGTAAAGCCACGTGCGCAAGGACGCCTCGCCGCGGAATTGCTCCAGCTTGCGGAAAGCCTTCAGGAAAACGTCATGCGTGGCGTCCTCGGCCTTTTGCGGGTCGCCGAGAAAACGCAAGGCGAGATAATAAATCGCACGGCTGTGTTCGGTGTAGAGATGGGAAAACTCCGCAGACGCCAAATCGGCTGGCGGCTCTGCCACGAACTCACATCCTGCGGCCGGCTCGTTCATGAGTGTCTTCACTGCTGATTAGACAACGTTCGTGCGCCAATGTCACGCCGGCAAGACACCCTTGTTGGGGCACATCTTGACACTTCCACCAACGATGGTAGGGCAAACCTGCCGGTTTGCCCCAATCTCACCGCCGGCAAGCGCAGCGATGCTGGCGGAACCATGGGGATACGCACGCGAGAACATCGCTCCGCTCGTTCTGGTGGAAGTTTAGGCGGCGCGGCAGCGCCGCCCTACCTTGGTGGTGGTGTGAAGTTGCGCCCCCATTGTTGGGAAGGGGGAATCGCGCTACAACCGCCGCGGTGAGCCGTATTTCAGGCCGATATTTTGTTCATAAACGCCGAGTTTCACGTCCGGCGTTTCTTTATGTCCTTTCAGCTCAAGTTTCAAGCGCCCCAGCCGCGTTCGCGCCATTTCCGCGACGGCCAGATCAGGAAACCGTTCCACGATTTTCTCCAGGGTTCCGCGCACGGTGTCGTAATCCGCGCCATGGCGGACCTGCAAATCCGCCAATAAATTCAACCAGTGCGCGACGCGCTTGGACGGCTGGTTCGGCTCTGCAATCAGTTGTTCCAGTTCGCCCGCTGCCAAATCCAACCGCTGGTAGTGGTCGGCGTAAATGATCGCCAGCTTTTCGCGAACCTCCGTGTCGAGCGGATGCTGCTCCAGATGTTTCACATAATCGGCGGCGAGTTTCACCGGGTCAATTTCGGCGGGACGCAAATGCTCTGACGATTCCAGCAGGCCGATGTTTTTCACGCCTTCCGGCATGGCCATCGGCTGGCGGTCGTGGGCCGCCAGTATAATTTTTTCCGCGCTGCCCAGATGGGCGATGCGTTGAGCGGCCAGCAGCGCCGGTTCGGTGTCGGGAAACCGCGTGGTGATTTTCTCCAGCGCGGCGCGCGCCGAATCCGCGTCCTGCGTCAGTTTGAGCTGCCAGTCGGCGAGATGGTTCATCGCGGCGGCAAACTGTTTGGGTGGCGTCTCGGTCCGGTCACAGAAATGATTCAACGTGATTTCCGCGCCCGGCAAATCCTGCAGGTTTTCAGCCTGAATGCCGGCCAGCAACATCACACCCTCAAAATCATTCGGGAAACGGGCCAGCTGTTTGCGGATTTCCACGACCGCTTCCAGAAATTTGCCCTTCATCCGCAGGGAACGCGCGACGGAATAATATGGCTTCGGTTCCGGTTCTTCGTTGCCGCCGTCGTACAGACCCGTCAAGGGTTTGCACAGCCATTCCCCAAGGTGCGGCGCCCACATGACCGATATGGCAACCCCAAGAATTATCATGACGAACGGTCCAAAAAAACTGAGTTCGATGGCGCCGATAAAACAGGCAATGACCAGTGGAACTGTGATTGCCAGCTTGAACAGCATCTTCGCCGGGTCATAACTCCGCTTCAACATGCGGAAGCATCCCCAACCGATGATACCCAGAATAACCACCAGCCCAATCGTCCCTTCCACGATTTTGTAAGTTGTGCTCATGGCAACCAGGCAAAACCCGTTCCGTTCACCAGCTCGCTCTTAAGTGTCTTCACTGCTGATTGGACAATGCTCGCGCGCCAATGTCACGCCGGTATCGTGAAAAAGGGCGCGCGGGGCGGGCAATTTCTGTAGCGGCGGTCTGTGACCGCCGCAAACTTTGGCGACGCTCACAGAGCGCCGCTACCGTTTCACCCGTAACGATACGGTTTTGCCATCGCAAACGTGTTCGGCAAATGCCGGACTTCATGCACTTGGCCGTCCGCCAGCAGCACCTCGACAATATCGAACCGGATTTTTACCGCCGGATTTTTCAGCAGCCGCAGATAATCCAGTGCGGTTTGCGAAAGCAATCGCCGCTTGCGCGCGTTGACGGCCGCCGCCGGGCGCGTCCAAT
Organism: Verrucomicrobiota bacterium; assembly: GCA_049511835.1. Classification (GTDB taxonomy): domain Bacteria; phylum Verrucomicrobiota; class Verrucomicrobiia; order Limisphaerales; family UBA11358; genus UBA11358. The sequence continues at coordinate 17,580 of JBEKXN010000044.1, read as the reverse complement.
CCTCGGATGACCGTGTTTTGACTTCGACGAAGGCGAGACAATCATCGTCACGAAAGACCAGGTCAATTTCGCCGCGCTTCGAACGGAAGTTGGCCGTGAGGAATTTCAGCCCTTCCCGCTGCAGATGTTTTTTTGCTGCGCGCTCACCCAGTTCGCCGCGCCGCAAGTGCTCCGGCTTGTCTGCGTGGAACAGCGATTTGATGCGCTCGGTCAGTTTCATGCGAAAAATCAATCGCGAACGAACGCGAGAAATATTGGAGTGATGGAGCATTGGAGTAATGGGATTTTCCCAACACTCCAACACTCCAACACTCCGTTTCTGCATTCGTGTTTATTTGTGTCCATCCGTGGTTAAAAAAATTCGCGTTGAACCGGTCGCAACGGCGCGAAGCTGCGCCGGTGGATGGGGCACGGACCGTGCGCGGCGATCGCCGCCAGATGTTGCGCCGTGCCGTAGCCTTTGTGCTCGGCAAATCCGTATTTCGGCCAATGCCGGTCGAATTCGAGCATCAACCGGTCGCGCGTCACCTTGGCCAGCACGCTGGCGGCGGCGATGGAATAGCTGCGCGCGTCACCCTGCACAATCGCCGTGTGCGGCACCGGCATGGTTTTGACGGGCCGGCCGTCCACAAGCGCGTGTTCGGGCGCGGGCCGCAATTGCGCAAGCGCGTCGTTCATGGCGCGATGCGTGGCGCGCAGAATATTGATGGCATCAATTTGTCCGGCGCCAATTTGGGCGATGGCAAATTGGATTTCGCCGCAGGCGGTGATAAAAGCAAAGAACTTTTCGCGTTGCGCGGCCGTGAGCTGCTTGGAATCGTTCAAACCCTCGAGCTCGCGCGGCAACCCGGACTCCGCCCATTTCGATGGCAGGACCGCCGCCGCGGCAACGACCGGCCCGGCCAGCGGACCGCGTCCGGCTTCATCCACGCCGGCGACCCGGGTCAGACCCTGGGTCCAAAGCATGCGCTCGAATTCAAAGCGGTCAATCTGGTCGATGCGGGCCATGAAGTTTTTTCGATTAAAGCCGTTTGTTGCCGCCGAGCCTAGCGCGTTTCCCGGCGTTGTCAGCCTTGAATATTTGCCGGAGTCGCGCAGCGACGGCGGGAAATTAGCCAGCCACAAAGTGGCTGGTGGCATGTCCCGCAAATTGATTCGTCCTGAAAGGACGATGGACTCCGTCGTCCCGCCGGGACGAAATTATTTGGGACGGATAACCCGGCACAATGTGCCGGGCTAATTTCCGCCGTCGCTCTGCGACAAAAATCCATATTCATCCCGTCTTCGTTTCACTTCGTCGTGGCAAGCCGTGTCCATCCGTGGTTAAATTTTCCCCATGAAAATCGAATCCCTCCACATCGGCATGCGGGTGCGGCACCAGCAATACGGCACCGGCGTCGTCAAGGCTTTGAACGAACTCACCGCGGAAATCCAATTTGATGGCGGCGAAAAGCGCGCCGTCGCGCCGGATGCCGCCGGCCTCGAAATTGCCGAACCGCAAACCGCCGTGAGCGGCTTGAGTGTTCCGCTCCAACAATTTATCGAGCAAACCGTGGATGCCGCCGTGGTCAGACTCGGTCTGGAAAAACCGGATGTTGTGATTGAAAAACTCGGCGTCCGCTGGCATGGCGGCAAACTGGTGATGCATCCCGCCGACCCGGCATTGCAAACCAAGGAAGTGCCGCTCGAAGCCTTCTTTCACAAAATCGTGATGGTGCGCAACAACCTCCGCGTGCTGGAACAGAAAATCAACGCGCACGAGAAGTTGACCGACGGCGAGAAGGTGGAGATGCAGCAATACATCACGCGCAGCTACGGTTCCCTGACCACGTTCAACGTGCTGTTCAAGGAAAAAGAAGACCAGTTTTGATTCACAAGGTTGTGCTGGCTTCTGACGCAGACACCCGAGGACGGGGCGGGGTTACACCGGGACAGGCTGCAACACCGTCAACGGCTCGACTTCACGCTCAATGAGCTTGGCTGTTTCGTAACGCGCCAGCCGCAGGTCGTAGTCCGCCTGCAAGCCCGTCCACATTTCCGCCGTCGTGCCAAAGAACCGCGCCAGCCGCAACGCCGTGTCGGCCGTGATGCCGCGCTTTTCCAGCACAATCTCATTGATGCGCCGGGGTGGAACGCCCAAAGCCCGCGCCAATGCGTTTTGCGACAGGCCGTGCGGCTTCATAAACTCCTCGCGGAGAATTTCGCCTGGATGAATCGGTGACAACTTGTTCGTTTTCATAATCAATGGTAGTCCGCGATTTCCACATCAAACGCATCTTCGCCCTGCCAGCGGAAGTACAGCCGCCACTGGTCATTGATGCGGATGCTGTGCTGTAAGTCCTAGCCCGCCTACGCTTTCAGCTTCGGCGAGGCTATCAAGCATTTTGGTTTTGTCCTCCGCTGACTCGAAAGGCATTACCGCGCCAGTCTTAACACTGGTTCCAGACCAGCCAGTAAAAGCCGAGTATATCCATCAATTTATTGAATTGGGAAAGATCCATCGGCTTGACCAGGTAACTGTTGGCGTGGCTTTCGTAGGCTTTGGCTACATCCGCTTCGGCGGACGAGGTCGTCAAGATGACCACGGGGATGCTCACCAAGTCGGCGTCGGCCTTGACGATTTTCAGCACCTCCAAGCCGTCCACTTTGGGCAGGCGCAGGTCGAGCAGGATCAGGTTGGGCCGGGGTGACTGGCCCGGGTTTTGGAATTTCCCCCGGCTGAAGAGGTAATCCAGAGCGTCCTCGCCATCAGCCACATGCACCAACTGTACCGGCCGGTTGGCCATGCGGAAGTTGACAAAATTCCGCCGCACAATTTCGGCGTGGGCCGGGTCATCTTCGACAAGGAGAATAATAATAGGCTCACCACTCATGGCATTTCTCTTCCTTTCTTTGACGTTTTGTCATGCCAATTTCCTTGCAACCTGCTCGTCCAACATTTTCCTTCACCGTTAGAACGACAATGACTTTGAGGATGCTCTGGAAGAATTATTCGTTCTCGCACGGGGTGTCAACTGCTGGATTTTCCTGCCGCCATAGAAGCATCACCCGTGGCCGCCGTCGTTTCGCCAGCGGCCACAGTGGGAGGGTGCCTGGTGGGGTGTCAAGCTGCTGGGGGATCGTCACCCGCAATTTGCAGCGGACTTCAGGCTTTTAAACGGACGATGAATGACACTGACAAGGAACGGATTTCCCATCCATTCGCCCGCCTACGCACTTTGTGCTTCGGCGCAGCAGCCTTCGCTTTACGCTGCGCTCCAAGCGAAGGCTGGTGCGCGCTGCAGGGTTTGAACCTGCGACCCCTTCCGTGTGAAGGAAGTGCTCTGCCGCTGAGCTAAGCGCGCGACCGTCTGACAGGGTATTCACCGCCCGTGTTATTTCAAGATTTTCTTAAAACCGTGTCACGCTGCGCCCATTCGGGATTTGCCTCCGGATAATCCAGATTGTAATGCAACCCGCGGCTTTCGGGTCGCATTTGCGCGCAGCGGACGATCAATTCCGCCACCGTGGCGATGTTGCGCAATTCGAGCAGGTCGCTCGTCACGATGAAATTCCAATAGTATTCGTGAATTTCCTCCTGCAAGTTCGCAATGCGCTTCTGGGCGCGCGCCAGCCGCTTGTTCGTGCGCACGATGCCCACGTAATCCCACATCAGCCGCCGGATTTCGTCCCAGTTGTGCGAAACCACGACCATTTCATCCGGATTGTGCGCATCGCCCGATTGCCACAGCGGAATTTTCAAATCGGTTTTCGGCGATGAACTTTTTGTGGCGCATTGGGCGGCGCGATGGGCGCAAACCAGCGCCTCCAGAAGCGAGTTGCTCGCCAGCCGGTTCGCGCCGTGCAACCCCGTGCAGGCCACTTCGCCAACGGCGTAAAGCCCGGCAATGTCCGTCTTGCCATCCACGTTTGTCACCACGCCGCCGCATTGATAGTGCGCCGCCGGCACGACCGGAATCGGTTCCTTGGTGATGTCGATGCCGTAACGCAGGCAGGTCTGGTAAATGTTCGGAAAGCGATCGATGATGAACCGCGCCGGTTTATGTGTGATGTCGAGCCACACGTGTTCCGCGCCGCTCTTTTTCATCTCGCTGTCAATCGCGCGGGCCACCACGTCGCGCGGCGCGAGCGATTTCAACGGATGATAGGCATCCATGAATTCAACGCCATCGAGCGTCTTGAGCACGCCGCCCTCCCCGCGCACGGCTTCGCTGATGAGAAACGACTTCGCCTGGGGATGATAAAGGCACGTCGGGTGGAACTGGACAAATTCCATGTCCGCCACCGCGGCGCCGGCGCGATATGCCATCGCCTCGCCGTCGCCGGTCGCGATGTCGGGGTTCGTCGTGTAGAGATAGACCTTGCCGCAGCCGCCGGTGGCCAGCAGCGTCACCGGCGCGGTGAACGTCCAGACGCGCCCGGCCTTTTTGTCGAACACATACGCGCCGAGGCAGCAGTTCTCGCCGACGTAACCGAGTTTCTGGCTGGTGATCAAATCAATTGCCAGGTGGTTTTCAAAAATCTGGATGTTCGGCTGCCGCGCCGCCGCATTCAGCAATGCCCGCTCGATTTCCCGGCCCGTTACATCCTTCGCGTGTAAAATCCGCCGCTTCGAGTGACCGCCTTCCCGGCCGAGGTCGAGCTGTTTGCCGCCGTCTTCGTCCGGCGCGTCGCGCTCGGAAAATTTCATGCCCAGTTCGATCAGCTCCGCAATGCGCGCCGGACCGTCCTCAACGATGGTGCGAACGACGTTTTCCTTGCACAACCCCGCGCCCGCCGTGAGCGTGTCGCGCACATGCAACTCGAACGAATCTTCCTTGCTCGTCACCGCCGCGATGCCGCCTTGGGCATAGTTGGTGTTCGATTCCGCGCGGTCCTTTTTGGTGACGATGGCCACGCGTCCGCGCGGCGCGACCTTCAACGCGAAGAACAGTCCCGCGAGGCCGCTGCCAAGAACGAGATAATCAAATTGTTTCATTTCAAAGCGGCGCGTTATCGATCAGCCGCGTTTTGCCAACGAACACCGCCAGCGCCATGTGCGCACCGCGTGTTACTTTTAAGACGGGCGACAGTGTGTCCGGTTCAAAAAATTCCACATAGTCCAGTCTCGCGTCGGGTTCGGTTTTAATCAACTTTTTCAGGCTGGCTTTCAGGTTCGCCGCCGGAATGGCTTTTGACTTGTTCACGGCCGTCCGGGCGGTTTGGATTGCGCGCCAGAGCACGGTGGCCTGCCGGCGCAAATCACCTTCGAGATATTTGTTGCGCGAACTCATCGCCAGCCCGTCGCGTTCGCGCAACGTCGGCGCGACGATGATTTTCACCGGAAAATTCAAATCCGCCACCATGCGTTTGATGATGGCGGCCTGTTGCCAGTCTTTCGCGCCGAACACCGCCACATCCGGCAGCACAAGGTTGAACAGCTTGGCCACCACCGTCGTCACACCGCGGAAATGAGTCGGTCGTGACGCGCCTTCCATGCTCTGCGATAATTTTTCCTCGGCGACGTAGGTGCTGTAGCCGCGCTTGTCAAAGCGCGGTTCGTCCGCCGATTCACATCGGCGGCTACGGGTTTCGCCCGGATACATTTCCGCGTCGCTGGGTATGAATACGACGTCCACGCCGGCCGCGCGGCACAGTTTGAAATCGCGCTTCAAATCGCGCGGGTATTTTGAGAAATCCTCCTTCGGCCCGAACTGCGTCGGGTTAACGTAAATGCTCACGACAACTTTGCCTGCCTTCCCGACGCGTTTCCGCGTCTCACGGACCAGGCTCAGGTGACCGGCGTGCAGGTAGCCCATCGTCGGAACGAAGCCGATGCGTTTGCCCGTGCGTTGCCATCTTTTGGCGAACTGTTGCATCGTGGCGATTGAGGAGATGATTCGCACACCGGAAAAGTTAGCCTTGTGCCGTTGCCAATCAATTCAATTGTCGGTTTTGTTACGCCGATGAAACATGTCGGTAGCACCCGCCTCTGGCGGGTTCCATGCGGCGTCCCGCCGCATTGCTTCTGCAAATACAGAAATTCATTTATTCCAGCGATCTACGGCAATCGAAGTTTGCCGACGGTTTCGGGCGGGACGCCCGAAACAACCCGCGAGACGCGGGTGCTACCGTAAACAAACAGGCTACGCAGATGGCTTCGCGCGGCTTTCTTCTGTAGCGGCGGTCTGCGACCGTCGCAAAATTCAACCTTTCAAGGAATCACCGGCGATGATGTGCGCCACAGGCCTGGTTGATCGGTGCTTCCGCTGCGAGGCTGTTCGGCTGCACGACGCTGTTGGCGAGCAGCCACGCTTCGACCTCCTCGCCGCTAACGTCGGCGAGCATCTGGCCGTTAATCTCGACGCACGGACTGAGCATCTGGCCGCTTTTTTCAACCATCTCCTGGCGCTGGGCCGGGTCGTTGATGATGTCACGGTCTTCGTAGGGCAGATCATATTTACGGAGCACGGCGCGCACACCGTTGCTCCAGCCGCAGGTTGGTTTCAAATAGGCGATGATTTTGGGCTTCTCCATAGCTTTACATTAATTGACTTACAAATGCCAATATAATGCCACAGCCCAAAGCGTGGGGCAAGTGTTTATCTGACGGAAAGACGTTTACTTTTTCTCTGCTTTTAAGGCGAGGCGTATTAGTGCTGAGCCGAGCAACATAACAATTTCCGATACCACAATTATCCAAAAGAAATGCCTAAAATTTAACGACCCAAAATAGCAAATGAGCAACGACAGATAACTAACCACGGCATTTAGACTCAATGCACCTTTGGTTATGTCAACATTTTTTGCCGTCTCATTTTCATAATCGTCAGGTAGGCGGTCGTAAAGAAACGCAGTTGTTACTGCGTTAATTGGTAGTAACGGCAGCGTCAACGCCAGCGAAAAAATAAGAAGCTTAAAAATGTCATACCTGTCGACAAGCTCCGGCTTGAAGTGAAAAATTGTCAGAAAACCCGGAGCGACAGTTCCCAAGAAAAATGAAATACAAAGCCAAATGTGTTTGTATTCCAATTTTCGTGTTTCAGAAATCCAACTCATACAATTTCGCAACAATGCATGGAAAACGAAAATCTTTGGCGCAAAACCACACCGGTTCGACGGTTCGCTAATAATTGCAATCCCAAAGTTCAATGGGATGTCCGTTTCCATCATTAAAAACGCCCACCCGTTTTACTCTAACTTCAATTTTTTGATCAATTGTTACTTGTGAGAGGGCTGGGTAGTTTGTAATGGCAATTTGTCGGTCAAATTCATCAACGGTATAACCGCCATAACCACCACCAGCAGCTCCAATAGATTCCCGTTCAGTGACAAACGACCTAGTTTTGACAAAGCGTTCTTTGGTAGCATTGAGAATTAGCAACGTTCCTCGAATTGAATCTACCGAACCTCTGATTTCTGTTGTTCTCCTCAGCCGTTCTCGTTCGTTCTTTATCCGGTTGATTTCAGCTAATCGTTCTGTCTGCTCGCGCTCCCGCTCAAGTTGTTTTTGGTGTTGGGCATCGAGATACTTTTGTGCAGCTGATGGATCATAATTTATTTGCAAAAGCACGTTTGTTGGCAAATCGGAAACAGGTGCTATTTTTCCCCCTCCATCATAGAGAATCACTGCTTGGACAGGATTAGACAGTCGGACGGTGCAATTGGTGTATATCTTGCCCGCAACCTGAAGTCTTTCGAGAAAAACCTGATTAGTTTGTGCTGTCGCAAACAATTCAAAAAACAAGAAACAGAGAAAAATTTTTAATTTCATGCTTTCCCTTTCAATTCCACTGTAATGACGTTATTTTGATTTCCGGCCTCTGTCCAGAAACGTTTCACCGTTCGTCTTCCTTTTTTCGTGCGGACAGCACCTTGCGCGACGGTTTATAGTTGGCGATGAAGTCGCGGTAAAAATCCGCGAACGTTCCGGCGGCCAGGTGCGCGCGGGCGTCGGCCATCAATTTCAAAAACAAATGCGAATTGTGGACGCTCAACATGCGCAAGCCGAGGATTTCGTTCACGTTCAGCAGGTGCCGCAGATAGGCGCGGGTGAAATTCCGGCAGGCAAAACAGTCGCAGCCTTCCTCGATGGGCCGGAAATCCGCCTTGTAGCTGCCGCCCTTGATGCCGATGGCGCCGCGCCGCGTATAAGCCGTGCCATTGCGAGCGACGCGCGTCGGCAGCACGCAGTCGAACATGTCCACGCCGCGCGCAATCAGCTCCATCATTTGCGCGGGCGTGCCGAGGCCCATGGCGTAACGCGCCTTGGCTTCGGGCAAAAACGGCTCGGTCAATTCTATGGCTTTCAGCATCTCCGGCTCCGGCTCGCCCACGCTCACGCCGCCGATGGCGTAGCCATCGAATTCCATCGCGACCAGCGCTTTGGCGCATTCCTCGCGCAACGCGGCGTTGCTGCCGCCCTGGACGATGCCGAAAACCAGTTGCCCCGGCGCGCGCGGCTGTTCGCGACATTCGCGCGCCCAGCGGATGGTGCGTTCAACCGCGAGCTTTTGTTCGCGCGCCGGCGCATCGTGCGGCGGGCATTCGTCGAATGCCATCGCGATGTCCGAGCCAAGCACGCGCTGGATTTCCATCGCCTCCTTCGGGCCGAGAAACAGCGGCGAGCCATCGAGGTGCGACCGGAATTCGACGCCGTGCGGTTTGATTTTCCGGATTTTAGCGAGGCTGAAAACCTGGAAGCCGCCGCTGTCGGTGAGGATGGGCAATTCCCAATTCATGAACCGGTGCAGCCCGCCCGCGGCGCGGATGATGTCCAGACCGGGACGGATGTTGAGGTGATAAGTGTTGCCGAGGATGATTTGCGTGCCCATCTCGATCAGCTCGCGCGGGTCGAGCGCCTTGACGCTGGCCTGGGTGCCAACGGGCATATAGACCGGCGTGTCCACGACGCCGTGCGCGGTGGTGAGCCGGCCCAGCCGCGCCTTGGTGTGCGCATCCGTTTTGAGCAGTTCAAACATCGCGCGAAGGTTTAATCAAAACGGCGCAGTTGAACATTAAATTTTGAGGCCGGTTCACGCCGGTTTACGAATTGCCCGCCACAGCCAACAAAAGTCTCGCTTCGATGAGCAGCGTCCACCACCAGCTCAAGAGCACCCCACCGCGCAGATAGAACGAAACCGACAGAAATCCCATGGCGATTCTGCCGACGAGGAGCGCGGCAAACAACGCTGGCGAAATGGGAACTGGCGTGGAGTGAATTTTGATCGCCAGGACGATGGCGCCAAACAGAACGGTCAACACAGTGGCCACCCGTTGGTTTTGAAACAACCGAACGAGCCAGGCGAAGGGGGCGAAGACGAGGAACAACTGGTTGAAGGCCAGGGAAAACAGCGCCATGGCCAGCCATTGTCGCAGACTGGCCGGATAATCTTCCGGCATTTTGAGCCGGAGCACCGGGTCCAGGAACAGGTGAAGCGCGGTTGCGACGGCGATGCCGGCCAGGGTTGCGGTGATGAACGGTGCGCATTCCAGCTTGAGAGTAAAAACCGGCCGATGGGAGTATGGCGTATGCCATGCAAAGACAAAGCCCCACAGAACAATGCCGCAAAGGAAAATGACGGCCTCCAAATACCAGATGGGAGCGGAACGGTTCAGCCAAAGCGACAGGCGGGGATAACACGCCACGGTCGTGGCCAGCGAGGCGATGCCGGCCAGTTTCAGGACCCGGGGTTGGGCGAGGTGGCGCATGATTGTTATCTGGACCAAGACATGTCTTTCCCCGTTTGCGGCGCGCAGAGGACTGCGCGCCCTACCCCGAGGATTTCTTACTGATTACTGAGTTCCGCAAACGAAATGTCCACCAGCAAATCGGCGGCGATTTTTTCCAGTTCGGTTTTCAGCGCGGCATTGTCACAGCCGTCGGGCAATTGCAAGCGGGCGGCGGCCTTGAAGAGTGTTTCCCCGGACATGGGCGCGCTGACACATTCGCTGGAAAATTCCTCGACGTTCACGCTCGCGCGCGCCAGGGCGCTGGTGATTTCGCGGACGATGCCCGGCCGGTCGTGCCCGACAATTTCGAGTCTGGCCTGCCGGCCTTTGGTCGCGGCAGCCGCGGCTTCGCCGGGGCGGACGACGACGGCAAGGCTGCGGCCCTGGAGCGCTTGCAAGGCGTCGAGCAGCATCTGGCGTTTTTCGACCGGCAGTTCGATTCGTAGAATGCCGGCGAACTCGCCGCCGAGACGGCACATGCGGCTTTCCAGCCAGTTGCCGCCGTGATCGGCCACCACGCGCGCCACCGATTCAACGAGGCCGGTGCGGTCCGGGCCGATGATCGTCATCACCAAGGTGACATGCATAATGTCTTGTTAAACCTTCGCCGTGTCGCTGGCAAGTGATTCTCCATGGCGGATCCGTGCCGGGGGGATAGTTGGAGTCAACATTAGTTAGGTGGACGAAGACGGAAATCGCCGGCTTTTGTCAAACCCCCAAGTCCTAAACCATAATGACTAAAAAATCCCCAATGACCAAATGCCTAATGCGTCAGTCCGGTTGCTCATTCGAGTTCGGGCTTTGGGTTTCCTTCGTGATTATGATTTAGGAATTAGTCATTCTGCACAGCGGCATGGTTTAGCCATTAGTCATTCGACAGCCGGGCCGGCTTGTGTTAGAGAAGTCAATAAATGAAAGGGCCGACCATGATGCTCGAATACGCGCTGGAAAAATTTCCAATCTCAATGAAACTGCGTGACGGCACGGAATGTGTGGTGCGTCCGCTGGGCAAACGGGATGAAACCCGCCTGCACAAATTTTTCCTCGCGGTGCCGGAGGAGGAGCGTTTGTTCATCAAGCGGCCGGTTTTCGACCGCGAGATTTTCAAGGAATGGTGCCGGCACGCGGATTTCGAGCGGAACCTGCCGCTGTTGATGTTGCACGGGCAGAAAATCATCGGTGAGGCGACGTTGCACCAGCGTTTCGGCGGCTGGAAACGCCACATTGGCCTCATCACCGTGTTGACGCATCCGCAATATCGCGGGCGGGACGTGGCCAAAATTCTCGTGGCCGAACAGGTTGAAATTGCGCGGGTGCTGGGTCTGCGGCGGCTGGAGGCGGAGTTGAACGGCGAACGCAAGGTGGCCATCCGCGCGCTGGAACAGATTGGGTTTCAGCACCTGATGAAACTGGAGGATTACGTCCTCGACATGAAGGCCGTCACCCACGATTACGTGCTCATGGGCATGGACCTGCGGGTGGACGAGGAATACGCCGGCGTCGGCGGCTGAACTTCACGGCTGGCTGGTGATTTTCTGCCAGTTGACGCCCTGGGTTGTGGCATAAGCGGAGAAGGCCTTTTCGTTTTGAATCAGCACGGCGCGCACCACGCTCGAATCATCCGCGCGCCCCAGTTCAATGACGCTGTCCGGGATGATGCCCATTTTTTTATGCGCGTAAAGGAGCGCAAACACCGCCTGCGCAATCGTGCCAAACGGCAAATCCTTGTAAACGCCCTCGACCGTGTCCTCAACGGCATCGGCGAGAAATTCCAGTTGATCCACTAGGTGGGGGTATTTCGGCGCGTTGATCTGGGTGAATTCGAGCTTCCACTGCGGCAATTGGCGCACGACTTTTCCCGCGATGGCCGGGGTGACGTTTGCGGCGGCGCTGTTCACAAATTTCGCAATCTCAGGCATGACGGCGGCAATGTAGGAAAAGTCCCGCCCCAGCGAAAGCAAAAATGTTATCACAAACGCGCTTCCATTTACCGCCGGATTCCTGCTACGAATACGTCCGTGCAAGATTTAATCGCCAAAGCCGAGACGCTGCTGGAAGCGTTGCCGTACATCCAGAAATTCAGCAGTGCGACGTTCGTCGTCAAATACGGGGGCAGTTTCATGGACTCGCCGGACGCCAACGTCCGCAACGGAGTCGCCCGCGACATCATTTTTTTGAAAGCGGTGGAAATCAATCCCGTCGTCGTTCACGGCGGCGGCAAGGCCATCACCCGCGCGATGGAAAAGGCCGGGTTGAAGGCGGATTTCATCCAGGGCCAGCGCGTCACCGACGAGGCGACGGCGAAAATCGTGGACGACGTGCTGTCGCGCGAAATCAATCCGGAAATCGTCAAAACCATCAACGCCCTCGGCGGCAAGGCCATGAGCTTCGCCGGGCCGGATATTTTCAAGTGCCGCAAGCTCTGGCTCGACGACCAGGAAAATCCGGGCCGGAAAATTGACATCGGCTACGTCGGCGAAGTGATGGAAGTCAACACCGCGCCGTTGCAGGAGTCCATTTGGTGCGGCTTCACCCCGGTCATCAGCCCGACGGCGCGCGGCGAAGACGGGAAAATTTACAATTGCAATGCCGACGTGGCCGCGGCGAAGGCCGCCATTGCGCTCAAGGCGAGGCGGCTCGTGTTTATGAGCGACGTGCCGGGCTTGTTGCGCGATCCGAAACAGCCGGACTCAATCATTCCCCACCTGCAAACCAGCGAGGTGGATGCGCTCAAAAAATCCGGCGTGATTGACCAGGGCATGATTCCGAAAGTGGACAGCGCCGTGGCGGCCATCAAATCCGGCGTCGAAAAAGTTTCGTTCGTGGATGGCCGCGTGTCGCACGCCGTCTTGCTGGAAATTTTCACCGACGAAGGCGTTGGGACCGAGATAGTGCTTTGATTGAACGGAAAAGCAACGAAAGCAAAATATTGCTGCCTTGACGAGCCGGCTTAACCGCCTGAAAAAGTAAGTAGTGTGCCAATACTCAGGACGCGTTTGCGTTTACGGTTCAAAAGGCTTTTCTGAATTAGGTTGCTCCAATACTTGGAATGTTCGATAATCAGGTGAAATAAAGTTTTTGCAGACTGTCAAAGTCTGCCTGACGGGTAGCAATGGTACTTACGAATGTTCCGGTCTTAGAGGAACTATCTCAATGAAACCTATTAAAATTCTATTCGGTGCGGTCCTAATCAACCTGGCGACTATGATCACCGGAAGCGCCCAAATCATCATTCAAAACCAGTACCCGCCGATGACGGTGAATATCAGTGGCGTTTTCGCTTGGAATAGCAACTACGGTTTTGACTATGGAGCCTATTCTGAATGGGACATGGATAAAGTCAGATTTGCCAGCAAAGACTTGATCAAACTGTTGAATAATTCGGCCGTGTTTACCAACGTGCTTGAGGATGTTACTGGGGTTGCCCAAATTCCAGATGGTTCTTTCCTGACAATTGATATCAGCCAGCCCCTGATGTCTCGTTGGTGGAACGAGTGGGCCATTAATGTGACCAACCGGAACGGGTTCAGCTTTCAGCTCAACGATGTCTATGATTCCGTTCAGGGCTATTGGTACACTTTTCTGGACATTTACCATGATTACGTGGTGGGTTCGTCCAAATTCTATTACGGCTCGTATGCCGGACATGAAACTGATAGGGCGGCTATTCATTTTACCTTCAACGATGGCGAAGGGACCCTCTTTGAGTTGTTTGGTGTCGGCGATTTCAAATGGATCATGGCTCCCAGAGATGACATTTTTGCGGGCATTTTTTCACAGAAAGTGAGTATTGCAGGCAAAGTCGTCGGTGGTGGTAACGCCACGTATAATTATAAATCCGCAGTAATACAGGCAACGCTCACTGTTAAAGGCAAAGGGACGGTCGAAAATTTTCAGCCATTCGTCGATATGTGGAATACCCAAAACACATGGAATTCGATACTGGGTTTCCCGCCGCTCATGCGCTGATTTCAACAACAATACGATAACGAGTCACCCATTAGGGTGGTGCGGCAGGGCCGCCGTACCAAAGTCGGTACTTCAGCGGTATTCCGCGATGAGTGTTGGCAACACATTGATGTTGGCCGTATTCTATGCGAGACTCTGAGCGTGACCAACCAAGCTGCTTACATTTTGCGCGAGAACACCGGAACTTCCGGGATTGTGGAGTCCGCCCGCGCGGCAGTGTCCACGCTGGCGGAACACGATATTCCGCATCTGATTGTCGGCGGATTGGCGGTGCAGGAGCACGGCTATCCGCGGGTGACCATTGATGTGGACATTGTGGTGCCCGACGTGCTGGAGGCGGTGGAATTTCTCACGGCCAGTCTCACCGGGCCGTTTTATCGTGTCCCGGATGTTCATGATCGCGTGGAGGACCGGCGCAACGGTGTGCTGATTGATTTGCTGCCGGCGGGTAAGGTTTTGAAAAGCGGCTGCAAAGTGCCGTTTCCGCAACCCACCACCGTGGCCGAACAGTTTCAAATCGTAAAACTGGAGGAACTCATTGCGCTCAAGCTCGACAGTTGGGCTGGCAGTCCAGCCAGACGGCTCAAGGACAAGGCGGATGTGAATGAACTCATTTTGCGCCGTAAACTTCCGCGCGACCTTGCCGTGAATCCGGTTGTCCGCGCGCTCTACACCGAAACCTGGGACGCCTTGCAAGCGGAGAAATAAATTTCTTTGTGTTCTTTGCGTTCCTTTGCGGCTAAAACAATCTGCCGATGAAAGAAATAGTACCGCCATCGCCGCCGCCGCTCGTTCACAACCAATACGAGTCCGTGCGGAAATTGTTCAGCCAGAACGTCGTGCCCAGCTATGGCCGCTTCGACCTCGTGTTCAGCCACGGCTCGGGCAGTTACCTGTTTGATGTCGCGGGCAAACGTTACCTCGACCTCGGCGCCGGCATCGCGGTCTGCTGTCTCGGCCACGCGCACCCGGCCATCACCGAGGCGCTGACCGAGCAATCCAAAAAACTCATCCACGTCTCGAACCTGTACTTCACCGAGCCGCAGGGCCGGCTGGCCGCCGAACTCGTCAAACGCATCGGCGCGGGCAAATGCTTTTTTGCCAACAGCGGCGCGGAAGCCAACGAAGGCCTGTTCAAGCTCGCGCGCAAATTCGGCCACGACGAAGGCCGGTTTGAAATCCTGACGGCGACGAATTCCTTTCACGGACGCACGCTGGCCGGCATCGCCGCGACCGGCCAGGACAAGGTCAAGAAGGGTTTCGAGCCGATGACGCCGGGCTTCCGGCACATTCCGTTCAACGACCTGGCCGCCGCGCGCAACGCGATTTCACCCGCGACCGTCGCCATCCTGATGGAAGGCGTGCAAGGTGAAGGCGGCGTCACGCCGGCCACGCCGGAATATCTGCTCGGTCTGCGCGCGTTGTGCGACGAGAAAAAGCTTTTGCTGTTCATGGACGGCGTTCAGTGCGGGCATTATCGCACCGGACGGTTCCAAAGCTGGCAGCGGATTTTGGAAAACGAAGGGGAGGGTCGGCGTGCCGCCGACCCAAATATTCAGGGACGGCAATATGCCGTCCCTCCCGGTTTTCTGCCCGACGGCGTTTCGATGGCCAAATCGCTCGGTGGCGGATTCCCCATCGGCGCGTTCTGGGTGCGCGCGCCGTATGCCGATTTGCTGGGGCCGGGCACGCACGCCTCGACGTTTGGCGGCACGCCGCTGGCCTGCGCCGTCGCGCTCAAGGTGCTGGAGATCATCGAGCGGGAACATTTGGACGAACAAGCCCGCAAGCTCGGCAAATGGTTCAAAGAGGAATTGGAAAAGCTGGCGGTAACGTATCCGCAAGTCGTCAAGCGCGCGCGCGGCCTGGGATTCATGCTGGGCCTGGAATTGGTTGAAAAAGAGAAAATCCCGGCGTTTGCTGCCAGCAACAAAACGGCGGCGCTGCAATTTGTGAATCGCCTGCATGAAATCGGCGTGCTCACGATTCCGGCGGGCACGCAAATTGTGCGTTTGCTGCCGCCGCTGAATCTGAAGCCGCAGGAGGCCGGCGAAGGCATCAGCAAAATCGAGGAAGTCATCAAATCGCTGGCGTGATTGATTTGCATTACTGCCGAAGTGAACTGTTAAAATGCAGAATCGAACCCCTCACCCGTCCTGCGGACACCCTCTCCCCGTTTGGCGGGGAGAGGGACGGGGCGAGGGGCGCGTCCAGTCTATTCGGAAACGGATTGTATTAACCAACTCCGCTCGAAAGTCGTGACCCCCGCTGCGCTGAAACAATTGTCCGCCGTTGATCCGGTGATGCGGAAACTTATCCGCAAACACGGCGCGTGCAAACTCAAGCCTGAAACCCGGCGTTCACCGTTCCAATCGCTCGTGCTGGCGGTCGCGCACCAACAACTCAATGGCACGGCGGCGGACGCCATTCTCTCTCGCTTCAAAAAGTTGTTTCCCGGACGCCGGTTTCCGCGGCCGGAGGATTTGTCATTGGTTTCCGACAACGATTTGCGCGGCGCCGGTTTTTCGCGGGCGAAAATTCTGGCCATTCGCGACCTCGCGGCAAAAACTTTGGACGGCGTGGTGCCAACATCGAGGCAGATTGTGAAACTGTCCGATGCCGAAATCATCGAGCGACTCACAGAAGTTCGCGGCGTCGGACGCTGGACGGTTGAAATGCTGCTGATCTTTCAACTGGGCCGTCCTGACATTTTGCCGGCGGATGATTTTGGCGTGCGCAACGGTTTTCGCCAGGCCTACAAAAAGCGCGACCTGCCGGCGGTAAAAGAACTGCTCGCGTTCGGCGAACGCTGGCGTCCGCACCGTACCACCGCCGCGTGGTATCTCTGGCTGGCGGCGGACGAGGCGCGTAAAAAGAAGTGACGTCGGGCCGGGCTTGGGTTAATACATCTACTTTGGGCGAAATACCCGGACTCTTGAAAGATGAAACATCTGTTGTCATTGGAAAAATTGTCGCGCGCGGATTTCGATAAAATTCTGCACGCTGCCACCGTGTTCAAGCGCGAGCGCGGTCACCACCAAACCCAGCCGCTGACCGGCCAGACCTGGGCGTTGATGTTCTCCAAATCGTCCACGCGCACGCGGGTTTCGTTCGAGGTCGGCATCCACGAACTCGGCGGGCGGCCGATGTTTCTCAACGCGAATGACATCCAGCTCGGCCGCGGCGAGCCGATCAAGGACACCGCGCGCGTGCTGGGCCGGATGATTCATGGCGCGGTCATTCGCACCTTCGCGCAAAGCGACGTCGAGGAGTTTGCCGGATTTTCCGGCATCCCGACCATCAATGCGCTGACGGACGACGAGCATCCGTGCCAGATTCTCGCGGACATTTTCACGTTCCAGGAAAAGCGGGGGCCGATTGCCGGCAAGGTGGTTGCGTTCATCGGCGACGGCGCGTGCAACGTGGCGAACTCATGGATCTGGACGGCGGCAAAATTCGGGTTTGAATTGCGCATTGCCGCGCCGAAAAAATTCCAGCCGTCCGCCGCCCTGTTGAAACGCGCCGGCGGGAAAATTTCCGTTTCAACCGACATCCAGGCAACGGCCAAGGGCGCGGACCTGCTTTACACCGACGTGTGGATTTCGATGGGCAAGGAAGCCGAAGCGAAGGAGCGCATCAAGATTCTGACGGGCTACCAGATCAATCAATCGCTCGTGAAGCTGGCCAAACCCGGCGCTCTGGTGATGCATTGCCTGCCGGCATATCGGGGCAAGGAAATTGACGACGCGACGCTCGAAGCCAACGCGGACACGATTTTCGAAGAAGCCGAAAACCGGCTGCACGTGCAGAAGGCGATTTTGAACTGGGCGGTTTCTTGATCGGCGTAGCGGCGACTCGGCAGAGCGCCGCCGATCTCTTTCCGAATGGAGGCGCTCTGCC
>JBEKXN010000043.1:0-29380 GCA_049511835.1 Verrucomicrobiota bacterium | reverse complement strand
CAGCCGTTCGGGGAAGAGCAGCGTTTGGGACCGGTCCAGTCCGGTACGATGATTCATGCTTGTATCAGACCACCTTCCGGCGTAAACGTTTCAAATCATGTCCCACTTTTCACACAGCCTCTCGCTGGAGCCAACGGCCACCGCCGTTTCAGTTTTGACGGTCAGATGAAACTTGAACATCATGATTGCAAGCGGGAGTCAGGCTCCCGCGGCCGTGGTTCAGCTTTGGATCGTTGGCCGGCAGAGCGTTCAGATATGTCAAAGATCAGCTTAATATCTGTAAAAATTTAATAATTCCGCATTCTACCAATGAAAAATCCTGCCCGGCAATGCACTCTTGATTTGAGAAACGTCTTATGAATGACCTTGAAACAGCCAAACAGTTCTTTGTTGAAGGCTTGCGTCTTCTTGAAGCAGATAATTTTCAAGCAGCCGAAATGCAGTTTGCACGATCCTTGGAGCTCATTCCTGACAGAGTATCGACTCTCAACAATCTGTCTGCCATTAAAATCAGACTAAATAAATTCACTGAAGCCGAGAAGCTCGCGCTAAAGGCCATTGCATTAGAAAACAAATCACCGGAAGCATGGTTAAACCTCGGCATGGCTCTCACTGCAATGAAACGTCATGAGGAAGCCTTGCAGGCTTATGACCGGGCGGTCAATCGCAATTCCTCCAACGTCTTGGCACGGCGTTACATGGTAATGACTTTGCTTAAGCTCAAAAGATTTGACGAAGCGTTGCTGGCTTGTGACCAGGCGCTAAAATTGAATTCCAGTCAATACGAGTTTTTATATACCAAAAGTCTGATATTGAAAGAACTTAAGCGGCCAGACGAGGCACAAAAGATCTATCTGAAGTCGCTCGAGATGAGGGTTGCTTTATCGCCAGTAACCATGACCAAGCGGTGCGCGACCCAAAAAGCTGATGTCCTCATTATATGCCGCAATCCGGACATAGATGATTCACTAAGGTCATTTGAAGCTTTGCACCTTAACTGTACAAACTTTCCCGGCCAGATCGCCCAACGTTTTCATGAAGATTTTCGTTTCACTTTCGTTTTCGCGGGCGATGCAACCAATCCTTCAGCCCGAAAGCAAATTCCGCAGCCAGATTTTGTGATAAACAACCATGCCAATGGCGAGCTTCTCCTTTCAGGGGGTAGCCTGTCGGAATTGATTCGGTTGGTCGATAGCTTCGGCGTTCCGGTTGTCAATCATCCAACCCAGGCCGTACAAACCACGAGGGATGCGTCAGCAAAGCTGCTCAATGATATTCCCGGTATCCTGGTGCCGAAGACCATGCGCTTTTCCCCGGTTGGAAAAACACGTGAAGAATTGGTGGGCGAAATCGAGGATCAATACGATTACCCGCTTATTACGCGGACACTGGCTATGCAGAATGGTATTGGGATGATCAAGGTGGACTCTCGGGATGCTCTTGTCAGGTTGCTTTCTTCCAGCGTGCCGAGGAGCTTCTTTGTGACGGAGTTCGTGGATAGCAGGGGAGGAAATAAGTTTTTCCGCAAAATCCGGGCGGCGATCGTCAAGGACGAGATTATTATTTGCCGGGTTGATTACAACCCCAACTGGAACGCACGTGGCCGACGAAGAAGTGACGAGGGTTTGGCCTTTTATTTGGAGAACAAGTATTTGCTTGACGAAGAAAAGCAGATATGCGCGCACCCGGAAGAGAAGCTTGGACGGTCTGCCATCCGGTCGCTCCGGGCGATTCGCGAGCGGATTCCCCTGGATGTGTTCGGTGTCGATTTCAACGTTGATGCAGATGGATTGCTGATTTTTTATGAGGCCAATGCCACCATGAACCTGTTCTCTACCGCCAGAAAGGAGATTTCAAATCCGCAAGAAGCGGATGATTGTTTGAAGCTGGCATTTCAGCGCTACCTTGCGTCTCTGGTGCCTAGAGCGTTTCCAGTTATTACGTAGCGCAGGCTTTCCAGCCTGCGGGTTCAGGCGACTTTCCAGTCGCCTCTTTCGTGCTGATCAATCACGGGACAAGAATGTCCCGCAAACCCGCAGACAAGAATGTCTGCGCTACATCAAAGTTGTAACCGCTCTAACGCCGGGCGAGGCTGTGTGAAAACTCCGGCGGGGCGGGTGATCGGCGGAGAAAAAGTTTGACCGGTGGTCCAAAGTTCGGATCGCCGTCTTCGTTACGCTTCCGTCTTCACAACATTTCAACGTGGCAGGTCGCCGGGACAGGCTGCTGCGCCAGGGAACGAAGGACGATTCAGGGTCAGTGAAACTCGCGGTCACGCGTCACCGCCGGGCTGCCATGGCCTTCCACCATCGCCAGTGATTTCTTGGGACAGATTTCCGCACAGTAGCCGCAGTTGATGCAGCGCAACCGGTCAATGACCCATTTCTTTTGCGCGCGATTCACCACCAGCGCGCCGGTGGGGCATTTCTTGGCGCAGACGGTGCAATAGACGCAGTTGTCCTTGGTGAAAACGATCTGGCCGCGCGAGCCCGCGATGGGCTGGCGCGGTTCAAAGGGATAGCGGGTGGTCGGCGGCCTGGTCAGCGCCCACTTCAGGGCCAGTTTGGACATTTCGAAGTAACCCATATCACCTTTCCGTACAACTGATGCAGGGATCAATCGTGAGCACAATCATCGGCACGTCGGCCAGGTCGCAGCCGGGCAGCACCTTCAACATGGCCGGCAGGTTGGCAAAGGTCGGGGTGCGCACGCGGAACCGCTGCAGGTTCTTGGTGCCGTTGGCTTTCAAATGGTAAACCACCTCGCCGCGCGGCTGCTCGGTGCGCGTGATGGTCTCGCCGGTGGGATTGCCGGTGACTTTCACGGCAATCTCGCCGTCGGGAATCTTCGCAAACGCCTGGCGGATGATGTTGACCGACCGGAAAAGCTCCTCGCACCGGACGGCGCAGCGGGCGTAGGAATCACCTTCCGTGCGCGTGACCGGTTCCACCTGGATGTCCTTGAACGCGGCATAACCGAGATTGCGCATGTCCTGCGCCACGCCGCTGGCCCGGAGCATCGGACCGACACAGCCGAGGTCGTAGGCTTCCTGTTTCGAGAGCACGCCGATGCCGCAAAGCCGCGCTTTCACCGAGCGGTCATTGAGAAAAACCCTGGTGATGCCTTGCAGGTCCTTCTCGATTTCGTCCAGGTCCTTCAAAATGGTTTTGATGGTGTCGGCGTTGATGTCGCGCCGCACGCCGCCGACCTTGCAGGAGCCGAAGATGACGCGGCCGCCGGTGGTGGCTTCGATGATGTTGAGCACTTTTTCGCGCACGCGCCAGGAGTGCATGAACAGGTTTTCAAAACCCATGCCGTCGGCCATCAACCCCAGCCAGAGCAGATGGCTGTGAATGCGGGAGAGTTCACCCCAGACCGTCCGCAAATACAGCGCGCGCGGCGGCACCGGGATGTTCATGATGGTTTCAATCGCCTGGCAATAGGTCTGCCCGTGGATGAAGCTGCAGATGCCGCAGATGCGTTCGGCGACATAGACGAAATCGAGGTAGTCCCTCGTTTCCGCCAGCTTTTCCAGCCCGCGATGAATGAAGCCGATGGACGGCAGCGCCTGGATAACCTTTTCGTCCTCGACGACGAGGTCGAGGTGGACCGGCTCCGGCAACACCGGGTGCTGCGGGCCGAAGGGAATAATGGTGCGTCCCATAAAAATTTATTTGATTGCCCCCGGATTGGCGGCGGGAGCCGGGGCGCAGGCCGCCGCGCTGCCGGCGCAGGGAATTTTGGCGGTGGCGAACGGGAACTTGATGGCCGTCTTGTAAAATTTGCCCTTGAAGTCCACCGCGATGCCGGCCACCTGCACGCCGAACAGGTCGTGGATTTCGTTTTCGTAAAGGATGGCGCAGAGATAGATCGAACTGATGCTCGGCAGGTGCGGTTCCTCGCCGGGCAGCGTCAGGCGCAGGTTGGAAAGCTGGCTGTTGAGATCGAAGCTGTAGGTCAGCTCGATCTGGCCGGGCAGTTGCGTGGCGCTGATCTGGACCAGCCGGCAGCCCTGGGCCTTCTTGGCCCGGACTTTTTCCAGCAGCGCGTCAACCGTGATAAGCTCGATTTGTTCCTGGCTCATTTGCGTTCCTTTTGCAGATAGACCCACGTGATGGCGGGCGTGAACGGCTCGGTCTTGAACTCCGAATAACCCGCCTGGCCCAGCAAATGCAGGCCGCGCGTGTTCGGGCGGCCGGTGAAAGCCTCAAAGCGTTTCGTGTTGGGAAAGGCTTTTTCAATCTCCTCCACCAGACGGCGGCCGATTTTATGGTGTTGGTAATAAGGGTGGACCACCACCCCGCTCACATACGCGGTGCCATCGCGGGCCTGGCCGCGCACCGAACCGATGATTTTGTCGTTCATCACGGCCTTGATGTAGGTCGCCCGGTCAAAATCGTTCTGGAGTTCCTCGAGCGTCTGCTGCAAGGCCGGCAAATTTTCGTTGTTGTAGATTTCCGCCTCGCACTGGCCGGCGGTTTTTTGCAGGCCGAGGATTCCCGGCGCGTCGCTCTTTTCGGCGCGGAGGTAAAGGATTTGGTCGGTATTTTGCGGGGCGGCCTTCATGTCGCGGTGTTTTTGCTCCAGCACCCCGAGGGCTTGGACCACGCCGTCCACGATGGCTTCCGGCCGCGCGGCGCAGCCCGGCACATACACATCCACCGGGATCACGCTGTCAATGCCACCGGAGATGTTGTAGCACTCGCGGAAGATGCCGCCGCTGGCCGCGCAGGTGCCCACGGCCACCACCACCTTCGGTTCCGGCATCTGGTTGTAGATGTTGCGGATGACGTTCCGGCTTTGCTCGTTGACGGCGCCGGTGACCAGGAAAATGTCGGCGTGTTTCGGGTTGCCGGTGTTGACCACGCCCAGGCGCTCGACGTCAAAAATCGGCGTCAGACAGGCCAGCACTTCGATGTCGCAGCCGTTGCAGCTTGAGGCGTCGTAGTGGATGATCCAGGGTGATTTGGTAAAGCCAGACATAGCGTCATTCCTATCGCATCAGGGAAAGAACCAGGATGTTGCCAAAACCGAGCACGGCCGCCACGACCCACGCGCTCCGGACCGCCGTCTGCCACTTGAGCCGGGCGAACACGTTGTCCACCAGGATGACGAACCCGAACACCAGCAACGACATGGCCACGCCCAGAACCGGCATCGAGGCGAAGAACAAATAGACCCAGCCCAGCAGGAACACGTTTTCGTACCAGTGGGCGATCTCGATCAGGGCCAGCGTGCGTCCGGAAAACTCGGTGGTGATGCCGCTCACCAGTTCCTGGTGGGCGTGGTGCGAGCAGGACAGGTCAAACGGCGATTTGCGGAATTTGATTTCGAGCGTGTAGAGGAAGCCGAGGAAAATTCCCGGCAACATCAGCACCAGCAGCGTGGGATGGCTGGCAATTTCATTCACGGCAAAGCTTTTGGTGACCATGTACATTCCGATGGCCGTCAGCAGCACCATCGGTTCATAGGCCATCATCTGGATCAACTCGCGTTCCGCGCCGACAAAGCTGTACGGCGAACTGGCCTTGTACGCGCCGAGCACGAAGAAAATGGCCGCGAGGGTCAGGGCAAAGATCACCAGCAGCAGGTCCGACCCGCCAAAGAACAGCGCGCCGGTGAAGATGATCATCACCAGGAAGAACCCGATGTAAAAGTTCTGCGAGCGGCGGGCGACGAAGCTTTGCTTGTCCCACAGTTTCATCACGTCGTAGAACGGCTGCCGGATGGGCGGACCGCGACGCGACTGCATGCGCGCCGAAATCCGGCGGTCCCAGCCCGCCAGCAATCCGCCGACGACCGGAGCCGCGATCAAATAAATCAAAACTCGAATCCAAGGACTCATAAAAATGCCTGCCTCAACGCCAGCGTCAACATTGCCACGAGCAGCAGCACACTGCAAATCACGCCCCAGCGCGAAAGCCAGGTTTCACTAAACAGGTTGTGCAAATAGTAGTTGCCCATGGCCACATCCTGCACGCTGTCGGCGGTGCTGCGGAATTGCACGCTGCTGTGCACGTTCGCGCCGCCCAGGTAGGCGTCCACCACCTTCACCCCGCGGCCGTAGCCCATGAAACTGACCGGGAACAGCATCACCATCGCCATCATGATGGTCATGATGATGATGTTGCCCGCACCCAGGGAGGCCGACTGGCCATAGACCGCGTAGATGTACGGTTCGATGAACCGGGAGGAAATGAGCGGAAACAACAGACAGGCCAAAGCCGTTGCCGCCGACAAGCCGTAGAGCGCAATGGCCTCGCCCAGAACCAGTTCCTTTTTGATCCGTTCAGCCGGTCTGACGACTTCGATCAGTTTGCCCATCCATTTGACCCAGAAGAACAAGGTGGCCGCGCTGCCGAAGGCGATGAAAACCGACAGCGAGGGATAGGCGTCCACGACCGCCTTGAGCACCGCCCATTTGCTGATCAACATGCCGAACGGCGCCAGGAACATGCCGGCCATGCCGATCTGCATCATGATCGCCACGCGCGGCATGCGCACGACCAGCCCGGACATGTCTTCAATGTTCCGGCTGTGCAGCTTGTGTTCCACCACGCCCACGCACAGGAACAACAGGCATTTGGCCAACGCATGGAAAATGATCAACAGGATGCCCGCCCAGACCGCCTCGGCGGTCCCGATGCCGCCGCAGAGCACGATCAGGCCGAGATTCGCGACGGTGGACCAGGCCAGGACCCGTTTGGCCTCGCTGGTGGTGATGGCAGCCAAAGAGGCGATGACAAAGGTGACGGCACCGACCAGCGCCACCATCATTCCGACTTTTGTGCCGGTGATCACCAACGCCATGCGCAGGACGAGATAGACACCCGCCTTTACCATGGTGCTGGAATGCAACAGCGCCGACACCGGAGTGGGTGCCACCATCGCGCCCAGCAGCCAGCTCGAAAACGGAAGTTGGGCGGATTTCGTGATGCCTGCGAAGCACAACAACGCCGCGGGCAGGAGCATCAGCGCTTTGTCGGGGTAGTTGATCATCGCCTGGAGTTCGATGCCGCCGGTTTTCTTTTGCAGCCAGACAATGGCCACCGCGAAGGCCAGTCCGCCGGCCAGGTTCATCACCAGCGCCAGCAGCGCGTTGCGCTTCGCCTCCTCGGTCTGCGTGTAACCAATCAGCAGGAACGAGCACAGGGTGGTGATTTCCCAAAAGAGGTACAGCCAGACCAGGTTGTTGGCGAAAATGAGGCCGAACATCGCGCCCATGAAGATGAACAGCAGCGCGAAGAAGAGCGGTCGCCGGTCCGGCACGTCACGATGCGCCACTTCGTGGTATTCGCGCATGTAGCCCAGCGCGTAAATGCAGATCCCGCCGCCTACGATGCCGTTGATGAGGGCCATGATGACGGTGAACTTGTCCACGAACAGGTTCTGCGCCACCTCCAGATGCGCGCCGGGGCCGAGTTCGAACCAGACCATCAATCCGGCCTGCGCCAGTGTCAGCAGCACGATCAACCAATGTTTCGCGCGCACGCCGACATAAAGGATAAACAGGCTCATCGCCATCTCGACGAGGAACATGCCCAGGTTGATGGCATGGGCGCTTACCGGAAGGTCTTGCAATTCGACGTGGGGCGGCCACCCGGTCATTGGCAACAAGGCCAGGGCCACGGAACCGCAGCACACCGCCAGCGTCACGAGGGACACCAGGATTTTGCGGGGCAGGTTGGGTCTCAAACACAACAGCAACAGGCCGGCGACCAGGGGGACCAGAATCAATGTTAAAACCAGCGTCACAACAGTTTAAGTGTTAAGAGCGTTTTTGTGCCAAAACCTTCATCAAATTCTCAATGGAATACAACTTACCGGCCCGGTACAGGATGGCTTTGCGCTATTTGGCAATTAGCCAACATTCTTTGTCAGTGACCCAGCTTAAATAAAGAATCAGCCGAACGGAAAGAAAAAACGACCCGGCTTTTAACCACGGATGGACACAGATGAACACGGATTAAGACCAAGCAAAAGGGTCTCTTCCGTGAACCGAAAAGGTTTCAATTATCGGTGAACTCGTTTGCATGGCTGAAATTCTTTTCCTATCCGTGTTCATCCGTGGTTTGATTGAATAGATACGGTTAAGCGCTCAAGGGATCGCGCGTTTTGATGGTCTTGTGCTGCTGAACCAAAAACTCACACCAGGCGTCCATGCCCTGGCCGGTCTTGGCGGAGGTTTCAAATACCTGCGCCTTGGGGGCCAGCCGCCGAAGGTTGGCCAGGGCCGTCTCCCGGTTGTAATCGCAGGCCGTTGCGAGGTCCAGCTTGCTGACCACCGCCACGCCCGCCGACTGGAACAGAGGCGGATATTTCAACGGCTTGTCCTCGCCCTCGGTGACGGACAACAGGACCACCCGCAAATCCTCGCCCAGATCGTACGAGGCGGGACAGACGAGGTTGCCGACGTTTTCGATGATGAGAAGTTCGAGGCCTTTCAGATCCAGTTCCTTCAGGGCGCGGGCCACCATCTCCGCTTCGAGATGGCACACGGTGCCCGTGGTGATCTGCACCACCGGCGCGCCCGATTCACGAAGACGCTGCGCATCGTTGTCGGTGGCCAGGTCGCCGACGATGACGCCGGTCTTCAGGCGTTTTTCCAACGAGCGGATGGTTTCGCGAATGAACGTGGTCTTGCCCGAACCGGGCGACGAAAGAACATTTAGCACCAGCAGGCCGCGCGCGTGGAAAAAGCCGCGGTTGCGCTCCGCCAACCGGTCGTTCTTTTCCAAAATCGCCTGGCGCACCTCCAGCATTCGATGCTGGCCAATGGCGTCTCCATGCGGGTGATCGTGGTCCGCTTCCCCGTGGGAGTGGGGATGGTCATGGTCATGATGATGGTGATGGCCATGTTCATGGTCATGATCGTGGTGATGAGCACTAATGCCCACCGGCTTTTCACCGGGCAATCCGCATCCGCATTCCTGGCACATCAGTCAACCTCCAATGAAGTGAGTTCCATTTCGCGTCCCGCGCGGAGTTCCGCGCTGGGACGATGGCAATCGGGACATTCGGCGAACATCCGGGTGGCCGCAAATTCATGGCTGCACGCGGCGCACCAGAACCGCGCCGGGACATCCTCGATGAGCAATTGGGCGCCTTGCGCCGGCGTGCCGTCGGCGAGGGCTTCAAAGGCGAATTGCAGCGCGTCGGGCACCACCCCGCTCAGGGTGCCGATGCGCAGGCGGATGGCATGCACCCGGCTGGCCCCGGCTTGCCGGGCCTTTTCGAGTACCTGATCCAAAGCGCTTTGCATGATGGATAATTCGTGCATGGTTCCGTCAAAAACCCGGACCGGCCTGCCGGGCCAGGGCCGGGTTTTACACGCTTAAGTTATATCGCCCGTCCCACCCTGACAAATGAATTTCCGGGCTGAAGTGCCTCCTCAATACACCAAAACCACCGCCCGAACGGAATTGATTAACCGCGGACTACGCTAATTTGGGTAATAATATACCTATTACAACAAACGCAAGACTGGGAAGATTGGAAAACTCGCGGTTCCGATTATTTTTTAGCTTCGCGCTTTTTCCTGTTGCTCGCCTGAAACTCGGCTAATTGTTCGTCTGACTGCCGCTTGCTGTTGGAAAGAATTGTTTTAACTGCGTTCTTAAAAACTCCAACAGGCGCGAGAACGATTTCGGTTTTCGGTTTTGTTTTTCCCATATTTGCCGCCTCCGTTTCATTATTCTTGTGACCATTCCGTAGGCTGGAAGCCTCCCATTTGATTCTAACGCTCCAATAGCAGTATGTTTGATGTCTTCATCCGGCCCAAGCTTGCTAGTCCATGTGCCATCTTCAAGCTGATGTGAAACGTGCGTAAACCCGAATGCATCGCTGAATAAAGCGACTTTTTCAAATTCATACTCAAGGGATGGATTGTCGCAATACGAATAGCCAAGCACCTCAAAAACTTTCACATAATTTTCAAACGAATAGTTGAAAGGGACTTCTTTTGGCCAATAACAACCTGGTTCGTTTAATGGCTCCCACCAATTGTCTTGGTCACGCTTGGCAGCCCACGCAACACAATTATATTTTTTGTCTTTTTTGCTGGTTATCTTATATCCCGTAGCATTTAGCTTGGGATATTGGTCTTCCAAATCTTGGTCAAGCCTATCCCTCACACGATATATTCATTCGCAATGCCCCACGCAACCCACCGGTCAACTGCTTCATAAAAATTCACAGCATCTTTTGCCGGATTCTCGCCGGTCAGTTTCTCCAAAGCGGAAAACCATCTGTCAGGATTGCGTTTTAGTTCATTTAGAATCATAGGAATCGCTGATTCGCGCATATCCAATATGGCCTTGTATGCTGGATTTTCGTAGCGCCTTGCGATCACCGAGAAATGTCCGGTTTCATTTTTCCACTTTTTCACAAGTGAATAAAATCTTTCTGCCAACACATCAGTTGGCGCTGCGTTTTGGGAAGTTGTGATTTGCGATTCAGCATTAACCCAAAATCCTTTTGCTTCGCTAATGCCAATGGGAACTGCTACTGAAACCGGCTCGTTTTGTTTTCCAAAATACGAACCATTCAATGCGAGAACGCACGAGGTAGCCGTAGCACCCCGCGTTGCTAATTGAATTATTTTCTTCGTTTCCATTAAGACGTTTTAGTTTGCTGCTTTTGCTGCTGTATCGCTTCAGTACGCTTGATAGCACCATCAAGCCACTGCTGTATGATTTTTGCAGTTGCAAGATTCATCGCAAGGGAAACCTCTAATTCTCTCTCGTACCCATGTTTCGCTTCACGCTTTTGAACAATTTCATTTCCACACGCATCATTAATACTTTTGTCTGGAAAAGGGACTCGTTCGCTAAAAATTGTCATCACCATATTACCCAAGGTTGGAGCGGGACCGCCATACACTCCATCAACATGCACTACTCGGAAATAATTGCTTTTGGTATAATGGTAAATAGTCTCGCCCCCCGCTGGTGTGGGTTGAGGCTGTTGCGTTTTTACTTCATCACTCATGGTTATCGTTTTCGTTTTCCCCCGTCGCTGTTTTAACATTCAGTCCAACCCATGCTACCTGTCAATCCACGATAGGTCAAGCGTCGCCCCACAATTGAAGGAACAGCCTTCAAAAAGCGTTCGGAATCAGTCGTTTCCCGCTCATTGAAGCGAAATGATTGTTCGTCCAAATAACGAAATAAATGGGGCTGGTCAACGCTTACATAAGTTCCACGAATTGACCTTTTTAACAAACACCAAAAGTTTTCAAACCCGTTTGTATGGACATTGCCGCGTACATATTCCTTGGCGTGGTCAATCGCCTGATGGATGTAATCGGAATTTAACCCATTATATGACGGCAAACCGGTTTCACGTCACAACTTCCGCAGTTGCACGAGGGTCGCGCCCCAGCCGCTGAACTGCGGATGATCGAGCGTGAAGGACACCACGGCCGGATGTTTGGCCAGAATTGCGTGGACGGTGCGCCGCAGGTTGCCGATGCCTTTGCCGTGAATGATGCGCACCTGAAGGATGCCCCGCTCCCGGCACGCCGCCAGATAATCCGGCACGAGATCCTTCACCTCGCGCGGCTGGAACGTATGCAAATCCAGCACGCCATCAATCGGCAGTTCAATCGGTTCGTCAGCCATGTCTCATCCTGGCAGCGGCCTGATTCAATTGTAGGGTCGGCGCTGTGCGCCGATTTGATCGAGCCACAGGCTCGACGCTACACAAAATCAGGGCACTACTTCATTTTTTTCTTCACCCACGCCCTGGCCTGGCGCGGAGTTTTCAATTCATCCTGCAACTGTTTTTCGCGGATTTCCGCGAGCATTGCACCCATCGCCGGACCCGGTTTCACGCCCAGCGCAATCAAATCGTTGCCGGTGAGCAACGGCGGCCGAATCGCCGGCTGTTTCTCCAGTTCCGCCGCCTGCTGTACCAAAAATTCGTAATGATCCAGCGCGCCGTGCGAGCCGAGACAATCCAGCCGGTGCAGTTCCAGTTCCAGCGGAAACGTCTTGCGCAACAACAGCCGCCGCAGCGTGGCCTTGCGCATTTGCTTCACATCCTTGAATTGCATGTGCTGCCGCACGCACGCAACAATTTCCTCGATTTGCTTTTTGGGGAAGCGCAGCCGCGTCAAAATCCGTTCCGCCAGCGCCGCGCCGACTTTTTCGTGGCCGTAGAAATGGATTTTGCCCGTGACGGGATCGAGCTCGGCCGTGGCCGGCTTGGCGATGTCATGTAAAATCACCATCCACGGCAGCGATGGATGCGCGCCCGGCGGCAGTTTCTCCAGCATCAGCCGGATGTGCTCAAACACCGTGCCTTCGGGATGAAAATCCGGCGATTGCCCGCACGCAATCGTGGTGACGACCTCGGGCAAAACGCCGGGAAGCAATCCGCTTTGGAGCAGCAAAACCAGCCCCCGCGCGGCGGGTGACATCATATTCTCCCTCGCCCCGCCCAAACGGGGAGAGGGCCGGGGCGAGGGGCTTTGAATTTTTCCAGCTTCGGCCTCCTCACCCCGCCCCTCTCCTCCGCCGGAGGAGAGGGAGATATCTTTGCTTGGTGGCGAGAACAATTTGATGAGTTCGTCGCGAATCCGCTCGGCGCTGATGAGTTCGATTTTGGGCGCGAGCGTTCTGACCGCGGCAAAAGTTTGCGGCTCGATTTCAAAATCCAATTGCGCGGCAAACCGCACCGCGCGCAGCAAACGCAAATGGTCTTCGGCGAACCGTTCGCCCGGCGAGCCGATGGTGCGGATGATTTTCGCGCGCAAATCCTTTTCACCGCCGACCCAATCGTGGAGTTTTTGCGCTACCGGATCGTAGAAAAGCCCGTTCACGGTGAAATCGCGCCGCTGCGCATCGGCCTCGGCGTCGCCGAACGTGACCTGCTCCGGATGCCGGCCGTCGCGATAATCCGCCTCGGCGCGAAACGTGGCGACCTGGAATTGATGCCCGCCTTCCAGGACAACCATCACCCCGAATTTTTTGCCGACGGCGACAGTGCGTTTGAAAATTTTTTCGATCTGCTCCGGTCGCGCGGACGTGGCGATGTCGTAATCGTCCGGCTCGCGTCCCAGCAGAAAATCGCGCACGCAGCCGCCGACCCAGAACGCGCCGAAGCCGGCGGTTTGGAGACGATGGACGATTTCAACAGCAGTGGCACGCAGCGGCTTGTCAGTCATTGGTGCTTACGATTTACGATTTACGCGGCGGTTTGGCAAGTAGGACAGGCGTCGCGCCTGTCTCTGAACTTTGAACTTCAATTCCGAAAAAGATGGTCGTTGCCATGAAGGACGATCCATTAGCCGGCAGGATTCATGAAGATGGAGACAGGCGCGACGCCTGTCCTACTGCGCGGATACGCCTGAAGTTTGTGACGGCTTCGTACACGGCGCCAGAATGGCATCACTCATGCCGTGGATGATCTTTTTGTCGGCGGGGTTGACCGTGGCCAGCACGCCGCCGAGTTGCGGTCGCGCCGCGTCGCCTTCGCCAGCCACGAAATAATATGGACACAACCGCACCCGGCCTTTCATCGGCACCACCACATTCTTCTCGAAATCAAACCACTGCGCTTCAACCAGCGCGGGTTTGTGATATCGCTGGAGAACGCGCGGCGACTGCTCGAAGTGTTGAATGGCATCATCCACCGCCTTGGCCCAATCTTCGTGCGACAAATCACTGCCGAGAAAAACCCCGCGTGCGCCCCACGCGTGCTCGGAAAAGCCCGACACTTTCAAAATCAAGTCGCGCTCGCGCTGCGACAACGCCTTGAGTTGCTGCCAGTCCGTCAGGTTCAATTCCGGAATGGCCGCCTGCGGCGGCAGCGGCGCCGGGTCAACGACCCACGTGCAGGGAATTAGTTTTTTCAAACGCGCCAGGAAGCCTTCGCCGAGTTCCTGCCGCCAGAAGTCGTGCAGGTTGCGATTCCATAACAGCGCGAACAGCATTTTCTCCTCGAAAACCGGCTTGGGCGGCGGTGTGAGACGGACGCGTTTTTCGGCGGCCAGTTCAAAAATCTTTTTTGAATTCGGCACGTTGGCCAGGTCGAACAACTCGAAAAAGCGATACACCGCGTCGCCATCGACAAACTCGCTGAATTGTGAATCGTGAACCGTGAATCGTGAGCCAAGTTGTTCGCACAACCAATTCATCTCCGGCCGATACGTCGCCGCTTCCTCCGACACGATGATGTGAACTTGCTTCGCATCACCGAAGATGGATTCAAACCCGCGTAACATCCCGTCCGCAGCGCCGAGCAATTCTATTTTTCGGAGGGGCGAGCTCTGCGAGTCCCCATCTTGATTTGGGCGTCGTGGAACTCCGCCCTCCGAAATTTTTGAATACGTCTGGTTCAGCCACGCCGTCAGCCCGATGCCGCCGGGCACGGAATCCAGTTCTGTAATGCTGAGGCCGGTTTCCGTCAGCAAAATGTCGGGGCGAATGACACGCGGCACATCGTTCTTGAACGCGGGCGAACGCTGGAGCGCGATGAGGTCCGCCGGTTTGCCGAGGTCGAGCCAGCGCGCGACCCAGTCCGGCTGTTCGCCTTCGGCGCTTTTGCGGTACAGCAGGTTGACCGCGCGATAAAATTGCAGCAGCACGCGGCCCAGTGATTCGATTTCCTTCGCCAGATTTTCGCCGAGCGGAAATGGCGTCGGTGAGATGCGCCACTCAAGTCCGGCAAACAGCCCACCAACGGGGAGGGCGTCGCGGATGGACCGCGCGGCCTCCGCCGCAGTCTGGCCGGATAAAGGGGCATCAGCCGTGTTCAAATTCACCGTGACATGGTAGCGCAAGTTCAATTTTCGGCAACGGCTTCTCCAACCACCGGCAGTGCTCAAAAACCGGGATGCGCCGTTGCGCCGTTGTCGGAAAATGGTTTTGGAAAATCTGCTTGACAGGAGCTTGGTAGTACTGGTAGTCGCGCAAACGTGCATTATGAATCTTCATTGAACATAAGCTGAATTGAATTTAACCGCAGCCTACAGCCCGTAGGCGGAACAAGCCGCTCTATGAAAACTCAAAACACCAAAAACTTTCCTCTTGCGCTGGCACCAGCCGCGCTGCTGGCGCTCCATTTATCCATCCTTCAACCGGCACAAGCCGCTTCGTGGACCGCCAGCGGTCCGCTGAACGCGGGGCGCTGGTTTCACACGGCGACTTTGCTGGCCAATGGCAAGGTGCTGGTTACGGGAGGGTGGAACAATGACACCCACTTCCTTTCCAGCGTGGAGCTGTACGATCCGGCCAACGGAACGTGGACGACCAACCGCCCGTTGAACAACGCGCGCCAGTTCCACACGGCGACCTTTTTGCCCAACGGCAAGGTGCTGGTCGTGGGGGGCCTGGGTGCAAGCGGCGCTCTTTCCAGCGCGGAGTTATACGATCCGGCCACCGGCACATGGACAGCGTCCGGTCCGTTGAACGACGGACGTCATTCGCATACGGCGACGTTGTTGGCCGACGGGCAGGTGCTGGTCGTGGGAGGCTCCGATGACACCAAGGTGCTTTCCAGCGTTGAGCTGTACAATCCTTTCAACGGCACCCACACGGTCACCGGCCCCTTGAACAAACCGCGATGGGGACACACCGCAACTCTGCTGCCCAACGGGCAGGTGCTGGTGGTGGGAGGAACTGGTACCAATGGCATTCTCTCCAGTGTCGAACTTTACAACCCGGCCAGCGGAACGTGGATCACGACCAACTCCCTGAATGTCGGGCGCCAATTGCACACGGCCACCTTGCTGCCCAACGGACAGGTTCTGGTCGCCGGGGGCTTTGCCGGCGGCACTTCTCTTTCCAGCGCCGAGTTGTTTGATCCCGCCACAGGGGCGTGGACGGTCGCCAACCCAATGACCGCCCCGCGCCGGCGGCACACGGCCACCTTGTTGCCCGACGGGAAGCTCCTCGTCGCGGGGGGCTTCGACAATTTCAACAACCCGATTGCGGGCGTGGAGTCGTTCGATCCCACCACCGGCACATGGACGCTCCTGCCGGTTGCGATGAACGTCACGCGCGCAAACCACACGGCGACCCTGCTGCCCGGCGGCAAGGTCCTCGTCGCAGCGGGCTATGACGGAGCCGCTGAACTTTCCAGTTCGGAGTTGTACGACCCGGCAATCAATCCCGCCACCGGAGCGTGGACGATGACCGGCGCGTTGAACGCCGCGCGTGACTATTATGAAACGGCAACCTTGCTGCCCAATGGGAAGGTTTTGCTCGCGGGGGGCTCGGGCACTAACGACTTCATTGCCAACTGCGATTTGTACGATCCGGAAAGCGGGACATGGACGAAAACTGGCGCGTTGAACATCCCGCGTTCTGAACATACTGCGACGTTGCTACCCAACGGAAAGGTGCTGGTCGCCGGGGGACGAGGCGCGACCTACCCGAACGAACTTTCCAGCGCGGAACTCTACGATCCGGAAAGCGGGACATGGACGGTAACCGGCTCAATGAATGATGCCCGTTATGACCACTCCGCGACTTTGTTGCCGAATGGCAAGGTGTTGGTCGCGGGTGGCACCGGCATAATACCCGGTGGCAGCAGCCAGCGAATTCTTTCCAGCGCCGAGTTGTACGACCCGGACAGCGGGACATGGACGACGACCGGCAGGCTGGACATCGAACGTTCTATGCACACGGCGACGCTGCTGCCCAATGGCAAGGTGCTGGTCGCCGGGGGCTACTACGAATACGGCACTCATTCCAGCGCGGAATTATACGATCCGATCAGCGGGACATGGAGGTGGACCGGCTGGCTGGCCAGCGAACGCAACGGTCACACGGCCACCTTGCTGCCCAACGGCAAGGTGCTCGTCGCGGCCGGCTATGACGGCTTTGGCACGGGACTTTCCGGCACGGAGTTGTATGATCCGGTCACAGAGTCGTGGACGGCCACCGGCGTGCTGAACACCCCGCGCTGGAATCACACAGCAACTTTGCTGCTTAACGGCAAGGTTATGATCGCGGGGGGCGACGAATTCCTCGGCATCCCATTTTCCAGCGTGGAGTTGTACGACCCGGAAACGGAAACATGGACGGTCACCGGCGCGCTGAACATCGCACGCTTTTATCATACCGCGACGTTGCTGCCCAATGGACAGGTGCTGATCGCGGGGGGCTGGGATGGTTTTAACGTCCTTGCCAGCGCGGAGTTATATGATGTCGGTCTGGGATTCAATCCTGCCTGGCAGCCGCAGATTGCATCGTTAACTCTGATGACCCGTCTGGGTGAGAGCCTGGCTTCACTCGGCAGCCTGAATTTGGGTGACTGCCTGACGTTCAGCGGTTTCCGGTTTCGGGGCATTTCCGAAGCCTCGGGCGGCAACGGTGGCCAGGACTCGCCGTCCGATTATCCCGTCACCCAGTTGCGCAGCCTGGAAAGCGGACAGACCTGGTTCCTGCTAGCCACAAACTGGTCCCCGAATTCGTACACCTCCGCGCCGGTGTGGGGTTTCCCGCCCGGTTACGCGCTGGTGACGGTGTTTGCCAACGGCATTCCGAGCACTAGCAGCGTTGTCAACATCAGTGTTCCAATTCCGACGGTGGCCATTCTGACCGGCGCCCATATACAAACCAACGGCGCGTTTCAGCTCGCCTTCACCAATAGTCCGGGAGCGTTGTTTGGCATCCTGGCGACCACAAATCTATTATTGCCGTTGATCGACTGGACGGTGCTGGGTGGCGTCACGGAAATTTCGCCCGGCCAGTTCCGGTTCATCGACCGGCAGGCGACGAATAACGCGCAATGTTTCTACCGCGTGTTCTCGCCGTAATCTTGGGACTGGTTTTACAGGTATCCAACCGGTGGAGCGAGCGAACCCGTGAGCCGCGATGGAAAGTCGAGCTTCGATCGGTCCGTCAAAGGAAGCGGAGGAAGCCGTTCCGGAGATAATTTTCGCTACGGCGAATTCAGGAGGCCGCGATAAAACATCCGGGCTGAGTTGGTCGTGCCCACAAGGATCCGGAAGGAATTGCTGGAAAATGTATTGGTGCACACCGCCGACCAAGCTGTCAGGTTGGTGGACGATTGGAGGATGTAACTCTGTCCGCCCTGCCCATCCATCCACAATTCCATCAGGTGGGGCGCGGCGTTGGTGCCAACCCGCATTTGAAGTTTTTTGGCGGTGGGCAGCACAAACAAGGTGATGCTCTGGGCCGGGAGCTGGTTGCTGACGGTTCCGCCGGCGCAAGGAATGTCCGCCAGGCGGTTGATGACATTGCTGGCCGTGAGCTGCCAGGCCTGCGCGGTGCCGCTGTTGGCAAAATTGGTGACATTCAACGCCAGCGGGGTCAGCCCGCTGAGGGTCTTGTTGATGACCATGATGGTCAGGGCGCTGTCGTTGGTGCGAATCGCGGCAAAGGCAGAAAGATTGTCCGGGTTGGGCACTGTGGCCGCCACGCTGGTGTCGCCGAAAGCGGATTTGTTGCCGTCATAATTGCGGTACATCTTCATGGCCAGAAAGGTGGGGGTGTTTGTGGCGGGCATCGTCCAACGCGTGGCCAGGTCAAGACCTTGACTGCCAAAGATGCCAAGAATGTCAGCTTGGGCGGTCGCGCCGTTGATGTAAGGTTCGGCCCCCCAGTTGTATTCAGTGATGCCGATCTTCGTGCCGGGATAGTTGGTCGCCACCCAGTTCTTCATCCGGGGAATGAGCGCGACGACGCTGTTGATCCAACTGGGATCCACGTAATTGGTGTCCCAGAACACGCGGGTGGATTGGTTCCGCAACAACTCCGTTGTGGAGTCCACCGCGCTTCCGCTGACGCTGCCTTCCTGCGGATAACAGTGAACGGTGAGGTAATCCAGTAATCGCTGGTGGTTGGTGGTGGAGAATTGATAGAACTGGTTGAGCAGCCAGGGCATATAGTCCCAGCCGCCGTTGGCTTTCCGGTCGGGATAATCCGCCGGGGTGTAGTCTCCGTGTTGGCCGGACCATTGCTGGTCGTAACCGCTGTAAAAATATCCGCTCCAACCCCATTCCTCCGGCCCGCAAACCAGCGCGTTCGGATCGTTGGATTTCACCATGCCCGCGTAGATGAGCATATTGGTCCGGATTTCCTGCATCGTCGGACCCACCGGATGGATATCTTGATGCGTCGAGAACCAGATGCTGTGCTCGTTGTCCATGAGGTAGAAGCGCACGCCGCCATTGGTGGACAATCCCCAACGGTTGGTCAGGTGTTGCACATAAGCCTGCTGGAAGACCACATTGGTGAGGAAATTGGCGTCGTTGCGGTCGTTCCACGTGATGGGCGTGTCGTTGGTGACGCTGATGCCGTTGCCGGCGTCGGGCATCCACGATGAATCGTTGTCGGTTTGCGGACCGTATTTGGCAATGGAATAACTGGCGAGTTTGCCGCGGTTGGAGTCCAGCCTGGGCATCCAGCCGATCATGGGAATGGTGATCATCGCCTGGGCCCCGCCGCACTTGCTGTTGGCCACAAAATCGTCCGCCGACGCGCCGGGCGTGGCGCTCCCATCGTCAATGCTTTCGAAATACCAATCGGCACCGTGGTTGTGCGCGTTGAGCTGCCAGTTGTAGCGCGTCTCGGAGTTGCCCCCGGAACGGTTGATCGGACAATTCAAATCCGCCACTTGGTTCGACGACGCGAAGGCCACGCCGTAAATCAGCGGGCTGATCGCGTGGCGGTTGGCCAGCGCATCAATTTGAATGGTTACACTGGCGTTGGTCGAAGGCGGCTGCGGCGGTCCAGCCTGTAACGCGATATCATCCACATAAAAGGTGGACAGGCTGGCGGACGTATTGTTCCAGATCCAGATGCCATCCAGATTGGGCTGGTTGGCCACACCAAGGGTGGATAGCGGAACGTTGATTTGTCTCCACGTATTCGCCGCCAGAGCAGACAGCACAACGCCGGATTGAATCCCTCCGCTCAGGGTGGCTTCCACCGTCAATACTTGCCCGCCCACCGAACCGCCATTGATCCAAAAGGTCAGGTTGGTGTATGGACTTGAATCAAAAGCGGTGTGTTCAAGATAGAGTGCGGTATAGCCTGCGCAAGTTACACTTATGGAGTCGGAGCCGCCGTGAACCGGACTTGTGTTTGCCAGATTTACCGTTGCCCAACTCCAGTCTGCCCATCCGTTCTGCAATGAATCGGCGTAAATGTTTTGGTTGCTTTGTGCCCGGGCGGGCGGAACGGCAAAGAGGATGAACAGCCCGGACAAACCGGAAAAAACAGCGAGGGAACAGCTTCGCATAAACAACCATCCAAGCAGGGCGTGTTCCAACCCGTCTGGACACTCAGAAACCAAATGTTTACGTTGAAATTGAGGGTGATTTTCGGACTCCGTTTTACACTCATGTCTGAAAATACGGCGGCTCAATACCCTGTAACAGTCGAGGGGACGAGGCTTCGACTGAATTTACGATATGCGATTTATGAAGTCTTTCTCAATTCCTGTGCAGTGCGTAAATCGTATATCGTAAATAATGAGCCTCACATCGGCTGCTGCTCAAGTCCGTAACTGCCCGGTGCCAATGCCCAGCCACTTGTAGCTCGTCAGTTCGTCCAGGCCCATCGGGCCGCGCGCGCCGATTTTGTCGGTGCTGATGCCGATTTCCGCGCCCATGCCGAATTCACCGCCATCGGTGAACCGCGTCGAGGCGTTCCAGTAAACCGCCGCCGAATCCACTTCGGCGAGGAATTGTTTCGCGTGCGCCTCGTTCTTCGTCACGATGCTGTCCGAATGCGCCGAGCCGTATTGATTGATGTGGTCAATCGCCGCCTTCACGCCGTCCACGACGCGCACGTTCAGAATATAATCGTTGTATTCGGTGTAAAAATCCTGCTCGGTCGCCCGCCGGATTTTCGCTGCGGGTTGCGTATGGCGTATGGCGTCAAGCAGCTTCACCGAATCCTCATCCGCCCGCAGTTCAACATGCTTTTCCCAGAGCCGCGTTGCTATCTGCGGAAGAAACTTTTCCGCGATGGCCTTGTCCACCAGCAGCGTTTCCATCGCGTTGCACACGGCGGGACGCTGGACTTTCGCGTTCAACGCAATTTCCCCGGCCATTTTCAAATCCGCGTCGGCGTCCACAAAAACGTGGCAAACGCCCTTGTAATGTTTGATGACCGGCACTTTGGAGCACTCGGCCACGGCGCGAATCAGACCTTCGCCGCCGCGGGGCATGCACAGGTCAATGTATTGCGTGAGGGAAAGCAAAATGGGAATCGCCTCGCGGTCAACCACAGGCACCACCTGGATCGCGTGTTCGGGAAATTTCGCGAGCGCCTGTTTCCCCGCCTCGATCATGATTCGCGCGATGGTTTGATTCGAGTTCAACGCTTCCTTGCCGCCGCGCAAAATCGTGGCGTTGCCGGATTTGAAACAAAGGCTCGCCGCGTCCGCCGTCACATTGGGGCGTGATTCGTAAATGATGACCACCACGCCAATGGGCGTGGAAATTTTCTGGAGCTTCAGGCCGTTGGGCCGGACGCGTTCGTCCAGGATTCTTCCCACCGGATCCGCCAGCGCCGCCACCTCCCGCAAACCTTTCGCCATCGCCGCGATGCGTTTGTCGTCGAGCTTGAGGCGGTCGAGCATGGCCGATGAGAGGCCGGACTTCGCGGCGGTGTCCATGTCGGACGTGTTGGCCGATTTGATGGCGTCGGCGTTTTTTTCGAGCGCAGCCGCCATCGCGAGCAGACACGAATTTTTCTCCGCCGTCGTGAGTTGGGCGAGTTCGCGCGACGCCACCCTGGCCTGTCGGGCCAGTCGCGTCATTTGCTCATTCAAAGTCATGTGACAAGAAGGTAAGCCAAAAAGCCAAAGTGAAAAGTGCGAAGTTTCCAGTGTTCATCGCAACCCGCAACCGTTCTTCCTTCACCGATGATCCGACATTCAGGTCGGATTGACTCTGCAAATATTGCTAAGATGTCGCCAAAAAATGGAGAGCACATTTCGGCTTGGTCGTGCAGGGTCATAACATGATTGCTGGCAGTCAATTGGCGGAACGCCACGTTGAACAAACGATGTCTTCGTCAACTGCCATTACCCTGCGGATTGCCTGGCCTGAGGTCAGTTTTCCGGTTCGAATCATCGCGAAATTGCGTGCCGCAATCAAATCCCGGGTGCCGGTGGGTTATGAGGATGAAACCGGTTTCCATTTCAGCCTGAAAGCGTCCGATTGGTTCTTTTCAATTTAAGGCCGCCGCGCAAACATTTTTTGATGCGCGGTGAGGGTGGTATGAGTTTTGGTTTTTGATTCGGGCGGACAGTCGTTTTTTCAGCGGGATTCTTCATCCCCACCTCCTTGGCGGCTGTCGCCCGAATCGGTTTTCGCAGGCGCGGACAGCAACCCGGTCTGGTTTTTATTCGGGTGGTGGTTGTTTTTCAATGGGCATCCCCTCCCGGCCTCCTTGGCAACCGTGGCCTGAACGAACCGCTTCCGGCCTCAAAAAAGCAAGGCTCTTACTTTGAACCGGATTTCCGCCTTGAAACCCCGCCCTTTTTTGAATCCGCCTTCTCGTTCAACGCATATTCGGACGGGCGGTGAATCGGATAACGGCTCTTGGAGGAAACGCCTCCCCCTTTTCCAATTCGATGCGGCGGCAAAGCCAGTTCCTTGGAAAGGGAGATGTCCGCGCGCAATAATTTTTCAATGATGGCATCCCGGATGAATTGCGAACGGTTCCGGTATCCGGCCGGCCCCAGTCCGGCATCCAATTCCCGGAGGAATTTTTCATCCACGGCAATGGGCAGCAATTTTTGACCTGGTGCGCGCTGATTAGGCATGGCGCTCCATATATACTTCTTTGCCGCCAAAAAAACCAAAATAAAATGTTGACATGAGTATAGATTGAATATAGACACCACACCATGAAGCGTGGCTCAGGGAATAAGCCAAAGGGCAAACTGCTGGCAGTTTGGGTGCCGGGAAAGCTCATGCCGCGGCTGGATCAGGGCGCCAGAAAGGAAGACTCGGACCGTTCCAAATTCGTCCGCAACGCCATCCGTGAAAAACTGGCCCGTCACCGCACTCGCGGAAAATGAACGACCGAACCATGACCGTGCCCCTCCGCAAACCCAAAATCCTGGTCGTTGAAGACCAGCCGGACGTTTTGGCGGCGATGCTTTACCTGTTGAAACGGGTGGGCTGTGAAGCCGTGGGCGCCCGGACCGGGGCGGAAGGAATGCAACTGGCAAAGGACGGAAAATTTGATTT
This sequence comes from Verrucomicrobiota bacterium, assembly GCA_049511835.1. Classification (GTDB taxonomy): domain Bacteria; phylum Verrucomicrobiota; class Verrucomicrobiia; order Limisphaerales; family UBA11358; genus UBA11358. The sequence goes on along the minus strand of JBEKXN010000043.1, from coordinate 6,195 downwards.
GATCACGCTGGACATTGATTTGCCGGACATCAGCGGCCTGGAACTCTGCCGCCGTTTGAAACAAGACCTTCATTTATGCCGCATACCGGTCATTTTTGTTTCCGGACGTCCGGATGAGGGAAACCGGCAGGGTTGCTTTGAACTTGGCGCCGCCGATTATATCGTCAAACCGTTTGATGTCTCCGTGTTCGTCTCCCGCATCTTTTCCCACCTCAAAACCGCCACGTGACCGCCGCGTGGATGCGATAATCCGGCACGAGTTGGTTGCCGGTGCTGGCGATGCTCGCCGGCAAATCCGCGCCGCCCGGCACCTCTGGCTGGGGAAATGCCTAAAACATAAAGCTCAGGCTCACCTTGAACAGCACCGGCGCGGCCAATTGATTGCCGGTGAAGTTTTGATAGACGGGAAATTCGGCATCCGCGTAAATTTTCACCGGATGAATGTGAAATTCGATCCCGGGCGAAAGCAAAATGCGCTGGTAGCCGGAGTTGTCGGAATCGGCGGCGGCGCCGCTGTCACTGGTCCGCTCGGAAAAAATCACCTGCGCCACCGGTGAAATCCTCACGCGCCCGAGCGAAAGCCCTTTGTAATCAATTCCGGCCGCCGTGTCCAATTCGACGCCCGGACGATATTCATCCTGGATCAGCGCCGGCACATCCAGTTGCAATTGCACAAACCAGTCCCATTTTTGGTTGCGATCCAGATTATCGCGATAAAAACCGCCCAGCAAAACATCCGTGCTGCCCGTGCCGATTTGGGTGTCACGGTCAACCACGTCAGAGTCGAACGTATGACTGCCCGTCGGCAATTTCAGTCCGAACGTCACCCCGGCGGACAAATCGGCAAAAAATCCGGTGTAAATGCCTTCCAGCCGGATGTCGCCAAACTGGCTCCAATTTCGCGACACGATGTCGCCCGCGTCGTCCTTGGTTTTGAAGTAACGAAAATCGTAGGGCACTTCGGCCTGAACGCCCCAGCTTCGATTGAACATGTATTGCAGGCCCAATGTGACAAAGTCCGTCTCAATTTTCTTGTCATCATTGTTCGCCGCCGGCGCTTGCGACGTGCCGCTCCAATTGCGGTTCTGATCCTGATAGTCATATTGAAGGAAAGCCATTCCGCCTTCGCCGCCGGGAAACATTGAACTGGTGCCCACGTCAAAAACGCCGCATCCGCACGCGCACGCATGAACCACCCCGGGCGCGAGCATTCCGGCCAACAAACCGCAACTCACTTTTAACATTGCTGCCGAATTAAATTTATTTTTCATCCTCAAAATTCAAATTTCCTTGGAAACAATCATTCATCCTAGCTGTTGCTTCTGACAGGCGGTTAGGAATCAGCAATCCAGACCAGCGTGCCGCCCCGCAGTTTGTCGTAGAGCGGAATCAAATCTGCGTCGGCGAGATGAATGCAGCCGCACGACATGGGCCGGCCAATCGTCGTCTGGTCGCCGGTGCCGTGGATGTAAATGTAGCGCGCGTGGGAATCCACGTCGCCGCCGCGGTTGAAACCGGGTTCGAGTCCTTCCAGCCAGAGAATGCGCGTGGTGATTTTTGCGTCCGGCATTCCCTGCCACGTGTAACCCACCGGTCGGCGGCCCTTGAAAACCGTTCCCACCGGCCAGCCGCCGCCGATTTTTTCCACGACGCGATGCAATCCCAGCGGCGTGCCGTTCGAGCCGGCGACCTGGCTGATGCCAAAGCGGGAAGTGGAACAGCGAAAAATTTTGACGCGTCTGTAGCGGCGGTCTGCGACCGCCGGTGAATTCGAAGGAAATTTCCTTTTTGAGCGACGGTCATAGACCGCCGCTACAGTTCGTTCAAAGAGCGAAACGGTTTGGTTTGCGACGCTGACGATGAGGACGAAGGGGGTTGGAACCACCCCCTGTATTTTGCATGCGAGCAAAAATTTTCCGAATGGGCTCGTTGGTGTAGTCATTGGGAAATCGCCGGCGGGACGCCGGCGCTACTTTAATTTCTTCACGAGCACCTTCGAGTTGCGTCCGCTCTGCTCGTATTTTTCGCGGCGGGCGGGCGGCAAATCGTTGGGCGTGCCCTCGGCAAAACCGCCCTTGGATTGAAAATACGTGAACGCCTGCGTGGAAAGCGTGATAAGTTCGCCCAAGTCCATTTCGCGCGCCTTGCTTTCAATGAACTGAATCAGCTTCCGCCCGATGCCCTGGTTTTCATACGACGGGTTGACGTAAAGGCACGCCAGTTCGCCCTTTTTCTGTTCGGAGTAAACATGCAACGCCACGCACGCGACCGGATTTTTATCAATCTCGAAGAGGTAATAATCGCCCAGGCTTTTCTCGATGCTCGCCCGGGTGCGTTTGACCAGTTCATCCGCCTCGACCGCCGCCTTGGTCAGCAGTTGAATCGCCCGCACGTCCTTTTTCTTCGCGGGCCGGATTTGCTGGTATTCGTTGGCGTAAATGAGCGTGCCGATGCCGTCGTTGGAAAAAACTTCCGCGAGCAGGCCTTCGTCCACCTTGCCATTGATGATGTGAACGCGCGGGACTCCGGCCAGGCAGGCGAGCACGGCGTGTTGCGCCTTCGAGAGCGATTCCGGCGCAAACCCGGCGCTGTTTTGTTGCAGCAGATTTTGCAAATCCGCCACAAGCATCTGCCGGATGAGCTGGCCGTTGTAACGCAAACCGTCCTGCGCCGTGATGAAAATCAGTTTGATGGCCTTGAGCGCGTCGGCCACGGCCACCGCCACACCGTCGGAATTCACCCGGTAGGTCTTGCCATCGCCGTCAAACCCGAGCGGCGGGATGACCGGCACCACGCCCTGCGTCAGCAGCGACTGGAGCATTTCCACGTCCACGCGCTCGACCTTGCCCGTGAACAGATGGTCCACGCCTTGGATGATGCCCATGGGATGAGCGATGATAACGTTCGTGCTGGCGGCGCGAAGATCGTTGGCCGAAAGCCCTTCGAGAATTTCGTGGGTGAGCCGGTTCGCGGCCGTGAGCGCGAGATTGAGCGTGCTTGCGTCCGTGACGCCGGAGCCATCGAGGTTGGAGGGTTGAATTTTCTGTTCCTCAGCCAGCGCTTTGATTTGTGCCGACGCGCCGTGGACGAGCACGACACGGATGCTCAATGACCGCAACACCGCCACATCCAGCAGCAGTGTCGCGAAGTTCTCGTCCGTGACGATCGCCCCGTCAATGCTCAGGATGAACGTCTTTTCGCGGAATTGCGGAATGTATTGCAGGATGCCCCGCAGGTCGGTCAGTTTCACTTTGGCTCATTATGGTGTTTCAACACAGGGATAAGTATTCGGTTTTCGCCACGATTCAAATAATTATTTTGGGCGAACTTCCGACACACCGGAAAATGCTTCACTCGCCGCTTGCAGGAAAAATTGGGATAAACGCAGAGACGCGGAGGACGCGGAGACACGCAAAGTTTTTTGAAAGCCCGTCAGGGCTGGCATATTTGTAGAAATCGGAATCAATCAATTTCAAGCTCCATCGGGGGGGGACATCATCGGTTGGAGTTCAAGCTTCAGCTTGTGCGGGTGTCGGACACGCTGAAGCGTGAACTCCAACCAGGGAATATGCCACTCCTAACGGAGCTTGGAAATATTCTATGGGACGGTTTCTACAACGATGCCGCGCCGACGGCGCTAAAACAAAACCGCTTTGCCCTCGCGCAAGGATTCGGCGGCAAACTTTTCCAGTTTCGGATAAGTACGTTTCTCCGCAAGGATGCGTTCCCACTCGCGGTCGCCGGACTGTAGTTGGAGAAAACGCGCGAAGTCCACGACCTCGCGGGCTTTTTCCTCGGGCAAGCCGACCGGATTTTCCTCCTTGCTCAAATGAGCCGCCACCCAACCCAAAGACCGTGCGCAGCCTGCACAAACGCACCGACATCCACACCGAAAGTTTCAGCCGCGGCGTGAAGAAAAAATTAGGATAATCATTGGCCCAAAAGAGCAGCGTTATTCCGATACGAGTCTATGTTGAGGCAGGTTTCTACATTCACTTGCAGAAATTTTTTCCGCTGCTTCAGAATGAACCAATTATCTGCCGTAGCTGCCTTTGCAAAACTTACGATCTTTGAGACGTTTTTCTTGTAGAATGGTGCTTCTTGGATTCGCTCACGGAACCATTTGCTTGGGAAAGTGAAGTAATCTGTTTGGTAAGGCTGCGATTTGGTGCGGAGGACGACAACTACGAATAGTTCGGGGCGATGATCTTTGAAATCATCTTTGCCGAGTCTGATTCCGGTGTGGACCGAAAACATAGGCTTCATCCACTTGCAAGGAGGATGCAACGAGCGAAACTTTACCTGAATGTCGCGATAAACGGGGGCAGATGCTTTTTGAGTGCGGAGAACAAAGTCCACTTTATACCTATCAAGGAACCGGTCATATGGATCCCATCCTTGCTCAAAAAGCCACAATTTGGCAAGGGTCTCTCCGATAATTTCCTGATGACCTGATTTGACTTTAGCCATAGGCGATTTCATCTATTCAGCAAGCGTGTCTGGTCGGTGGCAGGAGAATCGTTTAACTGGCAGCCTGGTTTTTCCCCAGCACGGTTTTCAACGCTTCCAGGCACCGCTTGTTTTCCTTCGGCGTGCCGACGGTGATGCGCACCCATTCGGGCAATTGGTAGCCGCCCATCGGACGCACAATCACTCCCAGCTTCTGCAGTTCCTCGAACACGCGCTGGCCTTCGCCGACGCGCACCAGGATGAAATTCGCCTGCGACGGAATGAATTCCAGACCGAGCTTGCGAAATGTGCGGGCGTAAAGTCTGAGTCCGCGCGAGTTGATCTTGCGTGTCTTTTCAACGTGTTTGGTGTCGTCCAGCGCCGCGAGTGCGCCGGCCTGTGCCACCGAGTTGATGTTGAACGGCTGGCGGATTTTTTCGAGCGCGGCAATGAAATCGGGATGCCCGATACCGTAGCCAATTCGCACACCGGCCAGGCCGTAAATCTTTGAGAATGTCCGCATCAGAAGCAGGTTCGGTTTGCTGCCGTTCCGGATTTCCGGCAGCAGATCGAGCGGTTCGTTCAGGAACTCAAGGTAGGCTTCGTCCAATGCCAGCAGGACGTTTGCGGGCACGGCGTTGACGAAGCGCGCCAGCTCCTCGCGGCTCGCGGTGGTGCCGGTGGGATTGTTCGGATTGGCGACGAAGATGATGCGCGTGTTGGGCGTGATGGCGGCCAGCATCGCGTCGAGATCGTGGGCATGATTTTTCGCCGGCACGACGACGAGTTTCGCGCCGAACAGGGCGGTCACAATGGGATAGACCGCAAAACAGTATTGCGACACGACGACTTCCGCGCCGGGCGCGAGCAGCGCGTGCCCGACCAATTCGATGACTTCATTGGAGCCGTTGCCAAGGATGAGGTTGGCCGGCGTCACGCCAAGTTTGGCGGCGAGCTTTTGTTTCAGGTAAAACGCGTTGCCGTCGGGGTAAAGGTTCACCTGCTTGAGCGCTTGGCGCATGGCGGCGAGACCCAGGCGCGACGGGCCGAGCGGATTTTCGTTCGACGCGAGCTTGATGATGCCGTCGGCGTCCAGACCGAGTTCGCGCGCGACTTCTTCGATTGGCCGGCCGGGTTGATAAACCGGCAGATTGTTCAACACAGTATTGGTGGGTAGCGGGGTTGTCATATTACAAGGATTGGATGATTTTTTTGACGTTTACGTTTTTGGCGACGATGTCGCGGATGAGGGAAATTTTTTCGGCGTCGGTGGGCCGCGTTTTGACGGTGAGGTTGTGGACTTGGGACGCGACCTGATAACTGTCCGCCTGCGCGAGCAACACCGGAATCCGCATGGTCTGAATGACCTTGAGCACGCTCGCGCCGGGACGCAGACCCCCGGTCAGGACGATGCCCGCCATTTTCTCGCTGTTTTGCCCGTCAATGCCCGCGCCCGCGGCGAGCACGATGTCCTCGCGATCACCGGGGGTGATGAGCAACGTGCCGGGCTTGAAGAATTGAACCGCGTTTTGCGCACCCATCGCGCCGACGACCACGTCGCCCACGAGCGTGTCCAATGTGGGCGGCTGATTCAGCAATTCGGTGCGCAGTTCTTCACAAATCAAATCCACCGTCGGGTTGCACAGCATTTGTTGATGCGGAATGACGCCAAGCAGCTCCAACCCTTTGCGCTTGAGACCGCGGCCAACGAACCGGGCGATTTCGGGAATTTTTTCCTCGAGCACC
>JBEKXN010000042.1:0-30340 GCA_049511835.1 Verrucomicrobiota bacterium | reverse complement strand
AACCATTGATTAACATGACATTTCACCCTGATAACTTGATATTGGGCGGGTTTTCGTGCAGTTTCGCCCTGCGCCATTATCATAAGCATCAACCCAGTTGTGCATGAAGAAATGATTATGTCAACTCAACCTCAAAGTCAACCGGCTTTTGAACCAGTCTCCAGTCCAAAATTGCTCGACGAGATGCGGCGAGTGCTGCGGTTGCATCACTATTCCCTCCACACCGAACGGTCCTATCTGGAATGGGTGGTGCGGTATGTGCGATTTCACCGGATGCAGTCGCGCGCTGATTTGCGGCCGGCAGAAGCGAAGATCGAAGCGTTCCTGACGGACTTGGCGGCGAACCGGAACGTGGCGCCGTCCACCCAGAACCAGGCGATGAACGCGCTGATGTTTCTGTACAAGCGGGTGTTGGAACAGCCGTTGGCAGGCAAGATCGATGCGTTGCGCGCCGAGCGAAAGGTGCCGGTGCCGGTCGTGTTGACACGGGACGAGGTTGCGTCAGTGATATCCTTGTTGGAAGGAACGCCGCAACTGGTGGTCAAACTGCTTTACGGCAGCGGGCTGCGGATTTTGGAGGCGGTGCGATTACGGGTCAAAGACGTGGATTATGCGATGAAGCAAGTGACGGTGCGTTCCGGCAAGGGGGACAAAGACCGGGGTATTGCCGGAACTTGAATTTGAACCTTGAACGTCCAACGCTCAACCATGAACCTGGAACGAAGAAAACATGGAAACAAAATATAATTTGGAAGAACGCTTGCTGGAGTATGCAGCCAATATCATTCATCTGGTTGAAAAGCTGCCGGACAGCCGGGTGGGAAATCATGTTGCCGGGCAACTGTTGCGGTGTGGAACCTCCGCTTTGCCAAATCATGGTGAGGCGCAAGCGGCCGAGTCGGCCAATGACTTTATTCACAAGTTGAGCATCTGTCTGAAGGAGTTGCGCGAATCCTTGCGCTGGCTGCGGCTCATCCGGCGGGTGCCGCTGGTGAAATCCGAGACTTTGCTGGAGGGATTGTTGGACGAGACGGACGAACTGATTCGGATATTTGTTTCCAGCATCCGAACGGCCCAGAAGCGGAAGGAGAAATAGAGACCCGCCTTTCTGGCGTTCGGTGTTGAATGTTCGACGTTGGACGTTGGACGTTCGATCTAATCCGGGTGACGCCGCATGTGCTGCGTCACAGCTTCGCCACCCATTTGCTTGAATCGGGCACGGACATTCGCACCTTGCAGGAACTGCTCGGACACAAAGATGTGGCGACGACACAGATTTACACGCATGTGATGCAAAAACCCGGCCTGGGGGTGAAAAGTCCGTTGGACCGGATTTGAAAAAGAAACATTGAACCCTTCTCCGCAAAAGCTACGCAGGGCAGGCATCCAACTCCGATAAATCGCGAGCAGGCTCCGACTTGCGTCGCGAGCAGGCATCCAAGTCCGATGAACTCCGTTTCCGCGAGTCCGCGACAAAGTCGGTGTCGCGAGCGGGCTTTGAATGGAGACGACAGGCGGGACGCCTGTCCTACGTTATCCGCGTCCATCCGCGGTCAATTTCGTGTCTTTGGTGTGTTTCGTGGTTAAAATTTGGGTCTCGCAGCGCTCGCCCCTCCGCAAGCGATGGTTAAAATGGGGCCTCGTGTAACTCGCCCCTCCGATATCCGTGTTCATCCGTGGTTTAAATGAGGTCTTGTGTAACTCGCCTCTCCGAATCGGTCCCCCGAATTTGCCGCTTGTCAACCGGCTTCGGGTTTTGTTCTAATCCATCCATGCTCAATCAGCCGACGCTCAATCGTCCGGTGAGTTTCTCCCCTTGGCCATGAGCTATACCACCGATTATCTCCAATCCGAATCGGTCGCCGCGCAGGGGCCCGAAATCATCGTGCTGGTCAATTGCATGGTGCAGGACGCCATCAAACTCAGCGCCAGCGATCTGCATATCGAGCCGTGGGAAAAAGCCGTCGAGGTGCGCGCCCGCGTCAACGGCGTGCTGACCGAAGTGGCGCATCTGCCGCTCGAACTGCTGGACAAAATCTCGATGCGTTTCAAGGTGATGTCCAACCTGGTCACCTACCAGGCCGGGATGCCGCAGGACGGCACGGCCATCGGCGGTCCGGAACTGGACGGCGTGCAGTTGCGCGTTTCCATTTTTCCCACGACGCGCGGTGAGAAAATTGTGGTGCGGCTGTTCGATCCGAAAGACCGGCGGTTTGATCTGGACACGCTCGGCTTTGAGGATTCGACGTTGCACGGGCTGTTGCGCCTGCTCAAACGGACGAGCGGCCTGCTCCTGTTCACCGGCCCCACCGGCTCGGGCAAAACGAGCACGATGTATTCGGCGCTTTGTTACATCATGCAGCGCGACGGCATCAACATGAGCATCAGCACGGTGGAAGACCCGGTGGAGTTCAATCTGTCGATGGTCAGCCAGACGCAGGTCAATCCCGCGCAGGATTTCACCTACGCCGTGGCGCTGAAAAGCATCCTGCGCCAGGACCCGCAGGTCGTCATGGTGGGCGAAATTCGCGACGCGGAGACCGCCGCCATTGCCGTGCAGGCCGGGCTGACCGGGCATCTGGTGCTCAGCACCATCCACTCCGGCACCTCGGCGGGCGCGTTCACGCGGCTCATCAACATGGAAATCGAACCGTTCATGCTGGCGTCGAGCATGCTGGGCGTGATGGGGTTGCGGCTGGTGCGGGGCAACTGCCCGATTTGCGCGCAGCCCTACGAACCGGAACCGAGCCAGTTGAAGATTGTGCCGGAAGCGTTGCTGCCCGAAGCCCAATTCCGGCGGGGCGCGGGCTGCGACCAATGCAACAACACCGGTTACTCCAGTCGCATGCCGGTGACTGAACTGCTGGCGGTCACCGAGCCTTTCCGGGAGGCGGTGCTGAAGAAAATGCAGACGTCCGCGCTGGAACAGATTGCCATCCAGGGGGGAATGCGCACGCTGTGGCAAAACGGGCTGCAACGCGCCGTCACCGGCCAGACGACGCTGGAAGAAATCATCCGCGTGGTGGCCGTGGACATGATTTAGGAGTTGTTTCACAAACCCTTTCCTTCGGAGGGGCGAGTTCTGCAAGCCCCTGAATTTCAACGGGGGAATTATTTTGCGCCTCGTGTAACCCGGCCCTCCGCAAGCCGCATTCAACCCCGACTTGCGTCGCGAGCAGGCTTTGAATGAGGACAGGCGAGACACCTGTGCTACCTTGAGAACTGGGCGTTCCGACCTTTCGTGTCTTTTGTGTGTTTCGTGGTTAAAGTTTGGGTCTCGCAGAGCTCGCCCCTCCGCAAGCGATGATTAAAGTTTGGGACTCGTGTAACTCGCCCCTCCGATATCCGCCCTCCGAATCTGCCGCTTGCCAAGCCCGCGCGGGTTTTGTCTAATCTGCCTGTGCTCAACCAGCAGACCCTCAATCGGCCCGCGAGTTTTTCCGGCACCGGCTTGCACAGCGGCAACCGGGTGAACATGACCATCCTCCCCGCGCCCGCGAACAGCGGCGTGCGGTTCCGCCGCGTGGACCTCGAAGGCAAACCGGAAATTGAGGCGCGCGTGGAAAATGTCAGCGAGACCAGCCGCTCCACGACGCTGGCCAAAGGCAATGTGAAAATTCACACCGTCGAACACGTGCTCGCGGCGCTGGCGGGTTACGGCATTGACAATGCGATTGTCGAACTGGACGCGAACGAGCCGCCCATTGCCGACGGCAGCTCGCGCGAGTTTTGCAAAATCATCCAGTCCGCCGGCATCGTGCCGCAGGCGGAAAATCGCGAGCCGTACACGCCCGCCGCGCCGATTGAGTTGCAGGTGGGCGAGACGACGATGACGTTGTTTCCCGACGAGGCCTTCAAGATCACCTGCACCAGCGCGGACAAGCGCGGACGGTTCACGCAATTTTACAGCACGGAAATCACGCCCAAAACGTGGGAAAAGGAACTGGCCCACGCCCGGACATTTTGTTTTTTCGAGGAAATCGAATACCTCATCAAAAACGGCCTCATCAAGGGCGGCAGTCTGGAGAATGCCGTGGTCATCCGCGACGACGCGGTGCTCACGACCGAGCCGCTGCGCTATCCCGAGGAATTCGTGCGGCACAAGATGCTCGACATCGTGGGCGACCTGTCGCTGCTCGGCCGGCCGATTCACGGGCATCTGATTGCCGTGAAACCGAGTCACGCGGCCAACTGCGAAATGGTCCGGCACATCCTCGCGCAAATGCAAAAGCCGTTGCGCGCCGTGCAGACGTTTGCGCCGCCGCCCGCCAAAACCGCCGGCGACGCGGCAGCCGAGACGATGGCAAATCAGGAAGGCGAGATGGGCATTGAAGAAATCATGAAGTTATTGCCGCATCGCTATCCGTTTTTGATGGTGGACCGGATTCCGAAAGTTGAAGGCAATAAAATTGTCGGCCTCAAAAACGTCACGGCGAACGAGCCGTATTTTCAGGGACATTTTCCCGGCCATCCCATCATGCCGGGCGTGCTTCAGTTGGAAGCCATCGCGCAGGTGGCCGGTCTTTTGATGATGAAGCACGCCGAGACCGGACGCCAGCTTGCGTATTTCATGTCCGCCGAAAATGTGAAGTGGCGCAAGCCGGTCGTGCCCGGCGACGTGCTCCTCATCGAAATCGAACTGATGAAGACGCGCGGGAAAATCTGCAAAGCCAAGGGCGTCTGCAAGGTGCGCGGGGAGGTCGTCAGCGAGGCGGAGGTGACCTTCATGCTCCTCGACGCCGAATGAATTTAAGATTTACGATTTGCGATTTATGCGGCTGTTGTGATATCTGCGGTGAAAGTGGAACAACTTGTTACACCAATTCCCGGAGACAATCGGTGCAATGGGTAGGGTCCCGACTGGTCGGGACGCCGCCGGGTAAGATGGCCGCGCAGCAGCGCGGCCCTACCGTTTGGAATAGATGCTGATTATTATCGGGAAATGGTATAAATCGTAAAAAAACAGAATCGCATGGTTCATCAGACAGCCATCATTCATCCGAAGGCGCAAATCGGCCTGCAGTGTGAAATTGGCCCTTACTGCGTCATCGGTGAAAACGTAATGCTCGGTGACGGCTGCAAATTGCATTCGCACGTCGTTATTGACGGCCACACGAAGCTGGGCCGGGAGAACGAAATTTTCCCGTTCGCCAGCATCGGGTTGAAAACGCAGGACTTGAAGTGGAAGGGTGGCGTCACGCGCACGGAAATCGGCGACGGCAACACGTTCCGCGAATACGTCACCATCCACAGCGCGACCGGCGACGGCGAAGTCACGCGCGTCGGTTCGCACAACAGCATCCTCGCCTACTGCCACATTGCGCACAACGTCACCCTGGGTAGCCACGTCATCATGTCCAACGTCGCGACGCTGGGGGGGCACGTGACTGTCGAGGATCACGCGGTGATAGGCGGGCTGGCGGCGGTGCATCAATTTTGCCGCGTCGGGAAAATGTCCATGATTGGCGGCTGCTCCAAGATCGTGCAGGACGTGCCGCCGTTCATGATTGCCGACGGCAATCCGGCGGAGACGCGCACCATCAACAAGATCGGCATGGAACGCAACGGGGTTTCGGAGGAAGCACAAAATGCGCTGCGGCAGGCCTACAAAATTCTGTTCCGTGAAGGTCTGACCATTCCCAACGCGCTGGCGAAGATAGAAAAGGAACTGCCACCACTGGCAGAAGTTCAGCACCTGGTTCAATTTGTCCGCACCAGCGAGCGTGGCATCAGCAAGTAAGCCGTAGGACGGGCAGTCCTCTGCCCGCCGCGGGTTCGCGAAAGGAACGACGGCGTGCACGGAGTGAGGTGCCCTGCCGGTTCAACCTCGGATGATTTGGGAAACACGCCTGGTGAATTGTCTCCTGCGCTGTCCAGCACCAAAGGCCTTTGATTTGTTGACATTGACGAATTTTAACAAGCCAGGTAGCTTGCTTTCCTCAATCGAGAAGGGCGATGAACGCAAAATTGTCAGAGGCGGTTCTGGCTGCTGCCATATTTGTTGTTGTGGTGTCCGCCTTCGCGCAGACCTGGACGCAGACCAGCGCACCGAATACGGGTGGGGGATGGGAAGCCATTGCCATGTCAGCGGACGGGAAAAAAGCGGTCGCAGTATCTTCGACGGCGCCTCCAGTTGTTTCAGCCGATTCAGGGGTTACGTGGACAACCAACGTGGTGTACCACTGGTTCAATCGGATTGCGTCCTCGGCGGACGGCACCAAATGGATCGCGGTTTTTTATTCTGGCCCCGGCTACATTTATGTTTCGACGGATTCAGGCAATACCTGGACTCAAACCAGTTCGATGAATTCGAGTTCCTGGGATGCCGTCGCGTCGTCCGCAGACGGCAATAAATTGTTCGCCGCAATTTACAACGGCTCGATTTACACCAATTCTGGAACGATATGGACTGCGAGCAGTGCGCCAAGCAAAGCATGGACCTGGCTCGCTTCGTCCGCCGATGGCACTAAAGTCGCGGCGACAGCGGATAACGACAAAATTTACAGTTCAACCGATTCCGGGATGACTTGGACGGCGACGGGCTCTTCAAATGACAGCTGGAGTTCCATCGCGTCCAGTGCAGACGGAACACGACTGGTGGCATCCTCAGGCAGCGGCGTTTACGTTTCAACCAATTCCGGCGGCAGTTGGACATTGGTAAACACAAACAGCGGACAAGTAGCATCATCAGTCGATGGAACGAAATTGGCGATTGGGGGTCGTTCAATTTATACTTCGAGCGATTCGGGATTGACGTGGGTTTCAAACAGTGCGCCGGTCACCGTTGTTCCTGACTATTCCTGGATTGCCTCATCCGCCGATGGCTGTAAAATGTTTGCCGCGAGATATGGCTCGCTTGGCATTTGGACTTGTCAAATCACTCCGGCGTCAACTTTGAACATCAACAGTTCTGCTTCCACCGGCGCGGTCCTTTCCTGGCTGGTGCCTTCGACGAATTTTGTGCTGCAGCAGAATCCGGATTTGACCACGACGAACTGGACGGACGTGACGAATACACCAACGCTCAATCTCACGAATTTGCAAAATCAAGTGATTGTGTCGCCGTCCACCGGCAACAGCTTCTACCGGCTCAAAACGCCTTGAAGTCCGTAATAATGTTCGGACGCCGCGGCGCGGCGTCCCTACCTTTCATGTGTTCGGTGGTTGATGAATCGTTCCAGCTAAGAATACCGCGAGCGCAAATTCCACTCGTTCAACAAATCGCGCGGGATTTCCGATAAAAACCGCGAAGGCCGCTGCATCCCGTCGCCGCCGGATTTGCTGAAGCTGGCGCGCTCCAGCGGGTAACAGAGATAAAGCTCGTTCTTCGCGCGCGTGATGGCCACGTAAAACAGCCGTCGTTCCTCCTCCTCGCCTTCTTCGGTTTCCATCGAACGTCCGGATGGAAACAAGCCGTCACACAGCATAATCACGAACACGACGTCGAATTCCAGGCCCTTCGCCTGATGAATCGTCGTAAGCCGGATTTTTTCCGTGTCATCGTCGGTCGCCTGGCCGTCCTCGGCCTCGACGTTGGTGAGCAGGGCGAGTTGCGTCAGGAAATCCTCGACCGACCCGAATTGATAAGCGAACACGGCGAGCTGTTCGAGGTCTTCCAGCCGGTTGCGGTAGTTGGCGAAGTTTTCCTTGAGATAATCGTCGTAGCCGGCGTCCATCACCAGCCGCAGCATCTTCGCGGCGCTCTGCCGGACGGTTTCGTCCTCCAGTTGGGAAATGGTCTCGACAAACTGCTTCCAGGCGGTGGCGGCTTTCGCGGGGACGGATTTGGCGCAAGACGTTAACGCAGTCGCCAAAACCTGACGAGCGCCCCTCGCCCCGTCCCTCTCCCCGCCGGGCGGGGAGAGGGTGGCCGAAGGCCGGGTGAGGGGAGAATTATTGGGCACTGACGAAGCAGTGCCCTCCAGTTTTTCGTGAAAAACCCGCCACAACTTGTCCGCCCCTTTCGCGCCGATGCCGGGCAGCAGTTGCACGATGCGTTTGAAGGCAAGTTCGTCCTGCGGGTTCGCGACCAGCTTGAGATACGCCGTGGCGTCCTTGATGTGCGCCTGCTCGAAAAACCGGATGCCGCTGGTGATGGAGAAGGGGATGTTACGCTTTGTCAGCTCGAGCTGCAGTTCGAGCGCGTGAAAATGCGAGCGGTAGAGCACGGCCACCTGGTTCAGGTTCACGCCTTCCTCGGGCAGTTCCGCCACGCGCTGCGCGATGAAAGCCGCCTGTTGCGCGGCATCGGCACAGGTGACGAGCGCGGGTTTGAGGCCGGACTTGCGCGCGGGCGTGAGAATCTTGGTGAACTGGTCCCGGTTCGCGGCGATGGCGGCGTTGGCCACCTTGAGGATTTCCGGCGTGCTGCGGTAGTTGGTCTCGATTTTGAAAACCTTCGCGTCGGGATGGCGTTTGGGGAATTTGAAGATGTTCTGGAAATTCGCGCCGCGCCAGGCGTAGATGCTTTGCGCGTCGTCGCCCACGACAGTGACGTTGTGATGCCGCTCGGCGAGCAAATCAATGAGGTCGCTCTGGAGCTTGTTCGTGTCCTGGTATTCGTCCACGAGGATGAACTGGAACCGGCGCTGGTAATGTTCGCGCACATCGGCGTGTTCCTGCAACAGCCTGAGCCACAACGCGAGCAGATCGTCGAAATCCATCGCATTGGTCGCACGTTTGCGGGCGGTGTAACGTTTCTGCACGTCGGCAACCAGCCGGGTGATTTGCTCGAAGTAATCGAATTGCTCCTCGAGGATTTCGGCGGTGCTCTTGTGCGTGTTGACCGCGAGCGAAAAAATTTCGCAGAGCACGTCGGGCTTCGGAAAATGTGTGCCCTTGGTTTCGATGCCGGCCTCGGCGATGCACGTTTTGATCAGGTCCTTCGCGTCGTCGCGATCGAGGATCGTGAAATCGCGCCGATAACCCAGCAGATCGGCGTGCGAGCGCAAAATCCGCGCGCCGATGGAATGGAACGTGCCGCCCCAGAGCGACGGGAGCTGCCGTCCGAGCAAATCGGCGACCCGGCGCATCATTTCACCGGCGGCCTTGTTGGTGAACGTGAGCAGCAGGATGCGGTCGGCGGGGATGCCCTGTTCGAGCAGGTAGGCGACGCGATAAGTGAGCGTGCGCGTCTTGCCCGAGCCGGCGCCGGCGATGACTAGCGCCGGCCCGGGCGGCGCGGTGACGGCGGCCAGTTGTTGTGGATTCAATTCGCGCGCGTAATCAATTTGCAAATTGATTTCAGAACGGAACGGTTCAATGACGTAATCGCGCGACATGGGGGCGCAATTGAAATGGCAAATGCCGGCCCGTAAAAGAAAAATCGCGCGCAGAAAAATATTCAGTCAAAGACAAAAACAGATTGGACCCCGAATCCCGCAGGGATTCAACCTGGATAGCCGCAGGTTGCGCCTGCGGCTGCCTGTGTTTGGCCTCCTTCGAGGCCGCGTTTAATTCGTGGCGGGATGTTTCTTTGCGGCGTGCTGTCCTGCCAGGCGAGAAACAGCAATGCCACCAGGACGGCGGCGAGGGTCGCACTACATTTAGCTTGAACCGCATGAAAGTTGGTGATAAACATGGGTTACTTCTGAATAGGTAACTGATGAAAACTTGTCTTTTCCAACTGACAGTTGCTGTCTTCTTGTTATTGGCCATCAACGCCACGGCCGCGGTCTTGTACGTGGACGTGAACAGCGCCAGTCCGACACCGCCCTATGCCGATTGGAGCACGGCGGCGGCGACCATTCAGGACGCCGTTGATGCCGCCAACCCCGGCGACCAGATTCTCGTGACCAATGGGATTTACCAAACCGGCGGGCGAATCGTGTCTGGATCAACGACCAACCGTGTCACCGTAAACAAAGCCGTAACCGTGCAAAGTGTCAATGGCCCGGCGGTGACGATGATTCAAGGCTACCAGGTGCCTGGAATAACCAACGGCGCGGGGGCGGTGCGGTGCGTTTATCTCGCCAGTGGCGCAATGCTTGCCGGGTTCACACTGACCAATGGTGCCACCTACACGGATTCTGGCGGCGGAGTTTCATGTCAGTCTGTCAGCGCAACCGTGTCCAACTGTGTGCTGATTGGCAATTCGGCAAAGTTGTATGGCGGTGGAGGGTCGGCGGGCACTTACAACAGCTGTAACATTATCCACAACTTCGCGGCAGGTGGTGGTGGCGTTTCCGGAGACAACGTGAACAATTGTGTGATTATCAGCAATTCAGCAAGTGGCAGCGGCGGTGGTGCCCTATTTTGCTCACTGACCAATTGCACGGTGGTTGGCAATTCGGCAGCATACGGTGGAGGCTTCTACACCAGTGCCAATCAACCCAACGCCAAAGCGGTTAATTGCATTGTCTGTTTCAACACAGCTCCAAATGGGAGCAATTATTTTTACCTTTACGCCAACACCATGAGTTATTGTTGCACCACACCGCTTCCCTCCAGCGGCATGGGCAACATCACCAACACGCCGGGATTCGTGGATTTGGCGGGCGGAAATCTGCGACTCCAAATCGGCTCGCCCTGCATCAATGCGGGCGATAACGCCTCTGCACCAGCGGGTCCCGACCTCGCCGGCAACCCGCGCATTGTCGGTGGCACGGTGGACATCGGCGCTTACGAAAATCAAAATACGAACCCGGTGCATTATGTAAGTCTAACCAGCACGAATCCCGTGGCGCCTTATACCAACTGGGTTACGGCGGCGATAAGCATTCAAGACGCTGTGGCTGTGGCACAGACGGGTGAGTTTGTGGTTGCCGATGCCGGTGTTTACACCAATAGCGGCGTGGTGATTTACGGAGCGGAAACCAACCGGGTGGCATTGACCAATGGCATCACGTTGTTGGGCGTCTATGGGACACGATCAACAATCATTGCCGGCGGAACACAAACCCGGTGCGTGTATGTCGGCAGCAATTCGGTGGTGAGTGGCTTCACCATCACCAACGGGCAAACGAGATTGAACGGAGGTGATATGATTCGGGAAGAGAGCGGCGGGGGAATCTGGTGCGAACCGGGCGGCGCAGTGGTGAATTGTCTCGTCATCAGCAATTTCGCCGGCAACGGCAACAATTTTAGTTCCGGCCGGCTCGGCGGCGGCATTTACGGCGGAACAATCTCAAATTGTGTTCTTGCTGGTAATTTTTCCGGTTCCGGAGGTGGGACCGCCTCGAACTTGTTGTGGAACTGCATATTAACCAACAACACCGCAAATCTGGGTGGCGGTGCTTACGGGGCCGTTCTTTACAATTGTGGGTTGAGCAATAACGCTGCGATATATAATGGGACATCCGGCACTGGCGGCGGAGTTTATCAATGCACTCTCTATAACAGCATATTGATGAACAATCATGCCAGTGGCTCTGGCTACGGCGGCGGCGCATATCAAGGCACCAACTTCAATTGTTTAATCACCGGAAACGCGGCCGGCTATGGCGGCGGCACTTATCAAAGTACCAACTTTAGTTGCATCATATCGGGGAACATCGCTTCCATTTACGGCGGCGGCGCTTATAATGGCATGTTTTATAATTGCGTATTGAGCGGCAATACAGTCACCAACACGTCGTTTTATGGCAACGGCGGCGGCATTTATGCGTCGACGTATAATTCGGCGGTGATTATCAATTGCACGGTGACCAGCAACTCGGCCACCGGCGCCGGCGGTGGCATTTATGGCGGCATCGCCTTCAACAGCATCATTTATTTCAATTCGGCATCGGGCAGTGCCAACTGGACTAATAACCCGTATATGGATTATTGCTGCACAACCCCGAATCCTTTCTACGGGACTGGAAACATCACCAATGACCCATCGTTTGTGGATGCTGTGGGTGGTGACTTCCGATTGAAGTGTGGCTCGCCGTGCATTGATGCGGGTTTCACCAATTGTTTTTCACCCGTAGGTATTATTTCCGCACCCATCAATGATATCCGGGGTGTCGCCCGGCCTTTGGATGGAAACGGAGACGGCATCGCCCAATTCGACATGGGCGCCTATGAATATGATCCAGCGTTTGATCAAATCCCTGTTATCCGCTCTTTGTTTGCTTTTGCCAATTTTGCGGCGAATTATCCCGTCTCCTTTGCGGGGGAAATTGGCGGCTGCGCCGATTATTTCTGGTGGGATTTCGGTGATGGAGTGACCGTCACCAACCAATCTCCCGTCAGCCATGCCTGGGCTTCGCCGGGAACCTATAACGTGCTGTTGACGGCATATTATTCCAGCCTGGGTTATGGATTGTCGGCGACGACACAGGTGCAAGTAGTACAACAACCGGTTTATTATGCTGACCTCAACAGTTCAAGTCCCACATTTCCTTATACCAACTGGACGACCGCAGCGCACACAATTCAGCAGGCGATTGCCGCCGGAACAACAACTGGACGGCTGGTTTTGGTGACAAATGGAGTATATCAAACATCGGGAGTGATTGTGTATGGCTCAATGTATAATAATCTGGCCTTGACCAACCCGGTCGTGGTGCAGAGCGTCAACGGTCCCGGAGCCACAACGATTCAGCCGTTCCAGGGACGGTGTGCTTATGTGGGGAACCATGCGATTTTGAGCGGATTCACATTGGCTGGTGGGCGTACCTTGTCGAGCGGCGACAGTTTCAAAGAACAGAGTGGTGGAGCCGTATGGTGTGAGCCGTGCGGCACAGTCAGCAACTGCGTTATAATGAACAATCAGGCTTATTACGGCGGTGGCGGAGCGTATCAAGGCATTTTTTACAATTGCACTTTCACCAATAATACGGTCTGGGGCAACAGTTCCGACGGTGGTGGTGGCGGGGCAACCTATCAAAGTGTTCTTTATGACTCGTGTGTGGCCAGCAATAAGGTCTATGAGGTACGAGCTGGTGGCTGCTATGGCGGAATGCTTTCCAATTGCGTTGTCATGAACAACACGAGTTTAGACGGCGGCGACGCTGGCGGCGCCTGTTTGAGCACGCTTTACAACTGCACGGTAAGCGGCAATTACGGCTATAATGGCGGTGGTGGTGTTTCTAATACTTTTTGGAACTGTGTGTTGACGGGAAATTATGCCCATAACGGCGGCGGGGCCTATGCGAGCACCCTCCACAACTGCCTGGTTACAAGTAATCAGGCCTCCAGTACCGGTGGTGGCCTGTATCGCGGCACACTATACAACTGCACCGTGGTGAAGAACACTGCGGTCAACGGTGGCGGGTTTTATGGTGGTGGTGTTTACTCTGCTTACAACAGCATCATTTATGGCAACACCGCCTCGGGCAGCGGCAATAATTGGCAAAGTCCCGTTTTTGGCTACAATTGTTGTTCCATTCCCCAAATGATACCCAACAATTCCAGTTATGGTAATATCACCAACGATCCGATTTTTGTGGATGCTGCTTTTCACCTGTCTGCCGCTTCCCCCTGTCGCGGCGCCGGCAGTTCGCTCTACGCAACCGGCACGGACATGGATGGCGAAGCGTGGAACAATCCGCCTTCGATGGGTGCGGATGAAGTTTATGATGCTGATTTCGCCGGGGCATTGTCCGTGGCCATTCAATCAAGCCAGACCAATGTGCTGGTAAATCATTCTTTGGCGCTGGCCGGACTGATTACCGGGCGCGCCGCGGGACTGGAATGGTCTTTTGGCGACGGGACCATCGTCACCAATGTCAGTTATTTCACCTCGCACCTTTGGACCAACGCCGGTGATTACAATGTGATTTTTACGGCTTACAACACGGATAATCCCGGCGGTGTTTCCACCAATTTGCTGGTTCATGTCCTGCCGCTGGCTCTGCCTTGGTTGCAGCCCGCTTCATTTTCCATGTCATCCACCAATGGCTTTCAATTCCAGTTCAACGGACAGGCCGATGCCATTTACACGGTGCAAATGGCCACCAATCTCGACCCGCCCATTGTTTGGCAAAACCTGCAAACCATCGCCAGCACCGGAGGGGTGGTTCAAGTTATGGATGCAAACGCAACCAACGTGACGAGCTTCTACCGCGTCGGCGTGCAGTAAAATTTGGAGTGCGGGGACGTGTCCCCGCTTTGAAAGCGCCGGCATGTCGGCGCACTCCAAGATGGCGGGAATATGCCATTGTTGCACCTGCAGCCTCAGGCAACAAATATCTTCCCGCATGCCCTTTTTCCTCGTTGAATTTTTACGGCGTTCCCGTAACTTTTCCTTCATGGAACAGTCACAATTCGCCCAATACCTCGCAGTGTTGATGCTGCTGGTACTGGCCATCGCCGCGCCGTTCGGGATGATTCTGGTGTCCACGTTGGTCGGCAAACGCGGCAAACGCAGCCAGATCAAGGACACCGCCTACGAATGCGGCATGATTCCCGTGGGCGAAGGCAACCCGCGGATGTCGGTCAAATTCCATCTCGTGGCGATGCTGTTCATCCTGTTCGACATCGAGGTCGTCTTTCTTTATCCGTGGGCGGTCGTTTACAAGGACATGCTCAAGGACCCGGCCACAAGGAATTTGATCCTGGGCTCGATGATTTCGTTTCTGGCGATTTTGTTTGCCGGTTACATCTACGCCGTGAAGAAAAAGGCGTTTGATTGGAAAAGTTGAATCTCCATTGGTGAATGGTTAAATGAGTTAAATCGCCAAATGAGGAGTAAGCGTATTCAACGGTTTAACCAATTACTCATTTAACTCATTTAACAATTCACATGACTACCATCAAATTTGGCACCAGCGGCTGGCGCGGCATCATCGCGCGCGATTTCACGTTCGACAACGTCCGCCTCGCCACGCAAGGCATCGCGGACTACTTGAATTCCGAAATCCGAAATCCGAAATCCGAGATTCATGGGCGCAAGCCCGTGGTCATTCTTGGTTACGACACGCGGTTTCTCGCGCACGAATTTTCACTGGCCGCCGCCGAAGTGCTCGCCGCCAACGGGCTGACACCTCTTCTTTGCAATCGCGACACGCCCACGCCGGTCATCGCGCACAACATCCGGCATCGCAAAGCCATTGGCGGCATCAACATGACCGCCAGCCACAATCCGCCGGAATATCAGGGCCTGAAATTTTCCACGAGCAACGGCGCGCCCGCCACGCCGGAAGTCACCGGGCAGATTGAAGCGAACATCGTCAGGCTTCAGGCGGCGGGCTGGTCGTTCAAAGGCGTGGTCATCGGCACGTTCCAATGCAAGACGTTTGATCCTCAGCCCGCGTATTTCAAACAACTCCACAAGCTGATTAATTTCGCCGTGCTCAAAAAAGCGAAGCTCAAAGTGGCCGTGGACCTGAGCTATGGCACCGGCCACGGTTACCTCGACACGTTGCTCGAACAAGCCGGAGCCAGGGTCACGCTGTTCCACAACGAACTGAATCCGCTGTTCGGCGGCCATCATCCCGAGCCGGACGCCGCGAACATGGCGGACGTCAGCAAATTCGTCCGCAGCGGCAAGGCGCAAATCGGCCTCGGCCTCGACGGCGATGCGGACCGCTTTGGCATTGTGGACAAGGACGGCACGTGGCTGACGCCCAATCAGGTGCTCACGCTGTCCCTGTATCACCTGAAGGAGAATCGCGGCTGGACGGGCGCGGTGGTGCGCACCGTGCCGTCGAGCCATCAGGTGGATGCCGTGGCGGAATTGTTCGGCGTGAAAGTCCATGAGACGCCCGTCGGCTTCAAATACATCGGTGCGCTGATGGAAAGCGAACCCATCATCGTCGGAGGCGAGGAATCCGGCGGCCTGAGCGTCAAGGGCCACGTGCCGGAAAAGGACGGCATTCTCGCGTGTCTGCTGATGGCGGAACTCGTCGCGACGGAAAAGAAATCGCTCGGCCAAATTTTGAAGGAACTCGCCAAAAAGATCGGCGAGTTTTACACCGACCGCATCAACGTCGGTTTTGCGCCGGAGAAAAAGGACGCCTTGCTGGCGAAGCTGGGCAGCGGCTTGAAAAACATCGGGCCGTTCAAGGTGGAAAAATTCATCACCACCGACGGCTACAAATTCCTTTTACCGAATCGTGAATGGGTCGCGTTCCGCGCCAGCGGCACCGAGCCGCTGATTCGCTGTTACATCGAGGCGCACTCCAGGACGAACCTGAAAAAGCTTCAAACCGCCTGCCGTGAGTTGTTGACGCAATAGTTTGGTAGGGACGCACCGCCGGGGCGTCCGTTGGTAGGAACGGCTCGCCGAGCCGTCCGCATAAAACGGTCGCCTCGGCGAGGCGACCCTACCTCACAGTTCACCTTGCTTCGTTGAAATCCTCTCTGCACTCTTTGTCCATGGACTTACCACAACGTGAACGTCTTCCGCATAACATACCGCTGTGGGTTGACCCACAGAAGTCAGTTTACTTCATCACCATCAACTGTCAGGAGCGCGGGACAAATCAACTCGCAAAACCCGAAATTGCCGGGTTGTTGCTCGATTCCGTTCGATTTCGAAACGAAAAGTTCATCTGGTACGCTCACGTGTTTCTTGTAATGCCAGACCATGTTCATGCTTTGCTTTCGTTTCCACCCTCTGAAAACACAATTCAGGAAATAGTGTCGAAGTGGAAACGCTGGACAGCCCGGCAACTAAAAATCGAATGGCAGCGGGATTTCTTTGAGCATCGATTGCGTTCGGATGAAAGCTGGCGAGAAAAAGCGGATTACATTTTGGCAAATCCCACGCGCAAAGATCTGGCAAAAGATTTGAAGGACTGGCCGTATTTGCTTTTTCCAAAACCAAGGTAGGGACGGCTCGCCGAGCCGTCCGGCTGAAGTTCCGCTTCCCAATCGGTCGCCTCGGCGAGGCGACCCTACCATGTCGGAACGGTCGCTGACTTCTCGACGGATTCTGTCGCGGGAAGTTTTTGATAAAGCACCCACATTCCGATTCCGGCGAGGAGGGCCAGATTGGGAAACAGCAGCGGCGCAAATATCGGCGCGCCGTGGACAATTCGTTCAAAAAGTGTCGGCCCGACGGCATGCAAATCGGCGTTCACATGCAGAACGAATCCGGCAATTCCCACCATCACCTGCAAAACCATCACCACCGCACAAGTCCGCAAATACGCGCGGGTCACCCGCATCATCAGCGGCACGATGAGAAAACCCACCGCCAGCGCACTGCTGATGACTGGAATCCATTCGGTCTGGCGGAAGAATCCGTTTTGGGCGTGGTCGGTGACGCTGAAAACGAAGTTGCCGACGAAGCCGCCCAGCGCGAGAAAAATCACCCAGTGCGGCCAGTCCGGTCCTTCCTGGTCCACCATGCGGTTCATGATGAGCAGCAGGCCGATGCCGGTGTAGGCGAGC
Organism: Verrucomicrobiota bacterium; assembly: GCA_049511835.1. Classification (GTDB taxonomy): domain Bacteria; phylum Verrucomicrobiota; class Verrucomicrobiia; order Limisphaerales; family UBA11358; genus UBA11358. The sequence continues at coordinate 13,075 of JBEKXN010000042.1, read as the reverse complement.
GGCGCGGCAAACGGCGCGGCATAGACCAGGCTGGCCAGCGTCCATTGCTGGAAAAACTGGCTTTGCAAGTGCAAGACCAGACCGGTGATGCCAATAATGACGGAGGTCCAGCCGACAAAATGTCCCAACCCGCGCCAAAGTTGCAGGCGGGATTGCGCCAGCGACCAAACAGCGGGAATCAACAGCAGCGGCGCGGCGAGGGAAAAGACCAGAGGAATGTATTCCGACTGTGCGCGAAAGGAGTTTATGCTGTGCGCCAGAAAAATGTCCGGCGCAAGCCCGGCTAGGTTGAACAACGCGAACAGTTCAATCCACATCCGCGGGCTGCGACAACTCTTGGTCCAATTTCCTGAGATCATCGGTTCGTGTAATTGCTTGTTGAAAACCCCTCTCCCGGCCTGCGGCCACCCTCTCCCCGCCGGGCGGGGAGAGGGACGGGGCGAGGGGCGCGTTTATTTTTAAGCCAATGATTATTGAGAAACAGCATTACCGGCTTTTGCATGTTCTTCCCGCAATTGCTGCGCCTCCGCCTTTATTTCGACCAGGTGCTCGAGAATGGGATAATTGCCATGCCACTGCACAAAATCCGCGCCGCCCATGAACGCGCCGTGCTTGGCCGTGCGGCCGTAGTAATGCCACAGGTCAAAATAGGCGAACTGGATGGGCTGGCTGAAATTCGTGGACGACAAAATGCCGTCCTGTTGCAGCGATTCCATGATGGCCCTGGCCGCGAGCATCTTTTCATTTGTGGCATCCACCACGGCGCCGCCTTCGGCGTAAATGCGGTCAACCAGCTTGGCCGTGTGGCATTGCTGGCAGATGTCCTTCATCTTCGCCCGGGCGCGCCCGGCGTTGGGACGCGATTCCGTCACCTCGGCGAACAGGTAATACGACAGGCGTTCGGACGGGTCATGCGTGACGCCGCGACCGTTGATGCCGCTCATGTGGCAGGTGGCGCAGGTGGGGACGAACATGTCGCGCGTGGTCAGGTGGTCCGGCGGCGCGGACAGGTTCAACAGGTTGCGCTGCGCGGCGAACATCACACCATGTTTCGATTCCGTGTAAATCTCCAGTTGCGAATGGTCCGGGCCGAGATGGCACTGGCCGCAGGTGCTGGGCAGGCGCGCGAGTTCCACCGAAGACGTGTGCCGCGTGTGGCAGGCCGTGCAATTGCCGATGGTGCCGTCTTCGTTTGGTTTGCCGACGCTGTGGCAACTGTAACAGCCGCTTTGGGTGGCCGCGCCGCCCTCCAGCCGGGTCAGCGGATGGGGCGGGCGCTTCACGCCGCCGGGCTGATATTGCTCGGCAAAGGCTATTTGTTCCGGCGTGAAATCCGTATCGCCCGCGACCGCCGCCCAAGCTGCCGCCGCGTGCCGGCTGTGGAGGAATTGCTGATAGATGGTTTCGTGACAAGACCGGCAATTGGCCGCCGTCAACTTCGTGCTGATGACAAAAGTGTAGTGATTCGTTCCCGTTTGTCCCTGTGCCACTTGGTGGCAATCCAGGCAGGTGACGCGCTTTTCGGCGTGTTGGCTCATCTCGAACTCGTGGACGATGGAATACTGCAGGTTGCGGTGACACTCGGCGCATTTGCCGCTGGCGCGAATGAAGGCGGCGCTGGGCTGTTCCACGATGAGCCGCGGACGTTTTGAATTTACGAGGTAGGCCGAGACAATCAGGCCGGTGGCGATGATGATGGCAATGAAGACAGTGCGAAAGTTCATGGGCAATTCCTTTTGCCGGAGGTCTGAATGTCAGGCAGCCACATGCGCCCATTCAACGCGAACGTCTGCAAACTGCCAATCAAAATTCCCGTTAAAAAACAACCCGCCGCCTGCCGCGAATTGCTGACGGTGTAGATGGGAATCGCGTTTTTTTTCGTGGTTAAAGTTTGGGGCTCGCAGAGCTCGCCCCTCCAATATCCGTGTTTATCCGTGTCCATCCGTGGTTGAAATTCTTTGTTTTCACGAATTGCCGATCAAAATTCCCGCCAGGAAAACCAGCGCGCCACCGAGCACGACCTGCAAAATCGCGGACGCCCAGGGCGTGTCCATGTATTTGTGCCGCACCCACGAAATGATGCCCAGTTCCACCATCACCACGCACACGGCCACGGCGGTGGCGGTTTTGTAGTTCGGGATCAAATAAGGCAGGGTGTGGCCGAGGCCGCCCAGCGTGGTCATCAGCCCGCACACAAAACCGCGCGCCCACGGATGGCCGCGGCCGGTGAGACTGCCGTCGTCGGACAACGCCTCCGCAAATCCCATGCTGATGCCCGCGCCGACGCCCGCCGCCATGCCGATCAGGAAAGTGTCCCAACTGTTTTTGGTGGCGAACGCGGCGGCGAACAGCGGCGCCAGCGTCGAGACCGATCCGTCCATCAACCCAGCCAGGCCCGGTTGGATGACTTGCAGCAGGAAGAGCCGTTTCTGCTGCGACTTTTCATCTTCGTTTAATTTCGTCAGCGCGATTCGCTCCGCTGTGTATGCGTGATTGCGTTCCTCCTCCGCGAGATCGCCGAGCAACTGCCGGATGCCCGTATCCGTAGCGCGCCGCCCGGCGGCCTCGTAAAAGCGCCGGGTTTCCACCTCCATGCTTTCGGCGGTCTTCTGGACGGTCTTCAAACCCAGCGGACGGGTAAGCCAGACGGGCTTTCGGTCCACAAACCCGCGCACGTCCTGCCGCCGGATCAGCGGCACATGATCGCCGAAGCGGGCCTTGTAATGTTCGAGCAGCCGATGGCGATGGCCGTCCTCTTCGCGGCGCATGACGCGGAATTTCTCGGCCTGTTCGGGATAATTCTCCTGCAGGCCGTCGGCAAAATCTTCATAGACGCGCGCATCCTCCTCTTCGAGCGAGATGGCCAGCGCGAGGATTTCCTGTTCGGTAAGACTGTCGAAGGTTTTCATACGTAATGAATCGTTGGTTGTTCAAACTAAACGCCCCTCGCCCCGTCCCTCTCCCCGCTGGGCGGGGAGAGGGTGGCCACCGGCCGGGTGAGGGGATTGTGATTCGATCTGAATTTTTTTGTGACCAATGTTTCTTGATTCATAAAAATGGTGAAAACAATCGCGCGGCGGCGTCGCGCAATTTTACCGGAAGAGCCCGTCCGTCCACTTCCGCCAGGATCACCTCGCGCGCGCCGCTGAGTTTTTTTCCGACGATCGCCGCCATCTCGTGCGCGAACTCGCGTCCGTAACATTCGACGTTCAACTCAAAGTTCAGCCGCAAACTGCGCGTGTCCCAGTTGGCCGAGCCGAGCAAAACCCAGTGTCCATCCACCAGCATCAGCTTGGAGTGATCAAACGGCGGCGGCGTGAGCCAGAGGCGGCAGCCGCGTTCCAGCACCTGCCACCACATCGCGCGCGACGCCCAATGCACGAACGGCAGATTGTTTTTGGCCGGCAGAATGATGTCCACGCGCACGCCGCGCAACGCCGCGAGGTTCAGCGCCGTGATGAGCGCCGGGTCCGGCAAAAAATACGGCGTGAGAATCTGCACGGATGTCTGCGCCTCCGCGAGCGCGGCGAGCAGCGTCAGGCGCAGGGTTTCGAAATCGGCGTCCGGCCCGTCGGTGATGACCCGCGCGATGATGCCCCGTCCGGTGGGTTTGAGTTCGGGGAACCAGGCCTCGCCGTGGAGGACCTCGCCGGTGGTGAACGCCCAGTCATTGGCAAACGCCGCCTGCAGTTGGGCCACGAGCGGGCCTTCCACGCGGAACTGCAGGTCCTGCACGGGATGGCGCGACCGGCCGGTGAGCACGTTGCCGTGGCGGATGTTCATGCCGCCGGTGAAGGCGATTTGTCCGTCCACGGCCAGCAGCTTGCGGTGGTTGCGCAGGTTCAACGTCATCACCCGCCACGGGGCGACCGACGGCAAAAAACGCGCGACGGTCACCTTTGAACGCCGCAATTCATGGATGACGGACGGCCAAGAATAACGCGCGCCGGCGGAATCAACCAGGACGCGCACGGCGACTCCGCGCGCGGCGGCGCGGCCCAGCGCGGCGGCGAATTGTCCTCCGGTCGGGTCGTTGTCAAAAATGTAGGTGGAGAGCGAGACGGATTTTTTGGCTGATTCGATGGCGGCGAGCATGGGGGGAAATGCTTCATCGCCGTTGACGAGCGGCTGGACGTGGTTGCCGGGGGTGAGCGGGAACACGGCGATGCGGTTCACCACGTGCGCGAGCATTTTCAAATGTTCCGCGCCGGCATGCTGCGGTTCGCCGAGGTTTGGGGGGATGGCGCGGTCTGAAGGTTTTTTCAGCCGCAGCGAAATGGCGCGGCGGCGGATGCGGTTCACGCCCAACATGAGGTAAAGGATCGGTCCCAATCCCGGCATCAGCCAGACGACCCCGATCCAAAGCGTTGCGGCGCGGGTATCACGTTTGTGCAGCAAGGCATGGATTGAGGCGATCAGCGCAGCCAGAAAATCAAAGCCCGCGGCCAGGTGCGGCCAGTAGCGGTTGATGAGGTTGGGCCAGTCCATCGTTTGCCAACTTTACGAATGAAGAAAGGCCGGTGGCAAGTGTCCAATGATGCCGGACCGACCTGGCAAACCCATCGGAACGCCGGCCTCCGGCCCGGCGCGTTGCCGGTTTGGAACGGTTGAGAACTAACAGTTCAACGAAACCTTTTCGGAGCGCAACTGTGTGCGCAGCACCAGTCGCAGCAGTTTGGCTGGTACGAGGCCGTTCAAATCTTCCTCTATCCGCCGGTCGTCGGACGCGCTGCGGCTGGTCTTTCAGACACAGCCGCGCTCCATTTTGATTGCGGCTACGCCGCGCCAGGTTAATCCGCGGTTAAAACGTTTGCGTACGCTTGGCTCTGGACTGAAAGCGGTTTGTTCCATTAGCTTGGTCCCGAATGAACAACGGCAATTCCCCGGCAGCGCCGGAAAAAACGAGTGACACGATCCAATGTCCCGCTTGCCGCGGGCAGATCGGGTCGCCGGTGAAGCGCTGTCCGCATTGCGGCCGGCCGATGGGCCGGCGCGGTTTTTTCTTTTACACCTTTTGGGGTGGTTTGTCGCTGGTGGTGGCGGCGTTGATTGCCTGCATTTTTTATGTGGGATTTCTGCTGTTGAACCGGATGCTTTAGAGCGGTTACAACTTTGATGTAGCGCAGACATTCTTGTCTGCGGGTTTGCGGGACATTCTTGTCCCGTGATTGATCAGCACGAAAGAGGCGACTGGAAAGTCGCCTGAACCCGCAGGCTGGAAAGCCTGCGCTACGTAAAACTGGAAACGCTCTAAAAGGCATTGGGAGTTGTCAATAATAAGAGCTGGCCCCTTTCTGGAGCGCGAGTTGTCTCAACTCGCAGCGCACTCGACCAATTCACCCGCTGCTGATTGAAGACAATCCGCGCTCCGCGTCAAATTAGGACGCTGCCGGACTTTGACGCCCAGCCCGGGGTCAATTGGTGTTTATCAAACGGTAAAATTGCTGCGGCGCCGCGTTGCTTTGGAGGTTGATGATAATGGGCAGCGTGCTGGTGGGGCTGGTAAAGGTCGTCCAATTGATCAAGTCGGTTGAAGATTGCGCCTGCCAGATATCTGCGTTTGACCAGTTGAGAATCAAACCTCCGTTGGTCACGAAGGGGGACGGCATGGGTGGTCCTGAACAGTAAACATTAACGGAGAAGGTTTTGGTGGCAACGACACCACAACAATTGGTGGCCATACACGTGACGATCATCGTGCCTGGATAAAAGGTGCTGCCGGAAGGCGGCGAGCATGCCACCGGGACATTGCTGCAGCATGAGCTTGTGGCGGTGACGTTAAAGTTGACGACGGTGGGCTCAACGTTGTACACAACAGGGCTGCAGGATTGCACCATCATGTTGGACGGGCAGGAAATCACCGGCGGGTTGGTGTCCATCACCGTCACCGTGTTCGTATAGGTGGCCGTGTTTCCGCAGCAATCCTCCGCCCGCCAGACAGCCAGATAAATGGCCGGACACGGCCCGGAGATCTGGTGGGAACTGACCAGTTGAACGAACACATTGGTGCAGCAGGCGTTGGTGGCCTGGGGCACAGGCCATGGCATGTTACACGGTATGGTAAGGGTAATGTTGGTCCCACACGTCAGCACCGGTGGATTGGTGTCCACCACCGTCACGGTAAAGCTGCAACTGTTGCTGTTGCCGCAGCAGTCTGTCGCATAGCACGTCACCGGGTTCGTTGTGCAGGGAGCGAAGTGGCTGCCGTTGGTCGGATCACACCACACCGTCACGTTCGTGCAGGCAAGGTCCGTGACCGTCGGCGCGTAGAACTCCTGGACGTTGGTGCAGGAAGTCACCACGATGTTGCTCGGACACTCAATCTGCAAACAATTGGTTTTCAAGTTCGTCAAAGTCAAGGCGAACACCGTGCCACTGCCCAAACTGCCGCCAGCCGATGCCGTCCCATACAGGGTGTTGCCCGACAAAGTCAAAGCAGCCTCTGATTCACCTCCGTCGCTGCCAGTGAAACTATGCAGCATCGTGAACCCCGTGCCATCGGTGTTCACGGCAAACACCGTGCCAGCATCCGAATTGCCGCCTTCAAGCGTCGTCCCATACAGGGTGTTGCCCGACAAAATCAGACCGGCCTGCGGCCAACCTCCGTCGCTACCGCCAGTGAAAGCATACAGGGTCGTAAACCCGGTGCCATTGGTGGTGATGGCGAATACCGTGCCGTCGTCGCCTACTTCCCCACCACCTGTCGTCCCATACAGAGTGCTGCCTGATAATATCAAATCGGTCCTCGGGAAAACGCCATCGCTCCCGTTGGTGAAACTATGCAAGGTCGTAAAATCCGTGCCATTCGTTTTGACGCTGAACACCGTGCCATAACCCAAACTGCCGCCATAAGTCGCCGTTCCATACAGGGTGTTGTTTAATAAAATCAAACTGGCCTGCGGCATAGTTCCGTCGCTGCCGCCGGTGAAATTATGCAGGACCCTGAAATTTGTCCCGTTGGTGTCGACGGCGAACACCGTGCCATATGTGTTGCCGTAATCCCAAGTCGTGCCCGCTGTCGTTCCATATAGGGTATTGCCCGATAAAATCAAACCGCCAAACGGCGTAGCCCCGTCGGTGCCGTTAGTGAAACTATACAGGGTCGTAAACCCCGTGCCGTCGGTGTTGACCGCGAACACCGTGCCATAATCAACCCAGCCGCTACCAGCCGTCGTTCCATACAGGGTGTTGCCCGATAAAATCAAACCGGCATACGGCATAGCTCCATCGGTGCCGCCAGTGAAATTATACAGATTTGTAAACCCCGTGCCATCAGTGTTGACGGCAAACACCGTGCCCTCCCACGAACCGCCGCCATACACTGTCGTCCCATACAGAGTGTTGCCCGATAAAACCAAGCTGCCCATCGGCGTGCCTTGGTCAGTGAAATCATACAGGTTCGTAAAACTCGCCGCCGCCACCACGGTGTTCGAGCCGATGCACGGGCAGTTGGTGCATAGAACCGCCACGGTAAAGCTGCACCAGGCGGTGTTACTGCAACAGTCCGTCACCCGGCACATCACCGTGTTCGTCGTGTCCGGGTGGAAGCTGGCGTCGTTGGTCGGACTGAACACCACGCTCCAATTGGTGCCACAACAGGGGTCCGTGACTGTCGGTTGCGGGTAGGTCACCGGCACATTCGTGCAGGAATACACCACGATGTTGCTTGGACACTGAACCTGAAAGTTGGTGTTCTGCAACACCGCCACTATAAAGCTGCACCAGGCGGTGTTACTGCAACAGTCCGTCACCCAGCACGTCACCGTGTTCGTCGTGTCTGGTTGAAAGAAGCTGCCGTTGGTTGGAGTGCAAACCACCGTCACGTTTGTGCAGCAGAGGTTGCTGGCGGTTACCGTGTAGAACACCTGGGTCGCGGCACAGCAGGATGTTACTACAATGTTGGACGGGCACAGAATCGCCGGCGGATTGGTGTCCACCACCGTCACCGTCTGGCTGCAGGTGGTGGAGTTGGTGCAGGCGTCCACAATCAGCCACGTGCGCGTCACATACCACGGGCACGAACTGTTGGTGGTGGTGGTGAGGATGTTGATCTGCACGTTGGTTCCGCAGCAGTCAGACAACACCTTCGGCAGGTCAAACTGCCAGTTGGTGTTGCACGGCACGGTTTTGTTGGTCGGGCACTGGACCTGCAGGCAGGAATTCGTGCAACAGACGATGGAAAAGTAGTTGGTAACGCCCAAGTTCATTCCTCCAATTGCTTTTGAGTAAACGTTCGCGCTATATTGATAGGTTCCTTGAGGCAGGAACACTTGAAGAGTGCATCCATTATTGTCTAGCGTTTGCGTGTTGAAAGCATTGGTAACGGTGAAAGGGCCGACCGTGTAACCCGAACCCGGCCCGACCCAGCTCACCTGAATAACGGCCTGTGTGTAAATTGCACTCTGGTCCGAGAGCGGGCAGCCGATGTTGGTCACTTCAATTGTGGCCAAGCCGAAACAACATGACAGATTGTTCGTGATGACCGCGCCACAGGAAATAACAAATGAATTGGTTGCCGCATTATTATAGATGTCGTAAACGAGATTCACCGGACTTCCAAAAACCAGATGCAAATCGTTGACGTTCCACAGGCAGGTCTCGCTCTCCAGCCCCGCCAGCTTCATTGAATAATTGCCGGCAAAGCTGTTGGGACTGGAAAATGTTCCGGGATTGTCAAATTCCACAACGGCCAGACCGCCTCCCGGCGAAGAAACCGGATCTCCAAACAGTGACGCCCCGTTGATTGCCTGGATAAATGAGACGTTCGCCAGCGTCGGGTCGGCGTTCCCGGCCGGATCAGTGATGCTCCAGGACGTATTCGGCGGGACAATCGGATCGTAGGGAAGATTGGGGTTGGCCTGATTATTGTAAACGGCGAACTGCAAAAAGCTCAAGGCGCCCGCTCCGCCGTAATAATTGGTGTCCACGCAGCCGTTCAGATTGACGCTTCCCAAGACGATGGCGGGATTGGTCGGACACATCACAAAAATGTTCGTCAAGTTGATCGTGGTATTGCATTGCTCCTCGACCGAATAGACCGGCGAACTGAAATATTCGTATGCCGTGCCCATCCCTACGCTTTCCGTCGCCCATTTGGAGAACCACTCCGGAGTTGGAGCCCCATAAAAATACAATATCGCGATGTCTGTGAAACTGGCTGGCAGCGACGCCAAGGCCGAGCCCGTCAGGTTCTGCACAAAGGTATTACCCCAGCCCTGTGCCCAGATGGTGATGCCCGACAGGCTCGGATATGGCCACGAGGGCGAGAGTGGCGGCGAGGGCCAGACATTGGGGGTTCCCAGCATGTCAACCAAGCCGACATTCGTGGAATAACACATATTATTAATCGGTGATGGAACGCAAGTGCAATTGGTGGCATAAAAGCCTATGGAGATGTTTGTGCAGGGTGGCACGATGCCGGTGTTGTAATTGGTCAAGATTCCAAGATACGTCCAACTATCGATGTCATTGCAATAGAGTGCATACTCAAAAGTGACTTGGTAAGCCCGGTTGGCCCGCACCAGCAATGGTTGGTTGCTGAGAAACCCGGCGCTAACCCACCAATAAGATACTGAAGGACCTGGAAGCTGCGCCTGTATGCTGCCCGCCGCGCCATAAATGGTGCCGGACGAGTCAGATTGGTCCTGTGTGGTGAGCGTCCAAATCCAATTCGTGAATATGTCGTCCGGCGAACCCGTCCAGCCGGCGTTTTGGTTGTATGGCGCCGGTATGTTCTCTGGCAGCAGCGTGGCTGTGACATGGCAATAAACGTAGCCATCTACGTTTAAAATATTGGTTACACCGGAATCAATGCAATAAAGCGAAATACTCAAAAGGCTGTTGGTTTCCTGATAGTTGACCGTTGGATAAATCGCCTCAGAGAACCACGTTGGATAAACTCCCGTCACCAACTGTTGCTCCAAGTAATAAGCCTGTCCATTCTGCAACTGCAGTGCCACGTTCACGTCCCAAGGATAGGGTTGGCACAAGTTCTGGTTCTGTTGGGGCGACTGGCCGGCAGTGTTTGAATTTGGATCCACGCTCAAAGTATTAGCACAAAATTTATAGTTCAGCGGGAGTTCAAGGGGGTAATTCAGGTTGAAGTTCATCACCTGTTGTGAGTTCCAGCCTTGAGGGCCGAAATTAGCAGTTGTCTGCGTCCACCCTTCGGGCAAGAAGGAGATGGCTTGGTCGCCGCCATAGTCGGGGGGGGTGCATGACGCGAGGAATTCTCCCACCTGTGGCGGCACCACCTGGCCGGTCGGCGGCACCAAGTCGTAACCGCTGATATATGTGACTGGATTTGTGCTCAAAAAAAGCCCAACGGGATTGTTGGCATACAGGTTGTTTGAAGGGCAGTAGCAGGTGCAATTGCATCCCAGCTCGACCTGAATGTCAAAAGAGCCCGGTATAAACTGATTCTGCCCGCATAGTGTGCCGGCTGTGACCAGAAGACTGCTGAATATCCAGCGCAACAAGAATGAGTGGGAGATATATTTTTTCATAAGACTTTTCCAATTTCCTGCGATTGCACCCAGCGTGGACAGTGTAAACCCCGCCAAACCCGCCCCTTGTGACCAGAAAGCAAAAGGTCACAAACTAACGCGGATAACCAAGCTCTCATGGCGAAGCGTTGCAAAGGCTACGCTTTATTATTGGTTTTTCCGCCGGCAAATCAAGGAAGGTGCTTAAACCGAAACAAGCATTAGCATCTGGCTTTCCGGTGAAGTGGTTTTTGCTTTTACGCCTCTCAATGAGTGGATGCAAGTCTTTTTTTAAAAATGAGCTAACCGCGACTTGACTCAAATTAAATGTTACCGGGGCTGGGAGCTGGACGAGGGGTTCGGCGATACGTTGACTCAAGTTCGTGGTTATCCGGGCTACGAGGCCTCCGATCCTGGCGTGAGCGATGACGGCCGTTTTTTCGTGTTCCAGATGGGGATGTCCCGGAACGCCGCCGGCGTCGGTCACGGCCTTTTCATCTACGACATCGAGAAGGCGGAAAAGGACCGGCATTGAAAATCGGCATTGGCAGCAAACCCGGCATTGACGCGATGAAGAAACTGTTTGTCACCCGTTCCCGGTTTATGTATTCTTTCCGCATGAATTATAAACATTTTGTCCCCGCTGTCGTTACCGGATTCACCATCTTTTTGTTTGCCGGCTGCCAATCGCCCAAGGAACAGTGCCGCGCTGAAACGCCGGCCCAAACAACAACCGTGACGGCTGCGCCAGTCACCCCGGCGCCAGTCGCTGCTCCGACCACCGCACCGGTTGCAACGCCCGCGCCGGTTGTTGCACCAGCTCCGGCTGCGACTCCCGCGTCCGCGCCGATGCTGCCGTCGGTTCGCATCAAGGCCGGCCTTTCCACTCCGTTCACGGATTCAGAGGGTAATGTCTGGCTTCCGGACCAGGGTTTTACGGACGGAGACACGTATGAGGTGTCCGACGTGCAGATTGCCAACACCAAAACCCCTGCGATTTATCGCACCGAACGATACAGCATGACTTCGTTTTCGTATCCGGTTCCCAACGGCAAATACGCCGTGAAACTTCATTTTGCCGAGGTTTACGATGCCATCACCGGCCCGGGCATGCGTGTTTTCTCGTTCAATGTCGAGGGGCATGAATTCAAGGATTTTGACATCTGGGTCAAGGCCGGCGGTTCCAACCGGGCTTACGTCGAAACCGTTGACGTGGAAGTCACCAACGGCAAGCTGGACATTGCTTTCACCCCCGAAGAGGAAAACCCCAAAATCAACGGGATCGAAATTCTTCCCAGGTCCTGAACGACCGGTTGGCCGCCACCCTTCCCGGCGGCCCACTTGCGAACTTTTGCCCGGAACTCCGAATGCCTCCGCGAACGGGCGGCTGCGGAGCAAGTTTCGTCCTGGCGGACCAGTTATTGAACGTTCGTCCCGCCGGGGCGGGACAAGGCTACCGGCCTAGTTCGCAGGCCTTCATGATTCAACATCGTATCCGTCTGAGCGGCCACGTCTAGTTTCCGGGGCTGGATTATGAAATCATGGCCGCATGGTTACATCAAAAACTGGATCAAGACGGCGGCGTTGGACTTCTAAACAGCGGCAACGATTGCTGGCGCTTTTCCACAAAAACGAAATAAAGCAACGGGACTTTGCCGTCCGGCATGGCGTCGGGTTATCTACATTGAGCAAGTGGTTGCGTTTGGAACGTGACGCCGTGCCCTCGAAGATAAAGTTTCAAGAAGTCCGGTTGCCCCAATAATGTGCAACCGCTGGTTCCATTCCAGCCTGAGAATGGCAGCCCGCAACGAAATTATCATGTAAACATTATCAATTACCCGGTTTAACCGGTCCAATCCAACCCGCTGGCGGCATGAATTGTGCTGAATGAATTGTGCTGATTTGGGCTAAAACAATAACCGGCATCAAGACAGGTCCATTATGAAAAAAACAACGATTATTGGCGGCGCGCTGGCATTGGTCGGCTTTTTAACCGGAACGCTTCACGCCCAGATTTACGTCGGAAACGATGGCAATTTCACCATCGGCGAATACGGACTGGACGGCAGCACGGTCAACGCGTCGCTCATTTGGTCCGGGGGGGACGCGCCGTTTGGCCTTGTTATTTCGGGCGGCGACCTTTTTGTCGCAAACGGGCTCCACACCATCGGCGAATACGGACTGGACGGCAGCACGATCAATGCGTCGCTCATTTCCGGGTTGGGCGCGCCGTTTGGCCTTGCCATTTCGGGCGGCGACATTTTTGTCGCAACCAGTAACGGCAAAAAAATTAGCACCAGCACCATTGGCGAATATGGACTGGACGGCAGCACGGTCAATGCGACGCTCATTTCCGGGTTGACCGGGCCGACTGCCGGGCCGACTGGCCTTGCCATTTCGGGCGGACACATTTTTGTCGCAACCACTGGCAATAACACCATCGGCGAATACGGACTGGACGGCAGCACGGTCAATGCGTCGCTCATTTCCGGGTTGAACGGGCCGGAAGGCCTTGCCATTTCGGGCGGCGACATTTTTGTCGCAAACTTTAAAAATAACACCATCGGCGAATACGGACTGGACGGCAGCAC
>JBEKXN010000041.1:0-31667 GCA_049511835.1 Verrucomicrobiota bacterium | reverse complement strand
CAACGTCCGTCGGGTTCCCGCCGGCCCCCAGACAATTAAATGAGGGCATGCAGCCCTGCGGATCGTCCGTGGCATACACCCCGGTCATCGTGGCCCACTGTTTGTAGTTGGACATACAGTTAATGACTTGGGCCCTGAATTTCGATTTGGCCAGCGCTGGCAGCAGAATCGCCGCCAAAATGGCGATGATGGCAATGACCACCAACAGTTCAATCAGGGTGAAGGCGTGTTCCGGTTGTCTCGGAACCATCAGCACCCGATCCAATTGTTTTAAACGGCTCGATTTGTTCATAAACCGTTTATCCTAAATCCAACAAGGTGTATCAATAAAAATAAGAAAACTGGGCCAAATCACCTGTGAATTGCCAGGTCATGACTTTGCGAGTATGAGTCTCCACGTGGCCGTCGGCAAAACCCACGTTGACCGATTGCAGACTGCCATCATAGTAATGAGCAAAACCAAGTTGCCCCGTCTGAGGCACGAGTTTTGCTAAATCGTTTATATCGGTGCTCGCGGAGTTGAGTTCCGTATAATCGCTGATGATCGGCTGTTGAGAGACGGTGGTATCGCTTATCTTTTGCGGCCAGGGAACCGCCCCGAGCGGGGCGGTCTGGGTAGTCCCCCAGTTAGGCCAAGGGAACAAGTAATTGCCGTCGGGCTGTAATGGTCCACGGTTTGGTAAACCTGTCTCCCGTGGCACCCACCACAAGTGGATCAGTTTTGCGTAACCTGGATTTCCGGCGAGTGAACGCCCCAACCACATCCATGCGTTGAGATCGTTGAGTGACTGAATATACCTGTGTTGAGCCTTGAGATTACCAAAGCCATTATAAAACTGCTGATTTGCAATATCCATATCCAAAGGTCTGGCGGGACAAAAATACATCGGTACTGTCATCCCATAAGGCGCCAGGAGGAGAACAAAATTGGTGGCAACGTCCGTCGGGTTCCCGCCGGCCCCCAGACAATTAAATGAGGGCATGCAGCCCTGCGGATCGTCCGTGGCATACACACTGGTCATGGTGGCCCACTGTTTGTAGTTGGACATACAGTTAATGACTTGGGCCTTGAATTTCGCTTTGGCCAGCGCTGGCAGCAGAATCGCCGCCAAAATGGCGATGATGGCAATGACCACCAACAGTTCAATCAGGGTGAAGCCATGAGGCCGGAGGTTTGTTTTCATGTAATCTTCTTAACCTCATTTCATCGTCGCAGGAAGTGTGCGTTTGACCGCACACCCTGTTTTTTCTGGTTCCTCGACGTTTTTAGTGGGTAAAAGGGTTGGGATTGGTTTTTCTGGTGGGGTCTATGATACCGGAAAAAGTGTTTCAACAGATATTGGCGCTGGGCGAAGCCTGGCGGGTGGTGCGGATGGATTATCTTGAAAAAGAACAGCGGGTGTTGATCCGGGTGGAGGAAACCCCCGCCTTGTGGCAGCAGGAAAGCTGTCCGCATTGCGGGCATAAGACCGTGCGCGGCAGCGCCGCCCTACCAAGCAAACCCGGCAGGTCAGTGGGGGGCGTGTTTCAGCAGCCAGATCAGGCGCCAGAGCATGCCGACGATGACACCAAAGCCGATGTACGGAGCGGCGATGCTGATGATTCGCAGCACCCGTTCCCGGGCGTGTTCGACGCGGGGATTGTAGTGGCTGAATTGGAACGACAGCAGGGTAACCATCAACTCATCGGCGGTTTTATAACGCGCGTGCGGATTGGTGCGGCAGGCATTTAGGAAAATCTTGTTGAATTGGACCAGGTCCCGGTCGTCGGCGTTGTCCGCCAGCGGCGGCAACACCGGATATTCGAGGCGATCCTTGCCAGTGCTGATTTCGTAAAGGACCTTGCCGAGCGAGTAGATGTCCGCCTGGGGCGACCCGGCACCTTCCGGCGCGATGAAACCTTCCGTCCCCACCTGCGAACCGGGTTCGGACAGTTCCGAAACCAGTCCCACGTCCGCCAGCTTGGGAAAGCCGTTCACAAAAATGATGTTGGACGGCTTGACGTCGCGATGGATGAGGCCGTTCCGGTGCAGGTACCCCAAGGCCGAGGCAATGGCCGCGCCCAGCCGGAGACATTCGCCGACGGGCAGGCGCCGGCGTTGCCGGTAATCGTAAGCCAGCGTCCGGGGCACGTATTGTTCTGGAACAATGATCTGGCCGGTGTTGACATCATCGCTGAGCTCCATGACGTAATAAAAATATCCCGCTGCGTCGTTACGCCCCACTTGCAGGATGTCCATCAGCCCGTCGTGCCAGCGCGAAACCGGTTCGAATTTCAACACACCGTCAAACTCGCGCTCGAAAGCACGGCGTTGTTCGAAGGCCCGCGCATACACCACCTTGACCGCGCGGCACATGCCCAGGACATTCCGGGCCAGCCACACCTCGCCGCCGCTGCCGCCGCCAATCACCCGGATGAGTTCGTGGTCAGGCACGACCGGCGGCGGAACCACCACAGCGGGTTTTTCAGGGGCCGGATTGGGAGGTTCGGTCATATCGGCGGTTCCGGTTGCATCAGAGTTGATTCCATTGTTCCTCCAGCCGGCGTATTTCTTTTTTAAGCAACGCCGACATGCGATATTTGACCAGGTAAATCAGTCCCACATTGACTCCCAGCGCCCGGGCCACGTTCCGCACCGGCCATTGCTTGATCACGTATAAATCAAAGATTTGATAGTGTTCCTCCTTGACGCAGTGTTTGACCGTTTCCAATGCTGCTTTCAGCAGATTGGCCTGCCATTCCTCTTCCCAGGCGGATTCCGCGGCTTCGCCGGCCGGGTCGGGAATTTCCGTCTCGTCCGGACGCGGCAGGTCCGCTCCGGTTTTGGAATCGTCCCACTGCCCGGCGCGGGTGCGCTTTCGCAACTGGTCGGCAATCCGCCAGCGGATGATGTTGCGCAACCAGCCTTTGAACGAACCCAGCGTGCGGTCGCGCTTGAACTTTTGGATGTCCCTGGCCACCGAGATGATGGTTTCCTGGACCACATCCTGGGCCTCGGCTTCCGTCAACCCGGACTTGATGGCGACTGAATAGATCAACCGCCAGTAGATATTGAAGAAATCCCGCCAACTGTCCTCGTCACCCCGGTCTTCCAACCGGCTCAGGAGGGTGTAACGCGTGGAAATCGGATCTTCCACCAGCGACGTCATGACACAGCTCATACACAGATTACTCGTGAAAGGCGATGCGTTTCTTTCAAAATTATTCAAAAAACTTTGTGCCGACGCGGCTTCGTGGTTTAATGCCCCGGCATGTTTTCAACGGAAATCAAATCGGTCCACTTTGTCGGCATCGGCGGCACAGCGATGGCATCCGCCGCAGCGGCCATGAAGGAAAAAGGTTTTGTGGTCACCGGCTCGGACCAGAATGTTTATCCGCCCATGTCCACGTTCCTCGCGGAGCGGAAGATTACAGTGATGAACGGTTACGCGGAGCGGAACCTGGCGCACAAGCCCGACCTCGCCGTCATTGGCAACGCGATTTCCCGTGGCAACCCGGAAGCCGAGTTCGTACTTGACCACAAATTGCGTTATTGCTCGCTGCCGGAACTGCTCAAGGAATTCTTCATCCGCGGCAAACGCTCCATTGTCGTCGCCGGCACGCATGGCAAGACCACGACGACTTCGCTGCTGACCTGGGTGTTCGAGCACAATGGACTGAACCCAAGTTATCTCGTCGGCGGCATCCCGAACAACCTCAGCCAGGGCGCCCGGTTCACGGACAGTGAATGGTTCATCATCGAGGGCGATGAATACGACACGGCGTTCTTCGACAAGCGCAGCAAGTTCATCCATTACCAGCCGGAAATCGGCATTGTCAACAACCTGGAGTTCGATCACGCGGACATTTTTGAAAACCTGGACGCGATCAAAAAAACGTTCTCGCATTTCATCCGGATTATTCCGCGCAACGGCCTGCTGCTCGGCAATGGCGACGACGCGAACCTCGCTCCGCTGCTCAATGTGACCCATTGTCCGGTGAAGCGTTTCGGCCTCGGCGAGGGCAACGCCATCCACGCTTTCAACCTTCGTTACGGTCCAACGGCGACGGAGTTTGAAATCCCCAGTTTTAAGTTTCACCTGAACCTGGTCGGCGAACTTAACGTGCGGAACGCACTGGCGGTCATCGCGTGCGCCAAGCATTGCGGGTTGAAGAACCATCAAATCCAGTCCGCGTTTGACACGTTCAAGGGCATCAAACGCCGGATGGAGGTGCGCGGCATCGCGGGCGGCGTGACCGTGGTGGACGACTTTGGCCATCACCCAACGGCGATTCGGGAGACGCTGAAGGCCCTGCGGCTGAAATACCCGCACGAGAAAATCTGGGCCATCTTCGAGCCGCGCTCAAACACGACGCGGCGCAAGGTTTTTCAATCCGAACTGGCAACGACCTTTGCCGATGCCGACGCGGTCGTGGTGGCGGAAGTTGCGCGGCTGGAACAGATCGCGCCCGAAGAGCGGCTCAACCCGGAAAAGTTGATGCAGGATTTGAAAACCGCCGGCAAGAACGCGGCCTATCTGCCCGACGTGGACGCCATCGTCGCGTACGTTGCAAAGAACGTTCAGGGCGGCGATATCGTTGTGGTGTTCAGCAACGGCGGTTTCGGCGGGATTCACGCGAAGCTGCTGGAGCGGCTGGGCCGCCGGTAGTGTCCGGCCTGTATCCTGAAATTGATCCGGGGAATATTTACATCAAACCCGCCAAAGGATATTTTTGGCAAGCATGCACGCTGCATCCGGCCGGGTAACAACCACTGCCACAAATTCAAGCCCTTGGCGCGAGTGGGTCTGGCTTTATCTCGGCAACTGCATTTTCACGGTGGTTCTCCAGTTGGGTTATGTCCTGGGAATTTCCATCGAACTTCATGGCGCGGCCCGCCTGGCCTTCGTGATGGCCATCGTAAGTCAGGCCGGTTTTTTAAATCTCATCCCCGCCCTGTTGACAGTCTGGCCGTTGCTCCGCTGGCGACACCGAACCCGGGCGCGACTTTTCGCCGGAGCGATGTTCGCGCTCCTGCAGGTGGCTTTGCTCGCGGATGTTGTCGTCTTCCGGCTTTTTCAGCGGCATTTCGACAACCAAGTTTGGAGCCTGCTGACCACCAAAGGCGCCGGTGACAGCGTGCGGGTTGACCCCGCCAGCATTGTGATTGCCACGGCCATCGTGTTCATGTTCGTTGGCACCAGCCTGGCGTTTGCCTTGTGGGTGGCACCGGGGCTGGTGCGCTGGCGGTTGCGGTTTGGACTGGCAACGATTCTCATCGCCCTTCTCGTGGAGCGAACCACCTTTGCGATGATTGACCTGTGGGACGACTCGGCGGTACCGACCATGCGCGACACACTGCCACTTTATCAACCCTTGACGATCAAACCCCTGGCCAAGAAGTTTGGTTACACCTGTAGCGAAACAGGCGTGACGCAAAACAACATCGGGTGGCTCCAACTGCCCAAGCACTCGCTTGGCCTGCGGCCGGCGGCACGCGAACCGAACATCCTGTTTATCGCCGTCGAGGGCGGCCGGTCTGACGCGCTCGATGACAAGACGATGCCCAATCTGTCCCTGCTCAGCCGGGACAGCTTCCGCCTGACGAAGCATTTTTCGACCGGCAATGAAACGCGCTTTGGCGTCTTCGGTTTGTTGTATGGAATTTCTGGGAACTACTGGCTTCGGGCGCTGGAACAAAGCGTGGGCCCGCCGTGGTTCGATCTGCTGGCCCGCCGCGGCTACGAATTCAAAATCATGAGTTGCACGGACCTCAACTACCCGGAATTTCGGCAGACTGCCTTTCTAAAGCTGACGAACGACATCACGGACCAGTGGAACGCACCTCATCTGGATCGAGACCGGTTGATGACCGACAAGTTCCTCAATTACCTTGCAGATCGCGCCGGCCGGCCAGCCCCAGCGCACCCGTTCTTTGGTTTCCTGTTCTTCGATGCCTCGCACCAGCCTTACGAGCATCCACCAGAGGACAGCATCTATGAAGGTGCAAAATCCGGTGAGATCACCTATCTGAAACTTACGGTATCACCCGCCGATGCTCAGGCCTTGAAAGGCTTGAAAGGCTCTTATCTCAACTCCCTGCACTACATTGACCGGCAGATTGGCAGAATTGTGAAAGCCCTTCAGGACCGGGGTGAATACGAACGAACCATCATCGTCGTGGTTGGCGATCACGGGGAGGAATTCGGCGAATTGGGGCATTTCGGACACACCAGTTCCTTTAACCGCTTTCAGACACAGACGTTCGGCGTCCTGCACCTGCCGGAAGAGGCTCCCCGGGTCATCAATCATGTGACTTCACACGTCGATTTTGTGCCGTCGGTGCTGACCTGGATGGGGATTACGAACACACCCGGAGATTACACCACGGGCGAACCGATCCAAGGGCCGGAAACCCGGACCTGGGCCCTGATGACAAGCTGGCGAGACATCGCGCTGTTCAACGGGGACAGCATCACAATTTTAAAGCCGTCGCGAACCCTTTACCTGGACCCGAACGACCACGAACTGCCAAAGGACGACCCGCGCCGCGCATCAAACCGTGAGATTCTTCAGGCCCTGCAGGAAATCAGATTGTTCTTCAAATGGGGTCGTCCATTGCCCGGTCACACCTTTTGATCCTCCGGATTTGTTGATTGCCTGCCAGAAACTTAAACGGGTACCACATCTGCCGGACGCGGATTCAATCGTCGCGCACGTGGCAAAGAACGTTCAGGGTGGCGATATCGTTGTCATGTTCAGCAACGGCGGGTTCGGCGGGATTCACGCGAAGCTGCTGGAGCGGCTGGACCGGCGACAGGCTCCCCCCCCAGCTTACCCAGCCAAGTAACCGGTCTAATTTTTCCGGCTGGGGTGCGCTGTTTCCTTGAAAATTACGGACTTCGCGTTCATTCTGAAGCGTTGTGAATTGTGCCGTGGCAGCCCCGGTTGAGAACCCTCGGCCGCGCGCGGCACAGGAAAGATGATCATGTCATATCGAGCCTGGTTTCAATGCATCAATCCGGAGTGCGGGCAAACCTACCCGCTGAACTCCATCGTGTACCAATGCCGGCGCTGCCATTCGCTGCTGGAAGTGCAGCATGATCTCAAGGCGCTGAAACGCCGCAACGCCGCGAGCTGGAAAAAACTTTTCGAAAAGCGCTATAAAAGCAACGTGTGGCCATACGGTTCCGGTGTGTGGGGCAAGAAGGAGTGGATTTTGCCGGAAATCGCAGACGACGATGTCGTTTCACTTTACGAAGGCGGCACCAATCTTTTCTGGGCTGAACGCTTCGGAAAGATAATCGGGGTAAACGAACTTTGGATCAAACTCTGCGGCAACACGCACAGCGGCTCGTTCAAGGACCTCGGCATGACGGTGCTCGTGTCGCAGGTCAAGCAGATGATTTCTGAAGGCGCGCCGATCAAGGCCGTTGTCTGCGCCTCCACCGGCGACACCTCGGCGGCGCTGGCGACCTATTGTGCGGCGGCGGGCATCCAATCCATCGTGCTCCTCCCGCGCGGAAAAATTTCCGGCGCGCAGCTCATCCAGCCGATTTCCAACGGCGCCCTCGTGCTTTATCTCGACACCGACTTCGACGGCTGCATGCGGCTGGTCCAGGAAATCACCAGGGACGAAACGCTTTACCTGGCGAACTCGATGAATTCACTGCGCGTCGAGGGCCAGAAGACCGTGGGCATCGAAATTGTCCAGCAGTTCGACTGGCAGGTGCCGGACGTGATGATCATTCCCGGCGGCAATCTCGGCAATGTTTCCGCGCTCGGCAAGGGCCTGATGATGATGAAAGACCTCGGCTTGATTTCCAGGTTGCCGCGCATCGTCGTCGCCCAGGCTGAACGGGCCAATCCGCTTTACCGGTCCTATCTGAAAAACTTCGAGACGTTCGAGCCGGTCCAGGCGCAAAAGACCCTGGCCAGCGCCATTCAAATCGGCAATCCGGTGAGCGTGCAAAAGGCAATCCGCACGTTGAAACAATTTAATGGCATCGTGGAACAGGCCACGGAGGAGGAACTGGCCGATGCCGCAGCGCTGGGCGATCGCACCGGAATGTTCAACTGCCCGCATACCGGCGTGGCGCTGGCGGTTTTGATCAAACTGCTCAAGGCCGGCAAGATTGACAAATCCGAGCGCGTGGTCGTCATCTCCACGGCGCACGGACTGAAGTTCGTCGAGATGAAGGTGAAGTATCACCAGCGGGAACTGGATTTTCCGTGCCGTTATGCGAATCAGCCGATTGAACTGCCTGCCCATCTCGACGCGGTGAAGGACGCGCTCAAGAAAGCGCTCGCGGAAAGGAAACAATTCAATGTTTGAGAGACAACGCATTAAAGTAGCGCAGGCGTCCCGCCTGCCATTGTTCAAACAACCCCATTACGGATGGCTTGGGCAGGCGAGACGCCTGCGCTACTTTGGTGTTCACGGCAACAAATCTATGTTTTATGGCCAAGTCTAAATCGTACGGCATTTACAACTGGGGTTCGTCCACACTCGCCATTCATGGCCGGGGCCGGCGGCGCAAGGCGCACCATGCGGTGTCCACGCCCATCGTCCACACCTCGAACTACAGCTTCGATTCCACATCCGAAGTCTTCGAGTTCATGAAGGCCAAGGGCCAGGGCCGCGTCGTCCGCGAACACGAATACGGCCGCTATGGCAATCCCACGCAGCAGGAAACCGAGCGCAAGCTCGCCGCCATCGAAGGCGCCGAACGGGCCATTCTTTTCTCGACCGGCATGAGCGCGGTCATCCTCACGCTCATGGCTTACATGAAAAAGGACGGCCACATCATTTTCACGAGCGATTGCTACCGGCAAACGCGCGATTTCGCGACCAACCTGCTGAAGAAACTCGGGATTCAAACCAGCCTCGTGGACCCGACGGCGGCAACCATCGAAAAAGCCATTCAGCCCAACACGAACATCATTTTCACCGAATTGCCGACGAACCCCTATCTGCGCGTGCCGGACCTCCCGGCCATCGTGAAAGTTGCCAAGCGCCACAAGCTGCTCACGATGATTGACGCGACGCTGGCCACGCCCTTCAACATCCGTCCGCTGGAACTGGGCGTGGACATCGTCATCCACTCGGCCACGAAATATCTCGGCGGCCATAACGATCTGCTGGCCGGCGTCACGCTGGGCAATCACAAGTTGCTCGATGACCTGAACAAACTGCAACGGATGATCGGGGCCATTCCCGGACCGCTCACCTGCTTTTTGCTGGAACGCGGATTGAAAACCTTCGCCCTGCGGATGGAACATCACAATCGCGCGGGACTGGAAGTGGCGCGCTTTCTTGAATCGCACCCCAAAATCAAAAAGGTTTGGTATCCCGGATTGAAGTCGCATCCTGATTACCGGCTGGCAAAAAAACAGATGCGCGGTTTTGGCAGCGTCATCAGTTTCCTGGTCAAGGGCGACGACGAGGCGACCCGGCGATTCATTGACTCGCTGGAACTCTTTCTCATCACGCCCAGCCTCGGCGGTTCCGAGAGTCTCGTCACCCAGATGTCCATGATGTCGTTCTTCGACTATCCGGTGGAATACCGCGAATCCCTCGGCATGGTGGACAACCTCGTGCGCATCGCCCTGGGATTGGAAGACGTCGAGGACCTGATCGCCGACCTGAAGCAGGCGCTGGCGAAGATTTAGATTTGGTTAAGCCGGTGGTTGTAGCGTCGAGCCTGTGGCTCGAAGGAATCGGCGCAGCGCCGGCACTACAACTGCAACTATTTCTTGGAGCGGGCCCGTTTGTTGTAACTCTTTTTTTTGCGCTTTGGCCGGTTCTGATTCCGGTTTCGGCTCGAACTTGGCCAAAACCTCCAAAGCGAACTCGCGTTGTTCAGGCGGCAAGGTATCAAGCAATGGCCGTTAAAGGTAAAATCAAGTCGCCGGCTTGATTTCGTTTTCTGGCTTCTGGCTTCCAGCTTCTTTATTCTCGCCTTCGGCCGGCTCCGGCACGGCGGGCTGCAATGCGAGTTGTTCCGGCGGCGTGGTGGCCAGGCCGGGTTCGGCGGTGACCGGTGCGGGCGGTCTTTCAATGACAATGCGGCGGAGTTCGTCCGCGGCGGGCAAATCTTCCAGACCGCGCAAGCCGAAGTATTCGAGGAACAACGCGGTCGTGCCGTAGGTCGGCGGGCGGCCCACCACTTCGGCGCGGCCAACGGCCTCCACCAAGCCGCGTTCCATGAGCGTTTGCATTGTGGCGTCCACGTTCACACCGCGAATCTGCTCGACCTCGGCGCGCGTAATGGGCTGGCGATACGAGATGATGGCCAGCGTTTCGAGAGCGGGCAGCGAAAGCCGCGGCGGACGCGTCTTCACACCCACGAGCGCGCGCAACCACGGGCCAAATTCCGGCTGCGTGACAAATTGCCAGGAACCCGCGACGCACGCGAGGCGATAGCTGCGAGCGGCAGTTTCGTGTTCGCGCGCCAATTGTTCCAACGCGGCGGTCAGTTCGCTCTCCTTGACTTTGGCCAGCGATTTGGCGGTGGCATCGGCGCCTTCCTGGTCGGAGGCGGCGGCGAGCACATCACGAAGTTCCTTCACGTTCAGCGGTTTTTGCGCGGAGAACAGCAGCGATTCAAGAATGAGTTTAAGTTCCATGTGAAATAGCAAACGTTGCGCGGATTAAGCGGTTTTTGCCGCCAGCATATGCTCAAACAAATTTGGTTGTTTGGCGGTTGGTTTTAACTTTTCATTTACAACGGGCGTGGCTGCCAAATTGAAAACGCCTTCGTCCGCCAGTCGCCGACGAATGATTTCACAGTAATCCAGATTGATTTCAAAGCCGATAAAATGACGTTTCAGACGATGCGCCGCGACGGCTGTTGTTCCGCTGCCCATAAATGGATCAAGCACAATGCCATTTACCGGGCAACTTGCTTTTATCATCCGTTCGATGATTTCAAGCGGCTTTTGTGTGGGATGATCTTCACGTTCGGAATGAATGGCGTGCAAACGTGAGACGTTCCAAACATCTTTGGGATTGTAACCAACCTCCAGCCACTTTTTGCCAACAAAGATTGAGCGTGAACGGGCCTTCTTCGTTTCCTCATCGTAGGGAATGCGAATGGCATCAATGTCAAAGTGATAATCTTTTGCCTTCGCAAAGAAGCCAATGTTGTCATGCACCGAAGAAAAGCGACGGGTGCTGCCGCCCATGCTGGGAACTCTTCTGTCCCAGATGATTTCATTGAGCATTGTGAGCTTTTTTTTCAGGTAACAGAAAATTTCCGGCGAATAGCGCCAAGTCAAAAAAATGTAAAGGCAGCCGTTTGGTTTCAACTTTGGAATTACCGCATCAATCCATTGTTTGCTCCATTCAAGGTATTTTCCCGGGTCAAGCTTGTCAGAATCGTTGCCGTAATCCTTGCCGAGGCAGTAAGGCGGGTCAGTAATAATGAGGTCAATCGAGCCATCAGGAATTTTATCAATTCCGGCCAAGGCATCCTCGTTTAAAACGCAGTCCAAAAGTTTTTCAACCGGCACTTTCATATTCATTTCAAAACAATGCTTTTTGATTCAAGCCGCAATGCCTGCAGAATCTTGAGAAGTTTTCTAAAGCTGCCTTCAACAAAGACCGTGTCATCTTTGACTTTCTGAATTTGGATTTTGCTCACAATCGGTCCTTTTGACTTGAATCTGCTTCATCGGAAACCGCGGTTGCAACAGTTTCAGACGCCGGGGTTGCCGCCGATCCGGCCGGCGGTGACGAGGCTTTGTCTCGCGCCGGGTCGGACCCGCCTTCGCTCGGAAGCTTCGGCGTGGCAGGGACCGGCGTTGCGACAGCCGGCGCGGCAAGGCGGATTTCGATTTCACCGAAAGGTTCAGGCTGCGAGCAAACGAGTTGCCGCAGGCGGATCAATTCGAGCAACGCCAGAAAGGTGCAAATGACTTCGGAGCGGCTGGCGGCGCTTTCGAACAACTCGGCGAAGCGCAGGCTGCCGCGCCCGGAAATCACGCGGAGAATGAACTCGATTTTTTCGCTGACGATCCATTTGTCCTCAAAAATGTCGCCCCGGTCTTCACGCCGGGTGAACCGTTGAAGCACGCCGTTGACGGCGTTGAGCAAATCGAAAATCGAAACGTCCGGCCGGGGCGGCGGCGCGGCGCTTTCAAATTCGAGTTTGCCGGGCAAGCGCGGAAAAATGTTTTCCTGTTCAGCCTCGAGCACCTGCAGGCGCGCGGCGGCATCCTTGAACTTTTTGTATTCGACGAGTTGACGGATCAATTCCCAGCGCGGGTCTTCGCCTTCCTCCTCGCCCTCGACCTGCACCTGCTGGTCCACCGGCAGCAGTTCGCGGCTCTTGATATACATGAGCGTCGAGGCCATAACGAGGAATTCGCCGGCGATCTCCAGATCGAACTGGCGCATGAGGTCGATGTATTCGATGAACTGGGTGGCGAGCCGCGTGAGGTTGACCTCATAAATGTCCACCTCCTCCTTTTTGATGAGGTAAAGGAGCAAATCGAGCGGGCCTTCGAAGACCTCGAACTGGACTTTGTATTCCGCCATGCGCTGATTGAACTGGGAAAATTCTAAAACGGACGCAGGAGGTTGGCAATGGCGGAACGAAAATGAAAAACACAGTCCGCTTGTCTTTTGGGGAGTTGCGGTTCAGTTTTGATTCAATTGCCCCCATGCACCAGGACGCAATAAAAATTGATTTTCTCAAGAATCACGCGGCCTGCATTCCGCAACTTGCGAAATATTCCCATGACGAATGGAGACCGGTGTATGACAAAGCCGGAATGACATTAGGTGACGTCGTTGCATCCTACGCCCGGCGGGTTAATACCGATACTTTGCCATTGGCTTTGGTGGCGATTTATCAAGACCTGGTCATTGGCACTGGTTCTTTGAAACTGCAGGACCTGGATGTGCGTCCCCAATTGACCCCGTGGATGGGTGGAATCTTCGTAGTTAAAGAATATCGAGGACGTGGCGTGGCGACTGCGCTTATCCACTGATTGATAAAAGAAGCGCGCCGATTGAGCGTGAAACGCCTTTATCTTTGGACCTCTTCCGCTGAAGTCCTCTATGCGAATCTTGGCCGGGTGAGCCTTGAGAGTTTCGATTATTGCGGCCAAAAATTTTGGTCATGCAGAGAGAATTACGCCGCCAAGCCGACTCACTGTCCTAAATCGGGACACTGCCAGATAACAAAGTTGCTTGACTTTTTAGTGAAATAGTTTCAAAACTGTCATAAACTACGCTGGTATTTGTGGCCGAAGAAACTGAGAGTTATCTATGAGCCGAACCACTGGACAGGTCTGTCCTGTTTCTGGAGTGTACCGTGCCGTCGGAAATTGCGGCCATTCGGTTGAGCGGGTAATTCCTCAAGGACACATTTTCCCTCCCTGTGAGTACTGCCGGGATAAGATTGGTTTCAAGGCCATCACTTGGGTTCTGGTGGTGGAAACTCAACCCAAGTAATCGCCCACCCAAATTTCCGACCATCCGGCCCAAGGAGTGGGTCTGTCTTCAACAAAACGGCGCTGGCGTTCGGCCATTTTTACCAGCCGATTCGTATTCAGAGAAAGGCATAAGGTTTGAAATGGCCGTCCTGTTTTCAGGCGCTGCCGGAACATTTGCCATTCAACCCCAAGAGTAAATGCAATTTCCGAGTTGACTCCCTTTAACGAATTATCATTCGTTTCAAAGGGTTCAACCAACTCATAATCACCCTCGTCCTTAGGCTTCTTCATACACGCCACGTGAAGCAAGAACCGTGCTAAGAGCCGATCGGACTGGATTTTCAAATGGCGGAAACCCAAACGATACCACCCGAAACATTAGCGAACTTTGCAAGTCGTTGATTTGCAGACACTGTTTGAAAAATGCGGGTGAAGTTGTTTTGGCCATGTTTTTTATCGGTGAATGTGATTCCGACTCGATGGGCGTCGATCTGTCCGGCAGAAACCTTGCCAAAACCATCGCTAAGGATCCGGGCGCGATACTACACCCACATATCGGGGCAAACTTGACGTGCGCGGCTAATAAACCTAATTTGTCAGCCGGTTGGTGGTCGTAGCTCAACGGTAGAGTCCAAGCTTGTGGAGCTTGTTGTTGCGGGTTCGAATCCCGTCGGCCACCCCATTTTCATCAGTGCCCACACCGAAGAAAGGGTTCAACGAACGCCCATTTTGTTTCTATAGACCAGCATCAACGCCATGAAACCACCGAGGAGAAGGCCAACCAACAGAACCGCCAGGAGGATGTTAATCTTGCGTCTTTGCAAATCGGGCGGCAGGCGTGGAAATAATAATTTCCCCAAAAACTCGTACATTGGCACCAGCCTCTCAGGGTTTGCCGCCGGGTTCAAATCGAATAATCGTCGGCGAAAACCTTTACGTTCCGCAATTCCACGAACACCGGTTCGCCCGCTTTCAGTTGCAATTGCTGGAATTGTTCCTTGCTCAACTGCACGGTGAATTGTCCGCCCGTGTCGAGCCGCACCAGCTCAAGATTCGCCAGCGGGCCTGCGGCGTTGCTGCGAATGACGCGCGCCGCCAGTGTCGCCGGACCGCCCGGTTCGCGGGTGACGCGAATGTCGTGCGGTCGCACGAAGGCGATGGCGTCCGAGTCGGACTCGCCGGCGGTTTCCGGCGCGGCAAATCCGGCGTTGCCAATGACCACTGTGCCGTCGCGCAGCCGGCCGCTGAACAAATTCACGTTGCCGAGAAAATCATAAACGAACGGCGAGGCCGGATTGTCGTAAATTTCCTCCGGCGTGCCGATTTGCTCAACCCGCCCGACGCGTAGAATGGCCACCCGGTCAGCCACTTCCAGCGCCTCTTCCTGATCGTGCGTCACAAACAGCGTAGTGATGTGGATTTCCTCATGCAATCTGCGCAACCAGCGGCGCAGTTCCTTCCGCACTTTCGCGTCGAGCGCGCCAAACGGTTCGTCCAGCAGCAGTACCTTGGGTTCGACCGCCAGCGCGCGGGCCAGTGAAATGCGCTGGCGCTGGCCGCCGGAGAGTTGCGACGGAAACCGTTTGGCGAGCGGCTCAAGCTGGACGAGTTTCAACAGTTTTTCCACGCGCGCGCGGATTTCGGCTTCGCCCGGCCGGGTCGCCCGCGGACGGACGCGCAGGCCGAACGCGATGTTTTCAAAAACATTCAGGTGCCGGAACAGCGCATAATGTTGAAACGCAAAACCGGCCTTGCGCTGGCTGGCGGGAATCGTGGTCACGTCCTCGCCGTAAAACAAAACCTGCGCGTCGCCGGGATCAGGAAACTCCAGCCCGGCGATGATGCGGAGCAACGTCGTCTTGCCCGAACCGGACGGACCGAGCAACGCAACCAGTTCGCCAGACTCGATCTTCAAGCTCACGTTGTCGAGCGCGGTGAACTGGCCGAATTTTTTGGTGACGTTAAGGACTTCAACACTCATGCGTTTAAATCAGTTTCCCGTTCCGCGCAGCGCGGCATTTTTGCGTTCCACCCAGGTTTTCAACGCCAGGGTGACGACGGCCAGGAGCGTCAACAGCGACGCCACGGCGAATGCGCCGGTGAAATTGTATTCATTATACAGGATTTCGACGTGCAGCGGAATGGTATTTGTCCCCCCCGGGCCGCGGATGTGGCCGCTCACGACCGATACCGCGCCGAACTCGCCCATCGCGCGGGCGTTGCACAGGATGACGCCGTACAGCAGTCCCCACTTGATGTTCGGCATCGTCACCCGCCAGAACATCTGCCAGCCGCTCGCGCCCAGCACGCGCGCCGCCTCCTCCTCCGTGCGGCCCTGCGCCTGCATAAGGGGAATCAATTCGCGGGCGACAAACGGGAAGGTCACAAAAATCGTTGCCAGCACAACGCCCGGCATGGCGAAAATGATCCGGATGTCGTGCGCCAGCAGCCAGGGCCCGAGCAATCCCTGTGCACCGAACAGCAGCACGTAAATCATTCCCGAAACGACCGGTGAAACCGAGAACGGCAGGTCAATGAGCGTGATGAGCACGGTTTTGCCGCGGAAATCGAATTTCGCAATCGCCCACGCCGCAGCCACGCCGAAGACACAATTTAACGGCACGGCAATGCCGGCGACGATGAGGGTTCGTTTGATGGCCGCCACGGTGTCCACGTCTTCGAACGTGTGAAAATAGAAACCAACGCCCTTGGCGAACGCCTCCGCGAAAACCGCCGCCAAGGGCATGAACAGAAACAAACCGAGAAACAACAACGCGGTGCCAATGAGCAGCCAGCGCACGAACGACGGCTCGGCCGTCACGCGACGGGGAGCGGCGCGGCGCGGGGCGTGGAGGGTGGAAGCGGGAACCATAAATCAAACGGGTGCGTGATGGCGGTGGCTCCACCATTGGAGGAAATTGATGGTGAGCAACAGTCCGAAGGAAGCCACGAGCATCACGGCCGCAATGGCGATGGCGCCGGGATAATCGAATTCCTCGAGCTTGGTGATGATGAGCAGCGGCGTGATTTCGGTTCTCATCGGATAATTGCCGGCGATGAAAATGACCGAGCCGTATTCGCCGAGCGCGCGGGCGAACGCGAGCGTGAACCCGGTCAGCAACGCCGGTCGCAGCATGGGCAAAATGATGCGCCAGAAGGCCTGCCAGCGATTCGCGCCGAGGCTGGCGGCGGCCTCTTCAATTCCCGGATCGAGGTCTTCGAGCACCGGCTGCACGGTGCGAACTATGAACGGCAACCCGATGAACGTGAGCGCAACGAATACGCCGAGCCGCGTGAAGGCAACCTGGATTCCGAGCGGTTCGAGCCATCGGCCGATCCAGCCGTGCGGCGCATACACCGCCGTCAGCGCAATGCCGGCCACCGCCGTCGGCAGCGCGAACGGCAGGTCCACCAGCGCGTCCACGAAACGTTTGCCCCAAAACTGGTAGCGCACCAGCACCCACGCGACGAGCAGGCCGAAAAACAGATTCGTCAGCGCCGCCAGAAACGACGCGCCGAAACTCAGGCGATACGACGCCAGCACGCGCGGCGCGGTGACGGCGTGCCAGAATTGCCCCCACGTCAACTCGCTCGTTTTCCAAAACGTGCAGGCCAGCGGAATCAGGACGATGAGACTGAGATAAAGCAGGGTGTAGCCGAGCGTCAGCTTGAAGCCGGGCAACACGCTGGTGGTTTTCCTTGCCATGCCAATTGTCCGTCAGCGGTTATAACCTTTGTTAAAATGCAACGAAAGCAATTCTTTACGCGGGGGGGAATTAACCCGGCGATGGCGCTGCCTGATCTTCGCGGCTGATCACGAAGATGGCCAGGTCGGCATTGAGATTCGGATCCTGCTCGACTTCCATCCCGGCCTCCGTGTCCAGGGCAATCCGCCGGTGCACGTGGATGTTCTTGCAGCGGCAGAAGTCGTCGAAATCGGCAATGGTGAGAAAACGGATGTTGGGCGTGTCATACCACTCATAATGCAACACGCCGGCGGACCGGGGCGCGCGGCCATTCTCGGCGAGCATGCGGCGCAGTTTGTGGTAGGCAAAATTCGGGAAGCTGACGATGCCGGTGCGCCCAACGCGGAGCATTTCGTTGATCACCGCTTCCACATCGTACACTGCCTGCAGCGTCTGGGAAAGCACGACACAGTCAAACTGCCGGCCGGCGAAGGCGCGCAAGCCCTGGTTCAAGTTGGCCTGGACGACATCGAGATTGCGGCGGAGGGAGGCGAGAATCTTCTTTTCATCCAACTCCACCCCCATCAGCCGCCGGTGGTTTTGTTTCTTGAGGCACGCCAGCAAGCTCCCCGAACCGCAGCCGAGGTCGAGCACGCTGGCGCCCGGCGGAATCAATTCGGTGATGCGGTCATAGTCGAGGCGGCGCTGATGAAAGATGCTGGTCGGGTTTTGCGGCTCGTCCGGGGCGACGGCAGCGCTGGGGACGGCTGAAAGATTGTCCAAAAAGGCGCGGATCATCCCGCCGTAGGCGGCCAGATCGTCCGGCAGCAAAAAGGCGTCGTGGCCGCAGGCACTTTGGACATTGCTGTAGCTGACCGCGGCTTTGTTGGCGAGGAGCGCCCGGACGATGTCGTGGGATTGATCGGGCGGAAACAGCCAGTCGCCCGAGAAACTGATCACGAGCCACCGGCAGCGGGCGTTGCGAAAGGCGGCGGTCAGTTGTTCGGGCGTGCCGCCCAGGTCAAACAGGTCCATGGCCAGTGAGAGGGTCAGGTAGCTGTTGGCATCGAAACGCTCCACAAATTTCGCGCCCTGATAGCCCAGGTACGAACCGACGGAGAATTTCTTTTCAAATTGAACCGCCACGTCGCGCGGCTGGAGACGGTTGGCGTCGAACTTCTCGGTCATCGCCTCGCGCGAGAGATAGGTGATGTGGCCGATCATCCGCGCGATGGCCAGGCCAACGTCGGGACCGTGCGGTTTGTCGTAGTACTGCCCGCCGTGAAAATGCGGATCACGCAGGATGGCGTTGCGGCCCACCACGTCAAACGCAAGCGACTGGCTGGTCAGCCTCGGTGAGGTGGCAATGGGGATGACGCCGCGGACCCAATCGGGATGGCGCGTGGCCCAGGTCAACGCCTGATGCCCGCCCACCGAGCCGCCGACAATGGCCAGCAACCGGCGGATGCCCAGGCGTTCCAGCAACCGGCGCTGCACTTCGACCATGTCGCCGATGGTGACCGTGGGAAAACTCCGGCCATAGGGTTTGCCCGTTGCAGGATTGATGCTGCCGGGGCCGGTCGTGCCCCGGCAGCCGCCCAGCAGATTCGGGCAGATGACGAAAAACCGGTTCGTGTCAACCGGTTTGCCGGGACCAACCACAATGTCCCACCAGCCGGGATCGTCTTCATCATTGTGCCGGGCAACGTGTGAATCGCCGCTGATGGCGTGGCAGACAAGCACGGCATTGTCCTGGGCCGAGTTCAGTTGACCGTAAGTCTCGTACGCCACCGCCACGCCCGACAATTCGCCACCCAGTTCCAGTTTCAACACACCGTCCAGCACGGCCGATTGCACGTGCCGCAACGGATTGGCGTGCCGGACGTTGTCGCTGCTGTCGAAAAGTTTGTCGGGCATGATGTTTCCGGTTCAGCTTTGAGATGCCTGGAGCGCCTGATCAATGTCCGCCTTGATGTCCTCAACGTCTTCCAAACCAACGGAGAGGCGGACATAGTCCGGCGTGGCGCCGGTTTCTTCCAGTTCGGCCGGGGTCAACTGCGAGTGCGTGGTCGAGGCCGGATGAATCACCAGCGTCTTGGCGTCACCGATGTTGGCCAGGTGCGAGAGCAACGTCACCGAGTTGATGAATTTCTTGCCCGCTTCCAGTCCGCCCTTGACGCCAAAGCCGACCAGACCGCCGAAGCCGTGTTTCAGATACTTCGCAGCAATCTTGTGGCTGGGATCGTCCGGCAGGCCGGAATAGGTGACCCATTTGACGAGCGGATGCGTCTTGAGCCATTTGGCGATTTCGAGCGCGTTGGCGGAATGTTGTTTCTGGCGGAGCGGCAGTGTTTCCAGTCCCTGCAAAAAGAGGAACGAGTTAAACGGACTGAGCGCCGCGCCGATGTCGCGCAACAGGGTGACGCGCACCTTGAGGATGAAGGCCACGTTGCCCATACCGGGCACGTTGCTCAATGCATCCCAATAAACCAGGCCGTGATAGCTCGGATCGGGTTCGGTGAATTCCGGGAACTTGCCGTTGTTCCACTTGAACTTGCCGGAATCCACGATGACGCCGCCAATGGACGTGCCGTGGCCACCGATGTATTTCGTGGCCGACGTGACGATGATGTCCGCGCCGTGATCAAACGGCCGCACCAAGCCCACTCCGACCGTGTTGTCCACAACGAGCGGAAGACCGGCCTCGTGCGCGATTTTGGCGATGGCTTCGAAATCCGGCACGTCGAGCTTGGGATTGCCAACGGTTTCGATGTAAAACGCGCGGGTTTTCGGCGTGATGGCCTTGCGGAACGCCTCCGGGTCGCGGGAGTTCACGAACTTCGCCGTGCGGCCCAGCTTGGGCAGGGTGTAGTGAAAAAGCTGATAGGTGCCGCCGTAGAGGTTGTTGCCCGCCACAATGTCGTCGCCCACCCGGGTGATGGCGAGCAACGCAAAAGTGATGGCCGCCGAACCGGACGCCACGCCTAGCGCGCCGGTGCCGCCTTCAATGGCGGCGATGCGCTGTTCGAAGACATCGGTGGTCGGGTTCATGATACGGGTGTAGATGTTCCCGAATTCCTTCAGGGCGAAAAGATTCGCCGCGTGCTCGGTGTTCTTAAAGACGTAGGACGTCGTCTGGTAAATCGGCACGGCGCGTGAACCGGTGGTGGGATCGGGGACCTGGCCGGCGTGCAGCGCCAGCGTGCTAAGACCTTTTGTTTGAATGCTCATAATCTAAATGATTCGTTGGTTGTTAATGAATATTGTGGAATTGGTTGAATGTAATTATGCATCGCGCGAAAATAGATTGCTAACGTCGTCGGCGTCAGTGTTGATGTCAGCGAACAGCCACGTTGAAAGATAGCGTTCGGATGACGATGGCACGATGGCTACGATGGTTTTGCCCTTGTTTTCAGGGCGTTTGGCCACCTGCAACGCCGCCCAGACCGCCGCCCCGCTGGAAATGCCCACGGGAATGCCGTCAAGCTGGTTGACCTCCTTGGAAACCGGGCCGGAATCCTCCTCGTTCACCTGGATGACTTCGTCCACGATTTTGGGGTTCAAGTTCGCCGGAATGAAACCCGCGCCGATGCCCTGCAACTTGTGCGGCCCAGGCGCGCCGCCGGAAATGACCGGCGACTTCGCCGGCTCGACGGCAACGGCCTTGAATGACGGCTTGCGTTTCTTGATGACCTCCGCCACGCCAGTGATGGTGCCGCCGGTGCCCACGCCCGCGACAACAAAATCCACCTTGCCGTCGGTGTCGCGCCAGATTTCCTCGGCGGTGGTTTTGCGATGGATTTCCGGGTTGGCGGGATTGGAAAACTGCTGGGGAATGAAGCTGTTGGGAATTTGTTTGTTCAGTTCCTCGGCCCTGGCAATGGCGCCCTTCATGCCCTTGGCCCCCTCGGTGAGTACGAGCTTCGCGCCAAGAATTTTCAACAGTTTCCGGCGTTCCAGACTCATCGTTTCGGGCATCGTCAGGACCAGTTTCAACCCCTTGGCCGCCGCGACGAACGCGAGCGCAATGCCGGTGTTGCCGCTGGTCGGCTCGATGATGACGGTGTCCGGTTTGATCTTCCCGGCCTGCTGGGCCGCGTTAATCAGGGCGATGCCGATGCGGTCCTTGACACTGGACAGCGGGTTGAAGAATTCGAGTTTGAGCAGCACGTCGGCGATCGCGCCGTGTTTCTTCGCCGTGCGGTTCAGCCGCACGAGCGGTGTGTTGCCAATGGTTTCAGTGATGTCGTTGTAAATGCGTGACATAGGTTTTATGATTCAGATTTGATATGTTTCGTTCTTTGTTTTTCCACGTTCCGTTGTGATGGAGCATTGGGCTGGAGGCCGGCCGCCAGCGTCAGGCGCGGTGCGGACGGAGGAACCCTCGACGCCGCAAAAGCGGGCGCCGCGGCCAGACCTCCAGCCTGAGTGGTGTGCGTTTAGAATTCCCATTTGGTGGTGATGCCCCAGACGCCGTTGGCCTCGTTGTTCAGCACGTTGCCGAAATGACCGTAACCGGCGGCCAAGGTTAAGTGTTTGTTGACGACATAAGCGGCGTCAATCGTCCACCAGTCGCCTTCCTTCTGGACCAAATTACCGATGGGCTGGTAATCCCGCGGCTGCTGCTTGTATTCCGCCGCCAGCGCGATGCTGTCAGTGACGAACACCACCACGTTGCCTTCAAAAACGAAGTTGTAACTGTCGGTGAATCCACCCAAACCCTCCCAAACGCCCTCGGTCGCGCGTCCGCCGAGTTCGACCAAAACCGGCCGCGGCAGTTGCTTGAACAGTTTCGAGGCGTAGAGCGTGTAGTCCACGCCTTGTTGACGCGAGAGACCGGCATTGCCCAGCAAGTCCGCGCCCGCATCCTTTGCGACTTCATTTCTCACCTCGCTGATGCCGTCATTGTATTTGTAATGCACGCCGGCGGTCAGCGCCGGAATCCATTCCTGGTCAAACTCGCCTTCCTTCAAAATCTGGAAGCGCGCATTGAAGTTGTGCAGTTGAACCTCGTCGGCGTGATAATTGACCAGCCCGGCGTTTCTCAACGCCAGCGGCAGGTTTCCCAAACCAAGGTGATCCCAGCCGTAGCCGAGTTCCAGGCGGCTGAACGGCGATTCAGTAAGCGTCAACGCTTCGAGATTTTTATCGGAGCCGAGGTTGACGTAGGCGAAGCCGACACTGGGGCGTCCAATCGGCTCGCCGTTGCGCGGCGGGTTGACGATGTAAGCCGACAGCGTGGCAAAGATGCCGCCGCTGCCTTCGATTTGATGCAACGGCAGCGGTGGCCCTTTCTCGTCGGGTTTGGCAGCGGGCGCCGGTTGTGCCGGTGCCGCGTTGGTTGAGGTTTCATCCGCCTTCACACCCCAGGCGGTTGCAACCAGCAGCGCGGCGAGCAGGGCGGTAAAGCGGATTCGTTTATGTTGGTCAGATGTTTTGACGCGGACGTATTGGACTGTTTTCATGTTTGCGGTTTATTTTTAATCACTGGCAAACCTCCGGTAGTCCGGTCAGTCTGGTGCAGGTTTATTGAATATTCCATTCCACCTCCAGTTTTCTGGTGGGTGTTAAATTTTGTCTTCACAAATTGGGCGCGTAGGCGATGAATTTGCGGTACTCGTCCAGAATGGTTTTCAGGGCGATGACAAACGCGCATTCCTTCAAATACACCGGCGGCGCCTGGGGCGTTTCGAGAATGATTTCAAACGGACGCGGGCGCACTTTCGGCGGCGCGCTCAAGACCCCTGCATAGGCATCGCGAATGACGCCGTTGCGCGCCTGGAAACCGTCAATGATTGAACGTTTGTCGCGGGGCAGGAATTTCTCGGCGGCGCGCAACGCCGGTTCGATGAGATGCTGCGTCAGCGTCGCGCCGCGGGTGATACCATAAAAACCGTCGCTCGTGTCGTCGGTGTGCAGTGAAATGATGCCATTGAAGGAACGCGAAACAAGTTCGGCCTGCAACAGCCGGACCTCCGGTTCGTTGGAGTTGCCCCAAAATTCGCGGTTTAAATCCTTGCCGCCGCGCGAGCGGCGCGTGCCATCTTCGAACCCGGTCGGATTGCAGACCGGATAAAACGACAAATAATATCCGGCGGCCAGTTCGGGCTTCGCTTCCAGTAATTTGAGAAATTGAACAACGGCGCGCACACCCTCCGGTTCATCGCCGTGAATGCCCGCAAAAATCCCGACACGGATCGGCGTGTCGCCGCCCTTCGGCCCGACAAACAAATATCGCGGCAAGGTGTAGGTTTCGCCGCCGGCTTCAAAACGCGCGGCGTGGTTTGCGACGAGGTTTGGCGAATGGGCGGCGATGGAGTCCAGCGGCGCGAGCAAATCGGCAATGGAACGCCGGCGCACCAGCAGCGGTTGGGCGGCGATTGGGGATTGAGTTGCAATGATTGACATAATGTTTTCGATTGGGCCGGTGGTCTCTCTTTTGCGTGGGGCAACGGTCGGCCTTTACCGGCTGCCGCCCCCTCGCGGAGGAACCACGAATCGGTTTCAGGGTTGGAAGATTTGGTCAAAGACGCCGCCATCGGCGAAATGGGTTTTTTGGGCTTTCTGCCAGCCGCCGAAAACCTCGTCCACCGTGACGAGTTTCACCGGGCTGAACTGGCTGGCATATTTCGCCGCGGCCTTTTCCGAGCGCGGACGGTAAAAATTCCGGCCGGCGATGTCCTGGCCTTCGTCAGAGTAAAGGTATTCGAGATAGGCCTTCGCCACGTCGGACGTGCCGTGCTTCTTCACCACCTTGTCCACGACCGCCACCGGCGGCTCAGCCAGAATGCTCAACGGCGGTGTGACGATATCAAACTTGTCCACACCGAATTGCTTGATGGCGAGATGTGCCTCATTTTCCCACGCGAGCAACACGTCGCCGATCTCGCGCTCAACGAACGTCGTGGTCGAGCCGCGCGCGCCGGAATCGAGCACCGGCACGTTCTTGTAAAGCCGTTTGACAAAATCGCGGGCTTTGGCGTCGTCGTGGCCATATTGGTCGAGCGCGTAAGCCCACGCGGCGAGGTAATTCCAGCGCGCGCCGCCGGAGGTTTTCGGGTTCGGCGTTACGACCACCACGTTCGGTTTTACGAGGTCGTCCCAATCCTTGATGCCTTTCGGGTTTCCTTTGCGCACGAGAAACACGATGGTCGAGGTGTAAGGCGTGCTGTTGTTGGGCAGACGCTTTTGCCAGTCGGCGGGCAACAACTTTGCCTGCTGTGCAATCGCGTCAATGTCATAAGCCAGCGCGAGCGTGACGACGTCGGCTTCAAGGCCATTGATGACGGACTGCGCCTGTTTGCCGGAACCGCCGTGCGATTGCGCGACGACCACGTCGTCGCCGGTTTTGGCCTTCCAGTATCTGGCGAACGCGGCGTTGTAATCCTGATACAACTCGCGCGTGGGGTCGTAGGACACGTTCAGGAGTTTGATCTCCTTCGCATTTGCGGCAACGGCAAGCGCGAAGGCGAGCGGAACCAAAATTTTAAGAAATGTGTTCATGAAATCTTACGTTTGATTTTTGACTGGTTAAAAGGCGATCTGCACGCGGGTGAAGAATACATCTTCCGGGTGGCTGCTGACGCTGCCCGGCGCCGCACTGGGCGAGCCGCTGGCACCGCCCGAGAAGGAAGTATGGGAATAACTCGCGTTTACCCGGATGTTTTGGTTCAAATACCAGTTCAATCCCACCGCCCACGACCGCGCCTCGGAGGCTGAAGCCGGATTCGCAAACAACGGAAAGGCTGCGTTGTCTATGTCCAGGTCCGCATAACGGCCCACCACTTGCAGTGCACCCCATTGGCCCTTGCGGGGATCAAATGAATGTTTCGGCGTCACGCCGTTGAACGTGGCATCCTCTCCGGTCAGCACCCAGCCGCCGGAAATTTCCCACGCCGTGTTCTGCAAATCCGCCGACTGGCCGCCCCGGCGGACATCCTGATCGGAAATCACATATTCGCCGATCAAACCGAACGGGCCGTAGTAATAAAAAGCCTGCGGTGAAAGCCGCCAATGCGTATGGCTGGCCACCACATTGGTGTAGTAGGCAAAAAACTGCTGCTGGCCGTCCGTGAAGTATCCCGGCTGCGACCCACCGGTCGTGTTGGGCAGCCCGAGCGTGTTGGTGACGGACGCATCCCCCCAACTGCCGCCAACGCCAAAGCCCAGGTTTTGCAAGGGCTTGAGGCTGGTTTGCTTGAACGGCTGCACAAACAACCGTCCGTTAAATTCACGGTCATCTTGAAAACCGATGCTGGTCGTATTGCGTGCGTCGCCGACTCCGTTAAAAATGCCCGCCGCATAACTCAACACTCCGCCGACAATGTCACCGTGCAATTCAAAACCCAGATCGCGCCCCGGCACCAGGTCGGTGACAATTGAACGTTCATTAAAAAACGTGTAGGTGTCGGATTGCAGATATTCCAACCCGACCGGAGCCTTGAACTTGCCCGCTTGGATCTGGAACTCCGGCGAATAACGGTAATTCACATAGGCGTCGTAAATGCTCGGCGTGGTCGCCGAACTGGCGGCACCCGGTGTGCCGTTGCCGAACTCCGGCACGAACAGGAAATCAAAATCGCGGAAAACCGTGCCGGAAACGATCGGGCGCGCCCGGCGCAACAAAATGCTGTCATTGCCCGGCACCTTGTCGTCCCCCTTAAAGCTGCGGCTGTCCACCTGCACCAGACCGTGGATGGCCACCACGAAATTCGAGTCGGCGGAACCAAAGCTGAAACCATTCGCGCCGACGGTGATGCGCGGCTGGGTTTTGGCCGGGGCGGCGGCGGACTCCTGGTCCAGTTCCCGCTGACGCTCAAGGATGCGCACTTTTTGGTCAAGGTCCTGGATTTGTTCGCTGGCCGCGGCGGTGTTGGTTGGTCGGGCCAGGTCGCGTTGCTGTTCGAGGGCCTGGACTTTTTGGCCGAGTTCCCGGACTTCTTTTTTCAAGACCTCAATCTCCGCAGCTTCCACAGACTGGGTGGCCCCGTTACTCATAGTATAAGCAGGGATTTCAGCTTGCGCGGAGCCAGTGGAGTTGGTGGCCGCGTCATCGGCAGCCGATGCCGTGAGGATGAATTGCAACCCGGCAAAGCTTGCTAGAATCAACTGATTTGGTTTCATTTTGTCTTTGGCTTTCGTTGTTCGTTTCGCCTGCCGGCTGTCCGGCCGGCATTCGTTTGCTTCAGACTCCAACTTTCCGGTCAGCCCAAATGGTTTGAACGTGGGCCTTTTCCAGTCGGACACGCTCGGTTTTTTCTATCTGCGTGACTTGCGAATCATGCACGATGATTTGCACCACGCCGTAGCGCAATGATCCAACCTGCTGGCGAACGACTTCCAGCCAGTTCAATTGTTTATCGGCGCTGCTCTCCGATTTAATCTGAATCGTGCCCATATCAATAAAATTTCAAACTAATTTGCAAAGCCAAATCGATGTTTTTAATAGCGACGTTTCATGTCGTTATTCCAACGAAATAAAAACCGCTGCTCCACTTGCCGCAAACTTCCGCCAAATGCAGCAACTTGAAGCTATTTGTTTAATTTCATTCTTCATTCTATAGACGACTTATATTGTCGTTATTATCCGCGGTATGTCTGGCTTGTCAACTGGTTTTTTGAATTTTTTTCTAAATGCCTTCCCCGCCTATAAAACCGGCTGAAATCTCCTGTTTTGACACTGGCGCGCCCTTGGCTACTTCGGCGAGCGTTGCGTGTTCCATCAACCCGGCAACATAATTGCGCGCGTCGAGAAACACGCGCCGGAACCGGCAAACCGGCTCTTGCGAACACCGCCTGTAACCCGTGACCGAAACACAATCAATCGGCGCTAAAATCCCGTCAAATTGCCGCACCACCTCGCCCATCGTAATCTTGCCGGGATTTTTGGCGAGCACATATCCGCCGCGCACACCGGCCACGCTGTCCACCCAGCCTTGCGCCTTGAGTTTGAGCATAATTTGCTCGAGGAAACGTTTGGGAACATCGTTCCGCCGGGCCAGCTCACGAATCGGTATTGGCGCACCGCCAAAATGATCCACCAAGGTGAACAAGGCGCGCAACGCGTAATCAGTTTCCTTCGACACTCGCATGACGAAAAACGATACGCCAGGTCGGGATTAAGTCAATTGCGGTTTTTATGGCCGGTTCGGCAGACGTTGAATCAACTGATAATACGACGGCCTTCATCCAGGAAGATGCCCTTGAAATTCATTTCCAGCGCCTGGGGATTGCTGGCCTTGGACATGGCTTCCTTCTCGGTCACGCGCCCCGCCTTGACCAAATCGAACAAGGACTGATTGAAGGTGAGCATGCCGTCATCCAGGCTCGTTTCAATGGCGGCGGGCAATTTATCGAGGCGGTTCTCTTCGAGGAGTTTTTTGACCATCGGTGTGTTGATGAGGATTTCCAAAGCCGGGGTTGATTTGCCGTCCAGGGTACCGACCATGCGCTGGCAGACCACCGCGTACAAGGTGGCGGCAATTTGCCGGCGGATTTGCTCACGCTCGTCGGCCTTGAAAAATTCAAGGATGCGGCTGATGGATTGTGACGCGTTGGTTGTGTGCAGCGTGGACAATACCAGATGCCCCGTGTCCGCCGCGCTCATGGCCGCGGAAAAACTGATGTCATCCCGCATTTCACCGATCATGATGACGTCCGGATCCTGGCGCAGAACGTTCCGGAGCGCATGATGGAAAGAAAGTGTGTCGAGGCCGACTTCCCGCTGTTCAATTACCGACTGGTTGTCTTCAAAAACGTATTCAATCGGGTCTTCAAGCGTAATAATGTGTTTTTTGAAATTACTGTTGATGTGTTCAATCATGGCCGCGAGGGTGGTGGATTTGCCACAACCCGTCGCTCCGGCCACCAACACAATGCCGCGGGGATGTTCGGCGATTTTCCGCACCTGTGGAAGCAACCCGAGTTCTTCAAAGCTCGGCACAATGGTCTTAACGAAACGCATGGCCAGACACCATTGGCCGCGCTGTTGATACAGATTGGTGCGGAAACGGCCGACGCCCGGGACAAAATACGAAAAATCAATTTCCCGTTCCTCGTCGAGGCGCTTTTTCAAATGCACCGGCGTGACGGCTTCGACAATTTTTGTCATCCATTCCAGCGTCGGGTGGGGGGAATCCACCGCGATCAATTCGCGATTGATGCGAAAAACGACCGGCGTGCCGATTTTCAAATGCACATCCGACGCGCCGCCTTCGATGGCCGTCTTCAAAATGCGCTGAAACAGTTCCACGCCCCCAGTCTAACAGACCGCCGCACCAACGCCAATCGGTAAAAATGCTGGCGACTTTTTGCCGGGCCCATGCTATAAAGCGCCCATGTCTAATCATCGCATTGGCATCATCGGCGGCACCGGCCTTTACGACATCGAAGGTTTCACCCACCAGAAATGGGTGAAAGTCAAAACCCCTTTCGGTCCGCCGTCGGACGATTTGTTGACCGGCAAGCTCACCGGACGCGACGTGGTTTTTCTTCCCCGCCACGGGCGCGGCCATCGAATTCTGCCCGGCGAACTCAACCATCGCGCCAACCTCTGGGCGATGAAAAAGCTCGGCGTCGCCTGGATCATCAGTGTCAGCGCCGTCGGCTCATTGCAGGAAAAGTGCAAGCCGTGCGACGTCGTGCTCGTTGACCAGTTTGTGGACCGCACCAAACAATCGCTCGCCCACACCTTTTTTGGACGCGGCATCGTGGCGCACGTCGCCTTCGCGCATCCAATCTGCGAGGAATTGCGGCAAATTCTTTTTAAGATTGCCATTCTTTGCCGGGCACAGGCGCACAACGGCGGCACTTATGTCTGCATGGAAGGCCCGGCCTTCAGCACCCGCGCCGAATCGCTCTTGAACCATCGCGCCGGTTTTAACGTCATCGGCATGACCAATCTGGGTGAGGCCAAATGCGCCCGCGAAGCCGAAATCGCCTACGCCACCCTGGCGATGGCCACCGACTACGATTGCTGGAAGGAAGACGAGCACGTCACGCTCGAAATGATCATCACCAACCTCCATCGCAACGCCGACATGGCCAAACAAATTGTTGCCCGCGCCATTCCGCAAATCCCGGCCGAGCCGGACTGGCCGTGTCATTCCGCGTTGAAAAACGCGATCCTGACCGAGAAAAAATTCTGGCCCAAGGAAACCGTGACCGAGTTGAAGCCGATTCTGGAGAAGTATCTCTGAAGGCCAGCACCGCAGGCGCGACATATTTGTAGTTTTACGTTCCGCAAAAAAACAAGCTCCGTGGGAGCGACATAATCTAGCGGACAGACGGAATATGTCGCTCCTGCCGGAGCTTAAAAAAATTTGGAATGTGTTTCTACAAAGATACCGCCCCTAACGGGGCTGGATGGCGGCGATTGAAACCCAAAAGTCATCGGACGGAAATGGACCGTCGAAATACAGTCGCAGACGTGAAGTAATGAACAAACGCGCGTTCATCAGGAAAATCATCGCCCGGCTCATGGAGGAATTGCGGGTTTATTTCCGCGCCGCGAACGCCGCGCTCGCCCTCCCCAACAAATCACTCGCAACCTGCCCGGCACTTCGGAGAAAACTGGCGATCATCGTCCCGTGTCTGCTCGCCATGCTCGTAGCCGCCGGGTGCGCCTCGACCAAGGTGACCAGTCAGGAAACATGTTTCGCCGGGCAACTGCCGTGGCCCGGCAACATCCTGGTGTACGACTTCGCCGCCACGCCCGCCGAGGTTCCGGCCGACTCCACACTGGCCCGCCAGTATTCCGTGGACGTCACGCCCCAAACTGCCGGACAGATCGCCGCGGGACGGTTGTTGGGCGCTGAAATTGCGGCGGAGCTGGTCGGGCAGATCCACGGCATGGGAATGCCGGCACAGCGGGCCCCGGCGGGAACGAAACCGCAGATCAACGACCTGGTAATCCGGGGCTGTCTCCTTTCCATCAACGAGGGCAGCACCACCAAGCGCGTCACCATCGGGTTCGGCTACGGCGCGTCCGAGTTGAGAACGGCCACGGAAGTCTGCCAGATGACGGTTCAAGGACTGCGCAAACTTGAATCCAGCACCATGGATTCCAACGGCAACAAGGCCCCGGGAGCGGCTTTGGGGGTGGGGGCAGCCACCTTCATTGCCACCGCCAATCCGGCGGGACTCATCATCAGCGGTGGAATGAAAGTGTACGGCGAGGCCAGCGGCCGCAATAAGATCGAGGGCCGGGCCGAGGCAACCGCCAGGGAAATCGCCAAGGTGCTCAGGCAGCAATTTCAGGAACAGGGCTGGATCAAATGATCCGATTATGAACCAAACCCGAAAGGCTTTTGAACGGCCACCTTCGCCCATCGGCTACGGCGGGCCAAGGGAGCAAACTCCGACCAGGGCGGAGCGGGCGGAGGCACCGGCCATGAACAAACGCGCCCTCATCAAGAAAATCATCGCCCGGCTGACGGAGGAATTGCAGGTTTATTTCCGCGCCGCGAATGCCTCGCGCGCCGAAGCCACGCACGAGCAGAACAAAGCCGAGAACAAATACGACACCCGCGGTCTCGAAGCTTCCTATCTTGCCCGCGGCCAGTCCCGGCAGGCGGCAGATATCGAATCCGCCATCGCCGAGTTTGAAAAACTGGCTGTCCAGAAGTTTGGCGACGGCGAAGCCATCAACCTCGGGGCACTGGTGGAACTGGAGCACGGCGGCGAACACTCCTTTTACTTCATCGGCCCGCGTGCCGGCGGCACAGAAGTCGTTCACGAAAAGAAGGAAATCCTGGTCATCACCCCGCAATCGCCGCTGAGCGAACAGCTCATGGGCAAAAAACAAGGCGACCAGCCGCAACTCAACTTCGGCGGCGCGAAACAGACGACGAGAATTGTCAGCGTGGAATGATTTAAAAGTGGGCTGGACAGAAACTTAAAAGCGAAACACACTCAAAACCATGAAACAGGATGGGCTGTAAAACAGACCGTCCATTATCTGTTAGACCATTTCGAGCATTATGCGTGCTATTCTAGATTTCGTGAATGGTCGGCTTCAGCAGATGCCGCGTGGGCTGTCAGTGTTGACCAATGCTTTCCTCCTCTTTGCCGTTCTTTTTCCGGTGGTGACGCTTCTTTTGCTCGTGGCACACGGTCATGATTCTTATTTTGTCATCAACGGCACACAAG
Source organism: Verrucomicrobiota bacterium (assembly GCA_049511835.1). Taxonomy (GTDB): domain Bacteria; phylum Verrucomicrobiota; class Verrucomicrobiia; order Limisphaerales; family UBA11358; genus UBA11358. The sequence continues at coordinate 411 of JBEKXN010000041.1, read as the reverse complement.
TAACCTACGACGAATTTTGGCGACGCGGTGGTTTCTGGACATTTTTACTTGTTGGCATTTATTGTGCAGTGCTTGTTTATGGGTTTCTCCATGCTTCACGTTGGTCGCGGCCATTGTTTTTGCTGCCTTGCGTCGTCGGGCCAATCTTGGCTGTCATTTATCATCATACCACGCTTACGCTATACAATTATCTGAGTGGGCTTTTTGGCACAGCTCTTTTGGTATGGTATTTATATTTTCGACAGACGGTCAGAGATTATTATGCCAAAACACATAAACCAGTGGCCTCCTATGAGGGTTCATGAGTCAAGAGTTAAGTGAACGGTTTCATGTTTTTTCTTAAAAGCGCGGCGCGCCAGCGCCGCTTTTTGTTTTTCTTGTCTTTCGGTCAGCGTCTCCGTCCGTAGCCGC
>JBEKXN010000040.1:0-32508 GCA_049511835.1 Verrucomicrobiota bacterium | reverse complement strand
ACGTCGGCGGTGGTGAATTCTTTCCACGACTGTAGCGGCGCTCTGTGAGCGCCGGATAATTTGCGACGGTCACAGACCGCCGCTACAACATTGAACACATCCAGCGTCCAGCCGCGTTGCGCGGTTTTGATTTCGCGGATGGGTTTGAGCCGGGTGTAACGGGCGCGAACTTCGTCTGGCGGAATAATGACCGTAGCAGCCGACGTGAGTCGGCTCTGACTTTCCCGTCTTTCTCCCGAAGAAGATGGAGCGGGTTCACGCCCGCTGCTACGGGTGATGACGATGGGGATGCGGGCTTCGGGCGCGATGCGGTGCAGGTCCAGGTTGCAGCCCACCCAGCCAGCACGGCGCGCGGTGGCAGAGAGGGGCGGGCGCTTGATGACGGCTGACTCGGAAAACATGAACGACGGAATCAGGAGCAGGTCGCGAACTTCCCAGGTCGCCAGGGCGTAGCGCCTTGTCGCGCCGGAATCAGATGAAGGCGGAAGTCTTCGCGGATGGCATTCAGGGATTTTAACGCAAAGGCGCAAAGGCGCCGGGAAAGGCTTTCTGAAACTTTGCGTCTTGGCGTCTTTGCGTTGAAAAATGTTCACGGCAGACGCCAGCAGTTCCGTCCAATGTGCAAAAGTAAATTCCGGTCGCGGAGTTCCTGAAGTTGCTGGCGAATCTTTGCTTTGATATTACGATTATCTGGATGCAATTGTTCAAGCTCCCGCTCGAAGATGTAGGCGTCGGTAGTGGTGAATTCGGTTTTTCCGAGGCGGCGGATGGCGTTGAGGACGTCCAGCGTCCAGCCGCGCATCTGGATGGGAATATCTTTCAGCGGTTTGACATGGCGGAATTGTTTCCGGACTTCAGCCTCGGGCGTGACCCGGCTTTCCGTGACGACCGCAATCCGGGCATCCGCAGGGATTCGGTTCAGGACAAAGTTGCAGCCGACCCACCCTGCCCTGCGGGCGGTGGATGAAAGAGGTTTGCGTTTGATGATGGCGGAGGGCGGAAAAGCAAAGCTGGGGATAAGCAGGAGATTTTTTACCCGCCACGTGGCGAGTTCGTATTGCAGGAAATAGAAACTGGGGGTTTCATCCCGTTTGATGGCATCCATCATGGCGTCAAACGCGCCGTCCATAATTGAACTGCCGATGCGCGATTGCTGGCCTTTGAGCTGATACCAAAAACCGCAGGCCGGACAGGAATAATCGCTGGCCTTAGTGTTATTCCGCAGCCGGAAAAGTTTTGGGGATGAGCAATTGGGGCAGTAAAGATTGGATTCGCCCCAAGATTCCGTGACGACCCGCGCCCGTTGCGCACCGCTGGTGAAACGGTCGGCAAGCGAACCAGTCATGGAAAGATTCATGGCTCGATTAAACCTTCTCGTTCAAGAACGCGCCTGACCTCCTCAAAAGCTGCCTTAATTTTCCCCTTTGGAAATCGAATCTGTCCAAGACCCTGAATGTTGGAAAACTCATCGCAACCTTCCTCCAGAACGATAATGGCCTTCGAAAACCCTAATCTCCCCTGAAACAATCCTGCTTCATGAATCACATTCATCCTCGCCTGAACTTTTCCACCTTTTTGTTCGTCTTCCGCTGTCATGATGAGAAATGCGACCGCTGCTTCATCTAACATCTGCGACAAACGAGCGACGTTGCTGATGCCGGCAACAGGGACACGATTGAATTCATCCCATGGGAGTTTAAGACGGTCTTGGATAAAATCTTTGAAATCCTTCCACACCGGCGAATTTCCGTGCCCAATAAACACGTTCGTCTCTACTCTTTCGCTTCGCTGCTTTTTCTTTTCGGTGATTTCGAGATGCGATGCGGCGCGGCGGCAAACTTTTGCTAGTTTTTCACATAGGTCCGCCGGCTGCTGGAATGTAATGACATTAGCTATAATCCAAACATGTGGTGGACAAAGAAATCCTGCCGTGGCCGCAACTGAATCACGAGTGAAAAACTTTCCCGACCGTTGCATTACTTGCGCAACACTGTTCGCGTCGAATGTTTTCATTTTCTCAACCTCTTTTTTAAGGTTGTCGAGAAACGAGTCGCTCCGAGATTCCATTGCCACAGATATCACTGAAAGAAATTCGCTCTTGCCCTTCTCAAATTCGTCCTCGATTTGATTTGCAGCGCCTCCAATGGCAGTTAAATCTTTTTGCGTAACTTCAGCTCGTGAATGGATATATGAAATTACATCTTCATATTTATACTCTCTCCATTCACCAGTGGTGTCATTTATGAAGGATTCAGCATACAATCCCCATTCGTGGCTAAAGTGAGCGCCTGCTGGTGGAGGTTGAAAATTCGCATAGTAAACTCTCGAATGGTAGCCGAGTGACGAGCCGCTAGCGGACTGCCCGACTTCTTCGGCGACCTTCCTTAGTTCAGCCGCTTTAGAACTGAATTTGGATTCGTTCCATTTCTTGAATTCAGCATCGAGTTTATCGGCAATGGAAAATATTCTGTCAGAGAGGTCGCTCATTTCGAATTCGTGTTGGTCACTAGCCGTTTGTTTAAGAAGTGTCCGTCTGAAAGTCAATATCACTATTTCAGGCGAAAAATTTCCGTCTCACAGCGGACGATATGCGTGGTTTCCCGTTTCTTGCCGGTCGGGGCGTTGCGAACCGCTCTGGTAAGCCGCGTCGATTGTAAAAATTATTTCTTGCTTTTTTCAGAGACGTAGAATATATAGTGATTGTAGTTTTATACGGAAAATTGTTAATGACAAATGACAAACTAAATCACCCTTTTCTCCAGTTGTGAGCGATCTGCCACAAAAAATAATTGACCTTGTCAAAGCTCTTGCCGAACTGACTACAGCAGTGATAGGCGTATGGGTGATTTATACTCAAATTGTATCTAAATTAAAAAAAAACTTCTTTCTGCCCGGGTAACGGAAAACTAGCGAAAATTGGGCGTTTTTGAAGATTTTTCGTTTCTTCCTTCTTTTCCGGAGCAGTATTGCCGCCAAGACGGCGATAATGGCAATCACCACCAGAAGCTCAATCAAGGTAAATCCACCCCAAGATGGCAATGATGGCGATAACTACCAGAAGTTCGATTAGAGTGAATCCACTTTTAGAGTACTACCCGCTTTTTAGCGGTATGCCCATTTTTGCCACTCTAACTCGCCTTAACACGGAAAATTTCCGTCTCGCAGCGGACGACGTGGGTGGTTTCCCGTTTCTTGCCGGTCGGAGTTTTAGCCCACGCTTCCTGCAGGCTCACATCCACGGTCGTGTGCACCACAGCCCCGCGCTCCACGTGGGCGCAGGAGAGGAACACGAACTTGCATTCATGAAATATGCGCTCGGTCGGGATTTCGGGCACGTCGGCCATGTCGCGTGATCCATTGATCGAATCGGAAAAGATCGCAAGATCATTTTGTGTAGTGTCGGCGCTGTGCGCCGAATCGGGCCACTGGCAAATGCAATCGGGCCACAGGCCCGACGCTACAACTGAAATTTCCACGCGGATGCGGAAATGGCGGAGCCAGATTTCTATGATTTCACGGTCAGCCCGGCGGGCCGCGATTTCGACGTGGCGCAAATCCAGTTCGATGCCGACGCAGCCGCGTTTGAGCCGGAGGCTGGCCACCGCCGTGGTGCCGTTGCCCAGAAACGGGTCCAGCACCAGGTCGCCTTCATTCGTCGAAGCGAGGAGGCAGCGTTCAATTAACGCCACGGGTTTTTGCGTGGGATGTTTGCCGTGTTGTTTTTCATCGTTTGTTGGTGCTCCGAGTGTCCAAATGGTTCCGGGGAGCGCGGGTGTCGCGCCCGCCGTGTTCGGCGTCGCGCCGGACACATCTTCGGACGTTTCGTTTGGCGTGACGCCAAACGATGCGACCGGGACGGTCGCGCTCCCCATAAATTCCTCTTTTCGCCAAACTGTCTTCATCTGTTTCCCTGTCACCTTCCGCATTTCCTGGTAGTTGAAGACGTGTTTGCTTTTTTCGTTTTTCGCGGCCCACAAAACTGTCTCCGTCGAGTGGGTGAAGTAACGGCAGCTCAGGTTCGGGGGTGGATTGGGCTTTTCCCAGGCGATGTCGTTCAGAATCTTGAATCCGAGTTGTTGCAGGGCGTAGCCAATGCTGAATATGACGTGGTGCGTGCCGGTCACCCAAATCGTGCCGTTGGGTTTCAATACTTTCTGGCAGCGAAGCAACCATTCGCGATTGAATTCGTGGTTCAGTTCCGGTCCGCGCGAGACGTCCCAGTCGCCCTTGTCCACCTTCACCATCTTGCCGGCGTGGCAGGTGATGCCGCCGTTGGACAGGAAATAAGGCGGGTCGGCAAAGATGGCGTCGAACCGGCCGTCGGGATATTTGGCCGCGATGGCGTCCAGCAATTCGAGGGAATTGCCGTGATAAAGGCGGAGGAACGGGCTGTCGGAGGAGAAAATTAATCGGGGTAGCGCGGGCGTCCCGCCCGCCGTGTTCGGTGTCTCACCGGACACATCTTCGGACGTTCCATTTGGCGTGACGCCAGATGCCGTTCCGACCATTTCATTTGGCGGGACGCCAAACGATGCGACCGGGACGGTCGCGCTCCCCTTGATTTTCTGAATTGAGCCATCTTCGCGGAGGGCGAAATGGGCGGGAGGAACCAGATGCGCATGAGGGATGTCGTTGGTAGGGCTGACCTGCTGGTCAGCCTGGCGGCGCGGCAGCACCGCCCTACCGGAATGCGGATGCCGCGGCGGTTTGCGGCGATAAAGTGGTTTTGCCCTGGGTGGCGTTTTCTTCGGCACGCCGGGATCAATTGATCAGATCAGCCGATCGGATCAAGTTCTTTCAAGCAAGAATGGATGATTGATGATGGAATATGGAACAAAAACGCCATTCTCCATTCTCCATCTTCCATCCTCGCCGGACCAACCATCCCAGCCACCCCTCGCCCGGCGCAGTTCACCCATCAAATCCCGCATTCTGTCCCTAATCCATTTTATTTCAGGGGGGTTGTGTTAAAACCACGGTATGACCAGGCGGATTTTTCCAGTATTGTTGGTCGCACTGCTGGCGGCCGGCGCCAAGGCGCAGGCCCAAGGCATCTCCATCACCGTCATTCCCGCGCTGGCGCCGAATGCGTATGGGTCGCCCAATTGGAATGCCTGGGTTTCCAATGCCACCACCGCCTTGATCAACGGCTATTCGGCCTGTGGCGACCCGTCGTCGCCGAGCTATTATCAGCAGGCGCCAGCGGTGATTTCGGTGACGAATGACATCGTGACCGGTTTTCCCTCGTGGAACAGCGTGGCTGATCCCGGAGACGTGTTTGGCGCAAATTATTCCCAGGAACTGGGCAACCGGATTCAGTTCGGCATTGACATCAAGGGCGGGACGAACCTGATTTCGATTTCGCAATTGTCGTTCAGCGCCCATTCCACGGATGCGAGCAATTCGCTGGATTTCGCCTTTGACCAGGGCTCGTACAATTACAGCGCGTCGTATATCGGGATTATCTACGGGCCGGGCGGCACCAACACCTACATCACCAGCGGCCCCGCGACGCAACTGGTGAACGAGATTGTCGGGCGCGGCTCGGGCAATGCGTGGGACACCTATGACACGTCCGGCAACATCGCCAGCCAGCAAAGCAACATTGACCTGCTGATTTCGCAGTTGGGCAACCAGCCGTTTAATTTTACCGGGACCTACACGATTGCCGGCGTGTCGGCGTCCGGTTCCGTGACCTTCAATCCGGCGGGGACGGATTCCGGGCCGGTGTTGGGAACCGGCGGCATCAGCATCGCGGTTTATCCGGCACTGGCGCCGAACCGGTGGGGGTCGCCCAGTTGGAACGCCTGGGCGTCCAATGCCGTGACCGCCATCCTGAACGGCTATTCCTCCTGCGGCGACCCGTCGCTGCCGAGCTATTATCAGCAAATCACGGGCGCCGTTCCGGTGACGAACAATTTGGTGACCAGTTTCCCGTCGTGGATGGGCGTGGCAGATCCGGGAACGGTTTTCGGTCCGAATTTCGCGAATGAATCGGGCAACCGGCTGACGTTCGGCATGGACATCAAGGGCGGAACGAATCTCATCTCCATTGCGCAATTGTCGTTCATCATGGCTTCGACGGACCCGGGCAACACACTGGACTGGTCGTATTCCCCCATTCCGTACTCGTATTCGGGATTGAACACGGGCAGCGCGAATCCGGTTTACCTGGGCATCATTTACGGTCCCAACGGCCAGCGAACATACGTCACCAACGGCCCGGCGACACAACTGGTCAACGAAATCGTCACGTGCGGTTCCGGCAACGCCTGGTGGCCGGACGGCACGTCCGCCGACAGCATTGCCGTCCAGCAGAGCAATATTCTGGCTTGCGCCGAGCAGGTCGGCACCCAGACATTTTCCTTCACCGGCACCTATGTGATTGACGGCGTGACGGGCAGCAACGCGGTGACGTTCAATCCGGTTGTGCCGCCAGCGCCTCCAGCCACTGCGGGACCATTGTTGTCCATCGCGCTGGTGGATCCGCCGGACAGTCCGGCTTTGGACAACGCCTTCGTGTCGTGGCCGGCGGCGTCGGGGTATGTGCTGCAAACCAACGCGGACCTGACGACGACCAACTGGGGCGATTACCTCGGAACCGTGGACAGCGCCAATGGGATAAACAGCGTGACGCTGCACAAAACCGGCGGCTCTCTGTTCTTCCGGTTAAGACATTAGGCGGTCTGGGATTTCGGGCCTCGGGTTTGGGAATTGTCAAGGCCTCACGCCAAGGCGCAGAGATTTTCAGCCACAGATTCACACAGATTTTTCACAGATATTTTTATTTCCTTTTGGTGTTTCATCTGTGCCCATCTGTGGCCCGGGAATTGTTCACGACGCCAGGATTTTCATCCGCGGCTTGTCGAATCAAAATCTGATGGCGGCGGAAGGGACAGGGCCGGTCGCGGATTTTGGCCGGAGCGCGATTGTATTTTTAGCTGCGCACAAATGCAGTGGTAAGTGTTCAGATAAACCAAGTCATCTTCGGTCAGATCATTAAACCAGCGTAGGCGTCTGGCGGGTCGCGCCTGGCGGACGGCGAACAAAGGGCAATCTTCGGGGTTGGACAGCTCCACGGGACACTGCTGGACCAGTCTCAGGAGATTGTCCCGCAGCACCATTTTTGGTTGGTCAGTCATTGGATTTATGGTTGGACCAATGATTCGTGTTTTGCCCGCAGCGTGTCTGCCAACGCCAAGCTAGGCCCGCAGCCGTTGTTCGTCAACGGCAACCATATGGCCGCAGCGATTTTCAGGCGAAGATGGAAGATGGAAGATGGAGGATGGAGAATGCCATTATTACTTGACTGATCATATCGGATGTGTTCATTGGCCGGCATGGGCACGGCCGCCGCTGAGACCGCCAAAGAATTTGTTCGCATTGCCGCCAATGCCGGTTTGGCAAAAGAGGCGATTCCCCTTTTGGACGAGAAAGCGGCGTTGCTGACGGAGCAGATTGCGGCGCTGGAAAGCGAGTATGCCCACCTGAAGGCGGAGAACGAAAATTTGAAGATGCAGTTGAAACTTTCATCCCGAGAGGATGAAGAACTCAGCCGGGACACAATAAAAATCCTGAAACTGTTCTTTGACCGCGCCAGTGACATTTCGACCGAGGAGATCGTGAAGTCGTTTAATTTAAAGCCCAGCGTTGCGGATTATCACATTGACGTTCTCTTAAAAAAGAAACTCATCAGGGAAACCACCACTGGGATGCAGGCCCTTTTCGGGTTCGGGGTGTCGAAGTTTGGTTTAACGTCACTGGGCCGCAGATACGTCCTGGAAAACACCATCGATTAAGCAACCGGCTTGCTCCCGCCAACGCCGTGCTTCCGTCTGCGTCTGATTTCGGCGATACAAGCTGGTGCGACAAGCACGGCCATGATTGCTTCGTGTTTTTGCGGCCCATCCAGCAAATTTGGCACGTATTATTCTGGCCTTAAAATTGCTGTTTTCGACATGAAAAATCATGAAGTTTATTCGCTTGGAATAAATTTTGGGAAACGTTTGCCACCACTGGTTATGTCCAATTATATAAAAACCCGCTCGTTACGTTTATCCGCTTTCTTGCTCATGTCGGCTGTCTGCACCCACGCGGCGACCGGTGACGAGCATTGGGATTACCAGTTCGGAATACCGGGGGCTGATGATGCGGCCCTGGTCATCGCCAACAACGGCGGCGACATGTATGTGGCCGGGCAGTTCCGGTCGGTGGCCGGCGTGGCGGCCAACCGGGTGGTGAGGTTTGACGGATTGCGCTGGTCGCCGCTCGGCAGCGGCATCGGCAGCGCGAGCGTGTACGCGCTCGCGTTCCAGGGCGACAATGTTTACGCGGGCGGTTCCTTTACCAGCGCGGGCGGCGTGGCGGTCAACAACGTCGCGCGCTGGGACGGCACCAACTGGAATGCGCTGGGTTCGGGCGTGAACAATTACATCTATGCCATGGCCACGGTGGGCAAATATGTTTATGCGGGCGGCATGTTCACCAGCGCGGGCGGCGTGGTGGCCACCAACATCGCGCGCTGGGACGGCACCAACTGGTCGGCGTTGGGCAGCGGCATCTCCGGCGGCGTAATGGTCAAGACGCTGGCGACGGACGGGACGAATCTTTACGTGGGCGGCGCGTTCACCAATGCCGGCGGTTTGGCGGTCAACAACCTTGCGGTCTGGGATGGCGCGAACTGGTCCAGCTTCCACGGCGATCCGGGCACCAACAAAAGCATCGTGTCGATTCTGGTGGATGGTTCCGACATCTACCTGGGCGGCAGTTTCAGCAGGGCGGGGGGCGTTGCCGCGACTAATATTGTGAAGTGGAACGGGAGCGGCTATGAGGCGCTGGGAGGCGGGTTGACGGGAACCAACTTTGTCATTTACGCGATGGCGCGCATGAACGGCAACCTGTATGTGTGCGGCTGCTTCACCAACGCCGGCGGCGTGGCCGTCCAGAATGTGGCCCGCTGGAATGGGAGCGCGTGGTCGGACATGGCGGGAGGCATCGCGGCCTCGACCCAGCCGTTGACGCTGATGGGCTTGGGAGCGGGGCCGGACGGACGGCTTTACGTCGGCGGATTGCTGGATTCGGCCGGCACGCTGGGGGTTTACGATTTGGCGGCCTGGGACGGGACGAACTGGCAGTCGGTGTGCCCGGATGCCGGCAACGGAATCTTCATCCCTTCCATTACGAGCATCGTTCGCGCGATTGCCATCAATGGCAATGATTTGTATGCCAGCGGTAATTTTCTGGCGGCCGGCACCGTCAAGGCGAACCGGGTGGCGCGCTGGGACGGCACCAACTGGTGGGCGCTGGGCAGCGGCATGAAGGGAACGAATGACTCTGTCACCACGACGGTTTCCGCTCTGGCCATCAGCGGCGGCTACGTGTATGCGGCCGGCACCTTCACCAACGCGGGCGGCGTGACGGTCAGCAACATCGCCCGCTGGAACGGCAGCACCTGGTCGGTGCTTGGCTCGGGCCTGGACAATCAGGCGCAGGCCATCGCCGTCAGCGGCAGCGATGTGTATGTGGGAGGCAACTTCATCACTGCGGGCGGTGTCGCCGCCAATTACATTGCGAAATGGAATGGCAGCACATGGTCGGCGCTGGGGTCGGGTCTCAATGGCAGTGTGTCGGCGATTTCGGTCGGTTCCGACGGCATATACGTGGGCGGAACTTTTACCACCGCCGGCGGGGCAGCGGCGAACCAGATTGCGCGATGGGACGGAGCGGCCTGGCATTCGCTGGGCAACGGCACATCCAATGGCGTGGGCGGAACTGTCACCGCCATTCTGCCCGTTTCGCCGACCGAGGTTTATGTAGGCGGCACGTTCACGACGGCGGGTGTGGTGGCCGCGAACCGGATTGCCAGGTTCGATGGCACCAGCTGGTCGGCTTTGGGCGGCGGCATGTCGGGGGTCACCTCCCCGTCCGTCAATGCCCTGGCGAATGACGGAGTGTATTTGTATGCGGCGGGCGCGTTCACCAACGCCGGGGGAACCATGGTGTCCAGCATCGCGAGATGGGACGGGGCATCCTGGACAAATTTGGGCAGCGGTCTGGCGCGGCTGAGTTTAAGCGGCACCGGACCCATTGCGGGAACGGGCGCGGCGCTCGTTCGCAGCGGGAACGATCTTTACGTGGGCGGCATGTTCGTCACGGCCGGCGGCAAGGTCTCGTCCGGAATTGCGCGGTGGAACGAACAGACGAACTTTGCGCCACCGGCAGTGATGCGTTTGGGCGGGCTGACCCGGTCTACGGACGGGAGTTTTCAATTTCGGGTGACGGCGAGCAGCAGCGTCATCTATGTTGTCGAAGCTTCCACCAACCTGACCACGTGGCTGCCGATGGCCACCAACGATACCAGTCCATTCAAATTGTCGGATTCAGGCGCAATCAACGGCAACTGCCGCTTCTATCGGGCGCGGCAAGCTCAATAAACGACCGCCGGGGTCTGGCCTACGGTCATGGCTCCAGATTTTTCGCCAGAGCTTCCGCCCCAGACTTCCCGACCAAGAACAGGGTCAAGATGCACTCTGTGACACGTGACGGGTGACCGGTGCGGAATGGAAGTGATGGAGTAATGGAGTGTTGAACCGGCAAAACACCGTTACTCCCATACTCCAACACCCAATTTCTCCCGCGTCTTTCGTTGCTTGGCTGTTCAAACTCTTTTTTTGCGCGTTTTGGGCCTTTTGGCGGCCACGAATTTGTTCGCGTGTTCCGTGTCTTTCGCGGTTTCAAAAATTCGTGGTCTTTGTACTCTTCCGCCTTCATTCCATTTCGGCGCGACAAGTTGCGGTCAAAGCATCCAGAGTTTTAGAAATTTGTGTGAATTCGTGTAATTCGCGTCAAAGCTTCCGGATTTTATTTTGTTTTTTTGATGTAATCTGTCAGACTCCAATTGCGTCTGTGGATAATGACGATGAAATCTTAAGGATTATCGGATGAAGTCATTGCTCAAAATCGCTGTTTTACTTTGTGTGTTCGCTGGTGCGGCCCTGTCCGTGCAAGCCCAGATGGCGGTGCCACCTCCGATGGCCGCCTATCAACCGCTTTCCTATCAGCAGCTTGACCAGTTGCTGGGGCCCATCGCGCTTTATCCCGACCCGTTGATTGCCCAAATCCTGCCGGCGTCCACCTTGCCCACGCAAGTTGTGCTGGCCGACCGTTATGTCAGCGGCGGCGGCGACCCCAACCAGATTGACCAGCAGCCGTGGGACGCCAGCATCCAGGCCCTGGCCCGCTACCCCAATGTTTTGAAATGGATGGATGACAACTTGAATTGGACGACGGAACTGGGACAGGCTTTTCTTAATCAACAGCAGGACGTGATGGATTCCATTCAACGGCTGCGCCAGTCGGCTTCCAATGTTGGCAACCTGCAATCCACGCCGCAGCAACAGGTGATTAATGACGGCGGTTACATTGAAATTGTTCCGGCTGAACCGCAGGTGATTTATGTGCCGGTTTATCAACCGGACCAGGTTTATTATCAAACCGATTATGGCCCGCCCTTTATCACGTTCGGCATCGGCTGGCCGATTGGCTTGTGGCTGAATTGCGATTTTGACTGGGGGCATCACAATATCATTGTCTGGGGTCACGACCATCCGCGTCCGTCCAATTGGTGGCATGAACCGCCACGTCAGCGGAACACGGGTCACACAACGGTCTGGCATCCTGACCATCGTCCGGGCGCCGTCGGGATGAATCGTGGCGACCGGGGCTATAATGTTCCCCATAACCAGCCCGTGGTTGGCACGGTGGGCCGGTCCATGTCCGATTCAGCGGCACCGCGACGGACGCCGACCCCGGCGGCCCGGCCGGAAGCGCCGGCAACTCGGGCTTCGACGCCCGTCGCCCGCACCGCGCCGGCTCCGGTTGAACATTCTACATCCATCGGCCGGCCGGCATCAACCAGCGCGTTCATCGGCATCCAGAGTTCGCGCGACACAAAAACCTATAGCGACCGTGGCCAGCAAAGCATACAGACGATCACCCATTCTGCGCCGGTTTCGCGCCCGGCGCCGGCGATGCCCTCCGGCGGCGGCGGTGGCGGTCACAGTTCAAATTCCCAGCCAAGGCATTGAACCTTTTAATCCAATGATTTCCACGCAAACGTTGCCGCTGATGAAACCCAATCGTTTTTCATGGTTGCGCCGGATTTGGTCTCTGGCGTCCGGTCTTGGTCTGGCTTTCCTGGCGCTGACGCTGCCGGTGCGCGCGTCGGCTGCGGATGAACAGACCTTCGCTGCGCCGCCGGAAGCCGTCAACGCCCTGGTGGCGGCGGCCACGAATCATGACACCAATGCCCTGCATTCGATTTTTGGGCCGGCAGGACGTGATTTGATTTCGCCCGATGCCGTCCAGGCCACCGAGGAATACAAAATGTTTGTCCAACGCCTGACGGAAAAGACGCGGTTGATTACCAACTCGGATTCCAACGTCGCGCTGGAAATCGGCGCGGACGGCTGGCCATTTCCCATTCCGCTGGTGAAACAGGACGGGCAATGGTTCTTCGATACCGCCGCGGGCAAGCAAGAGATTCTCGCCCGCCGCGTCGGCATGGACGAAATGGGCGCGATCAATGTTTGCAACGCGTATGTGGAGGCGCAGCGCGAATATGCCGGCCAGGATCGCCTGGAGGACGGAGTGCTCGCCTACGCACAGTTCCTGCGCAGCACGCCCGGCACCCACGACGGCCTTTTCTGGCCGACGAATCAACCGGGCGAGGAGTTGAGCCCCTTGGGACCGCTGGTCGCGCAAGCGCGTGTGGAGGGCTATCATCGCACGGCCAAAATGCTGAACGACGAGCAGGCGCCTTATCACGGCTACTATTTTAAAATCCTGACCCGCCAGGGAAAACACGCGCCGGGCGGCAGGTATAATTACATCATCAACGGCCGTATGATTGCCGGATTTGCCCTCGTCGCCTGGCCGGCCGAATGGGGCGACACGGGGGTGATGACCTTCATCGTCAATCAACAAGGCAAGGTCTATCAAAAGAACCTCGGACCCCAGACCGCGAAAACCGCCAGGGCCATCACCACTTATGACCCGGATGACACCTGGACGCCGGTGAAGTGAAGCTTGAAACGGACGACCCGCTGGGATGGGGGCCATTCGGTTGAATGCCACGGGATGTTGAACAACGAAGGCGCAAAGACGCGAAGTTTTCCTTTTCTTCATTCTGGTCGGACACCCCGGCTGACAGTGGAGGGCCAGCCCTGCCTTTTTCTGAAAATTCTTCTTTGCGGTTAAAGTCGGCGAGGACGCTGAAAACTTGACAGAGCCGGCCATCTTATTCAGGGTTGGAACCGTCAGGTTGAATCGAACCAATCGCCTTACAAATAAAGTCGCTTTATGAAGAAATTATTCATTTCCGCCTCGATGGCGTTGACCGCCATGTTGTTGCTCACCGGCTGCCTGAATTTGCAACTGGGCGGCGGCCCCAAGAGCGAAGCCCTGAACCCCACCGTCGGCCAGCAGTTGATTGACCTGCAGCGGGCCAAGGACACCGGAGCCATCTCGGCCGAAGAATATCAGGCCCAGAAAGCGAAGCTGCTCGGGAACAAATAGCCCGGAGGGGTGGAACGTGCCGAATCGGAGTTCGGCGCTCCGATGCCACCATCCTCCTCGTCCTCGTTCTCGTCCTCGTTTTTCCAATCGGTTCGAGGACGATGAACGAGAACGAAGACGAGAACGAATCCGCGTCATCCGTGATTAAAATGGCGGGTGGTATTTCCTTGATTTGTGACGGGCCGGCGGTATCATGCAGACGACCGGCAATCAACAAAGAAGCAGTCTCATAAAAACAGTCACAATCCATTTTGTTCTGGGCTGCGTCGCCCTTGGCACGGTCTTCGACGTTTCACCGATCGTTGCGGCCCAAACCCGGATCCTGCGCGTCGTCACCTACAACATTGAAGCGGACACCGGCGGTTATACCAATGCGCGGCCGGGTTTGATTGCCCCGCCCAGCAACACCGCTAATGTGCAAGCCGGCGGGGTGCTCGAAGGGATTGGGGAAGAGATTCTGGGCAGCGACCCGGCCCAGCCACTGGACGTCCTCGCCTTGCAGGAGACGACCAGCAACCCGATTACCGTCACCCCCATCGTGAACGGCTTGAACACGTTCTACAACGCACCCGGCATGTATGCGATGAGTTCTCATCAGGCCACGGAAGAAGGCGGCGACGTTACCGATGGGAACGGCCCGAATGCGCTGGTTTACAACACCAAAACCTTGCAGCTTCTCGCGTCGGTTCCGGTGGATCCGCCGGGTGGCACGAGCAAACTGGGCTCCAGCAGCGGCGAATATCGCGAGGTGATGCGCTACGAGCTTGCGCCGGCCGGGATGACGCCAACGGCAACGAACGAGTTTTACGTTTATGTGAGCCATTATAAATCAAGCTCTTCGGGAGTGGAAGCTACCAATGAATTCCATCGTCAAGAGGAGGCGACTATTATCCGCAACGACGAAGCGACCAATTTGCCCGCCAATGCCCGGGTGCTTTACGTGGGCGATTACAACATCACCACCAGCAGCGAGGCGTCATATCAAACAATTTTGTCCAACACCGCCCCGAACGGCATTCATCAGGGACAGGGCATTGACCCGCTGAACGTGACCGACGCGCTGAACAT
Organism: Verrucomicrobiota bacterium; assembly: GCA_049511835.1. Lineage (GTDB taxonomy): Bacteria > Verrucomicrobiota > Verrucomicrobiia > Limisphaerales > UBA11358 > UBA11358. The sequence goes on along the minus strand of JBEKXN010000040.1, from coordinate 17,865 downwards.
CGACTGGGGCAACAGCACCACCGATACAAACCTCCTGGCCATGAAAACGGACTCGGCGATGGATTTGCGTTACCGGGATGATTTGCAGGTGATGACGACCAATGTTTATTTCGGCGTTGCGGGCGGGTTGGTGCTGGTGCCCGGAACGTATCACGTGTTCGGCAACAACGGCACGACGCCTTACAAAGGCAGCGTGAATTCCGGTTCCAATACCGCGCTGAACAGCGATCTGGCCTCGGGCGCGCCCTTCAGCGCATCGCAGCTTTATCTGGACCTCACCAACGCGAGCGATCACCTGCCCGTGGTGGCCGATTACACCATCCCCATCACCGTGCCGGCGCCGGTATTGCAATCGGCGACCGGAACCGGCGGCACGGTGACGTTCGTCTGGAGCGCAGTGGTCAGTGCGGTCTATCAACTGCAATACCGCACGAATCTGGCTCAAGGCGACTGGAGCAACTTGGGGAGTGCCATCACCGCAACCAACGCCGTCATGTCCGCTTCCGATTCCATCGGGCCGGATCCGCAGCGGTTCTATCGCCTGCTGGTGCCGTGACTTGGAAGGAAGATTTAACCACGAAAGACAGAGGGCTCGGAAGCAAAGGTAAAGGGAAACATCAAACATCCAACGCCCGGTTTTTACCGCGCGATTCGCGGTTGATGCTCCGTTGATGAGAAATATCCTTGCTTGTTGACAGCCAGGAAAGTGTCAATCATTTCCCACCATGACTGATTTTGGAATTAAACCGGAGCATTTATGTTAAGGCAATTAGCGGACCGATTTGCCGGTTTCGCCGGGAGATTTTACGACTGGGGGGTGGTTTGGACGGACAAACTGTCCAACGGCTTGAAACTTCCGCAGCTTGCTTCCTCGCTGAACCGGCGTTGGTCAAGGCGACCCGCCATCCTGGGGGTTGAGCTGCTTGTGGCGCTGTCACTCACGGTGACTTTTTATTTTCTGGTCGGGCCGACCTGCAAGCCCTATCGCGATGGGAATCAGATATCCGCTCAAACGTTCTGCTACTTGTCGAAAGGCGTGCCGGCAATGGGAAAAGACCTCGTGCAACTGAATTGGAAGAAACGGTTGGCGGGCCCCATGTTGTCGGGATGGCTGCTGGACGCGGAATTCAAGGGAGCGCCGGATTTTAACTGGAATGGATTTCAAACTGTTTTTGGGTTTTATCATGCGGCGTGGCTTTTTCTGTTGTTCCTGGTCCTCATGGTGTATCGCAAGGATGCGTTATTGATCATGTTCGCCGTATTTGGCGGTTTGATGTATAACCTGACCGATCCCGCCCAACCCCATTTTTATTATCCCTGGGACCTGCCCACGATGTTCTTTTTCACCCTGGCCTGCCTTTTGTACGACAGCCGGCGGCTGTGGCCGTTGATGGTGGTCGTGTGGCTCGGCGGGCTCTTCAAGGAAACGACCCTGTGCTGTGCCCTGCTGATTTTACTGGGCGAACATTGGACGCTGAAAAAGAGAGTGGCGGGTTTTGCGGCAACGGTGATCGCCACCTTTGCTGCGAATAAATTGCTGATGACACTTTATGGCGTGAAAGCCCCCCTCCTGGCGATGAATGACGCCCCCCACGTCATTGACATCATCCGAAACACCCGTTTGTTTTTCAATTTCGACATATTATTCGACCTGAACGCACGTCATGTCCTGTTTGCCAACGCCGGCAGCCTTTTGATCATCATGCTGATTCCCTGGCGCACCCGGCGGGACGTTGTCTTCAAATTGCTGATTGTGTCATTCGTCATGGGCGAGTTTTTTTGCGGAATCATCAATGAGTTCCGCATCTGGTACGAACTGTTGCCCCTGGGATGGATGATGATTGCCGACACCCTGTTGAAGGACCGCCCGATAATTCAGGAGGACCCGGTTGCGCAACGCCGGGCCAATCGCGTTTGGCCGGGCAGTTACTGGTTGATGATGGGCACGTTGTTGGCTGTGGCTTTGGGAGTACTGGCCCTGGCAAAATTGATTCCCGCCAGACTGGTGGAAAACAACCCATTCAATCAGTCACCCGGTCAAAAATTGATTTCCTCGGCACGAGCAGGCAATGCAGAAGCGCAATACAACCTCGGGCGGATCTATCACCACGGCATCGGCGTCAAACAAAACAACACCGAGGCGGCCGATTGGTATCGGCGGGCGGCGGAACAGGGACACAGCGAAGCGCAGAACAGTCTGGGAATGCTCCTCGTGGCAGACCAGCGGGATTATCCAGGTGCCGCGCAATGGTTCGCCCTGGCCGCCAGACAAGGAAATGCCGACGCACAGTATAGTCTGGGCGTCATTTATTACAGCGGTCTGGGTGTTAATTACGAATTTGCGGCCCATTGGTTCCAACTAGCCGCGCAACAAGGCCATGTCCAGGCCCAAAGGGACCTCGGCAAAATGTATGAGCGGGGACAGGGAGTCATGCCGGATTACGTTGAGGCCTACAAGTGGCTGAAACTGGCTCAACTTCGGAACGACAAAGACGCCGAAAATGAATTGAAAGTCTGTTCCGCCTCCATGACCCCGGATCAAATTGCCGCCGCTGAAAAACTGGTGCAGGAAGTTCAAACCCGGGGAAAGTAGATTCATGGTTCCGATTGGATGACGGCACAATCTTCAGTGCGGTGGGTTTGCCGGGTGCTGGTTTCCGGGTTGGTGCCGGCGAGGTGGGACCGCTCGCCCCGCCCCGTCAGCGTGGAGCGATAGGTCTTGTGACCGTCGGCGGTGAACACAACCGGTCAACACGTTTCCAATCCCAGCCGTCGTCCCACGCGCCGGGGACGATGACGCAGGTGTGTTTTGGGTTGTGGGCGGCCGGATGATTGGTGGCATCGGCGGCGGGCGTTGCGAAAGGGCGGAGACCGGCCGGAGCCAGGCAGGTCACGGCCGGTTGAAAGTTGAGCCGGCTTCGCTGCGCCGAGGAGTTGAGGGCGTAAAGCCCCATGGGGGCCGCGCCCCTTTACGGGGTTGGGAGTCGATGGCGAAGAAGAATGGTTTGGTCATTTTCGTTGGCGGTTGAAGGCAAATTTAACCACGGCTGGCCGCGCCGTAAGGCAGCGAAGGCGGAACAAACTCAGGAAAAATATCCAACATCGAATTGCCGGCGAACAAACACGCTGCAGCGTGGACCCGTCTGCTCCCGCAATGCGGGATACGGCGCGGCGGGTGCCAAACCCGCGAAATTGGCGTGATGGGGAATTGGGATATTGAATCAGTGAAACACCCTTTCTTCAGCACCCCGGCCCCATTCCCCACGTAATCCGCAGTTGATTTCCGACCGACGGGGACTATCCTCGCTCACCAGCAGCTAAATAGTCTCAACCATTTCCCGTCAAAACCGGTTTTGGAATTGAAGTGGGGCATTTTATGTTAAAATCGTTACAGGACAAATTTGCTGATTTTGCCGGGGGTTTTAACGATTGGAGAACGGGTTTTACGGGCAAATTGTCCAACTATTTCCGGCTGGCCCGGTTTTCGTCCTGGTCGTTGAGGCACCTGTCAAAACCGGCCGGCCTGGTGGGCATCGAATCATTCGTGGCCATTTCGTTGGTTGTCTATTTTTTCTTTTTGTTGCTCCCGCAGGCAGAAGCACCCCGGGTGTATGACCGCAACGAGATGAACATTTATCTGTTCACCTATCTGTCGGACCACCCCTACAGCCATCGGGATTTGATTGCCAACTTTGACAACTGGAAGGCGCGGCTGGCCGGGCCAATGATTACCGGGTGGATGTATGACCTGAGTTACAAGACCTTTTCAAAAATGGCCGAGTTAAATCTGTTGGATACCGACAAATTTGTGTTTGGCGGATATTTTGCCCGGGTCCCCGTGGTCGTTTTTGGGTTCTATCATGCCCTGTGGCTTTTCCTGCTGTTTGTGGTTCTCATTCTGCATCGCCGGGATGCGCTCCTCATCATGTTGGGAGTCTTCAGCGGCCTGATGTATAATTTCACCATTCCCGCCGGCAAATGGTTTTATCCCTGGGACATGCCCACGATGTTCTTTTTCACCTGGGCGTGCCTGCTCTACGACCAACGCCGGCTTTTCCCGCTGATGGCGATGGTGTGGCTGGGAAGTCTGTTCAAGGAAACGACCTTATGCTGCGCTTTGCTGGTCCTCTTGGGCCAGCATTGGCCTTGGAAAAAAAGGATTGCCGGTTTTGCAACCCTGGCCGTTGTCTGTCTCCTGACGCGGAAATTGCTCATGGCTGGTTACGGGGTCAAAACCGTGTCCTTTGCGTTGAATAATGCCGAGAACTTCCATGAATTTGTCCTCAAAACCTGGGGCTTGCTCCTGGATAATATTCACTTGTTGTTCAGCACGAATCTGGACCATGTCTTGTTCACCAATGCCGGAGCCCTTTTCATCATGATGCTGATCCCGTGGCGCAACCAGCGGGATGTGGTGTTCAAAATCCTGGCCGTGGTCTTCATCATCGGCCAGTTTCTGTGCGGCGTCATCATCGAATACCGCATCTGGTATGAAATCCTGCCGCTCGGGTGGATGGTGATCAGCGAAACCCTTTCGAACCGTTACCCAATGGTTCTGGGCGGCCAGGCCGGATTGGGCACATGGCTGCCGGCCCCGGCTGCCGATGGCCGGACCAGCCGTGTGATGCAGGGCAGTTACTGGCTGATGATGAGCGTGGGGTTGATCCTGGCTTTGGCGCTCTTGTTCATCACCCGCTAGCCCCTTCAAAAGGCGTTGTGGAAACAAGTTTCGGATTCCGCCCTTCTTTCGGGTTTCGGTCCGGATTTAGACGACAAACATTTCCAGTGAAGCCAGGTGCATACCCGCAAAATGGAACAAGGAAACGCCTGCGTTAATCTTTAGTGACGCCAGCCGCCATGATAACCGCCGCCGCCGTGGTAGCCGCCCCGGTAACCGCCACCCCAACCGCCGTGGTAATAACCGCCGCGATAGCCGCCGAAGCCAAAGGAAAATGACACCGCCGGATAATACCATCCGCCGTAATACGGATAATAACCGTAGGCCGGCTGATAATAATTGTTGTAATACTGATACGTCTGCGTGTCGGGAATGACATAGACCGTCGAGGAGGGCACATAAGTCACCGCCGGCTGGGCGGCCACAGTCGCCGTGCTGCTGGCGGTGGGATAAGCCGGTTGCGGTGCGGTTTGAACGGCGGTCTGCGTCAACCGGGGCTGGTTCAGCATGGTATTGATGACGGCGTCGGAAACACCCTGCTGCTTCAAATAAACGATCTGGTTTGCATCCAGGCCGTAGCTGCTGCCGGAATTCCGGATGTAATGAACGATGGTGTCGTCGCTCACTTTCGCCTTCGAAAGCTGGATGATTTGCGAGACGCCGTAGGACAATTGGACGGGTGCGGTTTGGATGGCACTGGTGGTGGCGGAATCCTGTGCCGGAACGTTGCGCGCTGCCAGGATGAGTGCAGCGATAATGGTAACTGTCAAAAACAAGCCGGGAAAGGTTCGAGCTTTCATAAAATCAACACCTGTCAATTCAACACCGCAAACTCGCGCAAGTTGCGGGAACTGTCAACTGCGGACACCAAGCTGGCCGGGTGTACAATCCCGCGCTTGAAACATCCACCACCAGAAACTATTCTTGTTTTCCGGCAACCACAAGCGTCAAGCCATTCCCCGCCAAGCCCGGTTGGGGGGATCAAATCATGTTAAAATCATTATCTGACAAATTGGCCGGTTTCGCCGTGGGTTTTAGCGAATGGGGAGCCGGTTGGGCGGGCAAATTATCCGGCTTTTTCCGGCTGGCGCCGCTTTCCTCCGTGCTGACCCGGCATCTGTCAAAGCGGCCCGCCCGGCTGGGGGTTGAGTTGTTCGTGGCGCTGTCACTTACGGTGACTTTTTACTTCCTGGTCCGCCCCACCTGCCTGCCCTATCGCGATGGAAACACAATATCCCGGTCCGTGTTCTGTTACCTGTCGGAACACGTCAGCCCCGAGTCCAAAAAACAGGTCCAGTTGAATTGGAAAAAACGACTGGCCGGGCCCATGTTGTCCGCCTGGCTGCTGGACGTAAAATTCAAGGGACAAAAGGAATTTGACCAGAATGGATTTCAAGACGTTTTCGGATTTTACCATGCCTCATGGCTTTTCCTGTTGTTTCTGCTCCTTATTTTATATCGCCGGGATGCGCTCTGGATCATCCTGGGAGTGTTCGGCGGTTTGATGTATAATCTGACCGATCCTGCCCAGCCACCCTTTTACTATCCCTGGGACCTGCCCACGATGTTCTTTTTCACCCTGGCCTGCCTTTTGTACGACAGCCGGCGAATGTGGCTGTTGCTGTTGGTCGTGTGGCTCGGCGGACTCTTCAAGGAAACAACCCTCTGCTGTGCCTTGCTGGTTTTACTGGGCGAACATTGGTCCCTGAAAAAACGGGTTGTGGGTTTCACGGTCACAGTGCTGGCCACTCTCGCCGCGAATAAATTGCTGATGACCCTTTACGACGTGAGCGCACCCGTCCTGGCGATGAATGACGCCCTCCACATTGCGGACATCTTCCGGAACGCACACGTGTTTTCCAACGTCAACCTGTTGTTCAGCCTGGACTTGCGTCATGTCCTGTTTGCCAACGCCGGCAGTCTGCTGATCATGATGTTGATCCCGTGGCGCAACCGGCGGGACGTGGTTTTCAAAACCATGATCCTGGTGTTCATCATCGGCCAGTTCTTTTGTGGAATCTTCAACGAGTTTCGCATCTGGTACGAATTACTGCCGCTGGGATGGATGATGGTTGCCGATGCCTTCCTGAAGGATGGCCAAACGATGGAGAAAAACCCGGCCGTGGACCGCCGCGCCGATCGCTTCTGGAAGGGAAGTTACTGGTTGATGCTGGCCGGGTTGTTGCTCCTGGCTTTGGGAGTGCTGGCGGTGGCAAAATTGCATCCGCCGCCGCCGGAGGAAAAAAACGATGTAAACCGGTTGTCCATCGAAGAATTGATTTCATTGGCGCCAAAAGGCGACGTGGCGGCACAATACAACCTTGGGCGGGCCTATGAAAATGGTTTCGGCGTCAAGAAAGACCTTAACGAGGCAGCCCACTGGTATCAACAGGCGGCGGAACAGGGACACAGCGATGCGCAGAACAGTCTGGGCATGATCCTGGCAACGGCCCGACAGGATTATGCCGGCGCCGCGCAATGGTTTGCCCGGGCGGCCGCCCAGGGAAATCCGGACGCCCAATACAACCTGGGCGTCCTCCACCGCAACGGTTTGGGGGTCAAACAGGATTATGAAACGGCGGTCCACTGGTTCCAAAAATCCGCGCAGCAAGGCCATGTCCAGGCCCAAAGGGACCTCGGCAAAATGTATGAGCGGGGACAGGGCGTAAAACCGGATTATCAGGAAGCCTACAAGTGGCTGAAACTGGCACAACTTCAGGAGGACGAAGAAGCGGAAAATGAATTGAAAACCTGTGCCGCCGCAATGTCCGCCGGCCAGATTGCCACCGCGGAAAAATTGGCGCGGGAATTTCGACCACTGGGGAAATAGCCCCGCCTCCACGCGTTCACGCAAACGCCTTGGGCATTATGGCGGGCGGGCCAACGCGGCGTTCGTAATCGAGAATGATGCGGACGGCTTCCGCCGGGTCGTCAGTGACCTTGAACAGGTCGAGGTCGCCGGGGCTGATATGTTTGTGCCGCTCCTGCATTTCGGTCTTCATCCAGTGCACCAGTCCTTTCCAGTATTCGCTGCCGAACAAGATGAGCGGGAATTGCGGGACACGCTCGGTTTGCACGAGGGTCATGATTTCGAAAAATTCGTCGAGCGTGCCGAAGCCGCCGGGCATGTAAATGAAGCCGAGGCTGTATTTGGCAAAACAGACCTTGCGGGCAAAGAAATAGTGGAAGTGCAGCGGGATGTTGACAAAGCGGTTGCCAACCTGTTCATGCGGTAATTCGATGTTGAGACCCACGGATTTGCCGCCACCCTGCGCCGCACCCTTGTTGGCGGCTTCCATGATGCCCGGCCCGCCGCCGGTGATGACGGCGAGCTTGTGTTTGGCAAGCTCTTTGGCGATGTCGCAGGTGGCGTGATAATACTTGTCGCCGGATTTCGCCCGCGCCGAACCGAAAATGGTCACGGCGGGGCCAACATCGGACAGGGTCATAAATGAATCCACGAACTCGGACATGATGCGGAAGATGCGCCAGGGGTCTTCGCGCATGCGAAAGGTGGTGTCGCTCATGGCCGGAGCATAGTCGCCGCGGCAAAAAGAGACAAGCGCACGGAAAAGTTCCCTCACTCCGCCCTCTCTCGTCTGACGGGAGAGGGAGAATAATCGCCAGTCGGCCGGCAAATCGGGCTTGGTTGAAACTTTCGTGCGACAAACATTGCTGTCCCCTCTCCCCGGAGGGTGAGGGGAAGTCGCTAAAAAGCAAACAGGCCGGAGAATCGAAATCCCCCGGCCCGTTGCGTTTTCGGTTCCTCAAGAGCAGCCGAGGCTGTCCCCACAATTCAGGCACTTGAAGCAGGCGCCGTTGCGGACGGCAACGTAGCCGCAGTTCGGACATGTGGGCGCGTCCTGCTGGAAGTGCGCGACGGAGTCGTTGAGAGATTTAACCACGCGGACGGCACCGGGCGCGTGATGGCCGTTGCCGTTGCCGGGTTCCTTCGTTTCCAGCCCGTCGGCGTCTTCGGCCAACTGGAGTTCACGCACCGGACGGTTCACCCTTTTTTTTTCCTCTTCGAGCAAACCAGGCATGGCGAGTTCCGGCTGCGCGCGATTGGCCGCAATCGCTTCGCGGTAGCCGGGAATGAATTGCAGCGCCAACCAGCGGAACACGTAGTCAGTGATTGAGGAGGCGTTGCGGATTTCGGGATTTTTGGTGAAGCCGCTCGGCTCGAACCGCTGATGCGCGAATTTACGGACGAGGGTTTCCAGCGGCACGCCGTATTGCAAGGCAATGCTGGTGAGCGTGCCGATGCTGTCCATCAAACCGCCGATGGTCGAACCTTCCTTGGCCATCGTGATGAACAATTCGCCCGGCTGGTGGTCCCCAAACAATCCGACCGTCATGTAACCTTCATGGCCGGCAATGTCGAATTTGTGCGTGACCGCCGTGCGCGTGTCCGTAAGACGCCGGCGGAGCGGCTTGCCGGCTTCGATGCGCAGTCTGGCAACCTCGGTTTCAAGTTCCTTGATGCGGGTTTCAAACGCAGAAGCATTGGCGGAAAAATTTTTGCTGCCACCATCATTGGTCTTTTTGGTGTTGAGCGGCTGCGAACGCTTCGAGCCATCACGGTAAATCGCCACGCATTTCAGCCCCATCTTCCACGCCTGAACGTAAGTGTCGCGGATTTCCTCGACGGTGCTTTCATGCGGCATGTTGACGGTCTTGGAAATGGCGCCGCTGATGAACGGCTGCGCGGCGGCCATCATTTTCAAGTGCGCCAGATAATGGATGCTGCGCTTGCCGCGATACGGCTTGAAGGCGCAATCGAACACTGGCAAATGCTCCGGCTTGAGGCCGCTGCGTGTGAAAGCAGTTTCTATTTTCCCGTTTTGTCCATCATCGGGACAAGACTTGGGATTTTCCTCGATAACATCTTCAATCGTGTCGAACTTCTCGATGTGGGCGATGATGCCTTCAATTTCCTTCGCGCCGTAGCCGAGGCGGCGCAACGCGTCGGGCACGCCGCGATTGACGATTTTCAACATGCCGCCGCCGGCAAGAAGCTTGTATTTGACCAGCGCGATGTCGGGTTCGACGCCGGTCGTGTCGCAGTCCATCAGGAACGCGATGGTGCCGGTCGGGGCGAGCACGGTGACCTGCGCGTTGCGGTAGCCGTGCTGGCGGCCTTTGGCGAGCGCGCCGTCCCAGGTCTGGCGCGCCTCGTCCTTCAAATAATTGAATTCCTGGCTCGGCTGAATTTGTTCGATGGCGTCGCGATGCTGTTGAATGACGCCGAGCATGGATTCGACGTTGTCCTTCGCCAGCGGATTGGACACGTGCGCGCAACGCGCGTCGCGGTAACCCGGAAACGCGCCGAGATTCGCGGCAATTTCCGCGCTCTGCTCGTAGGCGTGGCCGGTCATGATGGCCGTGATGGCGCCGGCGAGCGCCCGGCCTTCGTTGCTGTCATACGGCAGGCCGTAGCTCATGCACAGCGAGCCGAGGTTCGCGAAGCCGAGGCCGAGCGTGCGGAAGATATGGGAATTTTCCGCGATGTCCTTCGTCGGGTAACTGGCGTTGTCCACCAGGATTTCCTGCGCGGTGATGAAAATGCGCACGGCGGCCTTGAACCGTTCCACGTCAAATTTGCCGTCTTCGCGTTTGAACTTCATCAGGTTCAGCGACGCGAGATTGCAGGCGGTGTTGTTGATGAAAACGTATTCGCTGCACGGATTCGTGGAGTGAATCGGCTCGGTGCCCTTGCAGGTGTGCCATTTCTGGATCGCGCCATCATATTGCATGCCCGGGTCGCCGCAAACCCATGTGCCCTCGGCGATTTTGTAGAGCAATTTCGCGGCGTCCTTCTTGTCGAGCGGCTTGCCGGTGGTGATGGAACGCGTCCACCATTCCTTGCCGGCGAGCGCCGCCTGCATGAATTCATCACTGGCGCGCACGGAAAGATTTTCGTTTTGATACATCACACTGCCATAGGCGTCGCCGTTGTAGGAACCATCGTAGCCCTGTTCAATCAATGCCCATGCCTTTTTTTCCTCCTTCTGCTTGGCGTCAATGAATTCCTCGATGTCGCCGTGCCAGTCGCGCAACGTGTTCATTTTGGCCGCGCGACGGGTTTTGCCGCCGGATTTCACGACATTGGCAACCTGGTCATAAACTTTCAGAAAACTCATCGGGCCGCTGGGCCGGCCACCGCCGCTGAGTTTTTCCCTGGCCGAACGGATCGGCGTAAGGTCCGTGCCCGTGCCGGAGCCGTATTTGAAGAGCATCGCTTCGCTGCGGACGAGACGCATGATGTCTTCCATGTTGTCCTGGACCGACTGGATGAAGCAGGCGCTGCCTTGCGGATATTCGTATTGGGTGGTGGCGCGCTCGACCTGGTGCGTCTTGCGGCTGTAAAACCAGTTGCCTTTGCAGGAGTTTTTGCCGATGCCGTATTCATGGAACAGCCCGACGTTGAACCAGACCGGCGAGTTGAACGCGCCGTATTGGTTCAGGCACAGCCAGGTCAGTTCGTCGTAGAAAATCTCGCCGTCCGCCTTGCTGAAATAGCCGTCCGCGACACCCCAATCCGCAATCGTCCGGGAAATGCGATGAATGAGCTGGCGCACCGAGGTTTCGCGCTCCGGCGTGTTTTGTTCGCCGTAAAAATACTTCGAGACGACCACCTTGGTCGCGAGCAACGACCACGACCTTGGCGCCTCGACATTTTCCTGCTTGAAAATGATCTTGCCCGCGTCATCGGTAATTTCGGCGGTGCGCCGGTCCCATTCAATCTGGTCGAATGGCTTGACCTTCGGATCGCTGAAAACGCGCTCAACCCGCGCTGATTTTTTCGCCGCGCCGCCGTTGGTCTTGATCTGGCGGCCTGCCGCCACCGTTGCGGGACGACGACTGCCTTTATGCGACGCCGGAACCGAAACCTCTTCGCGTGCGTCAATCATGAAATTTTCCTTTCGCGGCGGTCGAAATTTTATTTTGTGACAAATCACCCGACCGCCTTGACACAGAAGGCTGGTCGGGAAAATCAACTTCTCAGCCCGCTATTTCTGGTTTTCGCCAACCGCCCAATTCCAAGCGAAACCCCATTTAGTGGGCAACGAACGGAGCATATGCCCTACATATTGTGGTTGCAAGGAAATTTTTGAAAAAAGTTGCAGGAAAGTTACGGGAACGATATTCCCAAACAAAATCCGGTAAATCCCGCGCCGGCATTGCGCAAACGACAACTTATTCGCCGCTGTGAATAAAAAATTCAACGCGATCTTTTTTGGCGTGACGGCGGAAATTTCCCGGAGTGTTTCCGTTGCGGCAATTTGAACTTTCGTATCGGCTCAACGGTTTTGGGGCGCGGTTTGGGCACCAGCACCATCGGGCAGCCTTCGTAGCCAAACGCCCGGCGCAATTCGCCGGCCAGGTATTTTTTGTACGGGTCGGAAAACAGTTCGTCGCGGTTGATGAACAGCAAAAACGTCGGCGGCGCCTGCCGCACCTGTGTCGCGTAAAAAAACTTCAGCCGGTGCCCCGCCGCGCTGACCGGCGGGCGGCGCTCAATGGCGTCGCGCAACGTGCGGTTCAGAATCGCCGTGGGAATTTTTTGTTGCAACTGCGCGGCCACGTAACGCACCGCCTCAAGCAAGCGGTCGAGATGAAAACCGGATTTGGCCGACGTGAAAATCACCGGCGCATAATCGAGGAAAAACAATTTGTCCTGCACCCACTGGCCGAATTCGCCGAGCGTGGATATTATCCTTGCCTGGCCTTCGCGCCGTTCCTTTTTATTGCGGCGCACGATTTCCTCTTCGCGCACCTGGCGGACGGATTCCGCCACCAAATCCCACTTGTTGACGACAACAATGCACGCCCGGCGGGCTTCTACGATTTTGTCCGCAATTTTTTTGTCCTGTTCCAAAATGCCGGCCTCGGCGTCCAAAATCAGCACGGCGATGTCGCAACGTTCGATGGAATCCACTGCGCGCTGAACGCTGAAGAATTCGACCGAATCGTCCACGCGCCGCGTTTTTCTCATGCCGGCGGTGTCAATGAGGACGTATTTTTGCCGCACCCCGTCGGTTTCCACCTCAAACGGCACGTCAATGGAATCGCGCGTCGTGCCTGGGATGGGGCTGACAATGACCCGGTCGGATTGTGTTAACGCATTGATAATCGAGGACTTGCCGACATTGGGCCGGCCGACAATGGCCAGTTTCAGAACCGAGTCCCGAGTCCCGAGTCCACTGTCTCCAGTCAACTCGTCGGTCCGGCCTTGGACTGTGGACTGTGGACTGTGAACTGGCAACGCCGCCATTGCCGTGTCCATCAAACCTTCAATGCCTTCGCCGTGAATCGCGCTAACCGGGAAAATCTGGTCGAAGCCGAGTTGGGAAAATTCATCGGCGCTGACCTCGGCGCGATGCGTGTCCACCTTGTTGACCGCGACCAAAACGGGTTTGCCGCTGCGCCGCAATTTTTCCGCGACTTCGCGATCCAGCGGCACGACGCCTTCCTGCACGTTGACGACGAGAATGATGACATTCGCGGACTCAATGGCCAAATCCACCTGTTCCATCGCCGCCTTGATGATGACATCGCCCGCCTTTTCGCGCCGCAACAGGCCCATGCCGCCGGTGTCCACGAGCGTAAAGGCGCGCCCGTGCCATTCGGCCTCGGCGCTGATGCGGTCGCGTGTGACGCCCGGCTGGTCATGCACGATGGCGATGCGCCGCCCGACGATGCGGTTGAACAGCGCGGATTTGCCGACATTGGGGCGGCCGACGATGGCGATTAAAGCGGGCACGCTCCAAAGATGAAGAAATTTGCGCGCCGGCGAAAGTTAAAAGCCCGGTGAAAATCAAGCGCTACTTCGGAAGCCTGCGCATCAAACTCTTTGCCCGCCACACCCAAACGCGGTCGCGTTTGCGCTGGAAGGCCGGAGCGTGAACGTCATCGCTGATAACATCCCTCAATTCCGTCCGCGCCAGATCCGGCTGGCTTTTGGCGAGGTAAAGCCCGGCCAGTTGCACCTTGGCGCGCGCGTAGGAATGTTCCGCGGTGACCTGCCGCCATATTTGGAGCGCCGAATCGGTTTCGCCAAGCGCGGCCAGCGTCTCGGCCAGCGCCATCATCGTGTAGCCGTAATCATGTTTCGGATTTTCGGCGATGACGCCTTCGAGCAACGGACGCGCTTCAGCGGCGCGTTTCTGGCGGAGCAGGCATTGGCCGAGATGGGCGCGCGTGTCAATGTCCTGCGGATCCCGTTCCAACGCCGCACGGTAGCAGGCGGCGGCTTTATCCAATTTGCCCTGTTGAAAATAAATGTCGCCGAGTTGCGAGTGGTGGTGCGCCTTGTCGAGGTGATAAATTTGCGCCTGCAATTCCTTGATGCGGCGGCGGCTGTGTGCGCCGGGCAGTTCAAATCCGCGCGTGGCCGACGGCGCGGCGCGATAAACGTAAAAATAATACAACACGGAGGACAATCCCCAGCCCAGGACAATGAACAGCGCCCAAATCCATTCGCGCTGGCGGATGGCGTCAATGAGCATCCAGATTTGGAAAATGGACACCGCCAGCCAAAACGGACTGGTCAAAAGAAAGTTCCAGCCCTCGATGTTGGTGAGCAGCGAGGCGAACATGACTTTGAGATTAGAGGGACGGACAAAATGAGGCAATCAAACTCCATAACGGATGGCCCTGTCCGCCGTTCGTCGAATTGCCCGCTTGTTTTCCGCGCGTTTCTCGTATAATTATCTGCGGCGTCACCCGGCATGAATCCGACCATCATCATAATGCCGACTTACAATGAGCGGGAGAATCTCTCGCGCATGGCCGAGCGCCTTTTAAAACTGCCGGTGCCGGTGGACCTGCTGGTGGTGGACGACAATTCGCCCGACGGCACGGGCAAATTGGCCGATGAACTGGCCGGGAAACATCCTGAAATTCACGTTCTGCATCGCGCGGAGAAAAACGGCTTGGGTCGCGCCTACATTTCCGGATTCAAATGGGCGCTGGAACGCAACTATGAATTCATTTTTGAGATGGATGGTGATTTTTCGCACAACCCGGACGACGTGCCCATGTTCATCGAAGCCACCAAGAACGCCGACCTCGTGCTCGGCTCGCGCTACAAGGACGGCATCCGCGTCATCAACTGGCCGCTCAAGCGGCTCATGTTGAGCCGGGGCGCGGGCAAATACGTGCAGTTCGTCACCGGCATGCCGTTCACCGACCCGACGGGCGGTTACAAATGTTTCCGCCGCCGCGCGCTGGAGGCGCTCGACCTCGATGCCGTCCAGTCGAATGGCTACAGCTTTCAGATTGAGATGACGCACAAACTCTGGCGGCAGGGATTCCGGATCGTCGAAGTGCCGATTATTTTCACCGACCGCGCCGAGGGTCATTCCAAAATGTCCGGCCACATCGTCTGGGAAGCACTCTGGATGGTGTGGAAGCTTTTGTGGCAAAACGGCCTGCGCCGCCGTCCGCGCAAACGCTAATCCAACTTGACAAGTATTCAAGCAGCCCGCTAGGGCGTAAGAGCATAGCCCACCGATTTATCGGTGGGTTTAGGAAGATAATCACCAGAGTCCTGTCAAGGACGAAAGAATTTCATGACAACCTTTTTTTGCTTGAACCAGGCTGCCAGCCGCAATTGAATCCCTTCATTCGAATGCTGTTAGAAGTCTCTGAAGGTTTGACGTGGGCATGGGAATGCACACAAAGGCAATTCGGGAAAATATTTTGAAAGAATTGTCTCCCAGTCCGCGAGTTATTTGGGACGGGTGTTTGGCTTGGCCGGGATTGTATGGCAAGAAAAGTAACAACCAAGCAGGAGTGGGAACAATTGGCCGGGACAGCATGTTACGACGCCAAGGAACTTGCAAAGCTATGTAGTTTATCTGTCCGACAGTTGCAACGCGACTTTCGCCGAAACTTTGGGCGCACGCCGCAAGATTGGCTGAATGAGCAGCGGATCAAGTCCGCGCAACAACTGCTGCTTTCCGGCCAACCGGTCAAGAAAGTGGCGTTGGAATTGGGCTTCAAACAAGTTTCCCATTTCTGCCGCCAGTTCAAATCTCTAAATAACATGACCGCTTCCGAATTCGTTTTGATTCAACCCCAGGCAATCAAGGAATGTCGCTCACAGATAATCGAGTTGCATTGACAGACAGTTGATCTTCTGAGGAAATGGCCGAGGAAATTGAATAACTTATCTGATTCTGAAAACGCAATTCGTGGCAGCTTGGAAGACAGGGCAATGTCTTGTAGCGAGGAAGCGGGGCGTGACGAAACCAAACGTCCCTAATCCACTGAATTACAATTAAACCCACAACAGAAGAAAAACTATGAAACGCATACATTTGGTAGTTTTACTCGCGGGAGCGATGGCGCTGAGTGCGTCAGTCGCAGTTGGACAAGATGAACCAGATGGACTAACAACCTTCCAATGCACGGTGGACGCGACCAATATTCATCAGCGTATCGATGGTTTCGGCGCTTGTTCAGCATGGGACACCTCATACACGGACGCGCAGTTGGATATGTTCTTTTCCACCAACAACGGCATCGGCCTGTCCCTGCTGCGTAACCGCATCGCCCCCGCCAGTACAACCAGCCAGTACGATACACCTACCACGACTGAAATCAGCATTATGCAGGGAGCCCAGCAGCGTGGCGCCCTGGTGTGGAGCGCGCCTTGGACGCCGGCGAGCGGGTTCAAAAATAATAACTTACCGTATGGTGGATCTTATCTCGGCGGCCATGCAAATGATCTGGCATACGCCAGGCAACTCGCCAATTACGTACTCAGCATGAAAAACCAAAGCCCCAGTATCAACATCTACGCCATCTCTGTCCAGAATGAGCCGGATGTGGACACCGGCTACGAATCCTGCGAATGGACCAGTCAACAGTTTCATGACTTCGTCACCAACCTTAACAATGCGCTGGTAGCCAATGGAGTGGGTTCAACCAAAATCATGATCCCGGAGAGCTACCAATGGTCAGGCGATGGTTTGTTCACGTCGACGCTGAACGATACGAACACCGCCGCAGTCGTTAGCATCATCGCCAATCATGATTACTCCACCTGCCCGCCGTCCGGAACGCCGACGCAGTTGTCCACTTCCGGCCAAGCGGTGTGGCAAACGGAAACTTGCAAGGGGAACTGGTGCGGCTTTAACACCTTTGACAACAACATGGACGACGCCATTTTTTGGGCCACGAGGATTCATTTGTTTTTGACTGCCGCAGAAGCCAACGCCTGGCACTACTGGTGGCTCATTTCCGATGAGAACGACGACGAAGGGCTTACAGACTCTTCCGGCAATCCGGCCCTGCGCATGTATGTCTTGGGCAACTATAGTCGTTTTGTGCGCCCCGGTTATTATCGGATCGACGCCACTAACAACTTGCCTTGTGGTTTGGTCAGCGCCTTCATGGACACTAACTCCGGGACGTTTGCCATCGTCGCGGTGAACACGAATTTGCATGGTAGTTACACTATGAATTTCAATTTGGTGGGACTCAACGCCGCCAGTGTCACCCCTTGGAGGACTTCCAGCACACAACTCTCGACCGGCAGTCTACCACCGATTGGGATCGTTGGTGCGTCGTTCCAGGACACGCTTCCGAACATGAGTGTGACGACATACGTAGGGCAGTCTTTGCTGGCGCCGACAGGACTTACCGCCACGGCTGGCTGCGGGCAGGTTGCCTTGAGTTGGACTGCCTCCAGCGGTGCGACGAGTTATAACGTTTATCGCTCAACAACCCCCAACGATGGTTCTTATACCGAGATCAACAGTAGCCCGATAACAGCGACAACTTATACGGACACGACCGGCGTCTGTGGGACGACCTATTACTATGTTGTCACGGTCGTTAGCGGCGGTGTCGAAAGCGTCTATTCCAGCCCGGTCAGCGCCGCGCCGCTGTGCGTACCTGCGCCGCCAACGGGGCTGACGGGGACGCCGGGCAACAACCAGGTCGCCTTGAGTTGGATTGGCTCGAGCGGAGCGGCCAGTTATAACGTCAAGCGCTCGACGGTCAACGGTGGACCCTATGCGACGACGATTGGCATTTCGACAGGGACCAGCTACACCGACATTACGGCGGCAAATGGGAACATCTATTATTATGTGGTTTCGGCCGTAAGCAGCGACGGCTGCGAGAGTGTCAATTCGAGCCAGGCGGGTCCCTACGCACCGGGGGTGCTGACG
>JBEKXN010000039.1:0-38444 GCA_049511835.1 Verrucomicrobiota bacterium | reverse complement strand
TGACGACCAGCGCGGTGACGAACAGTCCGGTGGGCAGCTATGTGATTACCAACGTGATTGGAAATTTGGTGGCGACGAATTACACGGTCAGCCTGGCCAACGGAAGTTTGACGGTGACGGGGGCCGTGCTGACGGCGACAGCCAACAACGCGACGCGGGCGTACGGGGCGACCAACCCGGTGTTCACGGTCAGCTACAATGGTTTTGTGAATGGAGACACAACCAATGTGTTGAGCGGTGCGCCGGTGCTGACGACCAGCGCGGTGACGAACAGTCCGGTGGGCAGCTATGTGATTACCAACGTGATTGGAAACTTGGTGGTGACGAACTACACGGTCAGCCTGGCCAACGGAAGTTTGACGGTGACGGGGGCGGTGTTGATGGTGACGGCCAATATCGGCATAACGGCGAACGATAAGGTTTATGATGGCACGATGGCAGCAACGATCAGCTCGAACAATGTGGTGTTAAATGGGGTGCTGGGAGGTGATGCCGTCAGTCTCTCCACCAACGGATATACAGCTAACTTTGCGAGTGCGGGGGTGGGCAACGGGATTGGAGTGACGGTGAGCGGGCTAACGTTGACGGGTGCCAGTGCGACCAATTACACGCTGGCACAGCCGGTGGAATTGACGGCGAACATTACGGCCAAGGCCCTCACGATCACGTCTGTGCCCACGCCCGTAATCACTTCGATTGGCCTGACGAACGGCGTTGTTACCCTCGCGTGGAATTCGGTTGCTAGTGGAATCTACCGGGTGCAATACATTGACAACTTGAATGGCACTGGTTGGAATGATTTGTTGCCGGATGTGACGGCAACCGGTTTAACGACCACTCAAACCAACGTCGTGGGGAGTACCGCCCAGCGGTTTTACCGGATTAAATTGTTCAATCCAGGCATTACGGCCAACAACAAGGTATATGACGGGACGACGACGGCGACGATCAATTCGAACAACGTGGTGTTGGTGGGTGTGGTGGGCGGTGACACGGTCAACCTGTCCACGAACGGTTATACGGCCAACTTCGTGGACGCCAACGTCGGCACCGGCATCGTCGTGACTGTGAGTGGACTGTCATTAATCGGCCCCAGTGCAACCAACTACACGCTGGCACAGCCAGTGGATTTGACGGCGAACATCACGGCGGCGGGCGTGACGGTTACTGGCATCAGCGCCAACAACAAGACGTATGACGGGACGACGGCGGCGACGATCAGTTCGAATAACATGATATTGAACGGAATCCTGGTCGGAGATGCAGCCAATGTGTGGTTGTCCACGAACGGTTATACGGCCAATTTTGTCAGTACCAATGCCGGTACGGGCATTGTTGTGACAGTTAGTGGATTGACGCTGAGCGGCAGCGCAGCGACCAATTACACGTTGAGCCAGCCGGTGGGGCTGACGGCAAACATCGGGGCGGCAACGTTGACCTACGCGGCGAACCCGGCGAGCATGACGTACGGGTCGGGGGTGCCGGCGCTGAGTGGTTCGGTAGGCGGTTTTGTGGGAACGGACACGCTGGGGAGCGCGACGACGGGGACATTGAGTTTCACGACAGCGGCGACATCATCCAGCGGGGTGGGCGGCTACGCGGTCAACGGATCTGGGCTGACGGCCAACAACGGCAATTACACGTTTGTGCAGGCGTTGGGGAATGCGACGGCACTGACGATCAACGCGTTGGCGGTGAATGTGACGGGCGCACGGCCTTATGATGGGACAGCGGCGGTTTCGGCGGGCATACTGACCGTGGCGAACAAGGTGGGCAGCGACAATGTGACGGTGGCGTCTGGGAGCGGCACCTTGGCGGGGGCGAATATCGGGTCAGAGGCGATTACGTCGTTCGGGACTTTGGCGCTGGGTGGTGCGTCGGCGGGCAACTACACGCTGGCGGGTGCCAGCGGCACGGTGAGCATCACGGTGAGCGGGCTGACGGTGACGAATCTGCTGGCCTTGAACAAGAACTATGACGGCACCACCAACGCCACCTTGAATGCGACCAAGGCCGGGTTGGCGGGCGTGTTGGGCGGCGACAGCGTAACCTTGGTCGCCAGCAACGCCGTGGCGTATTTTGCGGACAAGAATGTGGGGACGAACAAGCCGGTTACAGTGACGGGTCTGGCGTTGGGCGGCGCAGCGGCAATCAATTATGCGCTGGTTGTTCCGACGAACGTGACGGCGAACATCACAGCCAAGGCCCTCACGATCACGTCTGTGCCCACGCCCGTAATCACTTCGATTGGCCTGACGAACGGCGTTGTTACCCTCGCGTGGAATTCGGCTGCTGATGGAATCTACCGGGTGCAATACATTGACAACTTGAATGGCACTGGTTGGAATGATTTGTTGCCGGATGTGACGGCAACCGGTTTAACGACCACTCAAACCAACGTCGTGGGGAGTACCGCCCAGCGGTTTTACCGGATTAAGTTGTTCAATCCAGGCATTACGGCCAACAACAAGGTATATGACGGGACGACGACGGCGACGATCAATTCGAACAACGTAATGTTGGTGGGTGTGGTGGGCGGTGACACGGTCAACCTGTCCACGAACGGTTATACGGCCAACTTCGTGAACGCCAACGTCGGCACCGGCATCGTCGTGACTGTGAGTGGACTGTCGTTAATTGGCCCCAGTGCGGCCAACTACACGCTGGCACAGCCAGTGGAATTGACGGCCAATATCATGCCAGCAACACTGACCGTGAGTGCTGCCAATATGAGCAGGACCTATGGATTGCCGAATTCTCTGACCGTCAGTTACAATGGTTTTGTCCCCGGTGAAGGGACAAACGTATTGACTGGCGCTCCCAGTTTAAGCACCAGTGCCACGACCAACAGTCCGCCGGGAGTATATCCGATCACGGTCGGTCCCGGCACGTTAAGTGCCGCCAATTACACCTTTATCTTCAAAGGCGGGACACTGACCGTGGTGGCGTTGCCCCAGTTAAGTGGTGTCGCATTGAATGGAGATCAATTCGTCTTTAACTGGCCGACGGTCACAGGTCAGACCTATCAACTTCAGTACAAGGACAATCTTGCTGCAGCGACATGGATTCTCTTGGGTAGCCCCGTGGTTGGCACGGGTAGTCCCATCATCGTCACCAACGGTCTGGGTGCCTCGCCCCAGCGTTTCTTCAGGGTGGTCATCAGTCCTTGAACCGGGTGTTTCACCCCCGGCACACGTCAAAGGCGGAGATAATTTATCACCATGCAAATAAACGTTATTGAGTATTTTGAGAAGGGGACTTTGCTCAAATGCAGGGACAAACTGGCGATCCGGGATCGGAATCGAGATTTCACGTTTGCCGAAATCGAGCGGTTCGCCAAGAACTGCGCGACATTGATTCTTAAGAAAACTTCCACGGTCAATCAACCAGTGGCGGTGTTTCTTCCCAAAAGCGCACAGGCGATTATCGCCAACCTCGGCGTTCTGTACACCGGCAACTGCTACTCCAATCTGGACATCAAGTCGCCGCCCCAGCGGTTGAAGAGCATGCTGCAAAACCTCGGGGACGGCCTCATCATCACCACCGCGCCGCAGGTGAACGCCTTGCGCTCCCTGGCTGTCGCGGAAAACCGGCTTCTGCTGTTGGAAGAAGCCATGACGGCGCCGGCGAATTACGACAACGCCGCGTTGCTGGCGCGACTCGACCAGGCCATTGACACCGATCCGGTGTATATCATTTACACGTCCGGTTCCACCGGGATTCCCAAGGGGGTGGTCATTCCGCATCGCGGCATCATTGACTACATAGACTGGGCGCGAAAGACCTACCAAATCGCCCAGGACGAGATCATCGGCAACCAGGCGCCGTTCTTTTTCGACAATTCCACGCTCGACATCTACCTGTGCCTTTTCTGCGGCGCCACGCTGACGCTGATTCCGGAGGAACTTTTCGCCTATCCGGTCAAGCTGATTGAGTTTGTGCGGCAGGCCGGAATCACCACGATTTTCTGGGTGCCGTCCGTCATGACCAGCGTGGCCAACTTCAAGATTCTGGAGGCCACGGAACCGCCGCCCCTGAAAAAAATCCTTTTCGCCGGCGAGGTCATGCCGACGCGCACGCTCAACTACTGGCGGCGCAATTATCCCGACGCGCTTTTTTCCAACCTTTACGGTCCGACGGAAATCACCGTGGATTGCACGTATTACATCGTGGATCGCCCCTTCAATGACGATGAACCGCTGCCCATCGGTTTTCCATGCCGCAACTCGGACATTTTGATTCTCAACGAAAGGAATGAGGCCGCCAAAACCGGCGAACCGGGCGAGCTTTGTGTGCGCGGCAGTTCGCTGGCGCTGGGCTACTGGAACAATCCGGAAAAGACGGCCGCGGCCTTCGTCCAGAACCCGCTCAACCCCCATTACCCTGAACTGATCTATCGGACGGGCGACCTCGTCCATCGGAACGGTCGCGGCGAGATCATGTTTATCGGCCGCAAGGATTTTCAGATCAAACACCTCGGCTACCGCATCGAACTCGGCGAAATCGAAAACGCCGTTTTTCAAGTCGAAGGCATCCGTAATGCCTGCGTCGTTTATAACCAGAACAAGAAGGAAATCGCCCTGTTCTACGAGTCGGAGCAGGAACTGTCGCCGGCCTTCATCCGCGAAAACCTCCTGAAATCGCTGCCGAAATACATGCTGCCGACGGTCTTTCGCCGGCTGGACAGCATCCCTTTGACCCCCAACGGGAAAATTGACCGGCAGAAACTGATCGGCAGCCTGATTTGATTGGTGATGACACCGTTCCGCACAGTCACCGAGGTGTTCGCCGCCATTCAGACGGTCAAGGCGGGCGCAGCCAATTTTTACACCAATTTTTTCCCGGCCGGCCAAAAACTGCAGGATTGGATTGAAAGGAATGAATTACATGGCGAATCCTGTCCCGGTGCGCTGTTCCTGTTCCGGCGCGACCGCGATTTTTGGCGCCTGTATTTTTGCGCCGCCAGCCCGGCAGCATTGCGCGACGGCATTGCCACCCTGCCAGGCTTGCGCAGCGAACGCGTCGTCACTGACGTGGTGGGCGCGGAAAAAGCAGTGAGCGGCATCCTCACCCAACTGGAAGCCACCGGTTTCCATCGCTACCGGCAGCTTTATCGCATGGCGCGGCCGGGACAATCCGCCTTGCCGCCGGCGGTTGGCGCGGAACTGCCGGTCGCGTTGGCTGAACGCGCCGAAGCGCCGACAATTCTGGCCCTGCTGGAAGGCGCGTTTGACCGCTATGCCGAACAGTTGCCCCCGGCATCGGAAATTGAAAGCGCCGCTGCCGGCGGACAGATTTTCGTCGTCAGGCTCGAAGACGCGCTGGCCGGTTTGCTTTTCTTTGAGACGCAAGGCGTGACTTCCACCCTGCGTTACTGGCTGGTCGCCGAGGCCTTTCACGCCCGTCACGTCGGTTCGGCTTTGATGCGTCATTATTTTTCGACCCAGACCGCCGTGCGCCGATTTTTGCTGTGGATAGTTGCCAGCAACGACAATGCCATGCAAAAATATCGCCGTTACGGGTACGCGCTGGACGGGTTGATTGACCACGTCCTGGCCAGCGGGTCAATACACAATGAAAAACATCACTGACATCCTGAAGGAAATCCGGCCGGAGTTCGACTTCACCACCTCCACCGATTTCATGGCGGACGGCATGCTCGATTCGTTCGACATGGTCACGCTCGTCGCCACGCTCGACAAGACCTACGGCATTTCCATCAACGGCGTGGACATCGTGCCGGAAAATTTCCGGAACTTGGAAACCATCACCGCGCTCCTCCGCAGGAACGGAGTCCAGCCATGAACTTCACCTTCCGGCGAAAACGCATTTCCGGCATCCTTGCAATCGTGCCTGCCAATGAACGGTCCTTCGTCGAGGAGATGAGGAACTTCAACTTCCCGGAAGCGCGTTCACTCAAGCTCAAGGAAGTCATGGGTTACGACAAGCACCGCCTCGTCGAGCCGGGCGTGTGTGTGTCGGACTTGGCGGTGTTCGGCCTGGAGCACCTGTTCAAGAACGGCCTGCTCCATCGCGACGAAATTGACGCCCTTATCCTCGTCACCCAGTCACCGGACTACTTCATGCCGCCCACCAGCAACGTCATACAAGGCCGCCTCGGCTTGAAACACGACATGTTATGCCTGGACATTGGCCAGGGTTGCGCGGGCTTCGTGATCGGCTTGATCCAGGCATTTCTGCTGCTGGAACAGGAGAGCATCCAAAAGGTGGTCCTGATTAACGCCGACGTGCTCAGCCGGAAAACCTCTCCGAAGGACCGCAATAGCTATCCGCTTGCCGGCGACGCCGCCTCCATCACCGTCGTCGAGCGCGACGCCGAAGACTCGGTCATCTGGGCCAACCTTAAAATGGACGGCACACGCCGCGAAGCGCTGATCATTCCGGCGGGTGGCTTCCGCATGCCGTCCACTCTGGAAACCGCCGTGCTGGAAGACGTGGGTGACAACAACCTGCGGGCCAAAGATCATCTACACATGGACGGCTCGGCTGTTTTCAATTTCGTGCAGGTGGACGTGCCGCCATTAATCGAAGACCTGCTTGTCCAAGCCAACGTATCCGC
Organism: Verrucomicrobiota bacterium; assembly: GCA_049511835.1. Taxonomy (GTDB): domain Bacteria; phylum Verrucomicrobiota; class Verrucomicrobiia; order Limisphaerales; family UBA11358; genus UBA11358. The sequence goes on along the minus strand of JBEKXN010000039.1, from coordinate 31,864 downwards.
GGACTCGGTGGACTACTTCCTTTGTCACCAGCCGAACCGCTTCATGCTCCAGAAGCTGGCAGACAAGATGAAGGTTCCCTACGCCAAGATGCCGATGAACGTCGTGGAGCATTTCGGCAACAGCAGCGGTGTGACAATCCCCATCGCGATTGCCTTCAATCTCGCCGGCCAAATTAAGAGCGGCCATTGCCGGGCATGTCTGGCTGGCTATGGCGTTGGACTGACGTGGAGCTCCATGCTAATGCAGTTGGGGAAACTGAGCTTTTGTGAAATGATCGACTACCCTTGAGCTAACAATTATGGATGAATTCCTGACGAAAATCGCAAACATCCTCGAAGAGGATGTCATGAAGGGAACGGACGAACTGAAGGCGTTTGCCCAGTGGGATTCTCTCGCCGTATTGTCGGTGATCGCGATGCTGGACGCCAACTATGGAGTGAACCTTCGTGCTGCCGACTTCGAACAGGTCACCACGGCCGGGGACCTTTGGAACCTGGTGCAGTCAAAGAAACGCCCTTAACACATGCTGGAACAACTTGTTTTAAGAATGCGCGACCTGGCCCGCGATGTTACCAGGCAGGCAGCGTATCTGGCCATTTGTTTTGGACGCAACAGTGCTGCCGCCGTGCGATGTATTGCTCCCCGGTACGCCTGCGTTCCTTTCACTTTAAAGCCTGAGAACATTCTTGACTGACTAACATTGGTACGATTTGGCATGAAGAGACTTTTTCGATCTGTGTGCTCGATTCGCGTCGGCAGAAATGAATTAGTGCTGGCTTTAGTGGCCCCGACAAAATCCATTCGCTGGCAGATTCCCAGGGCGTTCCTGGCATCAGTGGTCGCCGCCGTGGTGGACTTTGGTTTTCTGGTTCTGCTGGTTGAAGCATTCCGGGTGAAGGCCGAACTGGCTGCGGTCGTGAGCTATTTGGTCGGCGGGGTGGTCAATTACCTGCTGTGCTCCAAATGGGTGTTTCCAACGGCACCTGACAACGCCGCGGTGGGCTTTACTTTTTTCACGCTTCTTTCGCTGGTTGGGCTTGGCATCACGTGGGCCTGCATGTTTCTTCTGCATGGGCATTGGGGTTGGCATTACACCCTCGCCAAATGTTGTGCATTGGGATTGGCATTTTGTTGGAATTTTCTGAGCCGGAAAGCACTGCTATTTCGCGGATGAACGCCAAACAACAAACCGTTTTGATTGTCGGGGCGGGGCCGGCCGGGCTCACCGCTGCGTACGAGCTTTTGACGCGGGGCGGAGGCATCCGTCCAATCGTGTTCGAGAAAAGTGATTATCTGGGAGGCATCTCAAGGACGCACAATTACAAGGGCAATCGAATGGACATTGGCGGCCACCGGTTTTTTTCCAAATCTGATCGGGTTATGGATTGGTGGATACAGTTCCTGCCGCTCCAAACCGGTATTTCCTCCCAGGATGGCATCTCTTACCAAAAAACGACCCGCCCCTTGCCCCCTTCTGCAGTGGAGAAACAACACGATCCTGATCAACACGATCTGGTCATGCTGGTGCGCAAACGCCTCTCCCGCATTTTCTACCTGCGCAAATTCTTTGACTATCCGATCAGTCTGAATAAGACCACCATTGGCAACCTTGGGCTGGTTCGAATGGTCCGCATCGCCGGCAGTTACTTTTGGGCCTCTCTATTTCCGATACGGCCCGAAGAAAATCTCGAACAGTTTTTTATCAATCGCTTCGGGCGGGAGTTATATCGGACATTCTTTCAATCATATACCGAAAAGGTCTGGGGGGTCCCTTGCAACAAAATCGGTTCTGAATGGGGCGCGCAGCGAATCAAAGGTCTTTCAGTTGCAAAAACCATACTTCATGCCTGCAAAAAGTGTTTCAACCGGGGGGCGGCGGATATCCGGCAGAAGCAGATGGAAACCTCGCTGATTGAGCAATTTCTTTATCCCAAGTTTGGCCCCGGACAAATGTGGGAAGAGGTCGCGCGGCAGATTCGAGACAAGGGCGGCGAAATCCTGCTCAACCGGGAAGTGACCCGGGTGCTGACCACTGACAACAAGATTGCGGGGGTCGAGGTGCTTGACAAACTCACGGGCCAAACAACGACATATCATGGTGATTTCCTGGCGTCCTCCATGCCGGTGAAAGATCTGGTTTCTGCGTTAGACTGTCAAAAGCCGGAAAACGTCATTGAGGTGGGGCAAGGGCTGGTTTACCGCGATTTTATCACGGTGGGTCTTCTGCTCAGAAAATTTGACGTGCCTCGAGGGCGGAACAAAACGAATTCCGTGATCCAGGACTGTTGGATTTACGTGCAGGAGCCGGACGTTCGGGTTGGCAGAATCCAGATTTTCAACAACTGGAGCCCCTACATGGTCAAGGATCCAACCAACATATGGGTCGGGTTGGAATATTTCTGCAATCAGTCGGATTCCTTGTGGTGCAAGACCGACGGGGAAATGATCCAGTTGGGAACAGATGAAATGCAGCGCATGGGTTTTATCGAGCCGGGTGACGTCATGGACGCAACGGTCATCAGGATGGAAAAGACCTACCCGGCCTATTTTGGCACCTACAGCCGCTTCGACGAGGTCCGGATTTACCTGGACGGCTTCAGCAACCTTTTTCTGATGGGAAGAAACGGCATGCACCGTTATAACAACCAGGATCATTCAATGCTCACCGCTATGGAAGTGGTGGATTTAATCCTTTCAGGAAATCCGAATAAAGCCAGTATATGGTCTGTAAACGCCGAACAGGAGTATCATGAACAGAAATCGTGATCTCATGTATGATCCAGTGACAAGCCGTTTGGAATTCGCCAGCGGAACGGCGGCTTGTTCCTTTCCACCTCAATCAACACTCAAAGCCTGTTAGCGCAATTGAACCTTATGTTTACCATGGTCCGACAATCCCCCAAAAATTACCTGCTGGCGACTGTGCTCTTCCTGCTGCTTGTTCCGGCGATTTCACATCTGCTGTTTTCGTGGATGGGAATGACCCCCACAGATGACGGGTTTAATCTGGCCATGAGCCGGCGCCTCTTGGAAGGCGAAATTCCACATCGCGACTTTATTACTCCCCGACCTGCGGGGACAGAGATTCTATATGCTCCCCTCGTTCTTCTCGGCGGTGACTACACCATATGGATTTCACGTTTTTTCGTGTGGTTCCAATTTGCGTGTATCGCATGGATTTGGACGACCGTGATAGGCAGATTGCCCAGGCGGCCACTCGGCATGGTCGAACAGATGGCGCTGGCTCTGATGGTCTTTGCCTTGACTGCGCACAATTTCCTCTTAACGCCCTGGCCAACAATCGATGGACTCTGGATAGCATCGGTTGGGCTTCCCTGTTGTTTATCACCAAGGCCATTCCGCAAGTTCGCGGGTTATTTCATGGTAGGCGCAGCATGCCTGTTCAAGCAGAATTTCATTATCCTGGGGCCTGTATTCCTCATCATGTTGGAAGATTGGAGACGGTTGCGCTATTGGGTGGCGGTGGCATTGCCCCCCGCCTGCTATGTGATTCTTTTGGGTGCGACTGGAGCGCTGTCTGATGCCAGGCTACAACTGACCGCCCACTCAGAATTGTTTCAAACTGGCATCCGCGCTTATTTGCTTGAACGATGGTCTCCATATGCGGGGTTGATCGCCGCGTATTTTGGGCTTTTAATCGTATCCGGAACCGCCAAAACGCAATTTTTCTCGTTCCCGTCAGAGGTGCGATTTTGCCTGGGCGTCCTTGGGGTTTCTCTGGTGGCCGTGGCTGCTGCTGCTTGCTTGATGACGGATTATGCAAGCCTGAAGTTTTCTTTTGCCCTATTTGGGATGCTGGCCGGGACACTTTTGTACTACATTTTTCACCAGAATGAGAAGGACGCGGTTGTCAGAATTGGCATTCTGGTAATGGCCGTCATGTGGTCCACATCCATTTCATTGGGGTGGAATTTCCCCGTGTTTGGCAGCGGCATGGCCGTTGCGCTGTTCGCCATTGTGGTTCGTTTGGTGTTGCCTGCGGATGTGCCCGCCAAGCGATACTGGAACACCTCCGCGTGGATAATTAGCCTGGCAGCGATCACGCTTATTTGCTTTGGTGTCGGGCGGAGCAGACATATCTACAAAGAACGGCCAGCCTCGGAATTGCGTTGTTCCCTTGACGGAATTCTGCCGGGGGGGAGGTTGATCTGGACTAATCCTGTGACTTTCGAATACATGAAAGAGTTGCATGAGGCGATTGAACAGGCCGGAGGACAAGAGTATGCGGTTATCCCGGACGCCGCCATTCATTGGGTCAAATCTTTGCAAAGGAATCCGTTGCCAATCGACTGGCCCCACGACATGGAACTATCCAACCCAGCGCTTCTCGATCGTGTTATTCAGGCTTTGGAGTCTCGACGTGGTCGAATCGTAATCCTTGTGGCGAAAGTGACAGGTTTCAGTTTGGGAGACAAACCCAAACCGCTTAGTGAAGCGTATCCTCCTTACCCGACCTATAACAAAGTCGCGCCTTATGTGGCATCTCACTTTCACAAAATCGGTGAAATGCAATATTGGGAGATTTATAAATAAAAGCGTTTTCCTGAATCCGAAATCACAAAAACAGCATTTGACCATCAACAACTTTCAAACAAGCCGGCGACTTATGAAGCCAGCTCCAGAAACAATGGCAACCTGGCTGGACGCACTGGTCGTTTCGGGGATTGCCTTCGACAGTTGGTGCCCCGGCGCCTGCAGTCGTGTGCTTGGCAGCAATTGATATTGTGGAATCAAGTCACTATCACATCCTTGGCGGCCCCAAAAGGAATCAGCGTGTCAACCACAGCGCAAACCTCCGCGCTGCCGAACCTACACATACCAACGTTACGGGTAATCGTTCGAACTCGGTGTATTCCAGGAAACTTTTGTGAATCTTGTTTTTTCCTCCAGAGCGCCCCAAAAATGTCGTCCCGCCTTGGAAAACCTGCTGTTTTTCAATCCGAGGCAATATCGGGTGCGCGAGGGAATTGTCAATTCGTTGAAATATTTTGGCCATCCTCGTGTGGAAGAAACGGCCGCTGGCCTGTCGATACGCGTGGGGGATCATGAGGCGCAGACCCTGTTCGCCTATGACCTGGACCGTGCCGGGAACGAACCCATCGGGGTGGTGGTGTTTTTGCGAACCTCGCCGGCCGACGTTGCGATCATGCACATCGCGGTGCATCCGGATTACGCGATGCAAGGACAGGAGGCCGGCCTGGGATTGGGGGTTGTTTTGTTCGAGAAGTTGAAACAAATCTGCGCCCGGATTGTGGGCGTGAAACGGATCATCTTCTTCTATCGTCAGGAAGTCGTCATCCGGCTTTGAAAAGTGAGGCATTGATTTTGACAGGTTGCCGGGTATGTTGCAGCGAAATACAGCAGGAATTCGGGTGGATTGTTTCAGTAAAAAATGTCGGTCAACCAAACCAACATGATTCACGATCTCATTATCATCAGCGCCGGGAAGCACGGCCGGGAAGTCTATGGCTGGGCGAGCCAGGCGATCGCCGCTGGCGCGCCGTGGCGGATCAAGGGCTTTTTGGACGACCGGGTCGACCGCTTGAAGGGCCTGAACTACCCCGTTGGAATTATCTCCCCGGTCGAGGAATACCGGCCGCAAAAGGACGACCGCTTTGTGTGCGCCATCGGCGATCCCTGCGTGCGGCGGCGTTATGCGGAGAAGGTGCTGGGGAGGGGCGGAAAATTCGTGACATTGGTCCATCCCACCGCCGTGCTCGGACTCAACGTGACGTTGGGGATGGGAACCATTGTTGGTCCGCTGGCGCTGATTGGCGCGGATGCCAGTATCGGGAGTTTTGTGGGTGTCGGTCCGCATTCCGTGTGCAGTCACGACAACCGGATCGGGGATGACTGCCAGTTGAGCGGGTTTTGCTGCTTGGGCGGAAACGTGACCGTGGAAGAGATGTGCTTCTTCGGGATGGGAACGATGGTTGTGCCCGGAGTGCGCATCAGGAAGCAGGCGTATGTGGGCGCCGGCAGTGTGGTATTGAAGAACGTCCGGGCCGGCGTGAAAGTTTTTGGCAATCCAGCCGTGGAAATTGGAACTGTGGAAAGCACGTGAGACGCAAACCCACCACAAAACTGGCCTTGCTTGGCGGCAAGCCGGCATTTTCGCAACCTCTGCACGTCGGCCGCCCAAATCTGGGTGACCGGGAAGCCTTTTTGACCCGGGTCAACGAAATTTTTGACTGTCGCTGGCTGACCAATGACGGTCCGTTGCTGAAGGAATTTGAGCGCCGGGTCTGCGAGCTGGCTGGCGTCAAACATTGCGTGGCCATGTGCAACGCCACCGTGGCGCTGGAAATTGCCATTCGCGCCCTGGAATTGCGCGGCGAGGTCATTGTGCCTTCCTACACCTTCATCGCCACGGCGCATGCGCTCCAGTGGCAGGAAATCACGCCTGTATTCGCGGACATGGATCCGCGCACGCACAACATCAATCCGGCCCAGATCGAACACCTGATCACCCCGCGCACCACTGGGATCATCGGAGTTCACGTCTGGGGCCGCGCCTGCGATCCCGAGGCCATCGAGGCGGTCGGCAAGCGGCGGGGGCTGAAGGTCATGTATGACGCGGCCCATGCCTTCGGCTGTTCTTATAAAGGGCGGATGATCGGCGGTTTCGGCGCGTGCGAGGTGTTTAGTTTTCACGCCACGAAATTCATAAACAGTTTCGAAGGGGGGGCGGTGGTGACCAACGATAATGCGCTCGCTGAAAAAATGCGATTGATGCGCAACTTCGGATTCGCCGGTTACGACCGGGTCATCTATCCCGGGACCAATGGGAAAATGACCGAAGTCTGTGCCGCCATGGGGCTGACCTCGCTCGAGGCCATGACTGAAATCATCGCGGTCAACCGGCGAAACTACAAGTATTATCGCCAAGGGCTGCAGGCGTTGCCTGGAATTTCGCTGATCGAATACAGTGCCCGGGAGAAGTGCAACTACCAATATATGGTTCTGGAAGTGGACGCCGGGATCTGCCGGCTGAATCGGGATGAACTGGTGGAGGTGCTGCACGCCGAAAATGTGCTGGCCCGGAAGTATTTCTGGCCGGGTTGCCACCAGATGGAGCCTTACCGATCATTCCAACCGAACGCCAGTTTGTTGCTGCCGCAAACCGAGCGGGTGGCCAAACGGATCATGGTGTTGCCCACAGGGCAGACGGTGACTGAGAAGATTATCGCTGACATCTGCAGAATCATTCGTACTGCACTTGCGCAATCCAAAGCCGTGCGGCGGGCGCTCGGAACGTGAACGGGCAGCCGGGCTGCGTCGTGTCTTGTGGCATGGAAAATCAACCTGAGATCATCTCCTCTGCGGAGTTGGAGGCTTCTCAGCCACGCGTGAGTGTGAGCATGATCACTTACAATCATGAGCGTTTCATTCGTCAAGCTGTGGAAAGTGCTTTGTCCCAGCAGACAAGTTTTCCGATCGAGGTCATCGTCGGCGAAGATTGTTCGAATGACGCCACCAGCGAAATTTTGCGCAAGCTCCAACGGGAGCATCCCGACCGTCTCAAGCTGATTCTGCAAACCAAAAATGCCGGTATGGGACGCAATTCCTCGGCCGTGTTTTCGGCCAGCCGGGGTGAGTATGTGGCGTTTCTGGAGGGCGATGATTTCTGGACCGACCCGTTGAAGCTGCAAAAGCAGGTGGATTTCCTGGATCACCATCCGGATTGTGTGCTGTGCCACCATCGGGTAAGGGCGGTGGAAGATGGTACGGGAGAAGTGAAATATGAATACCCGTTTCCCGAAGACCGGGTACCGTTTCAGACGGTGGAGCGGTTCTTTGTGTTGAACTTCATCCAGACCTGTTCCGCGCTGGTGCGAAGGCGTTTCATGCCCGAACTGGATGAAAACTTCATGCGCTTGCGTTTTGGGGATTATCCCTTGTTCATTCTGTTGAGCCAACATGGCCCGGTGGCGTACCTGGATGAGGCGATGGCAGACTATCGCATCCATTCCGGCGGGGTTCATTCGAAGATGGATGAGCCAGCCAAGGTGATGGCGATGTTTTCGGTCATGTCTTACCTGGCGGGGTGCTCACAGTTGAAGCGGCCATTGCGTGTTCGGGCGCTCAGGCGAAGCAATTCGTTCTTGGACAGCTACTGCACCAACATCAGATCAAGAGGTTCGGGGGTGGGGCTTTGGGCAGTGATGGCGGGGCAGGCATACAAGGCGGTCTGCCTGTTGGATCTGGTAACAGCGAAATCTCTCGGCATGTTCATTCTCCGCCGGGGCGTGAAATTGATGGGGTGGAGGGCCAAATGATTTTCCCATGATTCGCAAGGAAAGAGTGCGTATGGAGATTCTGGACGCCATGTGGCCGGGAAGGCATGCCCCATCAGTTGGATTGCCGTCTATCGTGTGGGGCGCGCAGACTTTCCGGGAATTCTAAAATGCAGGTGCAAGAGGCTTGGCATTTTCCACCTCCTTGGACCCGCTGCAAGCCAAACAAGCAATGGTTGAATCCAAAGACATTTCACTTTCATCAGAGCAACCGCCTGCTGGCAGTTCACACACCCAGGCACTGAAGGCCACTACGATTATCGGCGGCTCGACGTTTATTGCGCTGCTGATTCGGATGGTGCGGACGAAAGTGCTGGCCCTTCTGCTGGGACCTGCCGGAGTCGGTCTGGAGAGGATGTACTACTCCATCATTGACCTCGCAAGGACCATAGGTGGCCTGGGAGTTAACAGCTCGGGGGTCCGCCAAATTGCTGAGGCGGTGGGATCGGGTGACGAGCAGGTTATCGCGCGAACTGTCACCACATTGCGCCGTATTTCCATTATCATTGGTGCACTGGGTGCGATCGCCTTCTTCGCGCTTCGGGAGCCGATCAGCCGTTTGACGTTTGGCCATGCGGAACATTCCGGCGATGTCGGCCTGCTTTCGATCATCCTTTTCCTCGGAGCTGTGAATGGGGGCCAGGGTGCATTGCTGCAGGGCATGCGCCGGATAGGGGACATGGCGAAAATGGGCATCATCGGTGCGATTATCGCGACGGTTGTGAGCATTCCCATAGTATACATATGGGGACTGAAGGGGATTCCTGCATACATGATTATCGGCGCGGCAATGAGTGAACTGGTGGCGTGGCTTTACGCACGCCGCATCCGGGTCAAAACGATTACCGTGTCATTGGCGCAGATCATCAGTGAGGCCTTCGCTCTGCTAAAAATGGGGCTGATTCTGATGTCGTCCGGGTTGATGTCCCTTGGCGCGTTATACTTCATCGGCGTGTTGGTGACGCGCCAGGAGGGCGTGGCAGGAGCGGGTCAATTTTGGGCGGCAAACAGTCTGTCCATGGTTTACATCAGCTTCATTCTACAGGCCATGGGAACGGATTTCTATCCACGCCTGACGGCCGTGGCGACGGATCACGCGAAATGCAGTCAAATGGTCAACGAACAGGCGGAAGTTTCGTTGCTGCTCGCGTTGCCGGGGATTCTCGGGACGCTGGCCTTCGCGCCCTGGGTGATCCGCGTGTTTTACTCGGCCAAGTTCGGCATCGCGACGGAGATTCTCTGTTGGCAGATGACAGGCATGCTGTTGCGGGTGGGATGCTGGCCGTTGGGGATGGTGCCGGTTGCAATCGGTCGTGCCAAAATCTCGTTGTGGACCGAAACCGCCGCCGCGGCGGTATACCTGCTGTTTGCCTGGATTGGCTTGAAGTATTTTGGCCTTCCCGGCACGGGGATGGCCTTCGTTGGTTCGTACATCGTCTACGGGATTTTGATCTACGCCGTCGTCCGGAACATCGCGGGATTCCGATGGTCGCCCAGCAACGTCAGGCTTGCCCTTTGGGGTACGCTCGCGGTGGCGATCGCATTTATCGCCCACCTCTTGCTTTCCGCCCTCTGGGCCCTTGCGATCGGGGCCATTCTGACTTTGCTCCTGGGTACTTATTGTTTCAAAGCACTCTGGAGCCTGGTTGGCGTGGAAAGGATCAACCGGAACCTCCATAAACTGGGAATTCGTTTCTCGTTTTCATCCAGACCGGGGCCGGGGATGCAGAGGGATTCTGACGGAACAGGCAATGAGTGACGCAGAAAATGATTTTGTTTTTTTCGGTTGGCGCCTCCAAACCCGAACAGTTGAACCGCCGTTTCATTCAATTTTGAGAGTTAAGAACTAAATCCATCAAAAAAGGAATACATCCATGAAAATAGCAGTCGTCGGGTTGGGTTACGTCGGGCTTCCCTTGTCGCTTCAATTCGCGCGGTCGGGAGTCACGGTTTTTGGTTTGGACATTGATCCGGCCAAGGTGGAATCGCTGAACGGCGGTCGCAGTTATATCAAACACATTTCCTCCGAAACAATTTCCGAGGCGGTGAAAGCGCGCACGTTCTCTGCGTCCGGTGATTTCAGCCGCATTCGGGAAGTCGAGGCCGTCATCATTTGCGTGCCCACGCCACTCAACAAGAACCGCGAGCCGGATATTTCGTTCATCCTCGACACCGGCCGGGCCCTCGCGCCGCACCTGAAGAAGGGAACCTTGGTGGTGCTGGAATCCACGACGTATCCGGGCACGACGGACGAGGATTTGCGCGAAGTGCTTGAAGCCGGATCGAAGCTGAAAGCGGGAACGGACTTTCACCTGGCCTTTTCGCCGGAACGGGAAGATCCGGGAAACGCGCAGAGCAAGGTTGAAATTATTCCCAAAGTGATTGGCGGTTACACGCCGGCTTGTTTGGAGCGCGCGAAAGCGCTTTATGGCCGCGCCATCAAAACCATTGTGCCGGTCTCTTCCTGCCGCGCCGCCGAGGCCGCCAAGCTGCTCGAAAATATTTTTCGCAGCGTGAACATTGCGCTGGTCAATGAACTGAAGCTTGTTTACGGAGCAATGGGAATTGATGTTTGGGAAGTCATCCAGGCGGCAAAGACAAAACCGTTTGGTTTCATGGCCTTCTATCCCGGACCCGGTTTGGGCGGGCATTGCATTCCCATCGACCCATTTTATCTGACTTGGAAGGCCCGCGAATACGGCCAGCACACCCGTTTCATCGAGCTGGCCGGTGAAATCAACACCGCCATGCCGGCGCACGTGGTGAACCGGACGGCTGAAGCCCTCAATGAATTGCGAAAACCCATGAAAGCCAGCCGCGTGTTGGTGCTGGGCCTGGCTTACAAGCCAAACGTGGATGATGACCGTGAATCGCCAAGCTATGTTCTGTTGGATCTTCTCAAAGCCCGCGGCGCGGACGTGGCCTATTATGATCCTTACGTGCCGGTCATCCGCCCAACCCGCGAGCATCCGCATTGGGCGGGCACCCGCTCCGTAAGCTGGACGCGTGAAACACTGCAAAGTTTTGATGCGGTCATCATCGCCACCAACCACCAGTCCATCAATTACCAGGAACTCGCGGATTGGTCGGCGTGCATTGTGGACACCCGCAATGCGATGGCAGGGGTGAAGGCAAAACCCCGTCAGGTTTGGAAGGCATAGGCAGTCGCAGGACGCGAATTCGGGTTTCATCATGATCTTGTTGCTGGGATCAAGCGGTTACGTGGGTCAGGCCTTTGCGACCGAATTGCGCAGGCGTGGACATGGTTTTATTCCCCTCACGCGCAAGGCGATCAATTATGCAGATTTCACGCTTTTGTTTGATTATGTGCGGAAAGTAAAACCGGAGTTCATCATTAATGCGGCCGGATACCGGGGCAAGCCGAATGTGGATGCCTGCGAACTGGCTCGCGAAGAAACTTTGTTTGCCAACACCCTGCTTCCCCAGACCGTTGCCCGCGTTTGTTCGATGACCGGCACCGTCTGGGGTCATGTCTCTTCCGGTTGCATTTATCGCGGAGCAAAGTTGATTCTTAATGGAAATAGCCAAAACGTGGAGGGGGCGGAACTGCGGCGATTGTTTGCGGAGCACCCGGAAAGAATTTGCGGCTATACTGAATGGGACGAACCCAACTTTGCCTTCCGCCACCCACCGTGCAATTTTTACAGCGGAACCAAGGCGCTGGCGGAAGAAGCCATTCGCGGGCTGGGCAAGGTTTATATCTGGCGTCCGGGAATGCCATTCAACGAACGGAGCGAGCCGGGAAATTTCCTCTGGCGATTGCAAAACTACGCCCGGGTTTACGACGGCGTGAACTCGATCTCGCACCTCGAAGATTTTGTCCGGGCCTGTCTGGACCTCTGGGAAATGCAGGCGCCGGTTGGAATTTACAATCTCACCAATCCCGGCGCGGTGGCGACCCGGCAGGTCATCGAAATGATCCAGCGGATTCTCAAACCAAACCGCCGTTTTGAATTTTGGAAGGATGACGAGGAGTTTTATCTTCGCGGCGCCAGGGCGCTGCGCTCCAATTGTGTTCTGGATGTTTCAAAATTGCTGGCCACCGGCGTCAGAATCCGGCCCGTGGAAAAGGCTTTGGAAGATTCACTGCGGCATTGGACCGTATCGGTCGGCGAATTGGTGCATCATTAAACCTTTCCTTGTTCTCCATTTGGAATATAAAACAGCCGGAGCAATGCTTGATCATGAAATCCAAAAAAATCGTTCTTTCGCATTTCAATGACAAAAATGCCCGCGTCCTGATCCGGGCGTTGCTCGTGGGCTTCTTTGCGTTGGATCGCCAGGCGCAGGCCCAGAACATCCTGGCGCCGGGGCCCCAACCGCCCGACCAGACCCCGCCGGCCATGCAACAAGCCAGTGAAATGGACGTCTTCGCCTCCGTGCCCCAAACCGAGTCGGAGCCGTTCAAGTGGGGGCCACTGACCTTGCGGCCGCATCCCTATTACCAGTTCCTGTACGCCGATGGCCTCCAGTACAACACCAACCAGGTCGCCCATTCCATCATCCAGACCATCTCGCCGGGCGCTCTCCTGGAAATCGGCCGGCATTGGACCCTGGATTATTCGCCCTTGTGGACGATTTATTCCGACAACAAGTTCTCAGACAACTTCGGACAGGCGGTCAAGCTGGTGGGCGGGACCACCTACAACGATTGGGTCTTGGGGCTCATCCAAAGTTACACCGAAATCGACGCCCTCTCAACGGTGACCGCCAGCCAGACCCGCACGGAAACCTACAATACCGCCCTGAACGGTTCATACACCATGAACAGCAAAATGTCGCTGGATCTGTCATTGAACCAAAATTTCGTCTCGGCGGACCAGTTCTCCAGTTACAGCGAATGGTCCACAACGGACTGGTTGAATTATCAATTCCGGCCCCGATTGAACGCCGCCGTCGGCGCGGGCGGCGGCTACGACGACGAGGCCTCCAGTCCCGACATGACCTTTGAACGATTCGAGGGACGGGTCAATTGGCGCGCCACTGACAAAATCGGCTTCCAAATCCACGGCGGGGTGGAGGTTCGGCAGTTCCTGAGCGGCGGCGCCAGCCCCCTCGTCAACCCGGTCTTCGATGCCTCCATTCAATACCAACCCTTCGAGCAAACCCAGGTTTCCATCACCGGTCAGCGGGCGGTATCGGCCTCGTATTTGCAGGATCAAGTCACGGAAACCACGGGTGTCAACGCCAACCTGAACCAGCGGTTGTTGGGCAAGCTTTTACTGGATTTGAGCGGCGGTTACCAGTTGGTGAAATATGTTTCCTCGTCGAATACACCCGGTTTCTCCAACCGCAATGATGATATCTACTCCCTGAACGCATCGTTGAGCCGTGCCTTTCTCAAGCGCGGCAGATTTAGCGTCTTCTACCAAATCAGCCGGGACGACTCATCCCAGCAAGGCTTCAGCTTCACCAGCCACCAAGTCGGGTTCCAGGTCGGCTTTGCCTATTAAACCCCGGCACCGCCCGGACACATTTTTTCCGCACGGACCTCAGAACCAGGTGAATTTCTCCGGCACGTAAATCGTGTCACCCGGCTTCAGGTAAAATGGTGCGCCCGCCTTCCCGTCCATCACCTTCTTCAGGTCCAATTTGAATTTCTGCACGTGGTCCCCCTCCTGCCGGATCACCACCACCGCCTTCAGATTGGCCTTCGAGTAGTCGAACCCGCCCGCTTCCATGATGGCTTCAAAAGCCGTCATGGGGTGGTCCGACACAACCCTTCCCGCCTTCAACACCGAACCGGTAACATAAACCGGGAAAGTGGAACTTTGCACTTCCACCGTAACTTCCTTCGACAATAACTGTGTCGAATAGAGGTCCGCTAAATCCTTCTCCAGGTCCTTTGGCGTCTTGCCCACCGCCTTCAGTTCTCCCACCAGGGGCATCGAAATCATCCCGTCCCGCCGGATTGGCTGCGTCGTGTTCAGGTTTGCATTGGCCGGAAAGGAAATTTTCAGCACATCACCCTCCCGCAGGGTGATGATTTCCGTGGCGTTGGTGCCCTGCAAGGCAACCGGGGGCAGGGGAGATTGCGTCTGGCAACCGGCGGCCAGGGCCAGCACCACAAGTCCCGGCGCAAGCTGCTTCAGCCGGCGAACAAAACGGCCACTGCCTCCAATGATTTTGGTGATGAAATTTTTTGTCATAGTCAATTCCCTCGGTTCAGAATGATGCACCCTCTTTGAACAGGAAAACCATGCCGCGTCAAGCCCAACTTGACCCTCCCAGCCGCAACCGGACCTGTAACCGTTCGGTTTCCCGGCTTTAGGCATCCGTGTGTGCAACCTCTGTTCTTCCCCTTCCTGGAATTCGCCGGCGTGGAAGGCTGGTTCATGGGACTCATTCTGTTCAGCCTGCCGTTCATCAGCCTGACCGTGCTGGCGAAACTGTTCCTGTCTGAACGGCTGCTGTCCGGCGGGCACACGCCGCGCGACAGCGCTGCCGCGAATGTTTGATTCCAAACCCAGGATTTTCAACAACAAAGACGCGAAGACAAACCAGAGGATTGACGGAAATTTTCCAGCCGCAAAAAGGCACAAAAGCCTCAAAATTGAGACACGGATTATTCACTCAACCCTCAACTGGCGCGGCATTGACGCCGCTCCGGCGCACACTCGCAGCCCCCTCGCGGTAACCGGCTTCTATTTCTTTTCGTAAGCCTTCTTTTTCTCTGGATCGAATCCGTATTTCTGCCGCAATTCGTCGGAAAGCTCGTCAAAATTGATCTTGATGATCCCCAGCCCGCCGCGCGCGGGCGTATAGCTGATGGTTATTCCGTCCGGCTCCACTTTTTCCACATACACATTTTTGTAGGTCGCTCCAATGACGGTCGTAATTTCATTGGTCGGCTTCGCCGTCGCCGGTGGATTTGACGATTTAGTCGCAGCGGATGCCGGGGTTGGCTTGGGCGTTGCTGGTGCCGCAGCCGGTTGAGTTTTGGTTGGCGCTGCAACAACTCGAGCGATGGCCGCGGAAGCAACAACAGCGGGTGTTGCTTTGGCCGGAGCGGCAGCGGCAGGTGCGACACTGGCAGGAGTCGCAGCAGCGGGAGCGACCTTGGCCGGAGTGACAACCGCCGTTGTGGCAGCGCCCGGAGCGACAGAAGCAGGAACGGCGGCAGCCGGAGCGACAACAGTCGGAGCTTCAGTAGCCGGAGCAACTTCAGCGGGAGCGGCAGCGGCCGGTGTGACAGCAGTGGGAACGGCATCAGCCGGAGCAACATTAGTCAGAGCGGCAACCGCGGGAGCGACTTCAGCGGGAGCGGCAGCCGGAGCAACAACAGTGGGTGCTTCAGCAACAGGAGCGACTTCAACGGGAGCGGCAGTGGCCGGTGTGACAGCAGCGGGAACAGTATCAGCCGGAGCAACATTAGTCAGAGCGACAACAGCGGGTGCGACAGTAGCCGGAGTAACAACAGCGGGCGCTTCAGCAGCGGGAGCGACTTCAGCTGGAGTGACAACCGTCGGTGTGACAGCAGCGGGAACGGTATCAGCCGGAGCAACATTAGTCAGAGCGGCAACTGCGGGTGCGACTTCAGCCGGAGCGGCAGCCGGAGCGACAACAGTCGGAGCTTCAGTGGCTGGAGCAACAACAGCGGGTGCTTCAGCAGCAGGAGTGACTTCAGCGGGAGCGACAGCGGCCGGTGTGACGGCAGCGGGAACGGTATCAGCCGGAGCAACATTAGTCAGAGCGGCAACCGCGGGAGCGACTTCAGCGGAAGCGGCAGCCGGAGCGACAACAGTCGGAGCTTCGGTGGCCGGAGCAACAACAGCGGGTGCTTCAGCAGCAGGAGTGACTTCAGCGGGAGCGGCAGCGGCCGGTGTGACAGCAGCGGGAACGGTATCAGCCGGAGCAACATTAGTCAGAGCGACAGCCGCTGGTGCGACTTCAGCCGGAGCGGCAGCCGGAGCGACAACAGTCGGAGCTTCAGTGGCCGGAGCAACAACAGCGGGTGCTTCAGCAGCAGGAGTGACTTCAACGGGAGCGACAGCGGCCGGTGTGACGGCAGCGGGAACGGTATCAGCCGGAGCAACATTAGTCAGAGCGGCAACCGCGGGTGCGACTTCAGCGGGAGCGGCAGCCGGAGCGACAACAGTCGGAGCTTCAGTGGCCGGAGCAACAACAGCGGGTGCTTCAGCAGCAGGAGTGACTTCAGCGGAAGCGGCAGCCGGAGCGACAACAGTCAGAGCGACAGCCGCTGGTGCGACTTCAGCCGGAGCGGCAGGAGTAGGAGTGACAGTAGTCGGAGCTTCAGTAGCCGGAGCAACAACAGCAGGTGCTTCAGCAGCAGGAGTGACTTCAGCGGGAGCGACAGCGGCAGGTGTGACAGCGGCGGGAACGGTATCAGCCGGAGCAACATTAGTCAGAGCGACAGCCGCGGGTGCGATTTCAGCGGGAGCGGAAGCCGGAGCAACAACAGCGGGTGCTTCAGCAGCAGGAGCAACTTCAGCGGGAGCGGCAGCGGCAGGTGTGACGGCAGCGGGAACGGTATCAGCCGGAGCAACATTAGTCAGAGCGGCAACCGCGGGAGCGACTTCAGCGGGAGTGGCAGGAGCAGGAGTGACAGCAGCGGGAGCAGCCACCGGAGTTGTTGCCGCCGGCGCGGTTTGCGGAGTCACCGCTTTTTCGGGAACCGTCTCGGTTACGTTGGTTGCGGATTTGCCGGGTTGTACCACCACAGCCCCGGAAGGTGGTGTGCCTGGTGCCGGTGGCGGCTCAATTTGCGGGTGGTTCAACTCGTTCAACTTTTGTTCCAAAGCCGCGCGGGCGGCGGCTTGAGCCGAGGTGTCGTCCGCACGGACGGAAATAAGGCTCGCACCAAGCGTGACGCACAAACCAACAAGGATTGTGGTTTTCATGAAACGATTTTTCCGGGCGGAGCGTAAGGAAGTGGCACCCTCCAGCACAAGCTGAATGCTTCGCCGGTTTCCATAGCTGCTGTTTTGTTTCATGAATCGCAGTCGAATTTTTAAACTTCCGGCCCTCCGTTTTCAGCCCTTAGCCTTCGGCCTTTGGCAACGCGGCATTGGCGCGGATAAATCTCAGGCACAAACCAGCAGCCACCATGCCAGCCGGGTTTGATGCAACTTGCCGCGTGGCGTAGCTTTACGCGGCCTGCCACATGAGGCTGAAGGCCTTTTATGCGGCAAATATGGAATGCAAGGCCATTGATGGGAAGCTGGTCGCCCAATACAACTACTTTGTCCTTGAGGTCATCAAAGCGTGGATTGACCCATCGAGGAAACAACCGCGGACGATTCATCACCAAGGGGAAGGCGTGTTCATGGTTGCGGGCCGGACGCTCAATTTGTCTTCCGAAACAACTTCCCGCCTCACACAGTGAAGCGCCTGCAAGCCGAGGCTAACCGGAAAGGTAGAAGGCTAAACGCCAAATGCTAAAACGATACGGCGCGACGAGAAGGAGAATTGTGACCGTCAACGGTTCGACTTGCCCTCCCTTTTGCGTCAATTTGTGAAATTCGTGTAAAAAAAACTTTTGGGCGCCTTGTGTTTTTGGGCGGCCATTCAGGTTCGCGTCAATCCGGGTGGCCGGTCGGATGTTTTTTGTGCCACGTCCAAGCGGTTTTGACAATGTCTTCGAGTTTCGGACATTTTGGTTTCCAGCCCAGTTCGCGAATCGCTTTTCCGGCGGCGTCACCGGAAAACTCAAGAAAGGCGCCTCACCCAAAGCTCAATCCGGCTTTGCGGCCAACCCCGAACACGTGCTCCCGCGCCGCGGTGTAGTCCTCCGGCGTGGTCAGGTGCTCCAACATCAGCGGCGGGTTCTGCGGCAGCTTCGCCAGGCGCCGCAGGTAAGTCGGGTAGTCCAGCGAACCTTTGCCGGGGATGACTTCGCGAAAATGAATGTTCATTTCCACGTCCCAAGTCAGGTCCTTGGCGTGGCAACTCACAATCCATCGGCCCAGCTTGTCGAAGCAGTCGTTCAACAGGGCGGTGTTGTGATAAAACTTCTCCGGACAATTCACCAGATTGCACGGGTCCAGATGCACGCCGAAGGCGTCCCGGTCCACCGCGGCCAGCAACTTCACGTAGCTGTCGGCGCTGTCCGGCAGCAGCCAGCCCATCGCTTCATAGGCGAACTTCGCACGCCTCGGTTTCACCGCATCAATGATCTTGCGCGCATTTTCGACAATCGCGTCAAAACATTTCGAGGAGAGATTGTCCGGGTGCGGACCGTACCAGGTGGTGGGGTTGTAGGAACCGGCAATATCCACGCAGCAAAGAGCGCCGATGGCCTCGGCCAGGGCCAGCCCATCCGTCACGCGTTGCAGGTTCTGGCGCCGCTTCTCCACGTCCGGGTCCAGCAGGTTGTACCAGCGGCCCACTTCGGCGATGACCACATCGTGCCGGGCAAACGCGTCGGCGTAGGCGCGGATTTTGTCCGTGTCATTCAACGGCACATTCGGGCAGTAGGCGGCACGATAGCCCAGTTTGCGATGCGCGAGTGCCAACGCTTCGGGATCATCGGTTCCGGCGAAGACCGGGCCCCCCAATCGCAGCAGTTGCGGTGGCGACTCCGCCGCGCCAACCTGGCCCGGAAAAACCGAGCCTGGTTCAACGAAGGCCGCGGTGGCGGCGATCGCAAGTGAATCCTGGAGGAAAGCACGACGAGAACGACGTTTCATGCGTCCATTTTCCCATGATTTTCGGCTGGGTTCAAGCCTAAGCCGAGGCCCAGATGGAACGAGAAAGGGTCAGGATGAGAGATGGAAGATGGGAGGTGATCCTCCTTCGCCGGGACAAGTCGGCGCGACGAGAAGGAGAATGGTTAATCTTTCCGGGGATTGACAAAATTCATGCGCGCCAACATTGTTCGGGCATGAAAAGGATATTGTGCTTCGTTGCTTTGGCGGCTTTGTTCACCGGCGGCTGTGCGTGGTATAAAATCCAGCCCATCTCCGCGGATTCGCTCAACGGCTGGGGCAAAACCAATGGCCTGCCGGCAGGATACATTTTCTACCAGCCGGAGTTGTATTTCCTGGCGACCATCGTGACGGAGTCCACCGGCTCTACCAATAAACAAAATGTTACGGTGACACCCATCTGGTTGCCGAACTATCAAAAGCCTTACCGGGTGACGACCCATAATATTCTGGCCAAGGCGGATTTCACCTTCAACTTTGAGAATGGCTGGAAGCTGACTTCGATCGCAGACAAGGGAGATAATTCCACCATGGCCGATACTTTGGCCGGCCAGTTGACCACCGCGCTGAAAGCGGTGGGAGCAGAGAAGCTGGCCGGCACACAGCAACAGCCTTCCAAAACGCGGGTCATCCTTTACCGTCCCAAATTCAACAAAAATGGATACTTCAACGGCTTTGAGCCGGTGGATGTACTCATAACCGAATAAACCTGGAAACCGAGGTTTGGACGTGGTGGCGGAACGGACGAAGCCAAGCCGGAGTGCGCCCGTCTTCGGGCGCAGCAACTGGCTTCATTCAAGCCACGGAACATTTTCCAATCGCATGCTCAATCCACTTTGCTGCGGCCGAGACGGCCGCACTCCGCCAAGCACTGATTCAACTTCGAAGGGCAGGTTCACACCAAACTGCCGATGCGTCGCAGCTGGAGAAACGGCTCGCCCAAGGCGCGGGATTGGGCCAGGTCCACTTCGAATTCCGCCACCCAGTCGTTGGCTTCCTCCGGATCAACCAGCATCTGCTGGACGCGCCAGCTTTTCTGGTCGTCGGACGGAGTCACGTAAGTGTGCCGCGCATTCCGCGCGTTCGGGTCGAGGCAGATGCGCTCGTGTTCGAGTTCGTACGCTTCCATCGCCGCGTGCAAACGGTCGGCCGTCCATGGCTGGCCATCCGCATCCTTCGGAGGAGCGATCTCCGCGGGTCCCTGATTTTGAGCGACGGAACCTGTTTCAGGGGCTTGTGGAACTCGCCCCTCCGAAAGCGATTTCAGCGCCGCTTCGTAATCGGCAATCACCAGCCCGCGCAGGAAAACAAAAATGCGGTTCCGAATTGCCGCCGTGAATGCCTTGGTGTCGCGCGTGATGTCTTGGGCGGCTTCCTCTGCGCCGGGCGGACGCACCTCTTTCGTCTCGGCGCGCTGGAAATTCGGGTCGCGCATTTTCTCCCATTCGTCGAGCAAACTCGAATCCACCTGCCGGATCATCGAGCCCAGGTAAAGTTCCATCTCGCGGATCTGGTCGTTTTTGGCGGCATCTGGAACGTTCTGGGCGAGGACCTTGTAAACCCGGTTCAGGTGCCGGAGCAGAACGCCTTCGGCGCGCTGCAACTCGTAATCCCGGATGTAATCGGAAAACGAGCGAAACGATTCGAACATCTCCCGCGCGATGGATTTCGGACGGATGTTTTCTTGGCCCACCCACGGATGGCGGTCGGCAAAGGCGTTGAAGGTCGAATAAATGAATTCCTGGTTCGGCTTCGGGTGTTCGAGCTTTTCCAATTCTTCCATCCGCTGGTCGTATTCGATTCCTTCCATCTTCATCTCGGCCATTTTCTGGTCCTTCACCCGGTCGAGCTGTTTGCGCAGAATGATGTCGGGATCTTCGAGGATGGATTCCACAAGGGTCAGCAGGACGAGCGCGTAATCCGGCTGTTGCGGGTCCACCAGCGGAATCGTGTCGAGCAGATACAACGACAGCGCCTGGTCCATCGAGAAATCCTCCTGCAACTCGATGTTCACGCGCAGTTTACGCTCGCCCTCACCCCGGCCCTCTCCCCCGGGGAGAGGGGGAATCTGTCCATCCTCTGAGGTAAATTCTGACCTCTTAGACAATTCGGCAGAGCTACTTTGCTGTTCCCTCTCCTGGGGGAGAGGGTCAGGGTGAGGGCGGACAACATCCTCACTATTATTCAGTCCGCCACCTCTCGAAACTGGAGGCTGGTCCGCATTCGGGGCTGCTGCGGCTGGAGACCGCCGCGCTCCGGGATTAATAAACTCCACGATCTTCCGGTCCAGCAGTGAGCGGAACAGTTGCCAGGCGCGTTTGATGTGCGCCTGCTTCTGCCGCGGCGTTTCATGGCAACGCGCAATGAGCTGCTGCATCGCCCGGCATCCGTCACTTTTGCGGCTCAACACATTCAGCAACATTCCGTGCGTCACCTGGAAACGCGAGGTCAGGCGCTCCGGCGGCGCGGCAATCAGGCGCAGGAAGGTGTTCTTGTCCCAGTTGACAAAATTCTTTTCCGGCGGCTGGCGCTTCACGGTTTTCTTCCCGTCGCGCGCCGATTTTTCGGCGAGCTTCAGGTTTTCGATCACGTGCTCCGGTGCCTGCACCACCACCCAGCCGCGATCATCGAAGCCCTTGCGCCCGGCCCGGCCGGCAATCTGGTGAAAGTCGCGCGCGCTCAGGATGCCGGTCTTCTGCCCATCGTACTTGCACAACCGCGTGAACAGCACGGTGCGGATCGGCACGTTGATGCCCACTCCAAGTGTGTCTGTGCCGCAGATGATTTTCAGCAACCCCTTCTGCGCAAGCTGTTCGATCAGCACGCGATACTTCGGCAGCAACCCGGCGTGATGCAAACCGATGCCGTGCCGCAGCCATTTTTTGATGTCGGGACCGTACGGACTGCTGAACTTGAATCCTTCGAGCGCGCCGGCCAGCGCGGCCTTCTCCTCGCGGGTGCAGACGTTGAGGCTCGTGAAATCCTGCGCGCTCTGCGCCGCCTCCAATTGCGTGAAATGGACCACGTACACCGGCGCCTTGCCCCCGGCGGCGAGGCTTTCCAGCGTCTTGGCCAGCGGCAACTCCGAATATGCATGTTCCAGTGGAACCGGACGGTCCGTGGACGAAATGGCAACTGTTGGCCGCCCGTTGAGCCGCGTGAGTTCCTCCTCGAAAAACGTGGTGTCGCCCAGCGTCGCGGACATCAGGAGAAATCGCGCCTGCGGCAGCGTCAACAGGGGAACCTGCCACGCCACGCCGCGCTCGCGGTCGGCGTAATAATGGAATTCGTCCATGACCACCTCCTGCACATTGGCCTGCGCGCCCTCACGCAGCGCGATGTTGGCGAGAATTTCGGCCGTGCAGCAAAGGATGGGCGCGTCACGATTGACCGAGGCATCGCCGGTGCTGAGACCGACATTATCGGGGCCAAACTCGCGGCAGAGGGCCATGAACTTTTCATTCACCAGCGCCTTGATCGGGCAGGTGTAAATGGAGCGGCGTCCTTGGGCGATGGCCTGGAAATGCAGGGCGGTGGCCACAAGCGATTTGCCCGACCCGGTGGGCGTGTTCAGGACGACGTTCTTCTCCTCGAACAACTCCAGGATGGCCGATTCCTGGGCGGGATAAAGTTGCAGTCGCCGTCCCGCCACGTAATCCAGAAAACGCCCCAGCAAGACATCATTGCCGGGCTTCTCATCCCGCGGAATCAAATCATGTAACGTGGCTGGCACAGTCCATCCACTCTACGAAGGCGGGGCCGTGTTGAAAAGGCAGATGCGCAGACACATTCTCAATCCCAAAGGGATTTTATCATTCAGCCCAAGGTTGGAGCGACGCGACTACCTTGGGTAAACTCTGCGCGCACTGGGAAGAGTTGGAGGCAATCAAGGCTGCGGCGGAAAGCCCGTGATTACTGGTCCCGCACGCATCCCAACGGGATGCCGGCATTCAGCCCAAGGTTGGAGCAACGCGACTACCTTGGGTAAACGTCACACAAAATAGAATCTCCCTCTCCTCGCCAAACGAGGAGAGGGCCGGGGTGAGGAGTCGAAAAGAACATCGAAGTAATCTCAACCGCCGATGCCCTTTATCATCTGATTTTCTTGGCAGCGCTTCGTCAAAGTCTTTATCCCCGTCACAAAATCCTTTGCTTGAGGTAGCTGAGTGAGAGCGATGCTTCTTTGTCTCAACCTCTCAAAGGTTTGCGAGATTTTCCTTCGCGGCGGCGAGATCGGCGGTGAACCGGCGGCTTCGCGTCGGGGCTTGCAATGAAAGGCCGCGCAACTCTCGACACCGGGAAAATCCGCGATGAAAAACCTTGCCCGCAAACCGACGGTGTTTATTGTCTGGCCACATGTGTGGTCGTATCCGTGTTGTTTTTTCGGGGATATTGGGACTTGGTCTGGCGGCGGCATCCGCCGGCTTTGCGCAATTGCCGGCCATTCCCGCCGCGCGCGAGCCGGCCACCAATCTCTATCATGGGGTGGCGGTCGTGGACGATTATCAATGGCTGGAAGACGGCACCAGCCCCGCCGTGCGCGACTGGATCCGCCAGCAGAACGAGCGCACCCGCGCCTGGTTCGACAAGCTGGAGTTCCATGATGGATTGGAGCAGGAGCTTTCGGAGTTGATCGCGGATGAATCGGCCAGCTACGGCCTGATTGATTGCCGGGGCGGAATCATCTTTGCCACGCGCTTCAAGCCGCCGGCGCAGCAGCCGGTGCTCGTCCGGCTGAAATCGGCTTATCCGCCCGCACTGCGCCAGGTCGTGTTCGATCCCAACGTCTGGAACACCAACGGCACGACCGCGATGGACTGGTTGGCGCCGTCCACGGACGGGCGGCTCACGGCCATCTGCCTCTCCGAGAACGGCAGTGAAAACGGCGTGCTGCATTTTTTCGAGACGGACACGGGCCGTGCGCTGCCGGACATCATTCCCGGTGTTCAGTATCCGACGGGCGGCGGCAGCGCCGCGTGGAACGCCGACAGCACGGGCATTTTTTACACACGTTATCCGCACGAGGGCGAGCGGCCGGAGGGCGACCTGCATTTTTACCAGCAAATCTGGTTTCACAAACTTGGCACGCCGGTCAGCGCCGACACGTATGAGCTGGGCCGCGATTTTCCGCGCATTGCGGAGATTGAACTCACCGCGAGCGAGGACGGCCGTTGGCTCTTGGCCACGGTCGCCAATGGCGATGGCGGCGACTTTGCCCATTACCTGCGCGACGCCTCCGGATCGTGGCATCAACTGACGCGGTTCGAGGACGGCATCAAGGCGATCAAGTTCGGCAAGGATGCGGCGTTATATCTGCTCTCCAAAAAGAATGCGCCGCGCGGAAAAATCCTGCGCCTGCCGCTGGCTGAACCTGATCTGACGAACGTTACCGTGGCCGTGCCGCAAGGGCAGGGGGTGGTGGACGATTATGCGCCGTCCGCCAGCGGACTTTATGTCGCGGTGATGGAAGGCGGGCCGTCGCACCTTTGGTTTTACCCAAAAGACCGCGGTTCACCCGTCGAGGTGCCGGTGCTGCCGGTTTCATCGGTGAACTGGCTTCACTGCTGGCATGGCGACGAATTGCTGTTTGCGAACACCAGTTTCCTCGTTCCGTCCGGATGGTATGAATGGGAACCGGGATTGACGAAGCCGCGTCCAACGGCGTTACGGATGACTTCACCGGCGAATTTTGACGACATCGAGGTGGTCCGTGAATTCGCCGTATCCAAGGACGGGACAAAGATTCCCATCAGCATCCTGCGGAAGAAAGGAATCAACCTGGACGGAAAAAATCCGACGCTGCTCACGGGTTATGGCGGCTACGGCATCAACCTCACGCCCGCCTTCAGTTCCCTGAGGCGCATCTGGTTCGATGCCGGCGGGGTTTATGCGGTGGCCAATCTGCGCGGCGGCGGCGAGTTCGGCGAGACATGGCATCTCGCCGGCAACCTGACGCACAAGCAGCATGTCTTCGACGATTTTATTGCCTGCGCCGAGCATCTCATCCAACGCAAATACACCGGCCCGGACAAGCTGGCGGTGATGGGCAGCAGCAACGGCGGCCTGCTGATGGGCGCGTTCCTGACGCAGCGACCGGACCTGGCCCGCGCCGTCGTTTCCCGCGTGGGCATCTACGACATGTTGCGAGTGGAACTGGACCCGAACGGCGCGTTCAACACGACCGAGTTCGGTTCGGTGAAGGACGCGGATCAATTCAAGGCGCTCTACGCCTATTCGCCGTATCATCACGTGAAGGACGGCACGGCCTATCCCGCCGTGCTGTTTCCGTGTGGCGAGAATGACGGGCGGGTGAATCCGGCACATTCACGCAAGATGACGGCCCGGCTGCAGGCGGCGACGAGTTCCGGCCTGCCGATCTTATTGCGCACCACAGCCACCGCCGGCCACGGCATGGGCTCCTCACTGAAAGACCGCGTGGCGGAACAAGCCGACATCTACGCCTTTCTCCTTCAGGAACTCGGCGTGGACACCTCGCCGTGGACGTTTAAATGATGAAGTTCGCAAAAATGCATCAACGTAAACGGGACACCCGTTTTGACGCATAAACGGTCGTGAATCGGGCGGTTCTTATGATTGGCCGCGTTAAACGGTGCCGCGCGGCAAGTCGAGACGGCGTCGGTTGCCGGGGCAAAGAATTGCAGACAAGGAAATCGGCGACGCCAGCGTCTGGCTGCATTACTGTTAGACACTCAATATCGCGGGACTTCGGCACGGCCTGGCTTGGATGGTTTGGAAAATGCTGGTTGGACTGCTGACAAATAACACTAAACACTATGTCAAACACATCTTTTGGAGTTTTGCTCATCGGCGATCAGCCCGAGTGCCTGCGGCTGCTGCGCCAGCAACAGTTTGAGGTGGTTTGTGCCGACCGGCTGGCGAACGGGCTGGCCCAACTGAAAACCTCCCCCGTCGGTCTGGTGCTCGTGGCGTTGTCGCTGCCGGACAGTCATGGCACGGAGGCGTTCGTCAAGGTCCACGAGGCGGCGGCGCATTTGCCGATTATTGTGCTGGCGACCCAGGCGGAGGAAAAGCTGGCGGCCAGCCTGATGCTGCTGGGGGCGCAGGATTATTTGCTCGTGCCGGAATTGACCGGCCCGATGCTGGCCAAGGCGATCCACAATGCCAGCGAACGCCACCTGATCCGCGAAGAACACAGCCGGGCCGGGCATCTGCTGGGGTTGCTCATGGACAACATCCCGGATGCGATTTATTTCAAGGACAAGGCCGGCCAGTTTGTGATGATCAACCGCGCCCTGGCGAAGAAGTTCGGCCTGGCCGATCCCCATCTGGCGACCGGCAAGTCGGATGCGGACTTTTTCAAACCGGCTCACGCGAAGCAGGCGCTGGCCGACGAACAGCGTGTCATGGAAACCGGCCAGCCGCTGGTGGGCGCCGAGGAAAAGGAGACCTGGCCGGATGGCCGGGTGACCTGGGTGTCCACGACGAAAATGCCGTTGCGCGACCGGGCGGGGCGGATTTTTGGCACGTTTGGCATTTCCCGGGACATCACGGAACGCCGACGGATCGAGGAGACGCTGGCCGAGCGCACGGCCGAGCTTTTGAAGGAACGCCGCCTTTTGCGCACATTGATTGACAACCTGCCGGACGCCATCTACGCCAAGGATACCGCCGGTCGGAAGACGCTGGCCAACCTCGCTGACCTGAAAAACCTTCACTTCAAAACCGAAGCCGAGACCATCGGCAAAACCGATTTCGACCTCTTTCCGCGCGAACTTGCCGAAAGACTTCACGCCGACGATCAGAAGGTGATTCAGGGCCAGTCGGTCATCAACCGGGAGGAACATTTCCTGGACGACGAAGGCCGGGAACACTGGCTGTTGACCAGCAAGCTGCCGCTGCACGATCAGGACGGAAAAATCATCGGCCTGGTCGGCATCAACCGGGACATCGCGGAGCACAAGCGGGCGGAACAGGCGCTGGCCCAGGAACGCCTCCTGCTGCGCACGCTGATTGACAACCTGCCGGACGGCATTTACGCCAAGGACGCCGCCGGCCGGAAAACCCTGGCCAACCTCGCCGACCAGAAAACCATGCGGTGCAAGACGGAGGCTGAGGCGATCGGCAAAACGGATTTCGATTTCTTTCCGCCTGAAATGGCCGAAAAGTTCTGGGCCGATGACCAGAAGGTGATTCAGGGCCAGCCGGTCGTTAATCGGGAGGAATTTGTCCTTGATGAAAAGGGCCGGAAACGCTGGCTGTTAACCAGCAAGCTGCCGCTACGGGACAAGGACGGCAACATCATCGGGCTGGTGGGCATCGGCCGGGACATCACGGTGCGCAAGCGGACGGAGGAGGCGCTCGCCGAGCGTACCCGGCAACTGGAGCAGAAGGAGCATCAAACCGCATTGGAATTGAAGATGGCGCGCGAGTTGCAACTGGCCATGCTGCCGCACGAATTCCCCTGCGTGCCGCGGCACCGGCCGCGCGGGGAAAGCGATCTGGAGTTTTTCAGCCTCTTTTTCCCATCCGGCGCGGTGAGCGGGGATTTCTTCGACGTGATCCCGCTTTCGGACACGACCGTGGGCCTGTTCATTTGCGACGTGATGGGCCATGACGTGCGCGCGGCGCTGGTGACGGCCATGATGCGCTCCCTGGTGGTGGACCTGAGCGGCACGACGACCGAGCCCGGTGAGTTGCTCGCCCAGATCAACCGCGAGGTGACGGGTGTCTTCAAGCAAACCGACTCCACCATGTATGCCACCGCCTTTTACCTGATCGCCGACGTGGCTCGCGCGGAACTGCGCTACGCCAGCGCGGCGCATCCCGAACCGATACTCCTGCACCGGCAACGGGGCACGGCCGAATGGCTGGGGAATGGCCCGGAACGAAAAAAGGGCCCGGCCTTGGGACTTTTCGCCGAAGGACAGTTTCCCACCCACCGGTGTTCGATAAAGGTGGGCGACCTGATCGCGCTTTACACCGACGGATTGATCGAAGCCGAGGGGGCCAACAACGAGTCCTTCAGTCCCGAGCGCCTGCTGGCGGCGGTCAACCGGCGCGCCAAACTGCCGACGAACGAGTTGTTCGCAGGACTGCTTGACGAAATCAAACATTTCTCCGCCAGTTCTGAATTCGAGGACGATGTTTGCCTTGTGGGCGTGGAGGTCAAACGGCTGGAAGCGCAGCAACCCGACTGGATAGTTTGATCGAAGCTGCCGGTCGCAAAGCGGCCGGTTCTGATGATTGACTGGTTGGGGAAACGGGCCTCGGCAAGCGGGGTCCGTTTGACTCAAGCGGGGCGGCTTTCCGCCGGCATAACCTTGGCGATCGCCTCCCGCAGATGTTCCAGCCGGAAGGGTTTGCTGACGACGAAATCCACGTCGGGTGACTGGAGCAATGTCCCGGCGTGGGCTGTAATCATTACGACCGGCTGACCCGGCGCACCGGCCTTGATGGCGGCTGCCAGTTGATGGCCATTCATTCCGGGCATGGTAAAGTCGGTGAAGACCAGGTCGTACCGGCCTGCTTTAAACATGCCCAGCGCCTCCTTGCTGCAGTTGGTTGTCACCACCTCATGCCCGTCAAATTTGAGCAACATCTTGACGGTATTGCCAACAGACGGTTCGTCATCTACGACCAATATCCGCAATTTCGATGCATCTACGGCTGACATGGGGTGCAGAAATCTTGATTTTAGACAATCAGAGCAGGAAAGCAATCTTTAGTTATTCACAAGGCCGAATCGGCGCATGTTGTTTAGGGAATGGAAGATGGCGAAGGACGCGCACGGACCAGCGTAAAAGTCCGCGCGGAGACTGAGCTTGGTGGCAAATCCGCATCCATACTGCTTGTGCGAATTTGGAATATGAGGTAAATAACCCGGAAGGAATTGACAGCCATGAAACGACGACTTTTGGGCAAAACCGGGTTTGAAGCGTCCGTGCTGGGCATCGGCGATCTCGCGGACCGTTCGGTCCCCCTCGAAAAGTGCGTGGCCACGCTGCATCGGGCCATGGATTACGGATTGAACCTGATTGACACCGCGCCGATGTACGAAAACGGCTACAGCGAACAGATTGTCGGCGCTGCGCTCAAGGGCCGCCGGGACGGGGTGTTCGTCATTGACAAGATTGATCACCTGGAAAAACCGGTCACGCCGCAGGTGAACGCGAGTCTCAAGGCGCTCGGGCTGGACTCGGTGGATTTGTTTGTCTTCCACGGAGTGTCCGAACCGCCGCAGTGGGAGTGGATTGCCGTCACGGGCATGGAGGAGCTGGCCCGCTGCCGGTCCGCCGGCAAGGTGCGGTTCCGCGGCATTTCCAGTCATCATCCCGACGTGCTGCGCGCGGCACTCAACACCGATTTGTGCGACGTGGTGATGTTCCCGGTGGGGCCGTTTGTGGACCGGCGTTACGTGGATGAGATTCTGCCGCTCGCGCGGCGGAAAGGGGTGGGCGCGGTATGCTTCAAGACTTTCGGGGCGGGCAAATTGCTGGGCGACACGACGGGATACAACCAGCCGTTGCAGGAACGTCCGCGCGGCAAGTTCAGTTCCGGCGGCAAAGAGTCCGCCGGCGGGGCGCAACTCCCGCGCCTGAGCGTGGCCGATTGCCTGCATTACACGCTCACGCTCGATCCGGACGTGGCGCTGTTGGGGCTGAGTTTTCCCAATGAACAGGACGCCGCGTTCCGGGCGTTCGAGGAATTTCGTCCGTTGGGAAAGGAGCAGTTGCAGGAAATCGAGGATCGGGCGGCAAAGGCGATTGAGGGCAAGGGCCGTTGCTGGTGGAATCCGGAGAAGGATGAAGGCCACCGGCGGGGCAGGCTGGGAATCCGGATTGTGGATTAACCATCATTTCAGTCCGGCAGATTTTTTCGGTAACTGGGCACGGACTGAACCTCTGGAAAACAAAAAAATCGGCGACCCGAACTTTGGACCGCCGGTCAAACTTTTTCTCCGCCCATCACTCGCCCCGCGTCGGAGTTTTCACACAGCCTCGCGATTTGTTAGGTGTCATGGGTGGGTGACTTCTCACGGTTTGTATCAATCTGCGCTTAAAATCAGTGATTTGTTTTTGCAAAGTTCCAAGAAAAAGGTGGCCATTGCTTGGCCCGGCAAAGCATCTCCTTTTGCGGGCATGGCATGGAATGCTCGCTCTAATGTCTGAATCAAGTATCGCCTATCCGTCTCAGTGGTGGTTTCTATCAAAAGTAGCGCGGTTGTGTGGTCAGCCATCAACGAGTCAACAACCCGGTCAACATTCGTGCAAAGCATCAAATCCTCCGCCGTCGTCCGCAAACGAACCTTCATCTCATCCCAAGTCTCTGGAATGTCCCGAAACTTCAGAGGCCGATTTGCTTCGAGCCTTTCCAGAATTTTGTCACGAACAGAAAATAGCTCGCGCAAGAATGCGCGATATTCTGCTTCATCTGCCGGTTGAGGTTCAGGTTGCATTGCGTGCGGCTCTGACACCTAACGACCAAGCTCAGGCACAGCCGCCGGATGGCGACTCCCGCCGAAGCAAATGACTTTATGAAATCTAAATCTCACAAAACTGAAGGTGCAGCGGATGTTGCCTGCAGCGCCTTGTTATGCTGCGAATTCATGCGTAACTCCATCACAAACATCGTCAGTAAAAATCAAAGCGATATGATAACCAGTGGCCATCCACTGACAGACAACGCGACCATCTCCGGCGACCGAGCGGGCATTCGGAGGGCCAACTTCTGCAATAATCGAACTAAGCGTGCGTCCGCGAAGTGTGCCAAGCTGCTGAAATTTGCTTTGGAGCGATGCACCGGGAGCACGCACAAGCGCGTTAATAATGGCATAGAGCACGAATCCACCAATGAGCGTGCCAATCAAAATCGGTATGAAATCGTCGTCCATAATTACTCCAATCCATGAAACCTAAACTCGAACTCGAAACAAAAGAATGGGCTGCCTGTATGTCAGAGCTTAAAACTCTGCCCAATCTTACGCATCGTATCTTGCGCCATGCGCGTCGCCTTCTCCGTCTCTCGTCGAAGCCCGGCTGTATCAAAGTCCGCGCCGCAAGAGGGACACGAATAACCGCCACGATTGAGCCGTCCGATGGTCTCAGACAGCTTTGCATGGCAATTCGGACACTCAAACTCAATCTTCTCGTTGTCGAATATAGTGCTCATAATTTTATGGGTGACGACCGCTCGCAGCATAACGACCAGAGGTCAGACCCGCGGGGCTGAGGACGAACCCCGCGCCAGCGGAAACCCAAAGGCCACCCCGCGTTGTCTGCACCGATTTGTTAGGTGTCATGGGTGGGTGACTTCTCACGGTTTGTATCAATCTGCGCTTAAAATCAGTGATTTGTTTTTGCAAAGTTCCAAGAAAAAGGTGGCCATTGCTTGGCCCGGCAAAGCATCTCCTTTTGCGGGCATGGCATGGAATGCTCGCTCTAATGTCTGAATCAAGTATCGCCTATCCGTCTCAGTGGTGGTTTCTATCAAAAGTAGCGCGGTTGTGTGGTCAGCCATCAACGAGTCAACAACCCGGTCAACATTCGTGCAAAGCATCAAATCCTCCGCCGTCGTCCGCAAACGAACCTTCATCTCATCCCAAGTCTCTGGAATGTCCCGAAACTTCAGAGGCCGATTTGCTTCGAGCCTTTCCAGAATTTTGTCACGAACAGAAAATAGCTCGCGCAAGAATGCGCGATATTCTGCTTCATCTGCCGGTTGAGGTTCAGGTTGCATTGCGTGCGGCTCTGACACCTAACCATTGATTAACATGACATTTCACCCTGATAACTTGATATTGGGCGGGTTTTCGTGCAGTTTCGCCCTGCGCCATTATCATAAGCATCAACCCAGTTGTGCATGAAGAAATGATTATG
>JBEKXN010000038.1:0-38768 GCA_049511835.1 Verrucomicrobiota bacterium | reverse complement strand
GATTTTGTCCCCACGGCAAGGACAGAGATGCCGGTTAATATTTTGGCAGGTCCCCTGGCCGGGGGTTGGTGGACAAAAAAGACTCCCGCCAGGGCTGATGGTTCTGGTAAAGCCGCAATCGCTGCTGAACGACGACCGCATCATTCGTCAAGCCGCCGGCTTTGGTAAGATTGAGGGCCTCCTGCGCGGCTTTTTGCGCATCATCGAAACGCCCGAGTTCGGCACAGGCCATGCCCAATACATCGAGCATGGCCGGTTGAGCTCCGCCGGTGAGGATGTTGGCCCTGGACGCCAGGGCAAAAGCGGTGGGACCGTCGCGGACCTTTGGGTTTTCATCCGAGGCCAGCACTTGGGCCAGGTAGATCAGGACATGGAGGTTATCCGGATCCATTTGCATCGCCTGCCGAAAATACGGGATGGCTTCCAGGTCGCGGCCTTGTTTGAGCAGCGACTTGCCCTTTAAATAAGGCGCCCGCCAGTCTGCGGGATCCAATCGTGCCGCGGCGGCATAATGTTCCATCGCCTCGTCGAACCGGCCAAGCTCGACGAGCATGGTGCCGAGGTTATCGTGTAACGCCGCGTCCTTGGGATTTATCCGCACGGCCTCTCGAAATTCGGCGAGCGCTTCGTTGGCATGGCCGGAGTCGGCGAGCAAATTGGCGAGGGAATCGTGTGTCAGCGCGTCTTCGGGATACAACCGCAGCGCCGCTCGCAGTTCGGCGAGCGCTTCGTTGGTTTGACCGGAGCCGGCGAGCAAATGGGCGAGTTTGCTGTACGTTTTTACGCGATAAGGATTCAGTTTCAGTCCGATGCGATATTCGGACAGGGCGTCGGCCTTCCGCCCTTCCATTTCGTACACCTGCCCCAAACAGAGATGGGCCGGTTCATTGTCTTTGGTGACGCGGATGGCGTGGGAGAAAAGCGACTCGTCATCGCGCCAGCAGCGCAATTGGTTTTCCGTGAGGACCACGCAGCCTCCCAGAGTCAATACGCTGAACGTGGCAATGAAAGCGGATGAAAATTGAAGCCGGTTCGCCCAGGTGCGGCCGGCAAACGTGAGGAGGATGAATATTCCGATGAGGGGGAAATATGAATAGCGGTCGGCCATCGCTGCTTGACCGACCTGTACCAGGCCAATCACCGGCACCAGCGTCCCCAAAAACCACAGCCAGCCGATGATCCCGTACGGGGCGCGTTTGCGTCCGATCCAGGCGGCAGCAGAGATGGCAAACAAAGCTGCCACGGCGGCGACCACAGCCGGCACGAAGATGGTTTTTGGCAGAGGGTAGAAAATGGCGAGATGCGCCGGCCAAAACATTTTGAGCAGATAACGCGTATAAGCCAGCGGCACATTATTCAAACGGTGGTGCAATGACATTTCTTCCAGCGATGCGACCATGCCGCCATGGCGTTGCGCCAGAAAGGTGATGACGCAAGAAGCCACTGCCAGCGTAAAGAACGGCCATTTTTCAATGAGCAACCGACCGGGAGTGGACCATTGAACAGCCGGAACAAGGGCGTCTTTTGAATTCGGAATTCTGCCGAGTGGCCAGTAATCCAGCAACAGCATCACAAACGGCAAGGTGACCAACATCGGTTTGGACATGAGACTGAGGGCGAAGAAAGCAAGGGCAATCCAGAAACTGCGGCGGCAATTTTCCTTCGCGTATTTTGTATAAGCCAGCAGGGTCAGCAGCGCGAAAAAGGTGCTCAACACATCTTTGCGCTCTGATATCCAGGCGACGGATTCCACATGCAGTGGATGCCACGCAAACAGCGCGGCCACGAATGCACTCGGCCACAGCGCACCGGTCATCCGAAACAACAGCAACAGCAACAAGACCGCGTTGGCCGTGTGAAACAGCACGTTGACGCAATGGTGCGCTCCGGCGTTCAGGCCGAACAACTCGCAATCCAGCATGTGTGACAGCCAGGTGAGCGGATGCCAGTTGCTGGCGTGCCAGGTGGCAAAAGCCCATTTGACGCCGGCCCACGTCAGGCCGTTTTGGACGACATGATTTTGGGTGACGTAATCATCGTCGTCAAAGATGCTGAAGCCGTGATCGGCCGCCGGCAGATAGGCCAGCAGCGTGATGAGCGCGAGCAACAGACCAATGAAACGCGGACGGGACATGGGTTTCTTTTACGCGATTTTGCTGTGGGGCAAGCGCGGAGACAAAGTATATTTTCCGCAAAAAAGGCATTGCATTTTCCGGCGCGGCGGGTAGAAATTGTTCAGGCAGGAAATTGCTCGACCCCCTGCCGCTTGGACGCTACATCGGTTCCTCACGACCAAGTAAAGTTGTTTTATGAGCGGATTATCGTTTGCTGTCGTGGGAGCCGCTTCCAATCAAGCGGAACTCATTTACATTTGGACACAGGCAACGCCGATTGCGAAAGCGATCATCGTCGGCCTCATTATCTTTTCCATTGTCGCGTGGTCGGTGATGGTTTCCAAGGCCATCCAGGTCCGGCGCGCCCGCCGGTTGAACCATTATTTCAATGAGGAATTCCGTGCGCAAAAATCCGTGCTCGAACTTTTTGACCGCAAGCTGCACGTCGAAGGCTGTCCGCTTTATGAGGTGTATCAGGCCGGCTGTGTGCAGCTCGACGCGCGGTTGCGCGGGCCGGGCGGCACACGGAGCAAACAGCAGGTCACGCTCAAAAACATGGAACACGTCAAACGGGCGCTCGAAAACATCGTGGCGCAGGAATCCTTGAAACTGGAATCCGGTTTGATCCTGCTCGCGATCGCGGTCAGCGGCGCGCCGTTCATGGGTTTGCTCGGCACGGTTTGGGGCGTGATGAGCACGTTTGCCGGCATCGCGCAGCAAGGCGCGGCGACGATGGCGGCGATGGCGCCCGGCGTCTCGGCGGCGCTCATCACGACGGTCGCCGGACTGCTGGTGGCGATTCCCTCGATGTTCGGTTACAATTGGCTCGTGCATAATCTGCGCGTGTTCACGGTCGGTTTGGATAATTTCGCGCAGGAACTTGTTTCCCGGATGGAAACGGAATTTTTGTCGGAGGAATAAATTTTGCCGCCATGCGCAGGTTTTCCCAACGCAGTTACCTCGTGACGTTGAGTGAAATCAACATCACGCCGCTGCTCGACCTCGCGTTCGTGCTGCTCATCATCTTCGTCATCACCACGCCGCTGCTCGAGCAAAGCATCAACCTCAAGCTGCCGACTGGAGGCCGGCCGGACACGCGGATTGACAAGCGCAACATCCGCACCGTCGAAATCAGCACGACGGGGGTCTACGCGCTCGACAAACAGCGCATGAGCCTGGGACAGTTGACCGCGCGGCTGGCGGCGGAATTCCGCTCGGACCCCAACCTCATCGTCTATATCCGCGCCGACCAGGACGGGCCTTACAAAAACGTTGCGATGTTGATTGACGGCTGCCAGCGCAGCGGTATCACGCGCTATTCGCTCCGCACGGAGCCGACGAAATGAACCGCCTGCAAAAAAAATGCGTCATTGCGACCACAGGGGTTCACCTGCTGCTGATCGTGATTTTGTTCGTCGGCCCGGCCTTTTTTTATTCAAAGCCGAAGGCGGACGACTTGCAGGTGCTGGATGTGATTCCGGCCAATTTGATTGATGCATCGTTCAACAGCGGCGTGGCCAATGCCCAGCCTCCACCGCCCGCGCCGGTCACTCCGCCGCAACCGCCCCCACCCTTGCCGGAGAAAATTGAACAGCCCAAACCGGTCAAGGAAACAGTGAAAGCCCCGGCGCCGGTGGAAAAACTTGACGCAAACGAACTGCGCAAAATTCAAATCAGCACGCAGCTCGTGGCGCGCACCGCGCCGGAAACGTCTCCCAACGCCGCCGCCCGCGCGCGGGCGATCCGAAGCGCCCTTCGCAATTTGAAAAGTAATTTGAAGCCGGGCACGACGATTGACATGCCCGGCAACAGCAGTGTGGCCTATGCGAATTATGCCACCGTGGTGAAGAGTGTTTACGAGCAGGCATGGATCTTGCCCAATGATGTCGCCGACAACGCGAACACGAAAGCAAGCGTTGCCATTGCCAACGATGGCACGGTTGTTTCCGCGCGGATCATCACCCCATCAGGCGATGCCGGCCTGGACGCCTCGGTCCAGCGCACCCTGGAACGCGTTAAATTCATCGCGCCGTTCCCGGAAGGCGCGACGGAAAAAGAACGGACTTACATCATCAACTTCAACCCCCAGGTCAAACGATTGCTCGAATGAAAAAATATTACTCTCCCCGGCTGAACATTTGCCTCACGATTCTCCTTTTTGCCGCCACCGGCGCGCCCGGCCAGAATGAAATCACCATTCAGCCGGAACTCAAAGTTGTGGGTACGACCAAACCAATCCCCGTTTCGCTGGAAGGTTTCAGCGGCGAGGTCGCGGATGTTTTGAAATTCGACCTTTACGTCCAGGGCTTTTCGTTCGTTGCGCCGGATGCCGCGCAATATCAAATCAGCGGCACCAGCGCGGGCAGCGTTCAAGGCCGGGTCGTGGATCGTTTCGCCAAGAGCACGATTCTTTCGCACAGTTACACCGGCGCGTCGTTGCGGCGGCAGGCGCACGCGTTCGCCGACGGCATTGTGCAGGCCATCACGCACAAGAATGGCATCGCGCAAACCAAAATCGCCTTCAAGGCACAAGCACCGAACGGCAACGGCGAAATTTACGTGGCCGATTTTGACGGCCACAACGCGCAAGCCATCACGCACGACGATACCATCGTTGCCGCGCCGGTGTGGGTGCCGGGCCGGCTGGCGATTTATTACACATCGTATAAGCGCGGCAACCCGGATATTTTTTACCACAATCTCGGCAATGGCCAGCGCCGTGTCATCGCGGGCTATTCCGGTTTGAACACCAGCGCGGCGGTCTCGCCGGATGGCTCGAAGGTGGCGATGATTTTGAGCCGGAGCGGCAGTCCGAATGTTTGGGTCGGCAATGCTGACGGCACGGATTTGAAACGATTGACGTCGAGCAGCGAGGATTCATCGCCGTGCTGGTCGCCGGATGGACAATGGATTTGTTTCGCGACGAAAATCGCCGAGCGGCGCATGCTGGCGAAAGTGCCGGCGGGCGGCGGTGCGCTGCAGCAGATTCCGACTCCCGGCGCGCCCAACCCGACCGAACCCGACTGGTCACCCGATGGCAAATGGATCGCGTTCACGTCGCAAACCGGCGAGTTCGACATTTGCGTCTTGCCTGCGGACGGCGGCACACCCACGGGGCTCGTGGCGGGTGAAGACCCGTCGTGGTCGCCGAACTCGCGGACGCTGATTTTCACACGGCGCACCGGCGGTCGCTATGTGTTATCTGTGCTTGACGTGTTCACGAAACAGGTCAAGGATATTGCCCGGATTTCAGGCAGCGACTCGCAACCGGCTTGGGCGAGATAACTTAAACTTTTTTAATGAACTTTTAACTGAAGGAAAAAGGAAAAATATGAAAATGATGAAACTGACTTACCTGCTGGCCTTCGCGCTGGCCGTCACACTGGCTGACACCGGCTGTAGAAACC
Organism: Verrucomicrobiota bacterium; assembly: GCA_049511835.1. Classification (GTDB taxonomy): domain Bacteria; phylum Verrucomicrobiota; class Verrucomicrobiia; order Limisphaerales; family UBA11358; genus UBA11358. The sequence continues at coordinate 33,247 of JBEKXN010000038.1, read as the reverse complement.
ACCGTCCCGTCAAAGTCACGCAGATACCCGGATCACCAACGGGCAATCCGAACGATCAAACCGATTTGAACACCAAGCCGTATAACAATCAGCCTGGACCGATTGCGGCGGCCCCATTGGAAGAATTTGAAGGCATGGCCAAAGACACCGCTGCGCTGGCCGCCTACACGGTGCATTTTGCCTACGACAGTTCCGTCGTGAGAAAGAGCGAACGGTCGAACGTCCAGGCCGTGGCCGATGCTTTGAGCCGGGATTCGAGCGCGAAGCTGCTCATCGAGGGAAATTGCGACGAGCGCGGCACGGAGGAATACAACCGGGCGCTCGGCGAACGCCGCGCGCTGGCGTTGCGCCAGGCACTGGCCAAGGCCGGGGTTGACCCCATGCGCATCCGCACCATCAGTTACGGCAAAGACAAGCCGGTGGATCCCGCCAACAACGAAGCGGCCTGGGCGAAAAACCGCCGCGGGGACTTCGTTCTGCTCCATCCCAAGAGCGGATCCTGATTTTGGCAGGAAACATTTGAAGCCATTCAGGGGCCGCATTGGCTGCGGCCCTTTTTATTTTGCAGTGGGCGCCGTCTCCAGCGCAGAAATCGGCCGGGACAGCCGACTCACATTTGCGGCTTTACTATCGGCCAAGGCAGGCGTAAGCTTGGCCAGGCTCGACAAAATTTATGAATACCTTGTTCGCATGGGCGATTGGCGGCACGGAACTGATTATCATCCTGGTGGCCGTTTTGATTTTGTTCGGCTCCAAGAAAATCCCTGAATTTGCCCGCGGTTTGGGCCAGGGCATCAAGGAATTCAAGAAAGCATCGCGCGAAGTGACGGACGAGATTCAAAATGCACCAACGGAAACGCCGGCACCGCCGGGCAAATCGCCCGCCGCCGCCCCGCCGCCATCCGCGCCAACCGTTTCCCAATCCTCCAACCCGCCCAAAGCCTGACGGCGGGACGTTTCTGGCATGGCCGGCGACCCAGCATCGGAGCGCCCCAACGAGGCCGAAGGCGGCCCCGTCAAAACTTTTCTTGAACACCTCGAAGATCTTCGCTGGGTGCTCATCAAGAGCCTGGTGGCGCTGGGCGTGGCGGTGTTGCTCTGTCTGCTCGCGGGCAATTACGTCGTTCAGATAATCAAATGGCCATTGACGCGCGCCGGCGTCAGCTGGCCCGGCACGAATCAAATCGTCGCCGTCAGCTTCGGCACAAACCGGCTCGGCGCGTTTCCACTCACCGCCGAACAACAAAAATCACTGAACCTCGGCACGAACCGTTTCGTATCCGTTCAAGTCGAGCCGCTCGTAATCGGCACGAACCAGGTGCTCGGCTGGCGCGTCAGTTCTGATCCCGGGGCCGTTGCCGACGCGCACCGGTTGAAGATTGATCTGATCAACCTCAGCCCGGCGGGCGGATTTGTGGTCGCCTTCCAAGTGGCAATTTACGGCGGCACGGTGCTGGCGTCGCCGTTCATTTTCTATTTCGTCGCCGCGTTCATCTTTCCGGCGCTGAAACTGCGTGAGCGCAAATACATTTATCGCGGACTGGCTTTCGGCGGCGGGTTGTTTCTCCTCGGCGTGGCCTTTTGCTACTTCGCCTTGATGCCGTTGGCGCTGGCCGCGGCGCAGATGTATTCCCACTGGCTCGGTTTCGGCGCCTTTCAGTGGCGGGCGGAGGACTACATCAGTTTCGTCTGCAAGTTCCTGCTGGGCATGGGGCTGGGCTTTGAGCTGCCGGTGGTGATTCTGACGCTCGTGAAAATCGGCGTGCTCGACTATCGCACGCTCTCCCGGGCGCGCCGTTATGTGATCGTCATCAATCTGGTCCTTGGCGCGGTGCTGACCACTCCGGAACCAATAACGCAAATCGTCATGTTCTTGCCGCTGCAGATCCTCTACGAAATCACCGTCTGGATTGCGTGGTATTGGAACCGGCGGGACAAAAAACGCGCCGCGCGCGAATCGTAAAACAACACGCTTTACATCCGGCGATTTCGGCGTAAGCTCAACTCAACTCGTCAACATAAAAAACGTATGCGAAACGTGATGTCCTTTCTCGCTTTGGCCGGCTTGGCCGCTTTGTTCACATCCGGCTGTGCCGGGCCGGAACAAAAACTCGGCCGCGGCATGAGCAACACTTTTGAAATTGCCCGCCTGGGGGATATGCGCCGTTCCATCGAGCAAACGGCCGTTTTTGAATCGCCCAGTGCCGGTTACACCGCTGGGGCCATCCGGGGTCTGGACCGCACCTTGGCGCGAACCGGAGTCGGCCTCTTTGAAGTCTTTACTTTCCCGATTCCGATGCCGGGATCGGGGTATGGTCCGATCTTCCCCCACTACCTCCAGCCCGGCCCCGTTTATCCTGAAAGTTACAAGCCGGGCCTGATTTCGGGCTCGACGTTCGATACGGACACGTACACCGGCTTCGGTGGCGGCACCATCGCGCCGTACGTTCCCGGCAACCGGTTCCGCGTGTTCGACAATTGACCGTGACCGATTTCGTTTTCATCCACGCGCCAACCCTTTTCCGTTGGCGCGTTTTGTTTTTGTGAAGGCCATGCCGCTCGAAAAAAATTCGCCTGGCAAAGTCAACCTGCTGCTGAACATCCTTGGCAAACGGCCGGACGGATTTCACGAACTCGAAACTGTCATGCAGCCGGTCAACCTTTGCGACCGGCTGACGTTTGAACGCCGTGGCGGCGCGGTCGAACTTTCGTGCAGCAACGCAGCCCTGCCGGTGGATTTGCGCAATCTCGTTTACCGCGCGGCCACCGGGTTTTTGCAAACCGCGAAAATCAGCGACGGGGTGCGCATTCATTTGGAGAAAAAAATTCCGCTGGCCGCCGGTTTGGGCGGCGGCAGCGGCAATGCCGCGACGACCCTGCTCGCGTTGAACGAACTGTTCGGCCGGCCGCTCTCAGCCGCAAAACTCGGCGAACTGGCCGCGGCGCTCGGCTCGGACGTGCCGTTTTTCCTCCAAAACCAGCCCGCGCTCGCCACCGGTCGCGGCGAAAAAATCCAGCCGCTCGATTTTTTTCCCGCGTTGCGTGACCGGGCGTTCCTGCTCATTCATCCCGGGTTCGGCATTTCGACGCCGTGGGCCTATCAGAATCTAGCGCGCTTTCCGGAGGCGTTGAACGGCCGGCCGGGTCGCGCGCAAAAACTGATTGCCGGACTTCAAACCGGCGATTTGCGCATTGCGAGCGCGGAATTTTACAATTCGCTGGAAACCCCGGCGCTGGAAAAATATCCCGTGCTCGCTCTGTTTCAGAAATTCCTGCGCGCGAACGGTGCGCTGGCCGCGCTCATGTCCGGCAGCGGCTCGACGACCTTTGCCATCGCCGAAAACCGGGCCGCCGGCGAATTATTGGCGGGAAAATTCAAATCGAAGTTCGGACAAAACTGCTGGACCGCCGTGGTGCCAATCACCGGGTAGGGCGCGCACTCCGTTGCGCGCCGCCGTTCCAGCACCGGCCACTCACGGCGCGCAGGGGACTGTGCGCCCTACTTGAATCGCGCCAGCGCAAATTCCATCATCTCCTTCGCCGCCGGAACTTTGAACGCCAGCGCGACGATGCCATAAATCAATCCCGCCGCCATTGCCGGCGCAAACACGGCGCCGATTTTCAATGCGACGGTCTTGTGACCGAGAAAAGTTTCCCACGACCACCAGCCCGACCACGCCACCAGCCCGGCCAGAATGCCGGCGACGGCCAGCGGCAGAAACGTGGCGCGCAACGAATCCATTTCCAGTTTCCCCAGCTTGCGCCGGAGCGCGTAAAGCAGCAGGCCGGCATTGCAAACCGAGGTGATGGTGTTGGCGATGCCAAGTCCGCCCTGCTTCAACGGCACGACCAGCAGGGCCGACAAAACCAAATTCACCGTGAGGCAGACAATGCTGATTTTCATTGGCGTTTTGGTGTCGCCCAGCGCGAAAAACGCCCGCGCCAGAATGTTGACGGTCGAAAATGCCACCAGCCCCGGTGCCAGGCACATCAGCGCCAGCGTCGCGCGGTCGGTGGAATCCGCGGTGAATTTGCCGTGTTCGAACAGCAGCCGGATGATCGGCTCGGCCAGCACGACCAGCAGGATGGCCGCAATCACATTCGCAAACAACAACGTGCCGATACCCTGCCGGAGCGTGCCGCGGAATTCGGAATAATTTCTTTCCGCCGCCAGCCCCGAAAGTGTTGTCAGCAGATACGTTGCCAGCGAAATGCCGAACATGCCCTGCGGCAGTTCCATCAGGCGCACGGCGTAATCGAACGAGGCGTTGATTTGCGGGTTGACGCAAAAGGCGATGGCCTGCGTCAGCAGCACGTTGATTTGGAAGGCGGCGACGCCGATGGCGCCGGGAATCATCCGGGTCACCACGAGCTGGACGGTTTCATTTTGCCACGGCGAAACCCACTGGTAACGGAAGCCGTCGTGCCAGAGCGTCGGCATTTGAAAGGCCGCCTGCGCCACGCCCGCCGCCAGCACCCCGATGGCCAGCGCGAAAATTTGTTCGCGCAATTCGTGTCCCATCCTGGGCGCGAGCCAGAGCACGGACGCGATCATCACGACGTTCAGCATCGTCGCGCCCATGGCCGGAATGAAAAAATGTCCGCGCGCGTTGAGCATGCCCATGAATGCCGCCGCCAGGCACACGAGCAGCATGTAGGGAAACATCACGCGCAAAAGCCGCAGCATGAGTTCGGTGTTTTCGTTGAATTGATGAACGGCCAGCGCAATCGAGAGGCCGAGCATGACCACGCCGATGATCGCCGCCGCCGCGACGACGAGGCCGGAAATCACGGCGTTGGCCGCGCGCCACATCTCGATTTCGCCGCGCGTCTTCTCCTTTTCCTTGAAAATAGGGACGAACGCCGCCGTCAGCGCGCCTTCGCCCAGCAGCCGGCGGAACAAATTCGGGATGAGAAACGCGAGTTTGAACGCGCCCGCCACCCGGGTGTCCCCCATGAAATTCGCATAAACCATCTCACGCACCATGCCGAGCAGGCGGCTGATGAACGTGGCGGTGGCCATCGCGCCGGACGATTTGAGCATCTGTGACATCGGGCGAAAGGCTAGAGTCCAAAGGCCCAAGGCTAAAGTCCAAAGTGCACTGGGCTGGCGTTTTCGTCCTCGTCGTCGTCCTCGTTCTCGTAATCGAGTCCGGCTCAAAAATCGAGGACCAGCCTTCGCGCAGACGCTTTGGCGCAGCAGGCGAGGACGGGAAGGAGAACGAGGACGATGTGGGCTAATTGGCGATTGGCAATCGGCGGTTGGCGATTTAGCCTTTGCCACGTGAGCATCCTGGAAGAACTCAAATGGCGCGGGCTTGTAGCTGATTGCACCGACGCGGCGGAACTGGCTAAACGGCTCGCCGCGCCCATCACGCTTTACTGCGGCTTTGACCCGACGGCGGAGAGCCTGCACGTGGGCAACCTCGTGCCGCTGCTGGCGCTGCGGCGTTTTCAATTGCTCGGCCATCATCCCATTGCCGTTGCCGGCGGGGCGACCGGCATGGTGGGCGACCCCAGCGGCAAGACCAGCGAGCGCCAGTTGCTCACGCCGGAAGTTCTTGCGCATAACATTGCCCGCGTGAAGGAACAGCTCAAGCGGTTGCTGGATTTTGAAACCCGGACCAATCCGGCGCAATTGGTGGACAACGCCTCCTGGACGAAGGACGTTTCATTTCTCGATTTCCTGCGCGACATCGGCAAGCATTTTTCCGTCAACCAGATGGTCGCCAAGGAAAGCGTCCGCGCCCGCATGGAGGACCGCGAGGCGGGCATCAGCTACACCGAGTTCAGCTACATGCTGCTCCAGGCGTTTGATTTCATGGTTTTGTGCCGGGACCACAATTGTGGACTGCAAATCGGCGGCAGCGACCAGTGGGGCAACATCACCGCCGGCATTGAGCTGACGCGGAAGAAACTCGGCAAAACGGTCTATGGCCTGACGTTGCCGCTCATCACCAACGCCGACGGCACGAAATTCGGCAAGACCGAGGCCGGCGCCATCTGGCTCGACCCGAAACGCACGAGTGTCTATAAATTTTACCAGTTCTGGATCAACACCGACGACCGCGACGTCATCCGTTACCTGAAATACTTCACGTTCCTGTCGAAGAAAGAAATTGAGGCGCTGGAGAAGAAACACGCGGAAAATCCCGGCGCGCGCGAAGCCCACAAGGCTCTGGCCAAAGCGGCGACCGATTTGATCCATGGCCCGAACGCCGCAACGGAAGCCATCCGCGCCAGCGAAATTCTTTTCGGCGGCGAGTTGAAAGGCATTGCCGAGGGCACCTTCAACGAAATCGTGGGCGAGGTGCCCACCAAGGAAATTGAGAAATCAAAACTTGATGGCACGGGCTTGCCACTCGTGGAACTGCTGGTTCACGCGGGTTTGTGTCCGTCGAAAGGCCAGGCGCGCAAGGACATCGAAGGCGGCGGCGTGAATGTGAACAACGTCCGCGAATCAAGCTTCCAACGCGCGGTGACGGTGAACGATTTGCTTTTCGACAAGCACCTGCTGTTGCGCAAAGGCAAAAAGAACTACGTCGTGGTGACGGCGAAGTAAATTATGGTAGGGCTGCGTTGCTGCAACCGCCGCAGAAGTTGTAGCGTCGAGCCTGTGGCTCGAATGAATCGGCGCGCAGCGCCGACGCTACATCAATAAACCAGCACTTTCAGCCGGTGGACCGGGGATCGTACGGACTCTTCCGGGTATAGCGCACGACCACTTCCGTGTCGCCAGTCGGTTCCACCACGGATTCCAAGCCGGCGGCTTTCTCCAATATCGGCAGGGCCACCTCGTCCTGTAGCAGCGCGCCCAAGCGGAGCTGGTCCGGATACCGGGCCGGTTGCAGGGAGGGTTCGGCAAAACCGTTTTTAGCCGTCAGCCCGCGCCCATTTTGACCGGGTTCCAAACAGACCGTTTTCCCGTTGCCGTTGGTTGCCGCACGGCTGGCCGCATTTTGATTCCAAGCCCCCGGGAGCCAGCCAAGATTTGGCCCAAGGTCGGTAGCGGTGGCGGCGGAAAATTCTACTTTGCGCGATTTCAAATCCCGCAAGAGGTCTTCCACAATCCCATGCCCGATGTTCAGGAGCCAGGCAAAGAGCTGTGACTTGGGACACCGGAAAATGTCCTCGTAAAGAAAAATCAGTTCCTGGGGCAGCACTCTCAGAACGGAGGCCTCGGTCTCATACCAATCTTTCCGGATGGACGAATAATCCTTCACCGCCAGCAGCTTTCGCACTTCACCGTTCAACAGCGGGTGCAGCGACCGCAAATATTTCAGTTCAACGAAATCAATCCGGCCTTCCCGGTTGAAGCGGTGCGAAATTTTTACCCGGCCGTGTTTGGTGTTGAAATCGCCTTCGTAACAGGTGGAAAGAATCAGATGGTCGTAGATGGATTGCACCTGCATCTGATAGCCGGCGGCCTTGCCGCCGTAATTGCGTTTCGTTTGCGGTTGCGCGACCATTGGCACCCGACGCTGAAGCCGGTTCTCGATGTGCATCAGCCGGTTGAAATAGTCGCTGGCGGGGGAAAAATCATTTTGGCGGAGAAAATCCCGCGCCGACTGGATTTCCACGTCCCGGATCGCCGGTCCGCAATGGATCCGCTGTTCCAGACCTTCCACCAGTTCCCGGACCTGCCGTTTGTTCTCTTTTGTGGCCATGTTGGTGGCAATAAGTTTTAATGCAGCCTAACCCTGAGCGGCAAGGTGACAACTGTGCGTTTGGACGCACACCCCCTGAAAAACAAGGCTGGCCGGCGCAGACCAGCTTTTCGACAGGCTCTGGCTGTTGCCCAACAACAAAGAAAATAATGTCTTGGTGACGGCGAAGTATCCGCGTCAGCCTGGCTTTCTGCTTCAGGCGCTTGTCGGCGCACCAATCTCTTGGTCCGACAGGCTGCCAGGCGCCGCTTGCTTGCACCTCGACTCATGCTTCCAAACGGATACCTTGTTCGCGTGAACGAACTTCTCATCGGTCTGGTTGGCGCGTTGATCGCCACCAATCAGCCGCTGGCCGTCAGTAATTTGATCCGGCAGCACACCGGAGTTTCGGTCACGATGGTGAATCCCAACGACCCGGCGGAGAAGGAATTGACGCAGGTGATGGCCGAGGACGAAGCGGCACTGAACGAGGTGGACAAATGGATTCGCGACAACAACGCCTTTGCCGCCCAGGGCGCCGGTGAGTCAAAGGAAGCGTTGAACCGGCGCATCCTCGCGCGCTTCGAGTCGGTGCGCAAAGACTATGATGATCTTCTGCGGCGTTATCCGGATTTCGCGCGCGGGCATCTGGCCTATGGCAGCTTCTTGAACGACATCGGGGAAGAGGACCCAGCGGCGACGCAATACGGGAAAGCCGCGCAGCTCGACCCGAAAAATCCGGCGGTGTGGAACCAGCTTGCCAATTACTACGGCGAACATGGCCCGCTCACCAACGCTTTCGTGGATTACGCCAAAGCCATCGAATTGAATCCGGCGGAGCCGGTGTATTACCAGAATCTCGCAACAATAGTTTATCTTTTCCGCAAGGACGCAAGGGCGTTTTACGGCATCACCGAGGAGCAGGTTTTCGACAAGGCGCTCGCGCTGTATCGCAAGGCGATCCAATTGGATCCGCAAAATTTCCTGCTCGCGACCGATTACGCGGACAGCTATTACGGCATCCGCCCGCTCCGCACCAACGAGGCCCTTGGGGCCTGGACGAATGCGCTCCAAATCGCCCACGACGACAATGAGCGCGAAGGCATTTACATTCATCTGGCGCGAATCAAAATGGCCGCCGGCCGTTTCGGCGAGGCCCGGGCGCATCTCAACGACGTGACTAATGCAGCGTTCGCCGATGTCAGGCGCCGGCTCGAACGCAACCTCGCCGAGCGCGAAAGCGCCGCGACAAACACCCCTGGCCCCGGCGTTTTCACGAATGCGCTGGCTGTTCCCACGAACGCTTTAAATCCCGGGCCATAAAACTTTTTCATGGTTTGCCGCGAAATTTCTGCTACCTTGCCGGGCACAATTTGCACCAATCATGAGTTTTTATGACCAACTGAAATTTGATTCGAACGGCCTGATTCCGGCCATTATTCAGGAACAAAAAACCGGGCGCATCGTAATGATGGCGTGGATGAACCGCGCCTCGCTCGAAAAAACCGTCGCCACCGGCAAGACGCATTTCTGGAGCCGGTCGCGCCAGAAATTCTGGATGAAAGGCGAGGAAAGCGGCCACACGCAAACGGTCAAGGACATCGCATTCGATTGCGACGGCGACACGTTGTTGATCCAGGTGGACCAAATCGGCGCGGCCTGTCACGAAGGCTACCAGTCGTGTTTTTTCCGCTCGGTGGAAAAGGACGGCCAATCGTTCAAAATCACCGAGTCGCAACTCGAAACGCCGGAACAGATTTACGGAAAGAAAAAGTGATGGATGACACGCTGATATTCGCCAGCCGCGATTACTGCCTTTACCTGTTGCTGCTGATTTTTGCGCGGGGAATGGATTTTCTAAGCACGTGGATCGCAACGCCGAATCTCGTGCTGGAAGGCAATCCCCTCGCGAAAAAACTCGGCTGGAAATGGGGCTTGGCGCTCAACGTTGTGCTGTGCGGGGCGCTGGCGGCGTGGCCGCTGTCGGCCATCGTCGTCGCCACGGCGAGCGTGCTGGTGGCCGCGCGTAATTTTCAATCCGCGTGGCTCATGCATTCGCTCGGCGAGGAAATTTACCGCCGGTGGCATGTCGAGCGCGTGCAGGAAACGCGCATCACCGTTTACCTGTTGTGTCTGGCCGGCAACACGCTGCTGACCGCCGGCGTTGGCGCGGCCCTGATTTATTTCAGCAACGAGCGGCTGGTCCCGTTCGCCATCGGCATGGGCATGGTGGCTTACGCGGTCGCCGTGGCGTTCTATACGCTGCTGGCGATCTGGCGGATACGGCGCGCGGCAAAAAAATTGGCCGCGCGGCAAAATTCCTGCGCGAATGACAAGAGTTTGACGGTTGACCCCTGGGTTCGCGCCGAAAATCGCTCACCCGACAAAATCATTTAGCCAATGCATTCACCAACACTGGATGAATTTTTGAAACTAGCCGCGCAGGGCAACGTGATCCCTGTCAACCGCCGTTCCATCGAAGGCAAAACCGAGATGTTCAAGACCACCGAACCGCAATCGCTCACGCCGGATCAGATGAGTAAAAAGAAGGCAAAAATTAACCAGTTAATCTTGCTGGTTATGGCGATGACGGTTGCGCTGATTGGATGTAAAACGAGTTCACAGTCAGGCATAAGCGACGAACAAAAGCAGTTAATTACTCTGGCTAAAGCCTTACCAACCAGCTCTCCGTTGGACGGACAGACGTTTTTAAGTGCGGGTTTGGATGGCAAGACGAAAACTGTGCTTGAACTGGTTGATATTTTCATGACGAATCGCGACTGGACAGAATCGTTGCCGCCGAAGCAACTCGATGCTTGGAAAAAACGTCACCCGTATGATGATCCACCAGTCATAATTCATGAAAAGCAATTCGATGCCGCCCATCAATTGATCCAACTCGGGCCACAAGCAAAAGCAGCTGCCCCAGCGATGGCCTTGTCGCTCACTAACTCTGATTTCTTGACTCGGCAATGGGCAGCGGGTCAAAAGAGCACCGATTTGTCCGCTGCAGATATCGCCGATAGTGATCTCAAGAATCGGGACTGGGCAATAAAGGTGCTAGAAGCCATCGGTTCCGCCTCGCCAGAAGTCGTGCCGGCGCTCGTGCGCGAGTTAGACGATCCTAAAAGAGGATACGAAGCAGCCTACGCTCTCATCACCATCAGCAAGACCGATACCAATGTTCTTCCAGCGGTGATTGCAAAACTCGAAAGCAACCCCGATTCACCGGAAGCGAAAAATGCAGTGGAAGTTTTGAGTGGAATTGGTTCAAAAGCCGGTGCTGCGGTTCCAGCATTGATCCAACTTTTGGACCATACCAATGACTGTATGATGGTGGTGAATACTTTGGGCAAAATAGGTTCGGATGCAGGACCTGCTGTTCCGTCTCTGATCCGTCTCTACGGACGCAGCCCAGGAGATGGCAATTTTGCAATTCGACATTGGATTATCATCACGTTGGGCAAAATAGGTCCGGCAGCAAAAGAGGCAATCCCGATGTTACAAGAAATAAAACGGACTTATGAATCCAAAGATGCACAGCAGGCACTTTTGCTCATTAAGCGGCCATTCCCAAATACGACGAACTCCGTCCCAAGGCAAACCTCGCCATAGGCAAAAACGAGATGTGATGACAACCGTCATTATATCTTTAGAAAAAAGCATGGTAAGTTTCCTGCGGCTTCCTGCTTTTGTTTTCACTGCGCTTCGGCTAAAAATGGTTCATGTATTCACCCACGCCGGATGAATTTTTGAAATTGGCCGCGCAGGGCAACGTGATTCCCGTCACGCGCCGCCTGCTGGCCGACATTGAAACGCCGCTTTCGGCCTACCGGAAAATCCGCGGCGCGGGCGAGTCGTTTTTGTTCGAATCGGTCGAAGGCGGCGAGCATCTCGGACGCTACTCGTTCGTCGGTTGCAATCCGCGCGCGGTCATCCGGCAAGCCGGCAACCGCGTGGAAGTCATCGAAAATGGCAAGGTCGTGGAGAAATTCGAAATTCGGAGTGCGCCCGTCCCGGGCGCAGCAAGTTCGCAAACGCAAACGATCCATGAGCTTCAAAATCCTCCGGCGGGCGGCGTTGCTGTGGCCGGGACGGCCACACTCCGCGTCAAAGATGGCCTCGAAGTCGTCGAGCGCGTGATGAAAAAATATCGCGCGGTCTTACTGCCGGGTTTGCCGCGTTTCACCGGCGGCGCCATCGGTTTCATCGGTTATGAATTCATTCATGACGTCGAACCGGTCGTGCCGCGCCCGCCCAAGGACGAATTACAAACGCCCACAATGGTTTTTCTCGTCGCCGACCAGCTTTTGGTTTTTGACCGGGTGGCACAGACCATCACCGTTCTGGTCAACGCCTTTCTCGACGGCGCGGCGGATCCGGCCGAGGTTTACGAAGATGCCGTCGGCGAAATTGAGCGGTTGGTTTCGTTGCTTGAACAGCCGAGCGAACACCATCCGGTCAGCCTGTCGGACGATTTGCCGCCGATGCCATTTGAATCGAACATCACCAAGGAAAAGTTTTTTGCCAACGTGCTCAAGGCCAAGGAATACATTACCGCGGGCGACATCATCCAGGTCGTCGGTTCACAACGGTTTTCCACGCCGGTGAAGGCGTCGCCGATTGACGTTTATCGCGCTGTGCGCTCGGTGAATCCGTCACCCTACATGTTTTTGCTGGAATTGGACGGCTTTTCAATCGTGGGCGCCTCGCCGGAAATTCATGTGCGTTGCGAGGATGGCCAGGTGGAAATCCGCCCCATTGCCGGCACCTGGCGGCGCGGCAAAACACCGGAGGAAGACGCAGCGCTGGAAAAGGAATTGCTGGCCGACCCGAAGGAACGCGCCGAGCACGTGATGCTCGTGGACCTGGCGCGCAACGACATCGGGCGCGTGTGCGATTTCGGCAGCGTGCGGGTGAAGGACCTGATGATCATCGAACGTTACAGCCACGTCATGCACATCGTGTCGGAAGTGGAAGGAAAGCTTTCCGCCGACAAGACGCTTTACGATTTGATGCGCGCCACGTTTCCGGCGGGCACGGTCAGCGGCGCCCCGAAAATCCGCGCGATGCAGATTATTTCCGAACTCGAACAGACCACCCGCGGCCCGTACGCCGGCTGCGTCGGTTATTTTTCGTTCAACGGCAATCTCGACACCTGCATCACCATCCGCACCGCGTTGCTCAAGGACGGCAAGGCTTACGTGCAGGCCGGGGGCGGCTGGGTCAGCGATTCGACGCCCGAAGGCGAATTTCAGGAAACCGTCAACAAATCCAAGGCCATGCTCAAAGCCGTGGCGATGGCGGAAGGTTTTGGGCGGTAAGCGTGGCGGGCGAAATTGTTTGCTGTGGCCGTGCTTTTTGCTAGTGTGGTTTTGACTGGGAAAGTTATGAAGCGTTGGCAATTCATCGCAGTGACGGGACTGCTTCTGAGTGCGGCAACAATTTCCGCCGCGCAGGTGGGGCTGATTAAAATCAATGGCGCCATCGGCCCGGCCACGGAGAGTTATATCGCCCGCGCGCTTAACGAAGCAGCGGCGCAGAACGATGAATGCCTCATCATTCAACTCGACACGCCCGGCGGCCTGCTCGAATCCACCAAACAAATCGTCCAAACCTTTTACACCTCGAAAGTGCCGACCGTGGTCTATGTCGCGCCGTCCGGCGCGAGCGCGGGGAGCGCGGGTGTTTTCATCACGCTGGCCGCCGATGTGGCTGCGATGGCGCCCAACACCAGCATCGGCGCGGCCCATCCGGTCGAGATCGGCACCACTGGCAGCGTGGAAAAGACCGACGACGTGATGAAACAAAAGCTGGAGAATTACGCCTCCAGTTTCATCGAAACCATCGCGGACAAACGGCACCGCAACGTCGAATGGGCCAAATCCGCCGTTATTGAAAGCAAGGCGACGACGGCGGAGAAAGCGCTGGATATCGGCGTCATTGATCTCATCGCGGACGATATGCCGGATTTGCTCAAACAACTCGACGGGCGCGAAATCGGCGACAAAACGCTCCACACCGCAAACGTCCCGTCCGTTGAAATCCCCATGAATTCGTGGGAGCAATTTTCCCAATTATTCCTGCGGCCGGAAGTCATGTTCATCCTGATGTTGATGGTGATTTACGGGATCATCGGCGAGTTGAGCAGTCCGGGCGCGATCCTGCCAGGCATTGTCGGGGCGATTGCGCTGATCCTCGTGCTTTACATGTCGTCCATCCTGCCGGTCAACGTCACCGGGCTGGTATTGATCGGGCTGGCGATCGCATTGTTTATCGTGGACGTTTTTTCGCCGACGCACGGCGTGTTGACGGTGGGCGGCATTGTGGCCTTTTTCCTCGGGGCGATGATGCTGTTCAGTCACGCCGCGCCGGGCTTTGGATTACCAGTGTCCTGGATTGTTCCGGCGACGCTCGTCACGGCAGCGTTTTTTGTGTTCGTCGTCGGCAAGGGTATTCGCGCGCAGTTCAAACCTGTCCAAGCCGGCAAGGAAACCATGCTAGGTCGGACGGTCAGCGCGCTTTCGCGGATTGACTCGCAGGGTGGCAAGGTGTTTATCGAGGGCGAAATTTGGAATGCCGTGAGCGAAACCCCGGTCGAAGCCGGACAACCCGTCGAAGTCACCGGCATCGAAGGATTGACGTTGAAAGTGAAACCTAAAACATAGAAACGGAGAAAAAATTATGGAACAACTCATTGATTTACTTAAGAAAATATTTGGCGCGTTGGGTCCAGTCGTGGTCGTCCTGGTCATCCTGGCAATTTTCATATTGCCGCAAGCGATGCGCATTCTGCGCGAATACGAGCGCGGCGTCATCTTCCGGCTCGGCAAACTGATCGGCGCCAAGGGGCCGGGGCTGATTTTCCTCATTCCCGTGGTGGACAAGATGGTGCGGATGGATTTGCGCGTCGTGACCATTGACGTGTCCAAACAGGAAATCATGACCAAGGACAACGTGCCCGCCACGGTGGACGCGGTGGTTTATTTTCGCGTCGTTGATCCGATGGCAGCGGTGGTGAAGGTGGAGAATTTCTGGAAAGCGACTTCGCTGATCTCGCAGACGACGCTGCGCAGCGTGCTGGGGCAGTCGCCGTTGGACGACCTGCTTTCGCAACGCGACATCATTAACCAGAAGTTGCAGGAAATCATTGATCGCCAGACCGAACCGTGGGGCATCAAAGTCACGGCGGTGGAAGTGAAGGACGTGGCGCTGCCCGACAGCATGAAGCGGGCGATGGCCAAACAGGCCGAGGCCGAACGCGAACGACGCGCGAAGATCGTGAACGCAGAAGGCGAATTCCAGGCCGCCGAGAAAATGGTGCAGGCCGCTTCCTTGATCAGCAAGGAACCAATTGCGCTGCAATTGCGCTATCTCCAGACCATGCGCGAAATGGCCAGCGAACACAACACGACGACATTCCTGCCGTTACCGATAGATTTGTTCAGCGCGTTTTTGAAGAAGTAGGCAGAAAAACCTGTGAGGGTTTTTCGGTATTACCAATCTGAATATGGGCGCAAGGTCTTGAACGGCCTTGCAGTTCGTGTATTCACGCCAAACTCACTCAACCAGTTTCCCGCCACAGTTTCGTCATGATCACCCACCTTGCCGTATTGGCGTTTGTCGGGCTGGCCTTCTGGTGGTTGAGCGGGTATGACGCAAAAGTGACCGGCGGGAATAAAAGGCAGGACCTCACCCGCCGGGCTGCGCGCTGCGGCATAACCTTGTTTCTGGCGGGATTGTTGTTCGCTTTACCAGGGGCAATGCAGGCTGTGCCGATGCTGCTCTTGATTGGGGGGATGATCGCCCTGACATGGGCAGGTTGTGTTGCTGAATTGTTTGCGCGCTGGTTTCATCATTTGGTTGATCCCGAAGACAAACGGGAGCTTGATCCCAACCAGGGCCTGCGCGATCTGGACATGATTGCCAGCCTGGTTAAAAACGGCCGGCGGGAGGAGGCCATGCAATTGGGCCGGAAGCTCAGAGAATCCGGCGATATCAGTGTGCTGGTCTTGGAAACCAGACTGGAACACCTCGGCATCAAACTAGAAAGCGTCCAGAAATCCAGGCCGCTGACCGAAGCTTATCAGCTGCGCATGCAGGGGCGGTTCCAGGAAGCGGAATCCATTTTAAAGCCGTTGCTGGCCGAAGATCCGCGCAACGTGGATGCGGCCATGATGCTGATGCGGATTTACGCACAGGATCTGCGCCAACCGGAGAAAGCCACGGAAATCCTTGAAGCGCTTGAAAAGCAACCTCATATTTCACCCGCCCACGTCGAATTTGCCCGCCGTTCCATCGGCGAATGGAGCCAAGGGAAACCCAAGCCGGAAAAGGTTGACGCCCCGCCGGAATCCATTGATGAAATGCTGGCCCAAGGCTATCTCGGCACCACCATTGAAATTCTGGAACAGAAAATCGAGGAACAACCCGGAGATTTTGATTCATGGATCAAACTGGCCGAGGTCCACGCCTTGCATTGCGGCAATATTCAGCGGGCCGAGAAAATCGTGCGGCAGATTGAAGCCAGTCCCGGCTTTACTCCGGAACAGGTGCAAAATGCCCGAACCAAACTCGGAGAATTGCGGAAAGCCCGGCCCCATCATCATTAAAGCTCCGGCCCGGATTGGACAATTTGTTTGGTTGACGAACCGGCTTTCCAATTCGACATTTGCTGTTTGGAATTTGACATTGGATCATGCCTCTTTACGAATACGAATTGTGCGAAGGCGACTGCAAGATTTGCGGCGGCAAGTTCACCCTGCGCCGTCCGCTGTCGGCCAAACCGCTGAC
This sequence comes from Verrucomicrobiota bacterium, assembly GCA_049511835.1. Classification (GTDB taxonomy): domain Bacteria; phylum Verrucomicrobiota; class Verrucomicrobiia; order Limisphaerales; family UBA11358; genus UBA11358. The sequence goes on along the minus strand of JBEKXN010000038.1, from coordinate 16,808 downwards.
ACATTGTCCGGCGTGCAAAAAGCCGGTGCGTAAAATCATTTCCACCTTCAATTCGCCGCACAAGCTCAAGCCGTTGTCCATCACCGACGCGAAAAAGGCCGGGTTCACCGTGCTTAAAAAAGTCAGCAAGGGCGAATACGAGCGGCAATGAAGTGGTCAAAGGTCGGGGTCGTAACAGACCGCAGGGCGGACGGGCCATCCCAATCATCGTCAAATTCAAAAGAAATGGCGGGTTTGAATTCATTTTTGACGCGGGGGGTCTAATCCACTAGCCTGATAGTCTGAGATGGGTTTCAGCCTTGCATATTTGCAGTGCGGGCGGCCTTTGGCCGCCGTCGTGTGGCTGACGGCATTTACCGCCCCGGCCCAACACACCTTGTTTCGGCCCGGACAACCCATTTTGTTTTCCTCGCCGGAGAACGACACTGTTTTCTCCAACATGCCGTCGCTTTCGCCCGAACCGCCGGAATCGCTGGATTTTGGCAAAACTTTGCAGGCGCCGCCATCGTTCGACTTCAGTGGTCCGTCCGTTGACACACCGCTGCCGGTGGGTATGCCGGTGGTTTCACCCGCCGAGGCGTTGCGGATGCAGGACTTGCTGGACAAACGCAAGAATTGGATGCTGTTGACGCCCGCGGAAATCCTCGGCGCGACCACGCCGGAAAAGATCCTGGGAATCCAGGAACATGACGCGGCCGGCCGGCCCAAAAATTTAACGGCGCTGGAACGCTACACCGAAAGGCAGAATCAGACGCCGCCGGTCGACACCCATACCAATGCGTTTCCAACCTGGAATTTTTCCGACAAACAGCCCGACAGGTTGAACTCCATTCCCGGCGGATTGGGAAGTCCGAACAACATGGCCGGCTTGCTGCTCAATCCCGTGCCGGATAATCAAACATTTGCCGGGCAAGATGGAAGCAACAACTGGTCAAAATTGTTCGACTCGCCATTGCCGTCGCCGGTTGTCACCGTGGCGCAACAAACGGACATGGAACGGTTCAGACAATTGCTTAAGCCGGGTTCATCATCCACCGCCGCGGCGGCAACCCCTTTATTGGACGGCATAAAAATCTCCCTGCCGCAAACGGCGCTGAGTTCCGGCCTTGGCCAGTCGGCCCTGACTCCGATCGGCGCGTCATTCACTCCATTGAACACCGGGATTGGCAAACCCGCCGAGATGCCGAAGTTGCCCAGCATCTGGAGTCTAAGTTTAACGTCGCCGCCATCGGCGGCCGCCTGGGCGCCGCAGCCGCCGCCTTGGTTGTCGCCCACACCGCAGCCATTCGCTTTTCCGCAACGGAAATTTTGACCCCGACATCCGGGGTCGGGGGTCAATGCGCCGAGGTGATCAGGAGCACCTGTTCCAGTGTCGAGACGCCCTCGCGCGAGCGGTCGAGTCCGACCATGCGGAGCGTGCGCATTCCCTGGCTGATGGCCAACTTGCCCAGCTCGCGCGTGTTGGCACGGGCAATGATGAGTTTGCGGATCTGGTCGGTGATGGTCATGGCTTCAATGATGGCCATGCGGCCGGAATAGCCGGAATTTTTGCAGCGTTCGCAGCCGCGGCCGCGGTAAAGTTGCACCCCGCTGAAAGTGGCGGGGTCAATGCCGAGATCTTCAAACATTTTGGGCGGATAAGTCACCGGCTCCTTGCAATGCGAACAAACGCGGCGCATGAGGCGCTGCGCGCAGGAAAGAATGACGGACGAGGAAATCAAAAACGGCGCAATGCCCATGTCATCGAGTCGCGCGATGGCGCCGGGCGCGTCGTTGCAATGCATGGTGCTCAAGACCTGGTGTCCGGTGAGCGCGGCTTCGATGGCGATTTCGGCGGTCTCGGTGTCGCGAATTTCACCGATCATGATGATGTCCGGGTCCTGGCGCAGAATGGAACGCAGGGCGTTGGCGAAAGTGAGGCCGATTTCCTTTTTGGTCGGCACCTGGTTGATGCCCGGAACCTGGAATTCCACCGGGTCTTCGACGGTGATAATGTTGTAAATGGGGTTGTTCAGTTCGTTGAGCGCGGAGTAAAGGGTCGTGGTTTTGCCCGAACCCGTCGGGCCGGTGACGAGAATCAATCCGTGCGGCGCGTCAATGGCGGCCTTGACTTGCTTGAAGGTGTCAGGATCCAAACCGAGCTTGTCAATGCTGGCGGTGAGATTGCTCTTGTCGAGAACGCGCATGACGACTTTCTCGCCGTGAACGGTGGGCATCACGGACACGCGCAGGTCAAAGTCCTTGCCGCTCACGCGCACGCGCATGCGACCATCCTGCGGCAGGCGGCGTTCGGCAATGTCCAGGCTGCTCATGATTTTGAAGCGCGAGGTCAGCGCCAGTTGCATTTGCTTGGGCGGCGGGGTTGCGTCCATGAGCACGCCGTCCACCCGGTAACGCAGGCGCATGTTTTTTTCAAAAGGCTCCAGGTGAATATCACTGGCGCGGTCCTTGATGGCCTGAACAATGATGAGATTGGCGAGTTTGATGACCGGGGCTTCTCCGCTGGAAGAGGCGAGCTGGTCAAGGTTGACCTCTTCGATCCCTTCCTTGACCGCTTCGATGGAATTGGCTTCCGCGTCGGCTTCATCCTGCTTTTGAGCGTCCTGAATGATATCTTCCATCGAGCCGCTCTTGGCGGCATCGAAGGCATTCAACTTGTCAACGATGGCTTTTTCAGACGCGATGAGCGGAGAGATTTCGAGTCGGGTGATGCGCTTGACGTCGTCAATTGCCAGGACGTTCAGCGGGTCGGCCATTGCGAGGAACAGCCTGTTTTCCAACCGGGAAATGGGAACAACCTTGTAATTGTGTGCCGTGTCGCGCGGCAGCAATTCGACGACTTCCGGCGGAATGCTAATACGCGCAAGATTGATGGGCGGCACATTCAACACGCGCCCCATGGAAACAGCCAGGTCCTGCTCGCTGACGTAGGATTTGTCGACAATGAGCTTGATGAGGCGCGCCCCCTCCTTTTTTTGCTGTTCGAGCAGTTCCCCGATCTGCCCCGCCGACAACAAGCCGTCCTCGACGAGTGCGTCAGCGATGCGTTCTCCGAATGATTTGACTTTGGCCATGGCTTTAGCGGAATGCGCTGCGGAGGTTGGAGATCAGGTCGGCGGGCGGCGCCAGATACCACAGCAGCCGGTGCGTGGTGGCTTCAGCCAGATCCTTCACGGCCTGCTGATTAAACGGATTGGCAGTTGCCACCAAAATGGATTTGCTCATCCGGTCGAACGGCAGCACACACCAACGGCGGCAAACTTCCGCCGGAAAGCCGCGCGTCAAGTCAATGTCCACATCGTACTTTTCCAGCGGCAAAAAGGCCGCGCGCGACCTGTCGGCCAGCAACTTGAGGGATTTTTCCACAGCGAAAATCTTTTTCTCCGCAAGGGCGTAGATGAACGGTTCGACCACATCCGATGCGGCCGCGGTCAAGTCCACCGTGTGCCAGCACAAATCAAAATCCCCCGCGGTGATGATTTTGCTCTCGACGAAAATTTTGCGCATTACCTTGCGCCCATCGTCAATTTCCGTTGTCGCCGTGTGCGCCTTTTTGCGAATTCCCACCGTGTCGGACTGGGAGACCGACACCGCCGCCGCCGATTCCACGCCGGCGGATTGCACCGCCACGTTGTTCGCCTTGTCCTCAATTTGCTTGAGCGCCGCCTGCACGTCAGCATCGTCGGGACGCCGTTGTAAAACCGTTTCGTATTCCAAAATCGCCGACGAAAGCTGCCCCGACTGCATGTAAGCTTGCGCAATGCGTTTGGATGTTTTGACGACATCTTCCTCGCGTCCCAGCTTGGTATAGGCTTCCTTGAGAATTTCCAGTGACTGGCAATCGTTGGGTTGCGATTGGGCAATGACTTCAAACATCTCAATTGTCTGCAACAATTGAGCTTCTTCGCCTTGATTTTGGGCCACTGTGGTCATGATCTTCCAATAACTATCCCCTCAAAACAGCAATCTGCGCGCCAATTCTAGGTGTTGGGACATTAGATTGTGCAAGGTTCAGGCTTGGAAATCGCCTCAATATGACCATCAGCAGCACCTGCAGCATTGCTTTCCGCCACCATCTGCGGAATCGTAACGTCAATCCGGCACACCACCGGAACCGGAAAATGCCGCAACCCGTTCCCAGCATGGAACCCACGACCGGCGAACGCCTCGTGCGTTTCGTCGGCGACCGCATCCGTTTCACGCTCCACGACGGCAGCGGGCGCAACGGCTGGCGTGCCTTGCTCCGCACCAATCTCAGTCGCGCCGCAGCGCTCCGGCGCGAAATCATCGCCGCGCACGCCGGCAGCCCGGTTCTCGCCGGCGAATCCTGGCGCGATGTGCCGATGCAACCAAACGGGGATGCCTGGCAGATCGAATTGCCGCTCGCTGAAACCGGCTTCTTCAAAGCCAAGGCGTATCTGCTCGACCCGAAAGGCTGGCAGCATTGGCCCGATGGCCCGGACGTTGGCATCAGTGTTCATCCCAATTTTGCCCGCACCGCCAACACCATTTATTGCGCCTTCACCCGGCTTTTGGGGGCGACGAAAAATTTGTCATTCCCGCGCGACAAAAAACTCGAAGTTCAACTCCAGCAGCTCGATGAAAAAAATTTCACCGTCATTCCACCCTCCGGCAAGCTGCGCGATCTGGCCCGCCAGTTGCCGCACATTGTCCAAACGCTGGATTGCCGCATCGTTCATTTACTGCCGGTTCATCCCACGCCCACAACTTTCGCGCGCTTTGGGCGTTTTGGCAGCCCGTATGCCGCGTTGGACCTGACCGCGATTGATCCGGCCCTCGTCGAATTCGACAAACGCACCACCGGGGTGGATCAATTTTGCGAATTCACTCATGCCGCGCACTCGCTCGGCGCCCGGGTGTTCCTTGACATCGTCATCAACCACACCGGTTGGGGCGCGGCCTTGCAGGAAAACCATCCCGAATTTTTTCTACGAAACCCCGACGGCACATTCGCCAGCCCCGGCGCCTGGGGCACAATCTGGGAAGATCTCGTTGAATTGAAGCAGGATGATGTCGCGCTGTGGGACAAAATCGCCGACGCGCTTTTAATCTGGTGCCGGCGCGGCGTGGATGGTTTTCGTTGTGACGCCGGCTACAAAATTCCCGTGCCCGCCTGGCAATACATCATCGCCCGGGTGCAGGACGAATTTCCCGAAACCATCTTCCTGCTCGAAGGACTCGGCGGTTCATGGGAAGCCACCGAAAATTTGCTCACCGGCGGCGGAATGCAATGGGCTTACTCCGAGCTTTTCCAAAATTACTCCGGCCGCCAGATTGCCGACTACCTCGACTACGCCAATCGCCAGAGTTCACGCGTTGGCACCTACGTTCATTACAGCGAAACCCACGACAACGACCGCCTGGCCGCCCGCGGGCGCGCGTGGTCGCTGTTGCGAAACCGTCTTTGCGCGCTGACCAGTGCGACCGGCGGTTTTGGTTTCACCTGCGGCGTCGAATGGCTCGCCACCGAAAAAATCAAAGTCCACGGCTGTGCCGGTCTCGCGTGGGACAACCCGGACAACATCGTTTCCGAACTCGCGCAACTCACCCGCCTGCTCGCCAACCACCCGTGCTTTTTCGACGGCGCAAAACTTACGCGCCTCAGCCCGCCTGACTCGCCGGTTTATGCGCTGCTACGCGAATCCGCCGAAGGCAAAGATTCTGTCCTTGTTCTTGTTAACACGGATGCTGAAAAAGAAAATCCATCCGTAATTTTACAATCCGAAATCCACAATCTGAAATCCGAGATTGATTTACTGGGCCAGCCGGTTCCGAAATTTTCCATTCAGAAGGACAAAATTGTTTTCAAGCTCGCACCCGGTGCGTGCCATTGCCTCGCACCCACGGCAGAGCCGCAGGGTTTAAGCGGCGACGCTTACCGTCGCGCCCGCGCGCAAGCCGCCTGGGCGCTCGAAGCGCTGGGTAAAATTGGGCCGGTCGAAACGATTGACGGCCTCGACTGGCGTTGGCTCGCGGAACAGGTTGAACGTTCGCCGGCCAATTTTCTTGCCGCCGCCAGTGAATTTGCCGCGCGGGGCTCGAAATCCCCCCTGGTCGGACTGTTACGTGACGCGGAACAGCAAAATTTTTTCCCGCGCGTCATCATCTGGACCCTGCTCGACCGCCGCCGCGTGACGCCGATCCCGCCCGGCCATTGGCTGCTCATCCAGGACAGCGCTCCCTTCCGGGCCACACTGCAAATGCAGAATGAAAACGGGCGCGCGATTCATGTCCAATCCATCGCCGTTGACGACGGTCAGATCGCCTGTTTTCAGCCGCGCGAAACTGCGACCGGCGCTGAATTGATTTTGGAACGTTATGCCGCCGCATCGCAGCACATTACCGCTGCAATTCGTTTTCTGTCGGCCAATCCGACATCCGACATCCGACATCCGACATCCGGTGATTTGGTTTTGCTCACCAACGGCATCGGCGGCATGGCACGAATGTGCGTGGATTTGGGCCGCGTGAATTCCAAATACGACTGCGTGCTCGGTGCAAACCTGAACCCCAGCGTCCCGGTGGATCGTCATATCTTTGTCAAACGCCTCCGGGCCTGGGTCAATGCCAACGGCTTCCTTTCACCGCTCAACGCAAAAAATCTCGCGTCGTTTGCCGCCGGTCCGCCGGCCATCTGGCAGTTTGTCGCTCATGCCGGCGACGGGCGGACGGTCGAAATCGAGTTGCGCGCCGAAATGCTCGAAGGAAAAAATACCACGGTGTTTCATTTTGCCCGGCCGACGGCCGAACGCGCGTGCGGCAAACAGTTGTCCGTCGAAGCCGACGTGCGCCTGACCGTGAGGTTCGACATTGAAGATCGTAATTTCCATCAGGAAACCAGACACAACGGCGGCGCAGACCATCATTTCTCGACCAACACGCATGAAATTAGAAATTGCATTGGCTTTGCCTTTACGCCCGCGCCGGACCGGCAATTGCGTGTGTTTGCGAACAGCGGCGAATATCATCCGCAACCCGAATGGTGCGAAAACGTCCCGCATCCGGTGGAGCAAAGCCGCGGCCAGGCCGGCAGCGGCGACGCCTACAGCCCCGGCTGGTTTGAATTGCCGCTGCCCAAAGGCGCGTGTGTCACGCTCGTCGCGACGGCGGAAATGGATGCGACTTCGGTTGGCGTCCCGTCCCCCGAGGAGCGGGATGGCCCGGTTCGGCCAAAGCCGGAACTCCAAACTTTTGAAGCGCAATTGATTCGTGCGGCGAAACAATTCATCGTCCGGCGCGACAATGGGATAACCGTCATTGCCGGCTATCCGTGGTTTCTGGATTGGGGGCGTGATTCGTTGATTTGTGCGCGGGGACTTCTGGCGGCGGGCATGGCCGCGGAAGTGAAACACGCGCTGCTCATGTTTGCACGATTCGAGGAAAACGGCACGATGCCCAATACGATTCATGGTGACGACGCGTCGAATCGCGATACCTCCGACGCACCGTTGTGGTTCGGGGTGGCCTGCGAAGAGACGGCGGCCTGGGACAAAAAAACGGAAGCGGAATTCTATGATACGGCCGTCGACCAAAGCGGTCGCACCCTCCGCGACGTGCTTCGCAGTATTGCGACAAATTACACGAAAGGCACGCCGAACGGCATCCGCATGGACCCCGATTCGGCGCTGATTTGGAGTCCGGGTCATTTCACGTGGATGGACACGAACCATCCCGCCTGCACGCCGCGCGAAGGGTATCCGGTGGAAATTCAAGCTCTGTGGATCCGCCTCTTGCGTCAGCTTGAAAAGATCAGCAGTGGTGACGACCGGAAGAAATGGGGCGGGCTGGCCGAACGGGCGACCACTTCGCTTGAAAAATTTTTCTGGCTCAAAGACAAGGGCTGGCCGGCCGACGTGCTGCTGGCCAAACCCGGTGTCGCCGCGCGCGAAGCCACCCCCGACGACGCGCTACGCAGCAACGGTTTGTTCGCCGTGAGCCTCGGGCTGGTGACCGGCGAACGCGCCAAACGCTGCGTCGAGGCCGCGCAAAAATATCTGGTGGTGCCCGGGGCGTTGCGGTCACTCGCGCCCTTGCCGGTTTCGGTCCCGCTGCCGATCTACCGCGACGGACAATTGTTGAACAACCCCGTCGAGCCATATTGGCCACATTATGAAGGCGACGAGGAAACGCGCCGCAAACCGGCTTATCACAACGGCACCGCGTGGACATGGACGTTTCCGGTTTTTTGCGAAGCGCTCGCGCGCGCATGGGATTTTTCACCGGAAGCAGTGGCGGCGGCAAAGGCACATCTCGGCAGCATGGAACAATTGATGAACGAAGGTTGTCTCGGCCAGGTTCCGGAAATTCTGGATGGCGACGCGCCGCACGCCCAACGCGGTTGTGACGCACAGGCGTGGGGGGTGACCGAGGCGCTGCGCGTGTGGAGATTGCTATCGAGATTGTAGCAGCGAACGTGCGTCCGCTCATTTTTCTCAAACGAAGAGTCCGAGCCGGCTCACGTCGGCGGCTCCGGTGGTAAATCATTGCCAAGCGGCGCAACCCGGGCAAAATGACGCCGTGAACTTCCGTGAGAAAATCATTGCGTGGGACAAATTGCCGGAGTGGCGGGCGGCCATGAGCGCCAGTGGCAGGAAACTGGTCGTCACCAACGGCGGTTTCGACATCCTGCATCTGGGTCATGTGACCTATCTCGAATCGGCGCGCAATGTCGGCGATGCGTTGCTCGTCGGCGTCAACGGCGATGACGCCATGCGGCAGTTGAAAGGCGCGGGCCGGCCGGTGAATTCCGAGGCTGACCGCGCCGCCGTGCTTGCCGCGCTGGCGAGCGTGGATGGCGTCTGTATTTTTGCGGACAAAACGGCGATAAAATTCCTTTCGGCGGCAAGACCGGATATTTACGTCAAAGGCGGCGATTACACCCTAGACACGTTGAACCAGGACGAACGGCGGGCGGTGGAGTCGGCGGGCGGAAAAATCGTGATCATTCCGTTCGTGCCGGGCAAATCCACCACGGCCCTCCTCGGAAAAATTTCACGACTTTGATGGAAGCGCCGACGCGAATGAAAATACTGGTCATTTCCCTCGCCGGCATCGGCGATACGCTGCTGGCCACGCCGTTCATCCATGAGTTGCGCGCCAACTTTCCCGACGCAACGATCGATGCGCTGGTGAAGGAGACGGGCTCGAAAGAGTTGCTGGAAAACAATCCGCACCTGAACCGTGTCCACCAGAAGAACCTCATCCACTCCGGCAAGTTTGAGGCCCTGCGTTTTCTTATGTCGTTCCGCCGTGAACACTACGACATTTCCGTCAATACTCATCCGCAAAGCCGCATTATTTATCGCCTCGCCGCACGCATCATCGGGGCAACGACGCGCATCAGCCACGAATACGAATGTTTCGGCTGGTTCGACCGCCGGCTCGTCAACAAGACCTTGCCGCAGGATTATTCACGACATTCGATTGAAAACAATTTCGACGTGCTGCCGCTGCTCGGCGCGAAAATAAAACTGCCGGCGCATCAGATGGAAATATTCCTGGCGCCGGACGACGAAAAGTGGGCAGATGAATTTCTCGCCCAAAACAGACTGGCCGGACAAAAAATCCTTGGTGTTCACGTTGGCTCTGGAGGCACGAAAAACCTGCCGCTTAAACGCTGGCCGCTGAAACATTACGCCGGGCTGGTCCGGCGGTTGGACCAAGAGCGTCCGGACATCCGCGTGCTGCTGTTCGGCGGGCCGGAGGAAACGAAGGATCACCCGGTCTTGCTGGCACAGTCAAATCGTGAATTTGTGCTGGAGGCGAAGACGCAAAATTTCCGGCAGACGGCGGCATTGATAAAACGATGCAATGCGTTTTTGAGCGTGGACACGGTGCTGATGCACGTCGCCGCCGCAGTGAAGGTGCCCCACCAAATCGTCATCGAGGCTCCGACGTTGAACGTGACGAACTGGCCCTACGGCAATCCGTTCACGCTCGTAAAAAACCCCGTCGTGAACGGTCGCGGACTGGATTACTACCGTTACGATGGTGGCGACATCAAGGGCACGCGCGAGGAATTGCTGGCGTGCATGGCCTCGGTGAAAATCGAGGACGTTTATGGAGTTTTGAACCAGCTAATCTGAAGGTCGGTACGCCGGTTCAAGCATGGCCCGTGGCGGTGTTTCCGTCCGTTTTTTTGATTCGGATGCCGATGTTGTAGGAAAGCCGCCCATAGCCGATGAAATAGTCCCAATCCGACAATTTCCCGAGCGGACGCAGCAACCGTCCGGCAAAATCGGGGCCGACAAAGAGGGATAATCCTTCAAACAGGTTGCTCGTCAGCACGGAGCAAAAAAGTCCGCTGCGAAACACGCGCTCCACCTCGTAATAATGCTTGAAAGCCGAATTCTCCAGCAACCCAACCAAATCATCCAGGCGGTAATGCCGGTGTTTCGACTCGTAGCCGACCTTGGGTGATGGTTCCCGCCCATGCTTCATGCAGAAGAGGCGGCGATACAGGCGCGGGAAATTGGTTCGCAAATACCACGCGTAGTTGTCCGGATCCAGGAAGGCGAACAAACCCTTGTGCGGCGTGGTGATGATGAGGCACCCGCCCGGTTTCAACACGCGGAATAATTCGTTGAGCGTCGCCCGTTCGTCGGCGACGTGTTCCAAAACATCGGTCAATATCACCGCATCAAAACTTTCAGCGGCATAGGGCGTCTTCTCCAGAGGACAGGTTTCGAAAGCGATGGCGGGATAACTGGCTTTGGCCCGGGCGATGAGTTCGGGGTTCGGGTCGCACCCGCAGACTTGGACGGCCTTGGCGACCAGCGGCGCGGTGCCATAGCCAAACGCGCATCCGCCATCCAGCACCCGTTGACAACCGGCCGGCAGCCAGTCGAAGGCCAGTTTGTGCCGATCACGGAGTTTCAGTTCATCCATTTGAGGCATGGGTCAAGCCGGGTTGATCGTCAGCCGGGCCGGTTCAGGCACCGGGCAACGCACACCTTAGAGTGAAAAACCAGCTGCTTTCGCGTCAGCGGCGAACAACTTCACGGTATCCAGCGACAATTTTTTCAAGTCCATTCCGGTCATCTTCATTGCCTTGGCCAGAATGTCGTGCGGCACGGTCACGATGGCGCAGCCGCAATCGTCCGCCTGAAAAATGTTCAACACTTCACGGACGCTCGCCCAGAGCAATTCCGCCCGGGGCAGACCGGCCAGGAGTTTTTTGTTCTCGCGCATCTGCGGCATCGGGTCAACGCCCGTGTCCGCAATGCGGCCGGCGAACACGGACACGACCGCCGGCACCTTGGGATTCAACGCCCTGGCGACACCCGCGACCTGCTCCAAAGTGAGGATGGCGGTGACGTTGAGCTTCACGCCTTCGAGCGCCAAGTCGCGAACGAGCGGCAACGAGGATTCATCGCGCGTGTTGGTAATGGGGATTTTGACGTAAACGTTCTTTGCCCAGCCGTTGATCTTGAGCGCCTGCCGCCGCATTTCGGGAAATTCATCGGAAAACACCTCGAACGAAATCGGCTTCTCCGTGATGTGCTGTAAAAGTTCGCGCGCGAACGCCTCATAATCGTGTACCCCCGCCTTGCGCATGAGGGTGGGATTGGTCGTCATGCCCTGGATAAGCGGATTGCCGTTCAGTTGCAGCATTCCCGCCTTGTCCGCACCATCGGCAAAGAGTTTCACCTTCAAAGCTTTCAATGTACTCATAATTCAAAATGTTCTGCTGCCGTCAGTAATTCTTCGATTCGCGCAAGATAATGTCCGCCGCCTGGACCAAATTGCCAGCCGAAAAGTGAGGTTTCTGCCGCAGTTCCTCCGCGTAACCACGATCAATGAAAATCGTCCGGCAGCCGGCGGCATGGCCGCAATCAATGTCCCGCCAGCGGTCGCCCACCATCCAGCTTTGCGCAAGGTTAAGGCCCAGTTCCTTCGCCGCGCGCCGCAACATGCCGGGCTTGGGCTTGCGGCAATCACATTCGGACGCGCCCTGGCCCGAATGATAACAAACTTCCACGCGGTCAATCGGCAGTCGTCGGCGCATTTCCGCGTGAATGCTCTCGACGATTTCTTTTTTAAGCGTGCCCCGGCCCACATCCGGCTGGTTGGTCACCACCACGAGCAGAAAGCCGGCGGCCTTGAGTTTTGCGCACGCGGTGGGAACGTCGGGAAGAATTTCAAATTCGTCGAGGTTTCGGGGCGGATAGGGCTTGCTGTCGCGCTCCAGCGCGCGGTTGATGACGCCATCGCGGTCAAGGAAAACCGCGCGCGCGCGCGGCGGGTTTTGAATTTCAGGTTGTTGGTGCATGCGCGCGAATGACCAATGACTAAATCCTAATGACGAAAGAATGACGAAGCCCAAATGACCAATGGGCGGCGCGCCATTTCACGACTTCCTCCAAATGGCGGCAAAGATGAGGTGCAATTCCTTCGCTTCATGCCAGAGTTTGCGGGCTTCGGTTTTCAAATCCGGTTCGGCTGCGGCAATCAAGCGCAGCCAAAGCTTGGTTTCGCGGGCTTCTTTGCGGCAGGTGCCAATCTTATTCTTGAAATCCTTTTTGGAAACTGCGTCGTCCGCCTCGCAATAATTTGCTCCCACGCTCGTTCCCGCTCGGACCAATTGGCTGATGAGCGGTGTGGTGACGGAGTTTTTCGCGACCGCTCGCGCAAAATGAATCACCGCTTCACCGAACTGCGCCATTCGCTCTTCCAAATCAAAAGCCTGCCCGTCCCGCGTTTTTTGGCTGTTTATGCCCATTTTGGATTTGGGAATTATTTAATCATTAGGGCTTAGTCATTTCGTCGATTCCCATTTCGTCTGACCGACTTTAAGTTTGGGGTGCGATACGAACAAATGCCAGATCACCGCCTGAAACGCCTCGGAGTGCGGCGTCACATGGTCGGGGTTGACCGTCGGCACGATCACGCAGGCGGTCGCTTCCCTGGCCGTGTAACCACCATCGCGTCCGACAACGCCGACGACTGATGCGCCAACTTTTTTTGCGAGTTGAATGGCGCTGACCAGGTTGGGACTGACGTTTTTCTCCAGATTGCCACCGCCGACGGAAAAAATGAGCAGGCCGTCCCTTGCGTTCAGCCGGCTGCCTTTGAGCCACTCGGCGAAAATCGTGGCCCAGCCGTCGTCGTTGGTGCGGGCAGTCAGTTCAGAAACGTTGTCAGTGGGCGCATAAGCCTCGAATCCGCAGATTTTGCGGAAGTCGTTGACGGCGTGGCTGGCATTGGCCGCGCTGCCGCCGACGCCGAGAATGAACAGCCGTCCGCCGCGCTCGCGCACGCGCGCCAGTTCGGCCACGGATTTTTCGATGGCGTCCGGGTTGAGTTCGGAGACAAGTTTTTGGACTTCGTCGAGGAATTGTTTGGCAAAGCTCATGGATGTTGTTGGCTCAATAAAACACACGCAGCTTGAAAAATGAAGCCCTAATATGAAGCTCTAATGACTAAACCCGAATGACTAAAGAATCACCAAGCCCGAATGACCAATCAAATACGACGACCGTTTAGGGTTTTGTCATTCGTCATTCTTTCGTCATTAGGATTTAGACATTAGTCATTTCACCGGGGGGCCTTGAGCAAAACCTCCAATTCCGCCAGACCTGCCGGCGAGCCGATTTCGTAAAAACGTTCGCGCACTTCGTAACCGGCGAGTTGTTTTTCGCGGACCAGTTTGCCCATGATTTCGGCCAGGTCGAACGGCTGGTCGGCGGAATAAGATTCAAACGCCGGGGCTTTGAACAGGCTCAATCCGTAATCAATGTGCCGCATTTCCGGCGGGCGTTTTTTTTTGTCGTAAACCGCGATTTCACCGTCGCGAAAAACGACGTTGCTGGTGTCGTAACGCCCCTCGTTGCGAAAGACCGTCATGCAACCGAGCTTGCCGCTCTGCCGGAAAAATTCCGCCACCGCACGGTAGTCAACCGGCAGATACGAATCACCGTAGAGCACAAAAAATTCATCGCCCAGCAACGGCAGCGCGCGTTTGATGGCGCCGCCCGTGCCCAGCAGTTTCGGGCCGTCGAACGAATAATCCAGTTTCACGCCGTAAGCCGAGCCGTCGCCAAAGTCGCGTTGAATCATTTCGCCGAGATACCCGATGCAGAGCACGGCATGGCGGATGCCGCGGGCGTGGAGCATTTCCAGTTGGTGCGCCAGAAACGGCCGGCCCGCCACCGGGATGAGCGATTTGGGGATTTTTTCCGTGATGGGCCGCAACCGCGTGGCGAGTCCGCCCGCGAGAATAGCAACGGGAATTTGGGAAAGCGGATGGCTCATGGAACTTTTAAACACCTTTTCGTGGTTCACTTGATGTCGTGCCAATCAATTGGATACCAAGTGTATTTTTGTCCTACGTCATCATCTGCATCAAATCCCCAAGCTTTTACAGCTTTCCAGTGAACAACAAAAAATTTTCGGCGGGTTTCTTTATCCTGTGGAAGAACGACAAGTAAATACTTCGCATTCTCTTTAGGCGGGTTTTTACCGTTGAGATGCATTTCAATATCCGCAACGTAGACCTTTTTAGCGCCAGCAGCGTAAAAATCGTTCACAAATTTTAGAACCTTCTTCTTGTCTTCACCGAGGATTGTATGCAATGGCGATTTGAGCCATTCTCTGGCCTCGGCCTTTTTCGATTCATTGAAATCTTTGTCTTCGTCACCGTAAACTCTGGCCAAATACTCTCGATTGCTGGCATTGGCGCAAATTGTTCCCAATACTCCACTTTCATCGTTCCAAACTCCGTCTGTTAAAAACGAGCCGCCGTTGAAACAGACCGCCGCCAGAAGGTTTGTTCCTTGATAAAACAAAAGTTTCCAGCCCCACTCCCAATTTGGATGCTCCTGCCCGCCAACAAACTTGGCTAAAGAAATAGCACGAACCACCTTTTTAACATCGTTGGTGGCAACAGTGACTGTGAAAGGCGATTCGCCAAATCCAGTTCCTGCCCAGTTTGTGACGATGATGCGGTCTGTGGGCGCTACGCTTTGTGCTAGCGCTGCGAGAGGTTTTGGAATTGAGACACTCGCTGATGCCGTATCATTGGTTCTGGCGAAGGTCCAAGATTGCAATCCGAACATCATCGTAACGACGACAATTTGAAAGTGCATTCGCATTGAAAGTAAATTGGCTATTACGACATTTTGTTTTCAGCGTCCGCCGTAAAATTTCCCCATTTGTTTAGCGCATTCACCGCGTGCCTTTGAAAAGAATTCACGAGATCAACAACTTGGTGCCTTCGAAATCGAAACGAAAGCGGACTTCCTTGAGGCCGGCCTGCCGCAGGGCATGGCGGAGTCTGGCCTTGTCGTCGGCATAAAACATCAGGAAGCCGCCACCGCCCGCACCGATGAGTTTGCCGCCGAGCGCGCCGCTGGCCAGCGCGAGGTCATACCACTCGTTAATCTTTGAATTGCTCATCCCGCCGCTGCGTTGTTTTTTGCGTTGCCAATGCACATCCAGGAGCCGCGCAAACTCGCGCAAATCCCCGGCTTCCAACGCACGCCGGCTTTGCAGGCCGAGGTCTTTGACGAAGTGCAGATTTTCAATCATCCCCGCGTCGGCTTGTTTCGATTTCTGGTCCTGTTCCTTCAGGATCGCCGAGGCCGAACGCGAATAGCCGGTGAAAAAGAGGAGCAAATTGTCTTCGAGATTGTCCCGCGTCTCAACGGAAAGCTTCAGTGGCCACGCCTCGACCTTGCCGTCCGGCAGGAATTTGAAACAGGTGATGCCACCGTAAGCGGCAATGTATTGATCCTGTTTCCCGATGGGCTCCCGGAGCCGGCCCAGTTCAATTTCACACGCCTGCCCGGCGAGTTCAGCCGGATGGACGAGATTTTTATTGTGCGCGTGCAAGGCTTTGAGCAGCGCGGTGGTGAAACTGCCGGACGAACCCAGGCCCGTCCCGGCCGGAATATCGGCCATGGAGGCCAATTCAAGTCCGTGTCCATCCATGCCCAGCAGGGCAAAAGATTCGCGGAAGATCGGGTGCTTCAATTGCGCTGCGTCCGCCACCCGTTCCAGTTCGGAATATTTGACGATGAGGTCGGGCACGAACGTTTCATGCACCGTGATGTAAACATATTTGTCAATTGCCGCGGCGATGAGAAATCCGCCGAACTGTTCGTAGTAAGACGGCAAATCCGTCCCGCCGCCGCCCAGCGTGACACGAAGTGGAGAACGCACGATGATCATAAATACGACATTCCGCTTTTCTTATAAATTTCTTCAACAATTTGGAGTGTCGCGCGCGCTTCCGCAAGACTGGCGCCCGACTTGCGCTTCAATTGAACATCCTGCTCAAACTCCGTCATTTCAATTCGCCACGATTCATCCGGGCCGGGAAATTCATACAGCCTGGTGTCTGGCGGCCCCATTTCCGGCTTCATCTGGTGGTGATAAAGTTTCTCGACCCCGTAGCTGCCGCCCAACCCTTCGATGTGCAACTTCGTATTGCGCCCGTATATCTCGAACGAAAAAAGATTTTTCCATTCCGTGCAGCTCACATGCAACCAGGCAGTCTGACCGTTTGCTGTTCGCAAATCCAAAAAGGCGTTGTCGTCCACCGGCATGTTCCAGAAAAATGTCGCCGCGTGGCCGTCAATTTTTTTGAAGTCGCCGAGAAACCAACCGGCTAGATTAATCAAATGGATTCCCTGGTCAATCAATTCGCCGCCACCGGAAAGTTTCGGGTTGGCGCGCCATTCCTTGTCGTAACCCACCCGCCCACCGTGGCCGTAACGCGCGCGAATAAACATCAATTCGCCCATCACGCCGGACCCAAAAATTTCCCACGCCTTGATGAACGCCGG